>NZ_JBNCKV010000002.1:298045-606447 GCF_049841695.1 Micromonospora sp. DT178
TTTTTCGTTTGTTTTTTTTTTTTTTTTGTCTGGTTGGTTTTTTTTCACTCTTCTTTGTTGGTGGGGGGGGCGCCCCCGCGGGGGGGGGCCCCCCGCCGCCGGATCACCTGTCCACGCGGACGTCGACCTGGTTGTCCCCCGGGGTCAGGTCCGGCCAGTAGCGGTGGTCGGTGCCGTAGTGGACCAGCCAGACCGACGGATCCGCGTCGAGGCCCTCCGGCCCGAGGCGGAAGCGGAAGGTCCAGCTCCGGCGCTCCCCGGCCGGCACCCCCTCGGTGAGGCACGACGGCCACTCCGGCTGTTCGCGGGCCGGCTCGCACCGGTCCCAGTCGCCGCCGTCGGGCGTGCCGAAGGCCTCCATGTGTCGGAAGGCGACGCGGTCCGCGTCCAGGGGTCCCCGGTTGGTCACGGTCAACGTCACCGTGCCCTGCCGCCGGCCGCGCTCGTCCGCCGGTCCGAGGACGAACGGCCCGGCGGAGATCGCGAGGTCCGTGAGGCGGGAGTCCCGGCCCCAGGTGGTCGGACCGCCGGTCTGGGCGAACCGCTCGCCGTCCCAGCCGTACGTCCGCCACTGCTGTCGCGCCCAGTACGCCGGGATGCTGCAACAGGGCTGTATGTCGGCGACCTGGACGCGGACCTTCCCGTCGGCCACGGCGACGGCGCGGACGTCCTCGAAGCCGCCGTCACCCTTCTCGTGCGTCCGGGCCACCCGCCCCAGCGTGACGATCCGCCCGGCGGCGTCCCGGTCGAAGGTGACCACCTGCTTCGCCGACGCCTCGCCGATGCGGCAGCCGAGCAGGGCCAGCGTCTCGGTGGCACCGTCGGCGTCGACGTCGCCGTGCGTGACGCTGATCAGGTACGGCCGGTCCACCTCCGTCGTGGTGGCCGGCAGCAGGGTGATCCGCGTCGTGTCGGCGCAGTTGCGGCCGGCCCAGGCCGGCAGATCGAGCGCGGCGGCGCGCAGCTGCCGCTCGGTGATCCGGCCGTCCGGCGCGGTCGGTGCCGACGGTGACCGCGACGCGTCGGGCGAGGGCTCGGGCGACGGGGACCAGGTCGGGCCGGCCGTCGGCGTGGCCGCCGGCGGTCCCGGCGGCGGCGGGGTCTCCCGCAGCGCCGCGACGGCGGCGATCGGGGTCACCACCAGCGCGACGGCGAGCGCCCCGGTCGCGACGGTGGCGCGGCGGCGACGCCGCAGCGTACGCCGGGCCGCGTCCGGGCCCGGACCGTCGATCCGGTCCGTCACGTCTCCGCGGTACGCGGCGAAGCGCGCCCGCAGCGGGTCCTGCTCAGGCATGACCGACTCCCTCCGGGTTCTCGTCGAGCAGGGTGGCCAGGACGGCACGGCCCCGGTGCAGCCACGACTTGACCGTTCCCTCGGCCACCCCCTCCTGGACGGCGATCTGGGCGACGGACATGTCGGCGAGATAGTGCAGGACGACGGCCCGGCGGTGTTTCTCGGGCAGCGCCGCGAGCGCCCTGTCGATGGCCACCCGGTCCGGCGTCGGGCCCGGCACCTGCGTCTCCACCCGCCGCTGCCGCAGCAGGTGGCTGCGGGCGGTACGTAGCCGACGCCACCGGCTGCGGGCGAGGTTCCAGGCCACCCGCCGGATCCAGGCCACCGGGTCGTCGTAGCGGACCAGCCGGTCCCACCGGGCGAGCGCCCGGCAGAACGCCTCCTGGGCCAGGTCCTGGGCCTGGCCCAGGTCTCCGGTGTACGCGCAGAGCTGCGCGGTCACGCTACGGAAGTGCGCGTGGTAGAAGTCGTCGAAGGTGATCGCCGCCCCGCTCCCGCCGGCCGGCGCGTCGACCGTCGGAGGTGGTTCGTTGGCGCGGGCCCCCATCGTCACTGTCACTGTCCCTCCCCGTTCGAGCCACCGTGGGTGTCTGGCGGCGGTAACACTCCACCGGGCCGTGGCCGGTTGCGGCCCGCGCGGTCGTGGATCCGACGGCGGGCGGCCACCGACGGGTCGAGCGGGAAACGGCTCGCGGCCGTGGGGTTCACCCACGGCCGCGCGTCCGCCTGATTCGTGGTTCGTCAGCCGGCGGCGCTGACGGTGAACGCGGCGGTGTTGTCGGCCGGGTCGACGTCGACCAGTTCGTTGTTCCAGCCGAACATCGCGTACAGCCGCACCGAGCCCGTGCCCAGGTCGCCCGGGGTGACCTCGGCGGGCGCGCGGAGCAGCAGCGAGACCGAGCGCTCCTCACCCGGCATGAACCGCCCGCCCGGCACCGAGCAGGTGCCGGTGCAGACGTCCACCGGCTCGATGCCGGCGACGTGCACCCCGGCCGGCAGCGTCGGGTCCAGCGAGTACCCGTCGTGCGCGGCGTCGCCCGCGACCCGCACGGTCACCGGCAGCCGGCCCAGCCAGCTGCCGTCCCCCTGCCGGGCGAGGACGGCCGCCGGCCCGACCGTCAGCGACGCGTCGGTCCGCGTGTCCCAGACGTACGGCCGTGGGTGGCGCAGCGAACCGGAGGTGGAACGGAACAGGGTGTCGAACGCCCGGCTGTCGTTGGCCGGGTTCGCGTCCCCGGTCTCCACCGTCACCCGGCCGCCGGGGGTGGACATGGCGTGGGCCTGCGGGGTGGTCAGCACCTGGAATTCGATCGTGAACCGACGCTGCTCACCGGGTTGCAGGGCGTCACCCGGGACCGTGCAGTGGACGTTCCGCAGCGGCTGCTCGCGACCGTACGCGCAGGGTGCCGACGGGGTCATGCCCGTGTTGGAACCCGGCACCGGCTCGGTCACGGTCAGGTTGAGGTACGCCGGCTGCTCCCCTCGGTAGTCGACGGTCACCGGCAGGCTGCCGACGTACCCCCGGTCGGTCGGGTTGAGCACCAGCCGGCCGACCGACACCGACGTGTCGGCCGGCGCGGCGGCCTGCGCGGCGGGCGCCGCCATGCCGAGCAGGGCGAGCCCCGCGCCCAGGACGCCGGCAGCGAGCCGGCGGGCGATGGTACGTGCCATGTGCGTGTCCTCCAGATCCCCGTGGTTCCGCCCGCGGCCTTCGCGCCGGCGGGCGGTGTCACGGGTAGGACACCCCTCACCGCCGGGAGCGGTTGCGACCGATGAACATGAACCGGTGTCGCTCACCCGACAGCGCTGCGCCCGGGGCGGCGCGGACCGAGCGACCGGCCGGCGTCGACGGCGGCTGTGGTTGACTGGTGGCGGTGCTCGGGAAGGGGGCGGTCGTGCAGGTGCCGGGAGTGCTCGGTGAGCCGATCCGGTTCGTGCTGAACTGGGGCCGCCGCTACTCGCTCTGGGTCTTCAACTTCGGCCTGGCCTGCTGCGCGATCGAGTTCATCGCCACCAGCATGGGCCGGCACGACTTCATGCGCCTCGGCGTGATCCCGTTCGCGCACGGGCCCCGGCAGGCCGACCTCATGGTCGTCTCCGGGACGGTCACCGACAAGATGGCCCCCGCGATCAAGCGGCTCTACGACCAGATGCCCGAGCCGAAGTACGTCATCTCGTTCGGCGCGTGCTCCAACTGCGGCGGCCCCTACTGGGATTCGTACTCGGTGACCAAGGGCGTCGACCAGCTCATCCCGGTCGACGTCTACGTGCCCGGCTGCCCGCCCCGGCCCGAGGCGCTGCTGCACGGCATCCTGCGCCTCCAGGAGAAGATCGCCGCCGAGCAGTCCGGGATCGGCGGCGTGCCCCGGCCGGACGCGCTCGCCCCGCCGGTCGACGCCCCGCCGGCCGACGCCGGCTCCACCGGCGTGCTCCCGCGCTCGGCGGAGTCGCTGACCGCCCCGCCGGTCCGCCCGCCCACCCCCTGAGCCGTACCGTCCGGTCGGACGAGGGCACCGGTTGGCCGGCGGGGGCTAGCCTGCGCACCATGAACCACTCCGCCGACCAGCGTTCCGCCCACATCGTCGACGTGCTCACCGAGGAGTTCGGCGCGTCGATGGCTCTCGACCCGGCCGCCTTCCGGCGCAAGTTCCGCAAGATGGCCGCGTCGCCGTTCGCCTTCTACCGGGGCAGCGCCTCGCTCTTCTACGCCGACCAGGTCGGCGACTTCGCCGACGACCGGTTCCTCGACGACCGGACCAGCCGGGTGTGGATCCACGGCGACCTGCACGCGGAGAACTTCGGCACGTACATGAACGCGTCCGGGCAGCTCGTGTTCAACGTCAACGACTTCGACGAGGCGTACGTGGGGCCGTTCAGCTGGGACCTGAAGCGGCTGGCCGCCAGCGTGGCGCTGCTCGGCTACGCCAAGGCGCTCTCGGACCGGGCGATCAGCGACCTGGTCGCCGGCTTCGCGGGGTCGTACCTGACCGAGCTGCGCGCCATCGCCGCCGGTGGCGACGACGCGATCGGCTCGATCACCCTGGACAACGCCGACGGCGTGCTCCGCCGGGTGCTCCAGCAGGCGCGGCTCAACACCCGGGTCGACCTGCTCGCCACGCAGACCACCATCGACAACTACGAGCGCCGGTTCTCGCTGGGCGACGGCGTCTACGAGATCGACGCCGAGACCCGGGAGCGGGTCTGCGCCGCGTTCGAGAACTACCTCGGCACGCTGCCCGCCTCCTCCGCCCAGTTCCGTCCCGTCGCCACGCACATCAAGGACGTGGTGCTGCGCAAGGGGGTGGGCATCGGCTCGGCCGGGCTGCCGTCGTACAACCTGCTGCTGGAGGGGCACACCCAGGCGCTGGAGAACGACGTCGTCATCTACATGAAGCAGGCCCAGGTGCCGGCGGTGGCCCGGCACATCGCCGACGAGACGGTCGCGGGCTACTTCCAGCACCAGGGGCACCGCACCGCCGAGTCGCAGCGCGCACTCCAGGCGCACGCCGACCCGTGGCTGGGCTTCACCGAGCTGGACGGTGCCGGCCAGCTCGTCGCCGAGGTCTCCCCGTACGCGGCCGACCTCGACTGGGCCGACGTGAACGAGCCGGAGGAGCTGGCCGGCGTGCTGGCCGACCTGGGCCGGGCGGTCGCCCGGATGCACTCGGTGGCCGACGACGAGTCCAGCCACGACCTGGTCGACTACTCCACCGAGGAGGCGATCGTCGCGGCGGTGGACGCCGACGAGGCGGGCTTCGTGGCGCACCTGGTCGGCTTCGCCCACGCGTACGGCGTCCGCGCCCGGCAGGACCACCAGCTCTTCGTCGACCTGTTCCGCAACGGCCGGCTGCCCGGCCTCTGAGCGAGAGTCAGGAGCCGAACTCCAGCACCACCTTGATGTCGTCCGGCTCGGAGGTGTACGCCTCGGCGTACGCCTCCACCGGCACCCGGCGGGTGATCAGCGAGTCGAGCCACGACCGGTCGGCGCGGGCCAGCGCCGCGGCGGCGAGGTCCCAGTGCCGGCGGTTGGCGTTCACCGAGCCGAACACCACGTTGTTCTCCAGCACGAGCGCGCGGTTGAGCGCCCCGGCGTCGAGGTCGATGGTCCGCCCGCCGCTGGAGACGCCGGTCAGGCAGACGATGCCGGTCGGCGCGGCCCTGTACATCACGTCGAGGACGACGACCGGCGCCCCGGTGCACTCCAGCACCACGTCGGGCTCGAAGTCCAGCTCGCCGACGGGCACGGTGTGGTAGGTCGCCCCGAGCGCCCGGACCAGGTCCGGCTTCGGCCCGGTGGTGTTGCGGTCCAGGACGTGCACGGCGAGCCCGCGCTGCGTGGCCAGCAGCGCGGCCAGCAGGCCGATCGGCCCGGCCCCGGTGACCAGTACGGTCTGCGGCTGCCACTCGGCGCGGGCACCGATGCGCTCGATGTGCTCCCACGCCTTTGCCACCACGCTGGTCGGCTCCAGCAGCATGCCGACCGGGGCGAGGGCCCGGTCCAGCCCCACGGCGAACCGGGGCTGCAGCCGCCAGCGGTCCCGGGCGAAGCCGGGCAGGGCCTTGATGCCGTGCTCGGTGAACCGACCGTTGCGGCACATGTCCCACTCGCCGACCGCGCAGTTCGGGCAGGGCACCGGGTCGGGGTGCCGGACGACGCCCGCCACCAGGTCGCCGGGTTGCAGCGTGCCCGACGGGTCCTCCAGCACCCGGCCCAGCGACTCGTGCCCCAGCACCAGCCGGTCCGCGCCGGGCGGCGGCTCGCCGTACTCGCCGGCGATGATCTCGTGGTCGGTGCCGCAGATCCCCACCGCCAGTGCCTCGACCAGGATCGCGCCCTCCTCGGGCGGCGGCTCCGGATGATCGTCGACCAGCCGCAGGGAGTCGGCGACACCCGGTTTGACAGTCACAGCGCGCACGACCTCATCCTTCCCCGCCGCCCGTCCCCCCGCCGCCAAAGCCCCAGATCCGCCCGACCTCCCCGCCCCGGCGATCATGCAGTTGTGGTGGGGGACGGAGGTCGCGTACCGGGCTGAACCGGGCACCACGACTGCATGATCGAACGGGTGGCGAGGGTGGGTGGCGGAAGCCGGCGGGGCGTTCGGTTGGGTGGGGGGCGCGGGGCAGCACCTAGGATCAGCGGCATGACTCCGGAAGAGGTCGGGCAGCGGATGGTGGCGCTGCTCGCGCCCGCCGAGGTGACCGCGTCGGTCTCCGGCGGCCAGGCGCACGCCCGCGCCACCGTCGACGTACCGCCGGCGAACTGGCCGGACGCGCTCCGCGCGGCCCGCGACGACGCCGAGCTGGCCTGCGACTACTTCGACTGGCTCTCCGCCGTCGACGAGCTCGCCGGCGGCTTCGACGTGGTGGCGCACCTCTGGTCCACCACCCGCCGGCACGGGCTGCTGCTGCGCACCCGGGTGCCCCGGGAGGCCCCGGCGGTCGCCTCGGTGGTCGACGTCTACCCAGGTGCCGCATGGCACGAGCGGGAGACGCACGAGATGTTCGGCATCGACTTTCCCGGCCACGCCGGGCTGGCGCCGCTGCTGCTGCCGCCCGAGTTCGAGGGGCACCCGCTGCGCAAGGAGTTCGTGCTCGCCTCCCGGGTGGCGAAGCCCTGGCCGGGCGCGAAGGAACCGGGCGAGTCCGAGGCCGGCGGCGGGCGTCGGCCGATCCGCCCGCCGGGCGTACCCGCGCCGGGGGAGTGGGGGACGACGCCGACACCTGCCGGCGCGGGCGGGGTCGGGGAGGGGCCGCGCGGCGGCACTCCGGCCCGCCCGGCCCGGGAGCGGCCCGCCCGGCCGGCCCCGGGGGCCCGCCCACCCCGTACCGCCCGGCCCGCCGCCACCGCCGACGGCCCGGCACCGGCCGATCCGGCGGCCACCGGGCCCGCCGATCCGGCGGCCACCGGGCCCGCCGACCCGGCGGCCGGCCGGCCCGCCGACGCCGCTCCGCCGCCCGCCGCGCCCGGCGGCCGGCCGGCCCGCTCCGACCCGGCGGACCGGCCCGCGCCGGAGGGGCCGGCCGCGTCGGAGGGTTCCGGCGACGACGGAGGTACGCCCTGATGCCACTGTGGTTGGAGCTGGTCATCCGGGTGGGGGGCGTGCTCGTCGCCTTCCTCACCCTGCCGCTGCTGGTCGGGCAGGCCGAGCACAAGGTGATGGCGCACATGCAGGGTCGGCTCGGCCCGATGTACGCGGGCGGCTTCCACGGCTGGGCCCAGCTCGTCGCCGACGGCGTGAAGTTCGTGCAGAAGGAGGACGTCACGCCCCGGGAGGCGGACCGGGCGGTCTTCCGGCTCGCCCCGGCGGTCGCCCTCGTGCCCTACCTGCTGGTCCTGCTGGTGATCCCGCTCGGCCCGGACGACCTGGTCGGGCAGCCGCTGGACATCGGCCTGTTCTTCGTGCTGGCCGTCGTGGGCGTGGGCGTCGTGGCGGTGCTGATGTCGGCGTGGGCGTCGGCCAACAAGTACAGCCTCCTCGGCGGCCTGCGCGGGGCGGCCCAGCTGCTCGGCTACGAGCTGCCGCTGGTCCTGGCCGCCGCGTCGGTGGCGATGGCGGCCGGCACGCTCAGCCTCTCCGGCATCGTCGAGGCGTGGCAGCCGTGGTGGCTGCTCTGGCAGGCCCCCGCCATGGTCGTCTTCTTCCTCGCCGGGCTCGCGGAGATCCGCCGCCCGCCGTTCGACATGCCGGTCGCCGACTCGGAGCTGGTCTTCGGCTACATGACGGAGTACACGGGCCTGCGGTTCGCGTTCTTCCTGCTCGCCGAGTACGTCGGCATCGTGGTGATCGCCGCGCTCACCACCGTGCTCTTCCTCGGCGGCTGGCAGGGCCCGTTCGCCGACGCGCAGCTCGGCTGGCTGTGGACCCTGCTGAAGGTCTTCGCCGTCTCGTTCCTGATCATCTGGCTCCGGGTGTCCTACCCCCGCCTGCGCGAGGACCAGCTCCAGCGCCTCTGCTGGCTGGTCCTGGTCCCCGTCTCCCTGGGCCAGCTGGTCCTCACCGCCGCCGTCCGCGTCGCGCTGTAGGGAGCGCGGTCAGCGCAGCGGGGTGTGGGCGGGGTCGACGCGCTCGGCGGGCGGGGGCGGCGGGGGCGGGGTGCCGTCGCCGAAGGGACGGCCGCCGAGGGCCTCCCGGCCGTGCGGGGTCAGCCAGTTCGCCAGGTCGGGGCCGAGCGGCACGATCCCGGTCGGGTTGATGTCGCGGTGCACCTCGTAGTAGTGCCGCTTGATGTGGTCGAAGTCGATTGTGTCGCCGAAGCCCGGCGTCTGGAACAGGTCCCGGGCGTACGCCCACAGCACCGGCATCTCGGTCAGCTTGCTCCGGTTGCACTTGAAGTGCCCGTGGTAGACCGGGTCGAAGCGGACCAGCGTGGTGAAGAGCCGCACGTCCGCCTCGGTGATGGTGTCCCCGACCAGGTAACGCTGCCCCGCCAGCCGCTCGCCCAACCAGTCCAGCCGGTCGAACAGCCGGTGGTACGCCTTCTCGTACGCCGCCTGGTCGCCGGCGAAGCCGCACCGGTAGACGCCGTTGTTGACGTCCCGGAACAGCAGCGCGCTCACCTCGTCGATCTCGTCGCGCAGCCGCTCCGGGTAGAGGTCGGGCGCCCCGTCGCGGTGGTGCGCCGTCCACTCGGTGGAGAGGTCGAGGCTCATCCGCCCGAAGTCGTTGGTGACCACCTGACCGGACGGCACGTCCACGATCGCCGGCACGGTGATGCCCCGCTCGTAGCCGGGGAAGCGGGCGAAGTACGCCTCGGCCAGCCGCTCGATGCCGAGCACCGGGTCGCGCCCGCCCGGGTCGAGGTCGAACGTCCAGCTCCGCTTGTCGTGGGTCGGGCCGGCCACCGCCAGCGAGATCGCGTCCTCCAGCCCGAGCAGCCGCCGGACGATGATCAGCCGGTTCGCCCAGGGGCAGGCGCGGCTGACCGCCAGTCGGTACCGGCCGGGCTCCACCGGCCACCCGTCGCGGGCGTCGGCCGTGATCCGGGTGGCGATGTAGCGCTGGTCCCGGGTGAACTCGCGGCCCGGCTCGACGTACCTGCCGCCCGTCCGCATCAGCACCTCGTCGCCGCCGCTGGCGGTGCCGCCCGCGTGTGCCGCCGCGCCGCCGCCCGCCGCGCCGCCTCCGGTCGTGCCGCCTTCGGTCGTGCCGCCCATGCCCGCCCCTCCGCCGTCGCCCGTCCCTCGTCCCATCATGGCGGCTGCGCCGCCCTCCGGCGCGCCGAGTGCCGACTCCGCCGCCCGAGCTCGGCCCCGGCCGCCGGTTAGGCTGCCGCGATGATCGATGTGGAGGCGGCGGCCCGGCGCTTGATCGCCGACGTGTGGAACGCCCGGCGGGAGGAGTCCGCGTACGAACTGGTCGGGCCGGAGTGCCCGGGGCTCGGCGGGGCCGGCCCGGAGGCGACGCTGGCGTGGCACCGGGAACGCCGCGCGGCCTTCCCCGACCTGCGCTACAAGATCGTGGACGTGGTGGCCGCCGGGGACCGGGTGGCGGTGCACTGGCGGGCGGCCGGCACCCAGGCCGGGCCGTTCGGCCCGGTGCCGCCGACCGGGCAGGTGGTCAGCTACTCGGGGGCGAGCTTCCTGCGCTTCGACGACGCGGGCCGGATCATCGACGTGTGGAGCTGCAACGAGCTGTTCCAGCTCCTCCAGCAGCTCGGCGTCGAGATGCTCCCGCCCGCGGCGGGCGGGATCAGCGCGACCGGGGCGTGATCCTGGCGAGCGGGATGTCGATCTCCCACGGCTCCGGGACGAGGATGCCGTCGGTCATCCGGGCCTGCTCGACGTAGACCCGCTTGGCCGGGTCGAGCTTGTGGGCGTGCACGACGATCCCCGACTCGGTCTCGATCCGCCAGAAGTAGGGGATGTCCGCCTCGGCGTAGAGCGCGGGCTTGAGCACCCGGTCGATGCTCCGCGACCCCTCGGAGACGATCTCGACCACCAGCATCACCTCCTGGGGCCGGTAGTGCGAGGGGTTGCGCGAGGCCGCGTCCAGCTCCGTGACCAGCACGTCGGGGATGAAGGCCCGGGTGCGGGAGAGCCGCACCTCGACGCCCTGCGTGACGTCGAGGTCGGCGGGGCAGCTCTCCTGAAGAGCCGCACCGAGCATCAGTGCGATGGACTGGTGGAGTCGCGTGGGGAAGGGCGACATGATGAGGGTTCCGTCCAGGAGTTCGGGGCGGCGGCCGTCGTCGGGCAGGCGGTCGAGGTCGTCGACCGTCCAGCCGCCCGGCGGCGAATGGTCGCCCCGCAGCACGGCGGTCATGGCGAGCCCTTTCCGGTGCGTCGTTCTTCCCCGCCTCACGGTACCGCCGGCAGACCCCGGGTGGTGGTCGCGCGCGCCGCGGCCACAGGGCAGGATGGTCGGCATGACCGACCGCAGCGAGCGCAGCGAGCCGGGCGGCGCCGGCGGAGACCGTGGCCTGCCGGGCGCGGGCCTGGTGAAGGGGCTCGCGGTCACGTTGAAGACGATGACGCGCCGCTCGACCACCCAGCAGTACCCGGACGTCGCCCCCGAGCTGCCGCCCCGCTCGCGCGGGGTGATCGCGCTGCTGGAGGAGAACTGCACGGTCTGCATGCTCTGCGCCCGGGAGTGTCCGGACTGGTGCATCTACATCGACTCGCACAAGGAGGAGGTGGCGGTGCCCGGCGCCGCCCGTCCCCGCCAGCGCAACGTGCTCGACAAGTTCGACATCGACTTCTCGCTCTGCATGTACTGCGGCATCTGCGTGGAGGTCTGCCCCTTCGACGCCCTCTACTGGTCGCCGGAGTTCGAATACTCCGAGTACGACATCAAGGACCTGCTGCACGACAAGGACCACCTCGGGCAGTGGATGGGCACCGTGCCGCCGCCGCCCGCGCACGACCCGAACGGTGAGCCGGCGAAGGAGGAGACCGCCGCCGCGCGCAAGGCCGCAGTCCCGGCCGCGCCCGCCGCCCGTCCCGCCGCTCCGCCCGTACGCCCCGAGCCCGAGGCCGGCGCATGACCGGTGCGGACGTGCTGCTGCTCGCCCTCGGCGCGCTGGCGGTCGGTTCGGGGGTGCTGGTGGTGGCGACGCGGCACCTGGTCCGGGCCGGCCTCTACCTGGTGCTCTGCCTCGGCGCGCTGGCCGGGATGTACCTGGTGCTCACCGCCGAGCTGGTGGCCTGGGTGCAGGTGCTGATCTACGTCGGCGCGGTGGTGGTGCTGCTGCTCTTCGCGGTGATGCTCACCCGCGCACCGATCGGCGCCTCCGACGACCTGGACCGGCCCGGCTGGGCGGCGGCGCTGGTCGGCGGCGGCACCGGGCTCGGGCTGGCCGCACTGCTGGTCGACGCGTACCGGTGGACGGCCGTGGAACTGCCCGAGGCGGGCACCGCGGAACGCCTGGGCGACCAGATCTTCCGCAGCTGGGTGCTCCCCTTCGAGGTGCTCTCGGTGCTGCTGCTGTCCGCCCTGGTGGGCGCGATTGTGATCTCCCGCCCCGACATCGGCCGGCCGAGGACCAGTGGGCCGGGGACCGACGGGTCCCCCCGCACCGGCGGCCCGGGCGCCGGACGGTCGGGCGCGGCCGTCGCCGACGGAGGCCCGAACGACGACGGCGGGCGGTCGCGGTGAGACCCGTCATCCCGTACGTCACCGCCGCGCTGCTGTTCGGCCTCGGCGTCTACGGCGTGCTGCGCCGGCGCAACGCGGTGCTGGTGCTGATGGCCGTCGAGCTGATGCTCAACGCGGTCAACCTGATCCTGGTCACCGCCGACACCACCGTGCGCGCGCAACTGCCGCACGGCGGGCAGGTCTTCGCGCTCTTCGTGATCGTGCTGGCCGCCGCCGAGATCGGGGTCGGCCTGGCGATCGTGCTCCAGCTCTACCGGCTGCGGACCACCGTCGCCGTCGACGAGGTGCCGCTGACCGAGCGCCCGGAGGTGGAACGGTGAGCACGACCACCCTGCTCGGCGCGCTGCTGCCGGCCGTACCGCTGGTGGCGGGTCTGCTCGGCCTTCTGCTGCCGCCGGCCCCGCGCGACGCCGACGGGTCCCGGACCGGCGGGGACCGGGCCCGGCGGGTGGCGATCGCGCTCGGCGTGGCCGGGGCCGCCGGTGCGCTGGCGCTCGCCGTCGCCCTGCTGGTCACCCTCGACCGGCCCGCCGAGGCGTCCACCACCTGGGTGGACCTGGGCGGGCTGACGGTGAGCCTCGGGGTGCGGCTGGACGGTGCTGCCGCGCTGGTCGCCGTCGCGGTGGCCGCGGTGGCGCTGGCCGTGCAGGTCTACTCGGTCGGCTACCTGCGCCGGGGCCCGCACGACGACGTCGACACCGACCACCGCTACCCGCCGTACGCGGCGCAGATCAGCCTCTTCACCGCCGCCATGCTGCTGGTGGTGGTCGCCGGCGACCTGATCCTGCTGCTGGTCGGCTGGGAGGTGATGGGCATCTGCTCCTACCTGCTCATCGCCCACGACCGCCGGCTGCCCGAGGCGCCGGCCGCCGCGATGAAGGCGTTCCTGGTGACCCGGGTCGGTGACGTCGGCTTCCTGCTCGGCATCGCGCTGCTCGGCGTCTCGGCCGGCAGCTTCCGGGTCGCCGACGTGCTCGCCCACGACCACGCCACCGGGACGCTGACGGCCGCCTGCCTGCTGCTGCTCGCCGGGGTGGCCGGCAAGAGCGCCCAGTTCCCGCTGCACACCTGGCTGCCGGACGCGATGGCCGGCCCGACGCCGATCTCGGCGCTGATCCACGCCGCCACGATGGTCGCCGCCGGCGTGTACGCGGTGACCCGGCTCTACCCGCTGTTCGAGGCGACCCCCGTGGCGCTGGCCGTGCTCGGCGTGATGGCCTCGGTGACCCTGCTGCTCGGCGCGTTCGCCGCCACCGCCCAGGACGACCTCAAGCGGGTGCTGGCCTGGTCGACGGTCTCGCAGATCGGCTACATGACGGGCGCGCTCGCGGTCGGCTCGCCGCCGGCCGCGCTGTTCCACCTGCTCACCCACGCCGCCTTCAAGGCGCTGCTCTTCCTCGCCGCCGGCGCGGTGATCCACGCGGTGGGCACCACGCTGATGTCCCGGATGGGCGGGCTGCGCCGGGGCATGCCGGTCACCTTCTGGTGCACGGTCGTCGGGCTGGGCGCCCTGGCGGGGGTGCCGCCGCTGTCGGGCTTCTGGAGCAAGGACGGCGTGCTGACCGTCGCCCAAGAGGCCGCCCTGCACGGGTCCGGCCCGGCCCCGGCCTGGGTCGGCTGGCTGGTCTGGCTGGCCGGGCTGGTCGGCGTCGCGGTCACCGCCTGGTACGCCACCCGCCTGCTGCTGCGCACCTTCCTCGGCGAGGCGCGGATGCCGCTGGCCCACCCGCACGACCCGCCCGCCGTGATGCGCTGGCCGCTGCTGCTGCTCGCCGTGCCGGCCGCCCTGCTCGGCCTCGCCGGCTTCGACTGGGCCTTCGCCCGCCGGCTGCTGCTCGCGCCAACCGCGGGCGAGCCGGGCGAGCGACTCCTGGTCCACGTCGGCCCGGAACTGCTGCTGCCGCTGGCGCTGCTGGCCGCCGGGGCGGGGCTCGCCTGGCTGCGCTGGCGGCGGGACCCGGCCGCCGATCCGGCGACCGCGCTGGGTCCGCTGCGGCCGGTCTTCGCCGCCGCGTTCCGGCTCGACGACGCCCAGCGTGCCCTGGTCGTACGCCCGACGAAGGCGCTGGCGCGCGCGACGCGTACCGCCGACGAGGTGGTGGTGGACGGCGCGGTCGAGGGCAGCGGCCGGGCCGCGCTCGGCCTCGGCGGCGGTCTGGCGGCGCTGCACCGCGCGGCGCTGCCGCGCGCGGCGGTCGGCGTGCTGGCCGGGGCGCTGCTGATCGGCCTGGCGGCCGTCATGATCGGAGTTGTGCCGTGAGCGCGAGGAGTGAGTCGGGTTTGCGAGCCCCGCAGTCGCGAACCGAGGTGGCGGCATGACGTTCGGGGAGTTTTTGCTGGTGGCGGTGCTGGCGCTGCCGGCGCTCGGCGCGCTGGCGGTGGCGGCGACGCCTCGGGACCGCGCGGCCCGGGCGGTCGGCACGGCCGTCGCCGCGCTGACCCTGGTGGCCGCCGCGCTGCTCTTCCTCGGCGACCGAGGCTGGACCACGTACGCGGCCGACACCCCCGCCGTGCGCCCGTGGCACCGGCTCGACCTGCCCTGGGTGCCCGGCCTCGACCTGCGCTTCCACCTCGGGGTGGACGGCATCTCCTGGCCGCTGGTCGTGCTGACCGCCCTGCTCACCCTGCTCTGCTGCGCCTACACCCTGTGGAAGGTGCCCGACGGCGGCAGCGGGCGGGCGCTGGTGGCCCTGCTGCTGGTCGTCGAGGTCGGCATCCTCGGCACCTTCCTCGCCCTCGACCTCGTGCTCTTCTTCGTCTTCTTCGAGGTCGTCCTGCTCCCCATGTACGCGATCATCGCCGGCTGGGGCGGCGCGGACCGGCGGCGGGCGGCCCGCAAGTTCGCCCTTTACACGCTGCTCGGCTCGGTGCTGCTGCTGGTCGGCGTCTATGTGGTGGTAGCCGCCGCCGGGACGGCCGACGTGGTGGCGCTCACCGGCGGCACGGGGCTGTCGCGGGGCACCCAGCTCGCGGCGTTCACGCTGCTCGCGCTGGCCTTCGCGGTGAAGAGCCCGCTCTGGCCGCTGCACTCCTGGCTGCCCGACGCGCACACGCAGGCGCCCACCGTCGGCAGCGTGGTCCTCGCCGGGGTGCTGCTCAAGATGGGCACGTACGGGCTGGTCCGGATCGCGGTCGGGGTGGCCCCGGAGGGCGCCCGCTGGGCCGCCCCGGTGCTCGGCGTGCTGGCGGTGGCGGCCATTTTGGTCGGGTCGCTGGTCTGCCTCGCGCAGCGCGAGCTGAAGCGGCTGATCGCGTACTCCAGCGTCGGGCACATGGGCTTCGTGCTGCTCGGGGTCGCCACGCTCACCACCACCGGCATCCAGGCGGCCCTGATCGGCAACGTCGCGCACGGGGTGATCACCGGCCTGCTCTTCTTCCTCGCCGGCGCGATCAAGGACCGTACGCACACCGGGTCGCTGGACGAGCTGTCCGGGCTGCGGGAGACCGCCCCCCGGCTCGCCGGGCTGCTCGGCTTCGCCGCCGTCGCCTCGCTCGGCCTGCCCGGGCTGGCCGGCTTCTGGGGCGAGGCGTTCGCCGTGGTCGCCGCCGTGGAGGTGGGCGGGGCGCTCTGGACCACCCTGGGCGTGCTGGCGGCGATCGGCGGGGCGCTCACCGCCGCGTACCTGCTGCGGCTGCTGCGCCGGGTGACGCACGGGCGGCCCAGTCCGGCGGTCGGGCGGCTCACCCCCGGCCTGGCCGGCGCGGAACTGGTCGCGTGGGCGCCGTTGGTGCTGCTCGCCCTCGCGGTCGGCCTGGCCCCGACCCTGGTGCTCGGCGTCGCCGAGGCCCCCGTCGACGCCCTCGTGGAGGTGCTGCGGTGAGCGAACCGGGCCGGCGGTACGGACGTGAGGGGGTGCCAGCATGAGCATGAGCGTGGTGCAGAGCGTCGACAACGTGGCGCTGCTCCCGGCGTACCTGGCCGCCGGCACGGCCGTGCTGGTGCTGCTCGCCGACCTGCTGGTGGCCCGTGCCCGGGTCACGCTGGCGACGGCCGCGGTCGGCGCGACGGCCACGGCGCTCGGCGCGGCCCTGGTCGGTGCCGGGGACGAGCGGCGGACGTTCTGCGTCGGCCCCGACTGCTCGTACGTCTTCGGCGGCCGGGCCGCCCTGGTCGCCGTCGTCGTCGCGCTGCTGACCCTCGGCGTGCTCGCGTTGTCCGGCCCGCTGCTGCGGGCGGGGCAGTCGCCGGCGGGGGAGTACTGCTTCCTGCTCGCCTGCTCGATGACGGGCGGCGTGGTGCTCGGCGCGGCCGGCGACCTGATCACCCTGATCGTGGCGCTGGAGACGCTCACCCTCCCGCTGTACGTGCTCGTCGGGCTGCGCCGGGACAGCCTGGCCAGCGCCGAGGCGGCCGTCACCTTCTTCGTGGTCAGCGTGGTCGCCACCACGCTGACGCTGCTCGGGGCGGCGCTGCTCTACGCGGCCACCGGCGGGCTGCACCTTGGCCGGATCGGCGCGATCCTCGCCGACCGCACGGACCTGCTGGACCTGCCGCTCACCACCGCCGCCGTGGCGCTGGTGGTGCTGGGGCTGGCGTTCAAGGTGGCGGCGGTGCCGTTCCACGCCTGGGCGCCGGCCGCCTACGACGGCGCGCCGCTGCCGGTGGCCGCGTACCTGTCCACCGCCTCGAAGCTGGGCGGCGTGGTGGCCCTGCTCGCCGTGGTGCAGCACGCGCTGCCGGCCGACGTGACCGGCCCGGTGCTCGCCCTGCTCGCGGTGCTGACGATGACCGTCGGCAACCTGGTGGCGCTGCGCCAGCGGCGTACGGTCCGGCTGCTCGCCTGGTCCTCGGTCGCCCAGGCCGGCTACATCCTCGCCCCGCTCGGCGCGCTGGCGCTGGCCTCGGGTCGCACCGCCGACGCCCGCACCGCCGCGTACGCGGCCGCCGTGGCGTACGCCGTCTTCTTCGTGGTGCTGGAGCTGGCGGCCTTCGCGGCCGTGGTGGCGCTGCGCCCGGCGGGCGCGGACGGCGGCACGGTCGACGACCTGCGCGGGGCGGCCCGGCGACACCCGTGGCGGGCGGCGGCGCTCGGGCTGGCGCTGATCGGGCTCGCCGGCCTGCCGCCGGGCCTGGCCGGCCTCTTCGCGAAGGTCACAGTGGTCCGTTCGCTGCTGGACGGCGGCGCGGGCTGGCTCGCCGTGGTGGTGGCCGTGAACGCGGTGATCGGCCTCGCCTACTACCTGCGCCTCACCGCCACCCTGTGGGCCGCGCCGGCGGCACCGGTGGGCGGTGCCGCCGCGCCGGGCGTCGGGCCCGGCGGCACCCCGGCCGTGGTCCCCGTGCGGGCCCGGACGGTCGGCGTGGTGCTGGCCGTGGCGACGGCGGCGGCGCTGGTGCTCGGCTTCGCCCCGCAGCTCGTGCTCGACGTCGCCGCCCGCTGACGCGGCGGTTCCGTCGGGCGGTCTTCCCGTCTTCCGGGGCGGTAGTCCCGACGGGCACTTCGGACATCCCAGGCAACTCACAGCCATGAGACGGATGGTTGACGGGTACCGGGTTGTTGAACCGGTCAGCGGATCCCGCGCGATCCGTGCTGCACCGAAGGAGTGATCGTGCACCACAACCGTCTGAAGACCGCCGCGCTGCTCGGCCTGCTCACGTCGCTGATCCTGGCGGTGGGCTACTGGTTCGGCGGCAGTGGCGGCCTGGTCATCGCCGTCGTCGTCTCACTGGTCATGAACGGCGTCACCTACTTCTACTCCGACAAGCTCGCGCTGCGCTCGATGCGGGCGCAACCGGTCAGCGAGGCACAGTTCCCCGAGCTGTACCGGATGGTCCGCGAGCTGGCCACCGAGGCCGGGCAGCCGATGCCGCGCCTCTACGTGAGCCCGACGTCGCAGCCCAACGCGTTCGCCACCGGGCGGAACCCGCAGCACGCGGCCGTCTGCGTCACCCAGGGGATCACCGAGGTCCTCGACTACCGCGAGCTGCGGGGCGTGATCGGGCACGAGCTGTCGCACGTCTACAACCGGGACATCCTCATCTCCAGCGTGGCGGCCGGTCTGGCCGGCATCATCACCATGCTGGCGAACATCGCCTGGTTCATCCCGCTGGGCGGGGGCGACGACGAGGACTCCCCGAACCCGGCCGTGCTGCTGCTCACCATCATCCTGGGGCCGATCGCGGCCACCGTCATCCAGCTGGCGATCAGCCGCAGCCGGGAGTTCCAGGCGGACGCCTCCGGCGCCCGGCTCACGAAGGACCCGCTGGCCCTGGCCAGCGCCCTGAAGAAGATCCACATGGGTGCCCAGCGCCGGCCGCTGCCGGCCCAGGGGCAGCTCACCAGCACCGCCCACCTGATGATCGCCAACCCGTTCCGGGGCGGCGGCGTGGCGGCGCTCTTCTCCACCCACCCCAAGATGGAGGAGCGGGTCGCCCGGCTGGAGCGGATGGCCGCGAACAGCGGCCCCGTGCAGTTCCAGCGCTGAGGCGCTGATCACCTTTCCGCCCGTGTCCGGTCCGCCGGACACGGGCGGAACGCCGTGTGAGCGCGTTAACCGTTCCTTCCACGCCTCCGGCGGCGTTAGGGTCGAAAGGTTCCCCGCTCGTTACATCCCCTGGAGGTCGATCGTGGCCGCACTGCGCCAGTACCTGGGCGTCTGGCGGATCCCCGGAGCGCCGATGCTGCTGCTCACCGGCATCATCGGCAGGCTCGGGATCGGCATGACGCCGCTGGCGCTGCTGCTGGTCGTCGAACAGGTCACCGGCCGCTACTCGCTGGCGGCCGTCGCCGGGGGCATCTACGCCCTCGCCGGTGCCGCGCTCAGCCCCGTGGCCGGCCGGATCGCCGACCGGATCGGCCCCACCCCGGTGCTCGTCGGCACCGCCGTCGCCCACCCGTTCGCCCTGCTCGGCCTGCTCTGGTCCGCCCGCTCCGACGCCGGCAGCCTGACGCTGGTCTTCGTGGCCTCCGGGGTCGCCGGCGCCACCTACCCGCCACTGACCGCCGCGATCCGGGGCGCCTGGAACGAGCTGACCTCGCCGTCGTCCGGCCGGTGGCACCTGCGCAACACCGCCCTCGCCGCCGAGACCACGCTCTTCGAGATCGTCTTCGTGCTCGGTCCGTTGCTGGTCGCCGGCTTCATCCTGTTCGCCGACGCCGGGGCCGCCCTGGTCGGTTCGGCCGTCGTGACCCTGGTCGGCACCATGGCGGTGGCCCTCGGCCGGGTCATGCGCGGCTGGCGGCCGCATTCGCGCGAGCACCAGACCAGAGGGCTCGGCCCGCTGCGCGTGCCCGGCTTCCCGGCATTGCTGCTCTGCGTCGCCAGCCTGGGCATCGCCTTCGGCGCGGCCGGCGTGACCGTGCCGGCGTTCGCCACCGCCTACACCGCCGACGACCCCGACAGCCTCGCCGGGGTGCTGCTGGCCGTCTGGGGCGTCGGCAGCGCCGTGGGCGGTTTCTGGTTCGGCGTCCGCAAGCCGGCCCGGAACATGACCCGGCAGTTCTCGCTGCTGCTCGGCGCGGTGGCCGCCAGCTTCGCCGTCTTCGCGGTGATGCCGACGCCCGTGGCGCTGGGCACCGCCCTGGTGATCGGGGGCGCCACGATCGCGCCCGCGCTCACCCTGGAGAACACCCTGGTCGGCCGGATCTCCCCGACCAGCATGCTGAACGAGGCGTACACCTGGGTGGTGACCATGTCGGTGGGGGCCAGCGCCGCCGGCGGCGCGGTGGCCGGCCTGATCGTCGACCACGCCGGCGGGGTGCCCTGGGCGTTCGTCTTCGCCGGGGCCGCGGTCGCCGTCGGGGCCGGGGTCGCGGCCCTGCCCGCCGGGCCCATCGCCCGCGCGGAGGCCACGGCGGTACGCACCGAAGAGCTGCTGCCCGCCTGACGCCTACGGGGTTCCCGTCGCGTCGGAGGGGTACCACCCGGTAATGTTCGTCTTCTTCTCGAACCGGGTGGGCTGCCTCGGCTCGCTGCTCATCAGCGCGATCCTGACGGTGGTGCTGCTGCTCGTCTTCTCCCGCTGATCCGGCGTGGCCCTCTCGCCCCGGATTGCCAGGGTCGGCCGTCCGCTGCCCGGTCGGCCCTGTCGTGGTAGGGCCGACCGGGCGCCCGTCAGCGGTAGTTGGTGAACTGGAGGGCGACGCCGAAGTCCTCGCCCTTGAGCAGCGCGATGACGGCCTGGAGGTCGTCCCTCTTCTTGCCGGTGACCCGAAGCTGGTCGCCCTGGATCTGGGCCTGGACGCCCTTCGGGCCCTCGTCTCGGATCTTCTTGCTGATGGCCTTGGCCTTGTCCGAGTCGATGCCCTGGATCACCTTGCAGTCGATCTTGAAGATCTTGCCTGACGCGCGCGGGTCACCGGCGTCCAGCGACTTCAGCGAGATGTTCCGCTTGATGACCTTCTCCTTGAAGACCTCCAGCGCCGCCCGCACCCGCTCCTCGGTCTCCGCCTGGAGGCTGATCGCCTCCTCGCCCGACCAGGAGATCTCGGCGCCGGTGCCCCGGAAGTCGAACCGCGTCGCGAGCTCCTTCTCCGCCTGGCGGAGAGCGTTGTCGACCTCCTGGCGGTCGACCTTGCTCACGATGTCGAACGACGGGTTCGCTGCCATGCTCATGCTCCTGCTGTCCGGCGGTCTGTGGTCCTTCGTCCCCCGCTGACCAGCGGTACGACCCCCTGACGGTACCCGGTTGCGCCGATGCCGGGGGGAGCCGCTATCCTTGCTTCCGCTGCCGCGTTACGACGCGGTGGGGTGCCCTGGCGGGTTGCCCGAGCGGCCAATGGGAGCGGACTGTAAATCCGTCGCGAAAGCTACAGAGGTTCGAATCCTCTACCCGCCACCAGGAGCACCAACGGCCCCTGACCAGCAGGAATGCTGATCGGGGGCCGTTGTCGTTTGTCTGGCGGAGTCCGGCTGCGTCCAGCCGTTGACGACTGGTTGTGGGCAGATGGTGGGCGGGTCGATCTTGTCCGCTGAGGGCTCTTCTGAGCCTGACACCCTGGGGGTGGTAGCTGGGGCCTGGCCTGGCGGAGTCCCTGCGTGTGGCGGTCGGCTGAGGGGTCCGCGGTGAGGTGCCGCCGGCTGTGGGAGAGGGACCAGGGGCAAGCCAGTCCCGGGTTGGACTGGCGCGGCAGTCGGAAGCCCTGACCGTCGACGAGGCCGACTGGCTCGGCTTCCTGTACCGCCTGGCCGTGATCGTGCCGCTGGCCTGATCGGCAGACTCGGGGCGGCGGTCCGGCGGCAGTCGGTGGCTCTCCGCCCCGGCGCCGGAGGCGGCCGGGGCGGCTTGCCGCCGGCCGGGTTACAGCCCCGCGACGCGCGGAGCGCGGCGCCTTGATCTAGAACAGAGCAAATCGGCAGCAATGTGAGCTCTTCTGCCCGCAGCAGGGTGGCCCGCAGCAATCAAGCCACCCAGGGACGCCACCGGCAAACCGCCACCGCAAGTCAAAACCTATCGGAACAAGCGAAAGTCCCTAATTCGGGCTTACTGTCGTCTGGGATGCCCGATGGGCGTGGGTGCACGTAGGTTGTCGGAGCCTTGCCGTAGGCTCCCATCCCATGGCGTTGAGCACTGAGGAGCGGGACGGGCTGTATCGAGAGATCTTGCTCGTGCCACTCCGCACTTCGGCGGATTACCTCCCCAAGATGGGAGGTGGCGACGAAGTCGATCTTGCTAGCTTCACCACATTGTACGGCGCTGACCCGCTGTATCACTGGATGGGCTTTGACTCGCCCCTGATGTTCGCTGCGCATAAAGCCGCGGGCGGCATGACGTCGGTCTATCGGCAGCTCGGCATCGGCTGCGAGCGCATGTTCCGACAAGTACTCAAGGACGAGCTCGCACTGTCTGAGGACCAGGTCAAGTGGTCGTACGAGATCCTTCCAGAGACGGAGGACGAGACTAAGAAGGCGCGGGTCCTGTCGCTCGATGGACGGGTCGAAGTCGGAGACATTCCCGACTCGGAGGCAAGAGATCGCGTTGACGATTGGATCGAGCAGCAGCGTGCCGCGCTTGGTATTTCCGTCCCATTGAAGGGTGCGGTCTTCGAGGTCCGACAGGGCTACAAGAGTGCCGACTCCAAGCGGCAGAACGCTGACCTCGCCAACGCCGCGCAGGCACTGGGCCACGGCTATCTGCCCGTCCTTGCAATCATGAGTACCCAGATCAACATGGTCGTCCGCGCACGGTACCTGACGGGCAACTGGAGTGTCCTCATGGGGTCCGTGGGCACGAATGACTCCCTACACAGCACCTTCGACTTCCTGCGGGACGTTGTTGGCTACGACCTCGCTGGCTTCTTCCAGCGGAACACCACTGAACTGCGCGCGGGCGTAGAGAGCATTCTCCGCCAACTGTTGGAGGCGAAATGACGGCGATCATCAAGCGGGCGGCGCACAGCCGCAACGAGCATATGACGTTCCGCGCCAACATGGGTGTAGGGCGGCACGGCTGGTTGCGCCTTACGCCTGCCTACGGCGTGCGTCTCGTCCGTGATCGCATCTCGCACATGCCGAGCGGCAGCATCATTACAGACCCCTTCTCGGGCACAGGCACGACGCCTCTCGCGGCTGCCGAGCTCGGCCACCGTGGGCAGTCGGTAGATATTAACCCGTTCCTAGTCTGGCTCGGCACGGTCAAGACGACGAACTACACGGAGGACACACTCCTCGCAGTCGCTGACGCTGCGAAGAGCGTGCTCGATGCGGCACGGGCCCACGAGGAGGACAGCGACCTTTGGCAGCCGAGCCTGTTCAAGATTGAGAAGTGGTGGTCGCCAGGTGCCCTCCACGCACTCAAGGCACTCCGGAACGAGATCGACCGTTTCGATGGGCAAGTCCGCGACCTGCTCGAGATTGGTCTCTGCCGGTCGCTGATCTCCTGCTCCAACGCGGCCTTCAATCATCAGTCGATGTCCTTCAAGGAAGCTCCGACCGAGCAGGTGCTGTTCGTAATGGATGACATCGAGCAGGCGCTCGACACTTATGCCACGGAGATGGCGACAATCATCGAATCCGCGCGGTTTGATCTCGCCGGCACGGCGGTCGTTCGGCATGGCGATTCTCGGACGGGTCTAAGCGACCTGGAGCCAGCGGACTTCGTATTGACCTCACCGCCATATGTAAATCGGATGAGCTACATTCGCGAGCTTCGGCCGTACATGTATTGGCTTCGCTACCTCGACGTAGCCAGCGATGCCGGCGAGCTTGATTGGCGTGCCATCGGCGGCACGTGGGGCACCGCCACGAGCAAGCTCAACACATGGAAGCCAGAGGTTGAGACGCCGGTCGACGAGGCGATGAAAGTGGTTCGCGAGCATATTGCGGCAGACGGCGGCAAGAACGGTCCGCTGCTTGCCAACTATGTCCACAAGTACCACCACGACATGTGGCTCCACTTCCAGAGCATCACAAAGCACCTGAAGCCGGGCGGCAGCGTTTCCTACATCGTCGGAAACTCCACCTTCTATAAGCACGAGGTGCCTGCGCACACTTGGTATGCCGCGATGTTACGCGAACTCGGCTACTCGGATGTCAAGGTGGAGACCATCCGCAAGCGGAACTCCAACAAGGCGCTGTTCGAGTACGACGTGACTGGTATCAAGACTGCGTGAACGTTTTGCGTGAGAACCTCAAGTCCGGTGTCCGCCTCGTGCGCCTGGACACCGGCAAGTTCGCGGTGCTCGCGGGCGATGAGGTACTGGTCGAGACAGGCGTTGAGACTTTGGCGACTCTCACCTATGACGAAGCAGTAGCCGACCGCAGTCCGGCCAAGGAGATGCGCGCACGCGAGCGCGCACATTACGAGATGCAGGCGGTGCGTTCAGAGTCGTTCGCTCGCCGCACCGAAAAATCTCGAAAGAAGGGCGGCAAGGGTGGTCGCGGGGGCGTCTAGGGTGCCGCCACCGGCTCGCGCTCGGCGAGAGCTGCACTGAGGGCGTCTCCTGCTTCGTCGGAGATGTGTACTAGACCGAACCGCAGCGAGTTCGATGAGATGCCAGTAATCTCCTGGCGATCTCTGACGAACGGCAGTTTGTAGCTCTCGGAAACTTCGCGTACGACGCGAATCGGAAAAATGGAACGCCAGCGCCCGAGCCCGCCCGGCCAAGGCACTTCGTTCCGGTCCTGGGGAACTCTGGCGGGACCGGTTACGACGACCTCGGCGACGAAGCCAGCACGCCCTCTCCAAATGAACAAGCGGTCGCCAGGCGCCACCCTCGGTGCCGGGCGACTCAGGCCGGGTACGCCCCAGAGCCCAGCCTCCTTGCACCGCTGCCAGTTCCGGGGCTCGCGCGCAGACACGGCGCCCACGAAGGCGCTCACTTCCACTCCAATGCCACAGGTCGACCCTAGTACTCCAACGTCACATGGCTTCGAGGTGGGGGCGAAGGACGGACTCTACGGCGCCGACGACGACCTCGCCGAGCGGATCCCCACCCGCGAGTGGCAGGAGCACAGTTGCGGCCGGGAGCGAAGGGTGCCGCCACTACCTGTGGGCCTGGATCGCATCGCCACCCGGCCAGGTGAGCAATCGGTGGCTGCTCATCCGCCGCAATCGCACCGCCAGCGAGCTGGCCTTCTACCTGTGCTGGCATCCCGCCAGTCGCTCTGCACACTCTCGCCACCGTCGTCGGCTCCCGCCGGAGCATCGAAGAGCTAGGCCAAACCGGCAAAGGCCAGGTAGGCCTCGACCATTACGAGGTCCGCGGCTGGTCCGGCTGGCAACGATTTATCACCCTGGCCTATGTTCGCCTGGCCGTCCTCGCCACCCAGCAGGGCCAATCTGGCGAGTAACACCCCAAGCCTGATCCTGTTGATCCAGCTGCCAGCGCAGACAGGCGAAGTGACGTTGGAGTGTTAGTAGTGCTTTGTTAAGTCGTTGTGGCGTGTCGCTTGTATGAGCGTCGTGGCGGTGTTTGGCTGCCGCGGTGGATGAGCGGGATCTCGTTCGGGTGCGGGCGCGGTTGGAGGACTTCGCGGCAGGGATCTTCGCGGGGTTGCGGCGGTCGGATCAGCGGGTGACCGGTCTGCGGTATCTGCGTGGGCTGATGCTGGACGGCCGGCGTAAGTCGATGCAGCCGATGGCCGAACGGCTCGGGGTCGATCACCAGCAGTTGCAGCAGTTCCTGACCTCCTCCACCTGGGATGTCGCCGGTGTGCGGCGACGGCTGGCCACGGCCGCGATCGACCTGGTGACACCTCAGGTGTGGGTGGTGGACGACACCGGATTTCCCAAGGACGGCAAGGCGTCGGCGTGTGTGGCCCGGCAGTACTCCGGCACCCTCGGGAAGGTCGCCAACTGCCAGATCGCCGTCAGCGTCCACGCCGCGACGGACGCCGCTTCGGCGGTGTTGAACTGGCGGCTGTTCGTGCCGGAGTCCTGGGACGACACCTGCGTCCCCGGCCCGGACGGCAAACCGGCCAATGTCCATGCCCGCAGGCTGCGTCAGCAGCCGGTCACCCGTGACCAGGCCGGAGCGAAGAAACCACATGTGCGCCAGCAGTTGCCGCCCGCTGAGCAGATCGAGCAGATCCGCCGCCGGCGGGCGGCGTCGAAGGTCCCCGACACCGAGCGGTACCGGCCGAAGTGGCTGATGGCCCTGGAAATGCTCGACGAACTGGCTGGATGGGGGCTGCGTCCGCCGCTGTTGACCGCCGACGCCGGCTACGGCCAGGTCGCCGAGTTCCGTCAAGGCCTGACCGAACGCGGCATTGCCTACGTCGTGGCGACCACGTCGTCCACCACCGCGCAACCCGGCGACGCCCAACCCGTCGAGGTCCCCTACGCCGGCGTCGGTAAGTACCCCACACCGAAGTACCCGCAGCCGGCCCGCAGCCTAAAGGACCTCGCCCTCGCCCACGGCGCCGACGCGACAAGTCTGGTGCGCTGGCGTGCCCGGCTATCCACACCCGACCGCGGCCCGGACCGGCCCGTCGGTGAGCTGTCCGGGCACTTCTTCGCCCTGCGGGTGCGTCCCGCCGGCCGGGTGGTCCGCCGCGGACCCCACCGCGGCGACGACGGTGTCCTGCCCGAATGCTGGCTGCTCGTGCAGTGGCCTCCCGGCCAGGACGAACCCAGCGACTACTGGCTGTCCGACCTGCCCGCCGACACATCCTTGGCCGAGCTGGTCCGCCTGGCCAAGAGCCGCTGGCGCGTCGAGCACGACTACCGCGAACTCAAGACCGCCCTCGGGCTTGACCACTTCGAAGGACGATCCTGGATCGGCTGGCACCGCCACGTCACCCTCGCCGCAGCCGCCCAACTGTTCCTCACCCAACTACGGACAGCATCCCCAAAAGCAACGGGGCAGACCTGAGCCTCTACGCGATCCTGCGGCAACTGCAGTACCTACTCGCGACCTGGCTCGGGTTCTGCCCCCTCTGCCACCAACTCGTCCCAACCTAACAAAGCACTATTAGTACTCCAGCCGCACTTGCCTGATCTGAAGTTTAAGCAGCTCATGGGCATGATCGGCGTCTGAGTCATGCCGGCCGTGCAGCTGCGGATGTCGATCCTATTCGGCGTATGGGTGGCGTGGTCGCACCGTCTGTCTGTTGTGGTCTGCCGGAGGGCGGGCAGGCTCCCGTGCTTATGTTGATCGATGAGATCGTGGGCTGGCGGGCAGGGTTGGACGATCTGCTGGCGCGGTTCGCGCACCGGTTCGGGCGGGCGGAGCCGCGCCGGCAGGCGCTGACCTATCTGGTCGGGTTGCTGACGCCGCTGGCCAGCAAGAACGGCTGGACCTTGGCCGAGGCCGCCGGCGACACCACGCCGGACCGGATGCAACGGCTGCTCAACAGGTCCGCGTGGGACCCGGACGCTGTTCGTGACGACCTGTTCGTCTACGTGACCGAGCACCTCGGTCACGACGACGGGGTGCTGATCGTCGACGAGACCGGGTTCCTGAAGAAGGGGATCAAGTCGGCCGGGGTGCAGCGTCAGTACTCGGGCACGGCCGGACGGACGGAGAATTGCCAACTCGGGGTGTTCCTCGCCTACGCCAGCCCGGCCGGGCGCACGCTGATCGACCGTGAGTTGTATTTGCCCCGCAGCTGGTGCGACGCCCCCGCCCGCCGCGAGGAAGCCGGCATCGCCGCGAACGTCGAGTTCGCCACAAAGCCTGCGCTGGGGCTGCGGATGGTCGAACGCGCCATCACCGCCGGCCTGCCGGCGAGATGGGTAACCGCGGACGAGGCCTACGGGCAGGACTCGAAGTTCCGGACGTGGTTGCAGCAGCAGCGCATAGGCTACGTCCTGGCCGTGCCCCGCAACCAGCGGGTCCCGACCACGGTGGGCAACTCCCGCCCGGACGTTCTCGCCGCCGCCGCGCCAAGGCTGGCGTGGAAGCGCCGCAGCTGCGGCGACGGCGCCAAAGGCCACGGCTCTACGACTGGGCCGTGGCCTCCCTGCCCGGCGTTGGCGACGGCTACGGCCACTGGCTGTTGATCCGCCGCAGCATTACCGACCCCACGGACCTGGCCTACTACCTGTGCTTCGGCCCAGCCGGGACGCTCGACGAGGATCTGATCCGCATCGCCGGGACCCGGTGGGCGGTCGAGGAGTGCTTCCAGACCGCCAAAACCGAAGTCGGCCTGGACCACTATCAGGTGCGCCGGTACGACGCCTGGTACCGGCACATAACTCTCGTTCTGTGCGCCACGCCTACCTCGCCGTCACCGCCGCCCACGCCAAAAAGGGGGCGCCGAATCCGATGACAGCCTCATTCCCCTCAGCCTCGGCGAGGTCCGCCGTCTCCTGGCACACCTGATCACCACCAACCGACCCTTCGACCACATCCATCGATGGTCACGATGGCGACGCCGACACCAGTATCGCGCCAGAACAGCCCACTACCAGCGAAGACACCGACTCCACCAGGTGCGGCTGGAGTATTAGGGCCCTGCCGGTAGTCGAGCTGGACTCGCCCGTGATGGTCCGCCGGGTCCTCGACAGCCTCTGCGTACGCCTCGACGGCAAGCCCGCGGCTGCCTCCACCGTCCAGCGGAAGCGGGCCACCTTCTACAACGTGCTCGGCTATGCCGTCGAGCTGGAGCTGATCGACTCCAACCCGGTCGACCGGGTGCAGTGGACCGCTCCCGAGGTCGCCCAGTCCATCGACCGGCGGGTGGTGGCGAACCCGGCCCAGGTCGCCACGCTGCTGGAGGCGGTGAAATCTCTCGGCAAACGCGCCGACAAGGTCACGGCCTTCTTCGGCTGCCTCTACTACGCCGGCATGCGTCCGTCGGAAGCGGCCGACCTACGGCGGGAAGACTGCGACCTGTCGGGCCGGTGCGCCGGCTGCGGCGCGGACTTCGACGACCTGGCGGCGGTCAAGCCTTCCCGGTCCTGTGACCACGAGAAGATCGAATATCGCTGGGGCCGCCTAGTGCTCGCCGGCACCTCGCCGCGCGCCGGCTCGCACTGGACTGATGACGGCGGCTCCCACGAGCGGCGCGGACTCAAACACCGGGGGAGGGCCGAGACCCGTACGGTCCCGATTCCGCCCCGGCTTGTCGAGCTGCTGTGCGCGCACGTCGAGAATCACGGGGTAGGTCCGGATGGTCGGTTCTTCCGGGGTCTGCACGGCGGGCCACTCTCCGAGTCGGTCTACGACCGGTGGTGGAAGCTCGCCCGCGAGAAGGCGCTGACTGAATCGCAGGTCGCCTCGCCCCTCGTCCGCCGGCCCTACGACCTGCGGCACGCGGCGGCCTCGCTCTGGCTGAATGCCGGCGTCCCGCCGACCGAGGTCGCCCGCCGCCTGGGCCACGGCGTCGCCGTCCTGCTCCGCGTCTACGCCAACTGCATTGACGGGGGAGATGACATGATCAACGACAAGATCGGCGAAGCGCTCGGATGAGATCAGCTCTGCGTGACCGCGCGGCTATGCAGCTGAAGATCAAGACTCGAGTGTCGCCGTAGTGGGCACGCTGGACATCTGGGGTCTTTACCCGCAGCGATAGCTATCAGGTTGTGGGTGACCCGAGAGTTCATTCCAGTCGACCATGACACTTTGGACAGCGGAATTCTATTGCGGTCAGGAAGGCTTCGAGGGAGACTCGCGGTCGGACTAGGTAGAGGGGAGGTCTGTGGGTGGAAAGGATTGCGCTCCTGGTGGTCCAGCTTGAGGAAGCAAAGCGGATGATCGAGTTGGACTCGCAACCGCATCGGCGTCTCGCGCTTCTTCTTCTTGACAACGCAGCCGAAGTCATCATGAGTCGGATGATTGACCGACTAACGATGCTCAATGATATGCACAAGAACACAATAGATCTTTGCCAAAGCAGGCCGAGGCCGTTAGTTCTGGAAACTGCGGAGTTGCTGGCAGAGTCTGAAGCTATGTGGGTGTCGCCACGCCAGTTTGATAAGCTGAATAGATTCTTCGAAGAAAAGGCGAAGTTTCTGGTTAAGAGGGGGAAGGTTGAGGAGCCGGTAGCCCTCGCGTTACGTAAGCTCCATGTATATCGGAACGAGGCATATCACAGGGACAAGCTGCGGCCGGGCTCTCTTGTGCCGTCTGTGCTGATCTACTTCGACCTTGCGTGCGAATTGTTCGGACGCTGGCAGCCATCGGGCGTGACCATTTCGCCCCCTATTCCCGCAGTGTTGAAGAAGTATCTCAAGCCCGGCGAGCTGTATGCAGGCTACGATGTGATGCCAAGGATTGCCGACGCGCTGCGGAGTGAATTGAAGCTGGACCTTCCCGCAGTTCGCGAGGCGCTCATTCAGCACCTGAGCGACCGCCTCGATCAAATCGATGATCTGCTCAAGTTCATCGCGGAGGAGAGTGCCCGTCCTCGTAGTGTGGCGGATACCCTTCATGTGGTCCAGGCCGTGACGGACGAAAACGCGCTTGCTTCCGATGAGGAGTTGCTGGCGACCAAGGTGAAATTCTCCATGCGAGACCTTGAGAATTGGCGTGCGCGTGTGGCGCGTATTGAGCGCCTGGATGACCGACTGAAGATGTTCACCGCCTTTGCTCGAATCGAAGATGAATTCGAGAGCCTCGAAGCGCAGGTTTTAGGAGTTGCGGCTATCGTTGACCAGTACGTCGAGGACCAGATTGACTTCATGCGCGGAATGTAAGGGGCGGACGATCGTGGCAGATGCCTGCGCCGGAACCTAGGCGATTACGCCATGGCGGTAGCTGCCGAGGGGCATGGGCAGATGGTGGGCGGGTCGGTGAGTAGGTCGGCGCCAGCGGGGAAGAAATCCCAGCTAGGGCCTGCTTCCCCGGCCAAGATCGTTGGCGCCCTGTAAATCCGTCGCGAAAACTGCAGAGGTTCGAATCCTCTACTCGCCCCCAGGTGCACGAACGGCCCCGTGAGCTGCGGAAAAGCATTCCGAGCCCGTTCTCGTTCAGTCCAGCGGAGTCCAGCCCGATCCGGCGCTCGGTGGCTGGTTACGGGAACAAGCGCGGGGAACAGTTGATTCTGCATTCCGGCGGCTCGCCGGCACCGCCGCAGCTCCCCACCCACCGCAACCGTTCGACGGGGGAGCGGACGGGGTGTGAATGACCGCATCGGTGACGCGCTGGGTGACCGGTGGCGGTGAGGCGTGCCTCCCGGAGTGTGAAGTATCCCTGTCGTGCTGTTGCGGCGCGCCTGGCAGCGAGGCGCCGTCGAGGCCGGGCGGGGTCAGTGCGCGGACGAGCTCAGCGCCGGTAGACACCGTCGCTGCGGTGCGCTGCCGTCGCGAACTCGGAAAAGTCCACGTTGGAGAGCGAGAGGTTGATCTCGATCGAGTGCAACTCTTCGGGCACGACCCGGAACGGCTCTGCCGGGTCTCGCTCGTTGAGGCCAATGGCGAGGATTGGGATGTTCCGGCGATGAGACGGTCACCGCGTCGACGACGAACACCACCGGATGGTTGTACTCGTGGGGGTAGGCGCGGGGGAAGGAGCGGACCAGCGCCGACACATCGAAGGCGGCCAGCCTCGGATCCTCGACAAACTCGACGTTTGCTCCGAAGCCCTCTTCCGTCTCCTTGGAGATCTCCTGCTGAAGCTGGGCCCAGAGCGCATCGTCGCTGAAATCCGCGCGGATCACTGGAACGCGGTTTGTGTCGGGCAGGTAGGCCATGGCCGCAGTCTAAGCTGGACCGGCTTCCCGGCTGCGGGAACATTGCGGGAGCATGAGCATTAGGCCCGGCTCCTACGCCAAGAAGCGCCTGGTCACCGGCGATGCGGCGCCTAAGATCCCGCGCTCTCTGTGATCCGTCGCGAAAGCTACAGAGGTTCGAATCCCCTACCCGCCACGAGGGAACGGCAGAGCCTTTGCGTATCAGCTGGGACGTTTCCGTGGACTCGACCGGCGCCCGCGCTCACCTTCATGCGGCCGGGGCGCGGAAAAAGGGGATCTGCGGCTGAGAGCGGCATTCCTGCCGGACGTCGCCGGTGCCGCACCTCCTGCGCTGCTGGCCGGGCAACGGCTCCGGGGCGCCCTCCGTCGCGGCGCCATGCGATCCTCTTCGCGGCTGATAATCGCCACCCGTCAATCATGGGGAGACCACGTGCGTAACGCTCCGCGCGCTCGTCGGCGTGCCTTGGCGCTGATCATGGCCTCGACACTTGGCTGCGGAACGATCGTGGGGCTCACCGCGGCCCCGGCCACCGCGGCTGCGGGCGCACCCACAGACCTGAAGACCGCCAACCAGTCGTGCGCCACTGCCGCACCGGGGCCGTACCTGAGCCCGGTCAGGCTCAACGCCGCTCAGGCTGTCGTGCTGCGGGGCACCTTCGACCGTACGGGTGCGGGCCCCCATCTCGAGGCCGACTTCCAGGTGTGGGACGTGGCCGACCCGGAGCACCCGCAGCAGTGGCTCCGCACCGTCGGCGAGCAGAGCAACGAGGTCTACGTCCAGCTCGAGGACAATGCGAAGCAGCTCGACGGCGTCACGTACGCCTGGCGGGTGCGGGTCCTCGACGGCGCGGCAGCGTCGGCGTGGAGCGACACGTGCCATTTCACCGTCGACCGCAGCGGTGGCCCGGCACCGACCGTCACCTCTGCCGAATATCCCGCGGGCAGCTGGGACAACGCCAGCGGCGCGATCGGCGTCCCCGGCGTGTTCGCGCTGGCCCCGGTCTCCGCCGACACCGTCAGCTACCTTTACCAGTTCGGCTCGGCCGAGCTCTCGGAAGACCCCGTGGAGAGCACGGTGAACGCCGAAGGGCTCGGCGGTCCGGCGGCCGTCCGCTGGAGCCCGCGAGCTGCCGGCCACCACTCGCTCATCGTCTACGCCATCGACCGGGCTGGCAACCGGTCAGAGCCGGCCCACTACGAGTTCTACGTCAAGGAGACCCGACCGTCGGTCTTCTCTGCCGCGTACCAGGACTTGGCTCCGGACCTCGACTACAACGTCGGCGTGCCCGGCGCGTTCGAGTTCACCGCGACGGTCGCCGGCACAGCGTCGTTCGCATGGCGGATCGACGAGGGCGGACCATCGGGAACCGTGCCCGCGGACGCCGCGGGAAAGGCGACGGTCATGATCGCTCCGACGCGCGGCGGCTGGCAGACCCTCTACGTGCACAGCGTCACGCGCGACGGCACGGCGCACGCAGACCGCGCCTACCGGTTCATCGTCGACAACGGCCCGACGATCACCGGGGACACGCGCGGCAGCGTGGTCATCGGGTCGTCGCTCGCCCTCCGCCTCGCGCCCCGGATGCCGAACGTCGAGGCGTACGTCTACTGGGCGGAATACTCGAGCCTGGAGCAGCGGCCGATCGAGAAGATCACCGTTCCGGCCCGGCCGGACGGCACCGCCGACCTGACCTGGACGGCCACCGAGACCGGCGTCGCCGGCCTGCGGATCCAGAGCCGGAGCGCCGACGGCACCCTCTCCCATCCGCGCTGGCAACCGATCTCCGTCGACGGAGCGGCACCGACGGTGACCCGCACCGGCGGCACCGACCTGGGCACGCCGGCGACCTTCACGGCCCGCAGCCGGATGGCCAACGTGGTCGACTACGTGGCGACGCTCCACTACGACGAGGCCAGCAGCCAGGTCGTCAAGCCGGCCGCCGACGGCACCGCCACCTTCAGTTTCACCCCGACCAGAAGCGGCTACAAGGCCGTCACCGTCATCGCCCGCAACGCCGCCGGCGTGCAGACGGAGTCGGACGGCGTGACCTGGACCGTGACGGACGGGCCCCGGGTCGCCTCGACCGACTTCCCAGCGACCGGCAGCGGTCACCTCGCCCCGGGCACCTTCAGCTTCACGCCGCGCATGCCCGGCTCGACCTCGTACCAATGGTGGGTCAGCAACGGGTCTGCCGCGGGCAGCGGCACCGTTGCCGCCGAGGCCGATGGCAGCGCGGCGGTGACCTGGACGCCGCCGGCCGCCGACAGGTATGTCCTGAGCGTCCGCAGCTTCACGGCCGACCGCACCGCCTCCATGGTCACCACGTACAGCTTCATCGTCGAGGGCCCGCCGATGGTGTCGAATCTCAAGGCGACCGGTGGTGTCGGCTCGGCCACGCTGTCCTGGACGCTGCCGTCGACCACAGATCTGGACCAGGTGATCGTGCGAGGTGCCACGGGCCCGACGGCGCCGTCGTCACCAACCGCCGGCACGGCGGTGTACGGGGGCACGGGCACCAGTGCCACGGCGACGGGGTTGGCGCCGGGTACGACGTACACGTTCGCGGTGTGGGTCAAGGACAGCAACGGCAAGCTGTCGGCCGCACCGAGTGTGACCCTGCTCGGCAGCACGACCACGATCGCGGCCAGCGTCACGTCGCTCGCGCACGGGTCGGCGGTGACGGTGTCGGGCGCGGCGGTCCGCGCGGACACCGGTGCGGGTGTCGCGGACGCTCCGATGCGGCTCTACGGCAGGCGTAGGGGCACCAGCCAGTGGACGTTGATCACCACGGTTACCACTGACAGCTCAGGCAAGGCGAGCTACAGCCACATGCCCTCATGGGGTCTGGACTACAAGTGGCAGTACCGCGGCTCGACGGCCGACCTGGGTTCGGAGAGCAGCCTCACGACGGTCTGGGTGAAGACCACCGTCACCGCCACGCTGTCGAAGACGTCCGTGCCCCTCGGCGGCTCGGTCACCCTGTCGGGCAGCGTGTCCCCGGCCCACCCGGGCAAGACGGTGCGCCTGGAGCGTTACGTGGACGGAAGCTGGTCCATGGTGAGCAGCACGGCGTTGTCGTGGACCGGCGCCTACTCGTTCGCCATCCAGCCCTCCGCGAAGGGCACCCACGAATACCGGGTTCACATGCCGCCCGACATCGACCACCTGGCCAGCTACAGCGACACCCGCAGCTTCGAGGTCCACTGAATCCTCTACCCGACGAAAGCACCAGCGGCCCCCTGACCAGCAGGAATGCTGATCGAGGGGCCGTTGGCGTTCGTCTGACCGAGTCCGGGCTGCGCCCAGCCGTTGAGAAGTGCGTTCGGTCTGGCGGGAGTGCCGGCCAACTGCGCCAACCCGTCTCGCGAACGAGGTCGAGTTCCCGCTGTCCCGTGGGGCGCCACAGCACCGTCGTTCCGCCGCCGCTGCCCATCTCGACCTCACCGCTCGGTTCCATGGCGGCCCCGGACAGTACCGGCGGGCCACCGAGCAGCACCACCGCATTCGGCTCCCGGGGGGATGGGCTCACGACGGCGCCACCGGGGCGGTCTGCGACGACGCCCGCGACGCGGTCGCCAGCACGTGCCCGCCGGTTCCCCTGGCTCCCCTCGGCCGGGCGGGGTGGCCGGTGCCTGTCCCGTCCGCGCACGAGGTTTGTCGGGCCGCCGGCAGAAGCTGTGGCATGCTGGCGCAGAACGAGTATGGTGGTCGATGTCCGGTCGGGCCTCCTCCTGGGCAGGAGGTCACCCACGGTGAAGGCGGGTGCGCCCGGACTCCCGACCTTCCCCGAATTGCGTGGAAGGTCGCAATCCGCAATGTGCGAAGTGCACAGTGCCCGCTCAGCCCCGTGATCAGGGCTCTGTCGGGGTGGCCGTTGGGCCGAACGGCGCAACGTCGCCGACGCTCGGCCCGGCGGTACGCGCACCGCTTTTCTGGGTACCTGCCTTGTGGCACGATCGTGGAACCTCCACCATCCCCGTGACACTTCCCCTGCAGGAGCAACCATGTCTCGTCGAAAGCCCGGCCGGCTGCTTGGCTCGCTTTTCGCGCTCGCCGTTCTCGCGAGCGGCGTCCTGGTCGGTGACCTCCAGGGATCCGGAGATTTCCAGACCGCCGACATCATCTGGAACATGCCCGCGCCTCGTTGAGTGACCACCGCTCGATGACGTGACACCGGCGGGCCGGTAAGGGGGCACGGGATGGCGGGTCGTGGCCCCACCGGCCCCCGCTCGACTGAATACGCGTGGCTGATCACCGGACCGTTGGCCCTGGTGGCCATCGTCTGCACGACGGTGGTCGGCCTGGTCGCGCCGCAGCCGTTCGGCGGGTGGTCGCTCGCGCTGCCACTTCTCGTGGCCATGGTGGCCGCCGGGATCCCGGTACTGAACTTCACCGTTCGGCGGCAGTCCCTCGGCGTGACGCTGACCGAGATCCCACTGGTCCTGGCGTTCTATCTCGTCGAACCGCTGACGGTTGTCATGATCTACACGGTCGCGTCGGCCGTGTCGCACCTCAGGCACCGCTTCGGCCCGACGAAGTTCTGGTTCAACGTGGGCCGCGCGGCCGCGGGTTCGTCCCTGGCCGTCCTCGTGCTCCAGGCCCTGCCGCCCGTCGAGGATGTCGGCCCGGCCACCTGGCTCAAACTGTTCTTCGCGGCCAGCATGGTGAACCTGCTGAGCATGGCCTCGGTCGCCGGCGTGCACACGCTGCTGCAGGGCTGGCAGGCGGGCCGGGGCGCGATCCGACAGTCGATGCCGGGGCTCCTGGCAGCGATGATCAATATCGCCATCGGCATCATCGTCCTCATCCTCATCGCGGCCACCTGGTGGTCGTTGCTGCTGTTGGGGGCGCTGCTCGTCGCGCTGGCCTTCGTCTACCGGGCCTACGCGCAGTTCTTCCGGCAGCACCGCACCCTCACCGACATGTACGAGCTGAGCCGCGCGGTCAGCGAGAGCGGCGAGTACGGCACCCTGCCCGACGCCCTCCTGGGCCGCGTGCGGGCGCTCATGCAGGCGGAGTACGCCACGCTCTGGCTGCCCGCCCAGGGCAGACACCCCGAGGTGCTGCTGACCGCGCGCAACGACGCCCCCGGTCTGCTCGACTTCGCCAAGACCCCGGCCGCACTGCGGGAACGGGCCCGGGACGAGGGCCGCACCGTGGCCGTCGGCCGCGGACTGACGACCGACGGTGACCTGCGCGCCCCGCTCTCGACGCACCGGGTCAAGGACGTGATCGTCCTGCCACTGCGGTCCGGTCAGGCGGTCATCGGGACGCTGGAGGTGGCCAACCGACTGGGGGACAGCAACTACTTCGTCCGCACCGACGTGCCTCTCTTCGAGACGGTGGCGGCGCACGCGGCGGTGGCGTTGGAGAATTCGCGGCTGGTCGACCGGCTCCGGCACGACGCCAGCCACGACACGCTGACCAGGCTGCCCAACCGGCGGCGGATCACGGGCGCTCTGGAGGAGGCCGTCAAGATCCGGGCGCCCGGCGAGGTGGTGGCCCTGCTGCTGTTCGACGTCGACCGGTTGCGCCAGGTCAACGAGTCGCTCGGGCACGCCGCCGGCGACAAGGTCCTGGTGGAGGTCGCGAACCGGCTGCGTTCCTGCGTACCCTCGTCGGCCCTGGTCGGGCGTGCCGGCGGGGACGAGTTCCTGGTGACGCTGCGCCTGGAGAGCGCCGAGGCGGCGATGGAGCTGGCCGCGCAGCTGCGCGAGCAGATCCGCGACGAGATGGTCTTCGACGCGCTCACCCTCGACGTGGACACGGCGGTCGGGGTCGCCGTGTACCCCGACCACGGCAGCGACGCGGTCTCCCTGCTGCAACGGGTGGACCTGGCGGCGACGGCGGCCAAGTCCGTGCCGGGCAGCGTGCAGCTGTTCAGCCCGACGCTGGAGTCGCGGTCGCTGCGGCGGCTCGGCCTCGCCGGCGACCTGCGCCGCGCGCTGGACGCCGACGAGCTGGAGGTCTACTTCCAGCCCAAGGTGACGCTGCGCGACCGCCGGCTGGTCGGCGTGGAGTGCCTGGCCCGCTGGGCGCACCCGGCGCACGGCACGGTCGCCCCGGAGGACTTCGTGGCGGTGGCCGAGCACACCGGCCAGCTCGGCCGGTTCACCGAGTTCGTGCTCCGCGAGGGGCTGCGGCGCAGCCGGGACTGGACGCACGCCGGCCAGCCGCTCGCCGTCGCGGTCAACCTCTCCGCGCGTACGCTCACCGACCAGCACTTCCCGGCCCGCGTCAAGGAGCTGCTCGACGAGTACGGCGTACCGCCGCAGCTGCTCACGCTGGAGATCAAGGAGGCCGGGGTGCTGGACGGCACCGACCGGCCCATCCCGACCCTGCGGCGACTGCGGGACCTCGGCGTACGGCTGTCGGTGGACGACTTCGGCACCGGCGACTCGTCCCTGGCCCACCTGCGCCGCCTGCCGGTGCACGAGGTGAAGGTCGACCGCTCCTTCGTGCAGGGCATGGCGACGGACCCGGGCGACCTGGCGATCGTCAACGCGGTCGTCACGCTCTCCCAGCAGTTCGGCCTGGCCGTGGTGGCCGAGGGCGTGGAGAGCGAGCTGACCCTGGAGCTGCTCCAGGACATCGGCTGCGAGATCGGCCAGGGCTTCCTGTTCAGCCGCCCCCTGCCGTACGAGCGCCTGGAGGCCTGGTTCGGCGCCCAGGTGGACCCGGAGACGATCTCCCCGGGGGAGCTGCCCCGGCTGCGGGCCGTGCCCTGACCTGCGGAGACGCCCCTGTGGGGGATCCGATTTCATCTCCGCCGCAGGGGCGTGTAATGTATCCCCTGCGCGTCACCCCCCGGGGAGATCGCGCAGGCCCCCTTAGCTCAGTCGGCAGAGCGTCTCCATGGTAAGGAGAAGGTCTACGGTTCGATTCCGTAAGGGGGCTCAGAGGGTCCGGCTGGACCCGCCACGGCGGTGTAGCTCAGATGGTAGAGCAAGCGGCTCATAATCGCTGTGTCGCCGGTTCAAGTCCGGCCACCGCTACTCTCGTCCACCGGGCCAGCTCCCGGCGGTCGGTGGGATGGGCGCCACTGGCGCCCACTTTGCATGTCCGCGCCGTCAGCGCGTAGGCTGATGCGCCGTAGTTGTTACCCGTAGCGAGGAAGGCACTCCGCCGTGGCGAAGGCGACCGATGTCCGGCCGAAGATCACTTTGGCGTGTGTGGAGTGCAAGGAGCGCAACTACATCACGCGCAAGAACCGCCGTAACGACCCCGACCGCATCGAGCTGAAGAAGTTCTGCCCGCGGGACGGCAAGCACACGGTCCACCGCGAGACCCGCTGACCCACGGCCGGCACCGCCGGCCCGGTCCTCAGGCACTTCCCGATCGCCGGTCCGTAGGGACGGCGCGGCTCCGGCCGCCGCCGACCGTACGGATCGGCGATCGGCGTTTGCGTGTAGGTTCGCGGCATGTCCCTGGACCCGTCCTTCGTCGGCCGGACGTATCCGCCGACCGCCCCCTACCAGGTGGGCAGAGAAAAGATCCGCGAGTTCGCCACGGCGATCGGCGCCGCCGATCCGGCCCACCACGACCCGGAGGCCGCCCGTGCGCTCGGCCACCCGGACGTGGTCGCCCCGCCGACCTTCCCCATCGTGCTCACGATGGCGGCCAACCAGCAGATCATCGACGACCCGGCCCTCGGCGTCGACTACAGCCGCGTCGTCCACGGCGACCAGCGCTTCGCCTACGCCCGGCCGGTGGTGGCGGGGGACGAGCTGGTCTGCGTCAGCGTCATCGACGACGTCAGCAGCCGTGGCGGGCACGGCTTCCTGACCACCCGCACCGAGGTGGCCACCCCGGCCGGCGAGCCGGTCGTGACCGTCTGGTCGAAGCTCGTCGTACGCGGGGAGGGCTGAGATGGAGCTGTCAGCCAGGACGTTCCGGGTTACGCGCGCGGACCTGGTCCGCTACGCCGGCGCCTCGGGGGACTTCAACCCGATCCACTGGAACGACCGGACCGCCACGAAGGTGGGCCTGCCGGGCGTGATCGCCCACGGCATGTTCACCATGGCGCTGGTCGGCCGCGCGGTGGCGGAGTGGGCCGGGGCGCCCGACGCGATCGTCGACTACAACGTCCGCTTCACCCGGCCGGTGGTCGTCCCGGACGACGACGAGGGCACCGAGATCGAGGTCACGGCCGTGGTCCGGGAGGTCACCGAGGACGGGCTGACCAGGCTCGACGTGACCGCCGTCTGCCGGGGCGAGAAGGTGCTCTCGCAGGCTCGGGCGACCGTCCGGACGGCCCGCTGACCAGGCTCCCGACGCGCGAAGGGCAGACCGGTTGGGAAAGTGGTGCCGCTACCCGTACACTGGTCCGCCGTGGGGCAAGTAACCCCTGCACGGTCGTGCATGACCGGGCAGGGCGAGCATTGCCGCACAGGGGTGTAGCTCAATTGGCAGAGCAGCGGTCTCCAAAACCGCAGGCTGCAGGTTCAAGTCCTGTCACCCCTGCGCCTCAGGCCTGACCGTTCCCGTGGGTCGCGCCGCCGTACGGCGGCGTCCGGCCCGTGGTGGTGGCATCGGCGGGGTGGCTCCGAGGCATTCGGGCCCTCCCGGCTGATCCGCCGGCCGCGGCCCGTCGCGGGACGGTTGGTCCGGCCGGCGTGACCAAGCGCCGCGCACGCCCGACAGCGTGCGACCCGACATCCCGCGACGGAGGGCGAAGTGGCCGACAAGAAGCGGCGCGGCGAGGACGCCGGCGACGACCGTCTGCACGACGAGGTCGTCGACGACGTGGCCGACGACGACGCCACCGACGCCGAGGAGCCGGTATCCCGCGGCGGCACCGCGACGCGCTCGCGGGCGAAGGCGGATTCGGCGGACAGCCGACCGAAGACCAAGGCGGAAACCGATCGGGTGGGCCTGTTCGGCCGCATCGCCCGATTCATCCGCGAGGTCGTGGCCGAACTGCGTAAGGTCATCTGGCCGACCCGCAAGGAGCTGCTGACCTACACGGCCGTGGTGGTCGCCTTCGTCACGGTGATGCTGACGATCGTGGCCGGCCTTGACTTCGCCTTCGCGAAGGGCGTGCTGTGGGTCTTCGGCAACCCCAGCTGACCGGCCGACTGAGCCGATAGTGACGGAAGTGAGCGAGCGTGCCTGAGTACGACGAGACCGCCGAGACCACGGACGAGCAGTCCACGGTGGCGACGGCGGCTGGTGACGAGTCGGTCGAGGCCGCCAGCGAGCCGGAGTTCCCCACCACCGAGCCCGCGCCGGACGAGGACTACGACCCGGTCGCCGAGCTGCGGCAGAAGCTGCGCTACGCGCCGGGCGACTGGTACGTGGTGCACTCGTACGCCGGCTACGAGAACAAGGTCAAGACCAACCTCGAGACCCGGATCACGAGCCTCGACATGGAGGACTACATCTACCAGGTCGAGGTGCCGACCCGGGAAGAGGTGGAGGTCAAGAACGGGAAGCGGTCGCAGATCCAGGCCAAGGTCTTCCCGGGCTACATCCTGGTCCGGATGGAGCTGACCGCCGAGTCCTACTCCTGCGTGCGCAACACGCCGGGCGTCACCGGCTTCGTCGGCGCGACGGACCGGGCCGACCGTCCGGCCCCGCTCTCCCTCGACGAGGTGCTGAAGTGGCTGGCGCCGGCCGTCGAGACCGAGCAGAAGAAGGCCAAGCCCGAGATCAAGGTCCTCGACTTCGAGGTCGGCGACTCGGTCACCGTCACCGACGGCGCCTTCGCCTCGCTGCCGGCGACGATCAGTGAGATCAACGCCGACCAGCAGAAGCTCAAGGTGCTGGTGTCGATCTTCGGTCGCGAGACGCCGGTGGAGCTGAACTTCAACCAGGTCGCCAAGATCTGACGTCGGGAGCGCCGGCGGTGGGCAGCCGCCCGCCGCCGGCGTACCCGTTCCGCCCCCCCCGCGCCGACCTCGGCGCAGGCGGCGGCGGGACGCTGCGCTACTCTAGAACGTCGCCGCTGTCGCATCGCGCTGACCGTGCGCGCCTGCGGCCGGCACCTTTCCCAGTTTCAAGCCCCAGGAAGAGACATGCCTCCGAAGAAGAAGCTCGTCAAGACTTTCACGCTTCAGCTGAAGGCGGGCCAGGCCACGCCGGCGCCGCCGGTCGGCCCCGCGCTCGGCCAGCACGGCGTGAACATCATGGAGTTCTGCAAGTCCTACAACGCGCAGACCGAGACCCAGCGGGGCGACATCGTCCCCGCCGAGATCAGCGTCTACGAGGACCGCAGCTTCACCTTCGTCCTGAAGACCCCGCCCGCCGCCCGGCTGCTGCTCAAGGCCGCCGGTGTGGAGAAGGGCTCGGGCGTCCCGCAGAAGGACAAGGTCGGCTCCGTGTCGCAGGCCCAGGTGCGTGAGATCGCCGAGAAGAAGATGGTCGACCTCAACGCCAACGACATCGACCAGGCTGCGAAGATCATCGCTGGCACCGCCCGGTCGATGGGCATCGTCGTCAACGACTGACCTCGGTCACCGCCAGATCCAGTTCGTGGGAGGGCGCGCGGGAAGTCGCGGCCCGCCATAGACCACAGGAGTACCAGAAAATGCAGCGCAGCAAGAGCTACCGCAAGGCCGCCGAGGTCATCGACCGGTCGAAGCTCTACACCCCCGCCGAGGCCGTGAAGCTGGCCAAGGACACCACCACCGCCAAGTTCGACGCCACGGTCGAGGTCGCCATGCGCCTCGGCGTCGACCCCCGCAAGGCGGACCAGATGGTCCGTGGCGTGGTCAACCTGCCGCACGGCACCGGTAAGACCGCCCGCGTGATCGTCTTCGCGGCCGGCGCGAAGGCCGAGGAGGCCGCCGCCGCCGGTGCGGACGAGGTGGGCACCGACGAGCTGGTCGCCCGGATCCAGGGCGGTTGGCTCGACTTCGACGCGGCGATCGCCACGCCGGACCAGATGGCCAAGATCGGCCGGATCGCGCGGATCCTGGGCCCGCGCGGTCTCATGCCGAACCCGAAGACCGGCACGGTGACCATGGACGTCACCAAGGCCGTCTCGGACATCAAGGGCGGTAAGATCACCTTCCGGGTGGACAAGCACTCCAACCTGCACCTGATCATCGGCAAGGCCTCGTTCTCCGAGACCCAGCTGATCGACAACTACGCGGCGGTCCTCGACGAGGTCCTGCGGGCCAAGCCGTCCGCCGCGAAGGGCAAGTACCTCAAGAAGGTCACCCTGACCACCACCATGGGCCCGGGCGTCCCGGTCGACCCCAACGTGGTGAAGAACCTGCAGGAGGCCTCGGCCGAGGGCTGAGCATCCGTACCCGTGACGGGGCGTCGCCACATCGTGGCGGCGCCCCGTTCCGTGTCGGTTGTGGCATGCTCGGCCGGTGCGCCTGGAGAACGTCTGGCTGCGCTACCGGCGGCGGGGCCCGTGGGTGCTGCGGGAAGCCGCGGTGCGGGTCGGCCCCGGTGAGGTCGTGGTCGTCCTCGGCCGCAACGGCGTGGGCAAGTCGACCCTGCTCCAGGTGGCGGCCGGGGTGCTGCGGCCGAGCCGGGGGCGGGTCACCGGTCGACCCCGGCACGTCGGGTGGGTCCCGGAGCGCTTCCCGGCCGACCAGCCCTTCACCGTCGAGCACTACCTGACCGCCATGGGACGTGCCGCCGGCCTCGACCCGGCGGCCGCCAGCCACGCGGTGGAGCACTGGACGTCCCGGCTGGGCCTGTCCGGGTTCCGCCGGGTCCGTCTGCCGGAGCTGTCCAAGGGCACGGCGCAGAAGGTCGGCCTGGCCCAGGCGATGCTGCGTCCGCCCGGCCTGCTGGTGCTCGACGAGCCGTGGGAGGGCCTCGACGCCGCGACCCGGGACCTCGTGCCCGAGGTGATCGACGAGGTGGTGGCGGCGGGCGGGTCGGTGCTGGTCAGCGACCACCGGGGCGAGATCGCCCGGTTGCCCGGTGCCCGCCGCTGGACGGTGGCGGACGGCACGGTCACCGAGGCCGCCCCGTCGGCGGACGCGGCGCTGGCGGTGGTCGAGGTCGCGGTCCCCGCGGCGCGGGTCGACGGCACCGTCGCCCGGCTGCGCGCCGAGGGGCACCGGATCCTTCGCGTACGCCGGCCCGCCAAGCCCGGGGCGGTCGTCCCGGACGGCGCCGAGGGGCCGCCGGGGGAGACCGTGGACCCGGGTGCGCCGCCCGTCGCCCGGGCGCCAGAGGCCACGGGCGGGACCACCGGGGGGCCGCGGTGACCGCACTGCTCCGGCTGCGGCTGGCGGGCTTCCTGCGTACGGGACGGGCGCTGGCCCCGCTGCTGGCCGGCCTGGTGGCCCTCGGCGTCCTCTACGGCGGCGGCCGGGCCCAGCCGGGGGAGGCGTACGGCGTCTCGGCGGTGGTGCTCTTCCCGGTGCTCGCCTGGCAGACAAAGGTGCTGCTGGACGTCGAGCCGGACGTGCAGCGCCGGCTGGCGCAGGCGCTCGTCGGGGTGCGCCGGGAGCGACTGGCCGGGCTGCTGGCGGCCGGCGTGGCCGGGCTCGGCACGGTGGCCGTCGCGCTGGTCTTCCCGTGGCTGGTCGGCGGGGTCGCCGGCCCGGTGGAGCCGGGCGACCGGTCGGTGCCGGTGGGGATCGCCGTCGGGCTGTGGGCGCACCTGCTGGCCGTACCCGCGGCGGTGGCGCTCGGGGCGCTGGCCAGCCGCGCCTGCACGGGCAGCGCCGGCTACGGCGTCGCGGTGCTCGCGCTCGGCGGGGTCGGCGCGGTCGTCCTCGGCCTGAGCGGCTCGGTGGCGCCGTGGCTGGCGCCGCCGGTGATGGCGACCGCGCGGGCCGCCGCCGACGGCCTGGCCGCGTCGACGGTGGGCCTGCTCACCGCCTGGGCCGCGGCCTGGAGCGCGGCGGCGGCTGCGGCGTACCTGTGGCGGCGGCGCTACCGGCCCTGAACCCCGCGCCCGCCTCCGGCGTCGACCGCCAGGCACCGCCGCGACCGCCGGGCAGTGCCGCGACTGCCGGGCAGTGCCGCGACCGCCGGGGCGCACAGACGGCCGGGTGCACCGACGGCCCGGGGGGCTCCGGCGCCCGGTGCGGCGAGACCGGCGGTGTGCCGTGACCGCCGGTGCGGCCAGGGCTGCGGCTCCCCGGGGTGCGGGGGAGTGATCCGGCCCACCGGGGGGGCGATTTGGTGGTCGCGGGGCTCCTCGCGTAACCTTGGCCGCGAAGTTCCACCCAGAGACCGCTGGTCACCGTGCCCCGGCACGGTCGAAGGTCCCGCGACTACGGGCGACCCGCGCAGGGCGGTAAGCGAAAATCGGTGCTGAGCATGGTCCGCCGACCGTGTCCGTGTGCCGGCCCTCGCCCCGTGCGCCCTGCGCCGGGGCCTTTCTCGTTGTCGTGGCACCTGCGCCCCCGTCGAAAGCTCCGGCCGACGACGGTGACCGGCCTCGAGTAACGAGAGAGGAGGGACATGGCGGACAAGCCGATCCGGGCCGACAAGGCCACGGCCGTCGCTGAGCTGACCGAGAGCTTCCGCAACGCGGGCGCCACGGTGCTGACCGAGTACCGCGGTCTGACGGTTTCCCAGCTCACCCAGCTGCGGCGCTCGCTCGGCAAGGAGACCAGCTACACGGTTGCGAAGAACACGCTCGCGAAGCGTGCCGCGACCGACGCTGGCATCTCCGGCCTCGACGAGATGTTCTCCGGTCCTACCGCGCTGACTTTCGTTTCGGGCGACGTCGTCGAGGCGGCGAAGGGGCTTCGCGACTTCGCGAAGGCCAACCCGAAGCTCGTCATCAAGGGCGGTGTCTTCGAGGGCAGGGCCATTACCGCGGCCGAGGTCACGAAGCTCGCCGACCTGGAGTCCCGTGAGGTGCTGCTGGCCAAGCTGGCCGGCGCGATGAAGGGCAACCTGAGCAAGGCCGCGGCCCTGTTCCAGGCCCCGCTGTCGAAGACCGCCCGTCTGGCGGCCGCCCTGCAGGACAAGCGCGAGAAGGAGGGCGCCGAGGCGGCCTGAGGCCCCGCGGCGCACCCAGTTCTTACCTAACAGATTCAGGAAAGGACGCCAGACATGGCGAAGCTCAGCACCGACGAGCTGCTCGACGCGTTCAAGGAGATGACGCTGATCGAGCTCTCCGAGTTCGTGAAGCAGTTCGAGGAGACCTTCGAGGTCACCGCCGCCGCTCCGGCCGCGATGATGGTTGCCGGCCCGGGTGCCGGTGCCGCTGCGGCCGAGGCCGAGCCGGAGAAGGACGAGTTCGACGTCATCCTCGAGGCTGACGGCGGCAAGAAGATCCAGGTCATCAAGGTCGTGCGTGAGCTGACCGGCCTGGGCCTCAAGGAGGCCAAGGACCTGGTCGAGGCCGCTCCGAAGGCCGTCCTGGAGAAGGCCAACAAGGAGACCGCCGACAAGGCCAAGGCCAAGCTCGAGGGCGAGGGCGCCAAGGTCACCCTCAAGTGACCTGACGTACCACCAGGCGCGTGTCCGGCTCGGTGAGCCGGGGCACACCGCGTCACGGCGGGCGGTGATCCGACACTGGATCGCCGCCCGCCGTCTTGGTGCATCCGGCGACAGCGCGGTGAGCAGGGCGTCCACACCCCGCAACGGTCGGCGACCGGGGCCCGTGGGTAGCCCGTCGGTGGGAAAGAAGCGGCGACCCGGATGCCGGGCCTTGACGCGGCCCCGGGCTGACAGGCACGCTGACACAGCAAGACCTTCCGCGCTTGCAACGGCCACCACTTGGGTAATGGCAGCGGCGACACCATCGGCCGCGGCACCTGAGCGGCCCGGCAGGAACGTCGCGTTCCGAGCGGCCCGGTGAGACCCTGGTCCAGGGGTCCCGAGGCGCGTTCCGCGACGACCTGCGGGTTGGGCTGGACAGCGGTTAGCCTCTCGGCTACACTGCTAGTTTGCGCTGCCTTCCGACTTGACCCCTGCTCGGAAATGTCCGTTTACGGATATTTCTGGTGGGGTCATTGGAGTGCACGCGTACCAGCCGTTCTGCAGCACCGGTCCTCGGAAGGACGCATCTTGGCAGCTTCCCGCCCTGCGAAGACCAGTCGTACGTCGAGCGCATTCGCTCCCCGCCGAGTTTCATTCGGCAGGATCACCGAACACCTCGAGGTCCCCAACCTCCTCGCCATCCAGAACGAGTCCTTCGACTGGCTCGTCGGCAACGAGGCTTGGCAGGGCCGGTCGGCGGACGACCCGCACGCACGCTCGGGTCTCGCGGAGATCCTCGACGAGATCAGTCCCATTGAGGACTTCTCCGGCACCATGTCGCTCTCCTTCTCGGCTCCGCGCTTCGACGAGGTCAAGGCCTCGATCGAGGAGTGCAAGGAGAAGGACCTGACCTACTGCGCCCCGCTGTTCGTGACCGCGGAGTTCACCAACAACACCACCGGCGAGATCAAGAGCCAGACGGTGTTCATGGGTGACTTCCCGATGATGACGCCGAAGGGCACCTTCATCATCAACGGCACCGAGCGCGTCGTCGTCAGTCAGCTCGTCCGGTCCCCGGGCGTCTACTTCGACAAGCAGCCGGACAAGACCTCCGACCGCGACCTCACCAGCGTCAAGGTCATTCCCAGCCGGGGCGCCTGGCTGGAGTTCGACATCGACAAGCGCGACACGGTCGGCGTCCGCATCGACCGTAAGCGCCGGCAGGCCGTCACCGTCCTGCTCAAGGCCGTCGGTTGGTCCGCCGAGCGCATCCGCGAGCGCTTCGGCTGGTCCGAGCTGATGATGACCACGCTCGAGAAGGACCACATCGCCGGCGCGGACGAGGCGTTGCTCGACATCTACCGGAAGCTCCGCCCTGGCGAGCCGCCGACCCGCGAGAACGCCCAGACCCTGCTCGACAACCTCTTCTTCAACCCGAAGCGGTACGACGTCGCCAAGGTCGGTCGTTACAAGTTCAACAAGAAGCTCGAGCTGGAGGTGCCGATCACGACCGGCACCCTGACCGAGGACGACATCGTCGCCACCGTGGAGTACCTCTGCCGGCTGCACGCCGGTGAGGACGGCTACGAGGCCGACGACATCGACCACTTCGGCAACCGGCGCCTGCGTACCGTGGGTGAGCTGATCCAGAACCAGGTCCGGGTCGGTCTGTCCCGGATGGAGCGCGTCGTCCGCGAGCGGATGACCACCCAGGACGTCGAGGCGATCACGCCGCAGACCCTGATCAACATCCGCCCGGTGGTGGCGGCGATCAAGGAGTTCTTCGGCACCTCGCAGCTGTCCCAGTTCATGGACCAGACCAACCCGCTGGCGGGCCTGACCCACCGGCGTCGGCTGAGCGCGCTCGGCCCGGGTGGTCTGTCCCGGGAGCGGGCCGGCTTCGAGGTCCGCGACGTGCACCCGTCCCACTACGGCCGGATGTGCCCGATCGAGACGCCGGAAGGCCCGAACATCGGCCTGATCGGCGCGCTGTCCACCTTCGCCCGGGTCAACCCGTTCGGCTTCATCGAGACGCCGTACCGGAAGGTCGTCGACGGTCGGGTCACCGACCAGATCGACTACCTGACCGCGGACGAGGAGGACCGGTTCGTCAAGGCGCAGGCCAACGCGCCGCTGAAGGCCGACGGCACGTTCGCCGAGGACCGGGTCCTGTGCCGCCGTAAGGGCGGCGAGACCGAGGACGTGGTGCCGAGCGCCGTCGACTACATGGACGTGTCGCCGCGGCAGATGACCTCGGTCGCGACCGCGATGATCCCGTTCCTCGAGCACGACGACGCCAACCGGGCACTGATGGGCGCGAACATGCAGCGCCAGGCGGTGCCGCTGGTCAAGGCCGAGTCCCCGCTCGTCGGCACCGGCATGGAGTACCGCGCCGCGGTCGACGCCGGTGACGTGGTCGTCGCCGAGGTCGGCGGCGTCATCGAGGACCTCTGCGCCGACTACATCACCATCCACCAGGACGACGGCCACCGCCGCACGTACCTGCTGCACAAGTTCCGCCGCTCCAACGCCGGCTCCTGCGTCAACCAGAAGCCGGTCGTCTTCGAGGGCGACCGCGTCGAGGCCGGCCAGGTCATCGCCGACGGTCCGTGCACCGACGAGGGCGAGATGGCGCTCGGGCGCAACCTGCTGGTGGCGTTCATGTGCTGGGAGGGCCACAACTACGAGGACGCGATCATCCTGTCGCAGCGCCTCGTGCAGCAGGACGTGCTCACCTCGATCCACATCGAGGAGCACGAGGTCGACGCCCGGGACACCAAGCTCGGCCCGGAGGAGATCACCCGCGACATCCCGAACGTCAGCGAGGAGATGCTCGCCGACCTCGACGAGCGCGGCATCATCCGGATCGGCGCCGAGGTCGTCCCCGGCGACATCCTGGTCGGCAAGGTCACGCCCAAGGGTGAGACCGAGCTGACCCCGGAGGAGCGGCTGCTCCGCGCGATCTTCGGTGAGAAGGCGCGCGAGGTCCGCGACACCTCGCTGAAGGTGCCGCACGGCGAGACCGGCACGGTCATCGGTGTGCGTACCTTCTCCCGCGAGGACGGCGACGAGTTGCCGCCGGGCGTCAACGAGCTGGTCCGGGTCTACGTCGCCCAGAAGCGGAAGATCCAGGACGGTGACAAGCTCGCCGGCCGGCACGGCAACAAGGGCGTCATCTCCAAGATCCTGCCGATCGAGGACATGCCGTTCCTGGAGGACGGCACGCCGGTCGACATCGTGCTCAACCCGCTGGGTGTGCCGTCCCGGATGAACATCGGCCAGGTGCTGGAGACGCACCTCGGCTGGGTGGCGAAGACGGGGTGGAGCGTCGACGGCGACGACGCCGAGTGGAAGCGCCAGCTGCGCTCCATCGAGGCGCACGAGTCGGAGCCGGACACCAACGTGGCCACGCCGGTCTTCGACGGTGCCCGCGAGGAGGAGATCTCCGGCCTGCTGTCGTCGACCCTGCCCAACCGGGACGGCAAGCAGCTGATCGGTTCCAGCGGCAAGGCGCAGCTGTTCGATGGCCGCTCCGGCGAGCCGCTGCCGGACCCGATCGCGGTCGGCTACATCTACATCCTGAAGCTCAACCACCTGGTCGACGACAAGATCCACGCCCGGTCGACCGGTCCGTACTCGATGATCACGCAGCAGCCGCTGGGTGGTAAGGCGCAGTTCGGTGGCCAGCGCTTCGGCGAGATGGAGTGCTGGGCGATGCAGGCGTACGGCGCCGCGTACGCCCTGCAGGAGCTGTTGACCATCAAGTCCGACGACGTCCTCGGCCGGGTCAAGGTCTACGAGGCCATCGTCAAGGGCGAGAACATCCCGGAGCCGGGCATCCCGGAGTCGTTCAAGGTGCTGCTCAAGGAGCTGCAGTCGCTGTGCCTCAACGTCGAGGTGCTGTCCAGCGACGGCGTGGCCCTGGAGATGCGTGAGACCGACGACGAGGTGTTCCGCGCCGCGGAGGAGCTGGGCATCGACCTGTCCCGGCGCGAGCCGAGCTCGGTCGAAGAGGTCTGAGGTGAGTGGTCGGGAGCCGGCTCGCCGCCGGCTCCCGACCTCACCCACTAGCTAGCAGTACAGACGACGACATAGGGGACATAGTGCTCGACGTCAACTTCTTCGACGAGCTGCGCATCGGCCTCGCCACCGCCGACGACATCCGTCAGTGGTCGCACGGTGAGGTCAAGAAGCCTGAGACGATCAACTACCGCACCCTGAAGCCGGAAAAGGACGGGCTCTTCTGCGAGAAGATCTTCGGTCCGCAGCGGGACTGGGAGTGCTACTGCGGTAAGTACAAGCGGGTCCGGTTCAAGGGCATCATCTGCGAGCGCTGCGGCGTCGAGGTGACCCGGTCGAAGGTCCGCCGTGAGCGGATGGGGCACATCGAGCTCGCCGCGCCGGTGACCCACATCTGGTACTTCAAGGGCGTGCCGAGCCGGCTGGGCTACCTGCTGGACCTCGCCCCCAAGGACCTCGAAAAGATCATCTACTTCGCCTCGTACGTCGTGACGAGCGTGGACGCCGAGTCGCGTCACCGTGACCTCTCGACGATCGAGAACGAGATCCTGGCCGAGAAGCGGCAGGCCGAGAACAGCCGCGACTCGGAGATCGAGAAGCGGGCCACCAAGCTCGAGGCCGACCTGGCCGAGCTGGAGGCCGAGGGTGCCAAGGCGGACGTCCGGCGCAAGGTCAAGGAGGGCGGAGAGCGCGAGATGCGCCAGATCCGCGACCGGGCCCAGCGCGAGATCGACCGCCTGGACGAGGTGCTGGACACCTTCCGCAAGCTGGAGCCGAAGCAGCTCGTCACCGACGAACTGCTCTACCGCGAGCTGCGGGACCGGTTCGGCGAGTACTTCACCGGCGGCATGGGCGCCGAGGCCATCAAGGCGCTGGTCCAGAACATGGACCTCGACGCCGAGGCCGAGAACCTGCGCGAGACGATCCGCTCCGGCAAGGGGCAGCGGAAGATCCGGGCGCTCAAGCGGCTCAAGGTCGTCGCGGCGTTCCTGAACACCCGCAACTCGCCGCTCGGCATGGTGCTCGACTGCGTGCCGGTCATCCCGCCGGACCTGCGCCCGATGGTGCAGCTCGACGGTGGCCGCTTCGCGACCTCCGACCTGAACGACCTGTACCGCCGCGTGATCAACCGGAACAACCGCCTCAAGCGGCTGATCGACCTCGGCGCGCCCGAGATCATCGTCAACAACGAGAAGCGGATGCTCCAGGAGGCCGTCGACGCGCTGTTCGACAACGGCCGCCGCGGCCGGCCGGTCACCGGGCCGGGCAACCGCCCGCTGAAGTCGCTCTCCGACATGCTCAAGGGCAAGCAGGGCCGGTTCCGGCAGAACCTGCTGGGCAAGCGCGTCGACTACTCCGGCCGTTCGGTCATCGTCGTCGGCCCGAAGCTCAAGCTGCACCAGTGCGGCCTGCCCAAGCAGATGGCGCTGGAGCTGTTCAAGCCGTTCGTGATGAAGCGGCTGGTCGACCTCAACCACGCGCAGAACATCAAGTCCGCCAAGCGGATGGTCGAGCGGCAGCGGCCGGTCGTGTGGGACGTGCTGGAAGAGGTCATCGGCGAGCACCCGGTCCTGCTGAACCGGGCGCCGACCCTGCACCGCCTGGGCATCCAGGCCTTCGAGCCGCAGCTCGTCGAGGGCAAGGCCATCCAGATCCACCCGCTGGTCTGCACCGCGTTCAACGCCGACTTCGACGGTGACCAGATGGCGGTGCACGTGCCGCTGTCGGCCGAGGCCCAGGCCGAGGCGCGGATCCTGATGCTGTCGTCGAACAACATCCTCAAGCCGGCCGACGGCAAGCCCGTCACCATGCCCACCCAGGACATGGTCATCGGCCTCTACCACCTCACCCACCTCACGGCGGGCGAGAAGGGCGAGGGCCGGGCGTTCAGCTCGGACGCCGAGGCGCGGATGGCGTACGACAACGGCGAGCTGCACCTCCAGGCCCCGGTGAAGATCCGCCTGCGTGGCGTGGTCGGGGTCGACAACGGTGCCGGCGCCGAGGCGTGGACCGCCCCGGAGGGCTGGGTCGAGGGCGAGCCGCTGACCGTGGAGACGACCCTCGGCCGGGTGCTGTTCAACGAGACGCTGCCGCAGGGCTACCGCTTCGTGAACTACGAGATCCGCAAGGGTCAGCTCTCCGCGATCGTCAACGACCTCGCCGAGCGCTTCCCCAAGGTGGCGCTGGCCGCCACCCTGGACGGGCTCAAGGAGGCCGGCTTCCACTGGGCCACCTGGTCCGGCGTGACGATCGGCATGGAGGACGTCATCGCCCCGCCGCGCAAGCGGGAGATCCTGGAGCGGTACGAGAAGGAAGCCGACCAGATCGACAAGCAGTACCAGCGCGGTCTGATGACCCCGGAGGAGCGTCGCGGCGAGCTCATCCAGATCTGGACCAAGGCGACCAACGAGGTCGCCAAGGAGATGGACACCGCCCTGCCGCAGGAGAACCCGCTGTGGAAGATGATCAACTCGGGTGCCCGCGGTAACCTCCTCCAGCTCCGGCAGATCGCGGCGATCCGTGGTCTGGTGGCCAACCCGAAGGGCGAGATCATCCCGCGGCCGATCAAGGCCAGCTACCGGGAGGGTCTGTCCGTGCTGGAGTACTTCATCTCCACGCACGGTGCCCGTAAGGGTCTCGCGGACACCGCCCTGCGTACCGCCGACTCGGGTTACCTGACCCGTCGTCTGGTGGACGTCTCGCAGGACGTCATCATCCGCGAGGAGGACTGCGGCACCGACCGCGCCATCCCGATGCAGATCGGCGAGCGGCTCGACGGCAAGCTGGTCGTGCACGAGCACGCCGAGACCAGCGTGCACGCGCGGACGCTGGCCGACGACATCAAGGGGCCGGACGGCGTCGTCGTCGCCGAGCGGGGTCAGGACATCAACTCGATCCTGGTCGACAAGATCGTCGCCGCCGGGGTGGAGACGGTTCGGGTGCGCAGCGTGCTCACCTGCGAGTCGAAGCTGGGCGTCTGCGGTGCGTGCTACGGCCGCTCGCTGCCGACCGGCAAGACCGTGGACGTCGGCGAGGCGGTCGGCATCATCGCCGCCCAGTCGATCGGTGAGCCGGGTACGCAGCTGACGATGCGTACCTTCCACACCGGTGGTGTCGCGGGTGAGGACATCACCCAGGGTCTGCCCCGTGTGCAGGAGATCTTCGAGGCCCGGGTCCCGAAGGGCAAGGCGCCCATCGCCGACACCCCGGGTCGGATCCGGATCGAGGACGGCGAGCGCTCGCGCAAGATCATCGTGGTGCCGGACGACGGCAGCGACGAGATCGTCTACGACAAGATCTCCAAGCGGGTCCGGCTGCGGACCCACGACGGCGGTCACGTCGCGGTCGGCGAGAAGCTGACCGAGGGCACCATCGACCCGCACGAGCTGCTGCGGATCATGGGTCCGCGGGCGGTCCAGGTCCACCTGACCAGTGAGGTCCAGGAGGTCTACCGCTCGCAGGGTGTGCTCATCCACGACAAGCACATCGAGATCATCATCCGCCAGATGCTCAAGCGGGTGACGGTCATCGACTCCGGCTCGACCGAGTTCCTGCCGGGCGTGCTGGTCGACCGGGCGCTGTTCGAGTCGGAGAACCGCCGACTCGTCTCCGAGGGCGGCGAGCCCGCCGCCGGCCGTCCGGTGCTGATGGGTATCACCAAGGCCTCGCTGGCCACCGACTCCTGGCTCTCGGCGGCCTCCTTCCAGGAGACCACCCGGGTGCTGACCGACGCGGCGATCAACTCGCGCAGCGACTCGCTCGTCGGCCTCAAGGAGAACGTGATCATCGGTAAGCTCATCCCGGCCGGTACGGGCATCAGCAAGTACCGCAACGTCCGGGTCGAGCCGACCGAGGAGGCGAAGGCCAAGGTCTACTCGATGACCGGCTACCCGGAGACCGACTACGGCTTCGGGCCGGCCAGCGGCCAGGCGGTTCCGCTGGACGACTTCGACTTCGGGTCGTACCGCTAAGCAGCACGATCGACGAGGCCCCCGGCACACGCCGGGGGCCTCGCCGTGTCCCGGGACCGGGGTGGCCCGTGCGGGCGCCGCGGCGCGGCGGGCCGGGGCATGATGGGGGGCATGACGACCGCACCCGGGCAGGCGCCCGTCGCCCAGCCGGGGCTGCCCCGCCATCCGCTCGACCCGGACCCGGCCCGGGCCACCAAGGCGCGAGCGGTCTTCGCGCTGGGCCTGATCGGCGCGCTGACCGGCCTGTTCATCGGCGGCGTGGTGCCGGCCACGGTGGCGCTCCAGCTCGCCCGCCAGGCGCGCCGGGAGGCGTACGCCTCGGGGGGTTTCCTGACCGGCGCGGCCTGGCTGCGGCGGGGGGAGCGGCTGGCCTGGACGGGCCTGGTGCTCGTCGCCGTCAGCGTCGTGGCCGCGGTGGTGCTCGGGGTGGTCCGGCTCGCCGACACGCCCTACGGGCAGGACTTCGCACCGAACATGGACTGACCGGCCGCCCGGGGGGAACGGGTCCCGCGCCGGGCGCGGGCCGTGGGGCCGGCGGCGGTAGCCTGGCCCGGTGTCCGTCGCGCGGCGGTGGACGCCGAGACGTCGACAGGAGGACCCGTGACGGAACCGGCGCGCTACCCGGGCGGCGATCCCGTGGCGCCCCCCGCCGCGAATCCCGACGCCCCGCCCGGCGGGACGCAGTGGGGGCGACCCGACGCGGGCGCTGGGTCCGTCGCGCCGGGGTACCCGCCGCCGGCGTCGCCCTGGAACGCCCCGTCCGGGGGAGGGGACCCGGGCCCGTCGTCGGCGTCGCCCTGGGGTACCTCGCCTGCCGGTGGGGACCCGGGTCGGTCGTCGGTGTCCCCGTGGGGGACCTCGCCGGCGGGAGCGGGCCCGTCGCCGGCTCCGGGCTGGGGTCCGGGCCCGCTCGCCCCGCCCCCGCCACCGCGCGAGGCCGCCCGGCCGCCGAAGCGGGTCGACCCGGTGGCGGGCACGCCCTTCGGCGTGGTGCACCTCGACGTGCCGCCGGTCACCTCCGGCCTGGCCGTGGGTTCGCTGGTGGCCGGGATCGTCTCGACGCTGGTCGCGATGCTGGTGATCTGTATCGGCGCGGTCGGCGGCGTGGGCGGCGCCTGGGCGGCCGGCGCCTTCACCGTCCTGGGCGTGCTGGCCGGCGCGGGCGCCGTCGTGGCCGGCCTGCTGGGGATGCGGCAGATCCGCCGCCCGACCGCCCCGCCGGCGGTCCGGTTCACCGGGCGGGGCCTGGCGGTGGCCGGGGTCAGCTGTGGCGGGGCGGGGCTGCTGCTCAGCCTGCTGGGCCTGGGGTTGGCGTTGCTGCTGACGCTCGGGTGACGCCCGCGTCCGGCCGTGGGGCGTGACGGCGGCCGTGACGGGGTCGACGGGCCGGTCCGCGGGGAAGCCGGTACACTTGGATTCGTAGGTGCCCACCACGGGCGGGTAGGCGCGACGGGTTCGATCGGCAGGCGGTGGACGCTCCGCCGGCCGCTCCGTTTTGACCTGTGCGGTTGTGGTAGGTACTCTTTCCCCTTGTGCCCGGGCAAGCCCGGGCAACTCGTGCGTGCGCTGGATCCGGTGAGCCGGAGATCGCGTGGGAGCACGACAAAGCCAAAGATCCGGCGCGCGGCCTGCCGTGCGCCGGTTGCAAGACCCCGTCGGCACGCGCAAGCGTCGGCGGCGGGGCCGTGAGCTGGGCGACACGCCCGACCGCGGGTGCCGGGACCACCGCGAGGTGGCCCTGGTCGGAATGTAGGAGAGTCGACCATCAGGTCGGCTACGGCAGACGGTGCGGCCGCCACCAGGCGGCCGAAGGGAGCGGAGAAACCCGGTGCCCACGATCCAGCAGCTGGTCCGAAAGGGCCGCCAGGCTAAGACGAGTAAGACCAAGACCCCGGCGCTGAAGGGTTCCCCTCAGCGGCGCGGCGTGTGCACCCGCGTGTACACCACCACCCCGAAGAAGCCGAACTCGGCGCTGCGCAAGGTCGCTCGTGTCAAGCTCAGCAGCCAGATCGAGGTGACCGCCTACATCCCGGGCGTCGGTCACAACCTGCAGGAGCACTCGATCGTGCTCGTCCGCGGCGGCCGGGTGAAGGACCTCCCCGGCGTGCGTTACAAGATCGTCCGCGGTTCGCTGGACACCCAGGGTGTCCGCAACCGCAAGCAGGCGCGCAGCCGTTACGGCGCGAAGAAGGAGAAGAGCTGACATGCCGCGTAAGGGACCCGCTCCGCGGAAGCCGCTGGTCGCTGACCCGGTGTACAACTCGCCGCTGGTCACCCAGTTGGTGAACAAGATCCTCCTGCGCGGTAAGCGTCAGCTCGCCGAGCGCATCGTCTACGCCGCCCTCGAGGGCTGCCGCGAGAAGTCCGGCACCGACCCGGTCGTCACCCTCAAGCGGGCGATGGACAACGTCAAGCCGACCCTCGAGGTGCGCAGCCGCCGCGTCGGTGGCGCCACCTACCAGGTCCCGGTCGAGGTCCGCCCCGCCCGGGCGACCACCCTGGGCCTGCGCTGGCTGGTCACCTACTCCCGCGCCCGTCGCGAGAAGACCATGATCGAGCGGCTGATGAACGAGCTGCTGGACGCGAGCAACGGCCTCGGTGCCGCCGTCAAGCGGCGCGAGGACACGCACAAGATGGCCGAGTCCAACAAGGCCTTCGCGCACTACCGCTGGTAACACCCTGGTTCCGGCGCCCTCGTGGCGCCGGAACCGCCACCAGTTGTGTCGAGACGACGATAAGTAGGGATTGAAGTGGCCGCCGCAGACGCGCTCGCCAACGTACGCAACATCGGCATCATGGCCCACATCGATGCCGGTAAGACCACCACCACCGAGCGGATCCTGTTCTACACCGGCATCACGTACAAGATCGGTGAGGTCCACGAGGGCGGTGCCGTCATGGACTGGATGGAGCAGGAGCAGGAGCGTGGTATCACCATCACCTCCGCTGCTACCAAGTGTGAGTGGAAGGGCCACACGATCCAGATCATCGACACGCCCGGCCACGTCGACTTCACGGTCGAGGTCGAGCGGTCGCTGCGGGTGCTGGACGGCGCGGTAGCGGTCTACGACGGTGTCGCCGGCGTGGAGCCGCAGACGGAGAACGTCTGGCGGCAGGCGGACAAGTACAACGTCCCCCGGATGTGCTTCGTCAACAAGCTCGACCGGACCGGTGCCGACTTCTTCCGCTGCGTGCAGATGATGATCGACCGGCTCAACGCCACCCCGCTGGTCCTCCAGATCCCGATCGGCGCCGAGTCCGACTTCATCGGCGTGGTCGACCTGGTCGAGATGCGGGCCCTCACCTGGCGCGGCGAGACGCAGAAGGGTGAGGACTACGCGATCGAGGAGATCCCGGCCGACCTCGCCGACTCCGCCGCCGAGTGGCGCGAGAAGCTGATGGAGACCCTGGCCGACGTCGACGACGCGGTGATGGAGAAGTACCTGGAGGGCGAGGAGATCTCCGTCGAGGAGATCAAGGCCGCCATCCGCCGGGCCACCATCGACGGCAAGGCCAACCCGGTCCTCACCGGCACCGCCTTCAAGAACAAGGGCATCCAGCCGATGCTCGACGCGGTCGTCGCGTACCTGCCGTCGCCGCTGGACATCCCGGCGATCGAGGGCACGGCCACCGACGGCGAGACGCCGCTGCAGCGCAAGCCGTCCAAGTCGGAGCCGTTCTCGGGCCTCGCCTTCAAGATCCAGACGGACAAGCACCTCGGCAAGCTCACCTACGTCCGGATCTACTCCGGCACGCTCGAGTCCGGTTCCCAGGTGGTCAACTCCACCAAGGACCGCAAGGAGCGGATCGGCAAGATCTACCAGATGCACGCCAACAAGCGGGAAGAGCGCGGCTCGGCCCAGGCTGGCGACATCATCGCGGTGCAGGGTCTGAAGCAGACCACCACCGGTGACACGCTGTGCGACCCGGCGAACCCGGTCATCCTGGAGTCGATGACCTTCCCGGAGCCGGTCATCGAGGTCGCCATCGAGCCGAAGACCAAGGCCGACCAGGAGAAGCTCAGCACCGCCATCCAGCGGCTGGCCGAGGAGGACCCGACCTTCCGCGTCAAGCTGGACGACCAGACCGGTCAGACGGTCATCTCCGGCATGGGCGAGCTGCACCTGGACATCCTGGTCGACCGGATGCGCCGCGAGTTCAACGTCGAGGCCAACATCGGCAAGCCGCAGGTGGCGTACCGCGAGACCATCCGCCGCAAGGTGGAGAAGGTCGAGTACACCCACAAGAAGCAGACCGGTGGTTCCGGCCAGTACGCCCGGGTGATCATCAGCCTGGAGCCGCTGCCGCTGGGCAACGACGCCCCGACCTACGAGTTCGCCAACGCGGTGACCGGTGGCCGCATCCCCCGGGAGTTCATCCCGTCGGTGGACGCGGGCGCGCAGGACGCCATGCAGTACGGCATCCTCGCCGGCTTCCCCCTGGTGGGCGTCAAGCTCACCCTGGTGGACGGCCAGTACCACGAGGTCGACTCGTCGGAAATGGCATTCAAGATCGCCGGCTCGATGGCGATGAAGGAGGCGGCCCGCAAGGCCGACCCCGCGCTCCTCGAGCCGATGATGGCCGTTGAGGTCACCACTCCTGAGGAGAACATGGGTGACGTCATCGGCGACCTCAACTCCCGCCGCGGCATCATCCAGGCGATGGAGGAGCGCAGCGGCGCCCGCGTCGTCAAGGCTCTGGTGCCGTTGTCGGAGATGTTCGGCTACGTCGGCGACCTGCGGTCGAAGACCCAGGGCCGGGCTAGCTACAGCATGCAGTTCGACTCCTACGCCGAGGTTCCGTCCTCGGTCGCGAAGGAGATCATCGCCAAGGCGACGGGTGAGTGACCCTCACCTGACGTGATCGATGATCCGGGGCGGTCGCGGGAGGGTGCTCCCCGCCCGCGGCCACCTCGGTCGGGATGCGTGAGACCGGGCCTGTAGGCTTCATCGCCGCAGAACCCACCAAAGCTCTCCGGCCGTCAGGCCGGAAAGGCTGTCGACAGAGTCCTAAGCGCCGACCGGCGCGCCGGGGCGAACGAACCAAGAATGTCCACAGGAGGACCCAGTGGCGAAGGCGAAGTTCGAGCGGACTAAGCCGCACGTCAACATCGGCACCATTGGTCACATCGACCACGGTAAGACGACGCTGACGGCGGCCATCACCAAGGTCCTGCACGACCAGTACCCGGACCTGAACCCGTACACGCCGTTCGACGAGATCGACAAGGCGCCGGAGGAGAAGGCCCGCGGCATCACGATCTCCATCGCGCACGTCGAGTACCAGACCGAGGCGCGGCACTACGCGCACGTCGACTGCCCCGGTCACGCCGACTACATCAAGAACATGATCACCGGTGCCGCGCAGATGGACGGCGCGATCCTGGTGGTAGCGGCGACCGACGGCCCGATGCCGCAGACCCGCGAGCACGTGCTGCTGGCCCGTCAGGTCGGCGTGCCGTACATCGTCGTGGCGCTCAACAAGAGCGACATGGTCGACGACGAGGAGCTCCTGGAGCTCGTCGAGCTCGAGGTCCGTGAGCTGCTGTCGAACCAGGACTACCCGGGTGACGACCTGCCGGTCGTCCGGGTCTCCGCGCTGAAGGCCCTCGAGGGTGACCCCGAGTGGACCGGCAAGCTGCTGGACCTGATGACCGCGGTCGACACCGCGATCCCGCAGCCGGAGCGCGAGACCGAGAAGCCGTTCCTCATGCCGATCGAGGACGTCTTCACGATCACCGGTCGTGGCACGGTCGTCACCGGCCGCGCCGAGCGTGGCGTGCTCAAGCCGAACGAGGAGGTGGAGATCGTCGGCATCCGCGAGAAGTCGATGAAGACCACCTGCACCGGCATCGAGATGTTCCGCAAGCTGCTCGACGAGGCCCGCGCGGGCGAGAACGTCGGTCTGCTGCTGCGTGGCATCAAGCGCGAGGACGTCGAGCGCGGCATGGTCGTCATCAAGCCGGGCACCACGACCCCGCACACGGAGTTCGAGGCGACGGTCTACATCCTCTCCAAGGAGGAGGGCGGCCGGCACACCCCGTTCTTCCAGAACTACCGTCCGCAGTTCTACTTCCGGACCACGGACGTCACCGGTGTCGTCACCCTCCCCGAGGGCACCGAGATGGTCATGCCGGGTGACAACACCACCATGACGGTGAAGCTGATCCAGCCCATCGCCATGGAGGAGAACCTCAAGTTCGCGATCCGCGAGGGTGGCCGCACCGTCGGCGCCGGGTTCGTCACCAAGATCCTCAAGTGAGCTAGGTAACCCCGATTAGACCCGCCGCCGGTCGTGCGGCATACTAGTCAGGTTGCGTAACGACAGTTCGCTGCCTGTGTTCGGCTTTCGCTGAACCTCCGGGTGGCAGAGCAGTCGAGCGTAGGGTGGTTGGCGGCCAGTCCGCCAACCACCCTCGCACGGCGTTCAGGTCGCGGTAGCGCGATCGACGCCTTGACCCACCGCGCGGTCAGAGTCGCTCCGGAGTCCCGGGGCGGAGCCTGGCCCGAGGGCGCGACACGCCCGACCGCGGGGGTCGGCGAAGTGGGCCTGTGCCAGCCGGTACAGGCGCCCGCAACACAGCGGCATCGAGAGAAGGAACAGAAGCCACCATGGCGGGACAGAAGATCCGCATCCGGCTCAAGGCCTATGACCACGAGGTCGTCGACTCCTCGGCTCGGAAGATCGTCGAGACGGTGACGCGTACCGGGGCGCAGGTCGCGGGCCCGGTGCCGCTGCCCACGGAGATCAACCGTTTCTGCGTTATCCGCTCGCCGCACAAGTACAAGGACTCGCGCGAGCACTTCGAGATGCGCACGCACAAGCGGCTGATCGACATCATCGACCCGACCCCGAAGACGGTCGACTCGCTCATGCGCCTCGACCTGCCGGCTGGCGTCGACATCGAGATCAAGCTGTAGGGACCGGACAAATGGACAGGCAAGTCAAGGGGATCCTGGGCGCCAAGCTCGGCATGACCCAGGTCTGGGACAACAACCGTGTTGTCCCGGTGACCGTGGTCGAGGCCGGCCCGTGCGTCATCAGCCAGGTTCGTAGCGCCGAGAAGGACGGTTACTCCGCGGTCCAGCTCGCGTACGGCACGATCGACCCGCGCAAGGTCAAGAAGCCGATCAGCGGGCACTACGCGAAGGCCGACGTCGCGCCGCGCCGGCACATCGTCGAGCTGCGCACCGCCGACGCGGCGGACTACTCGCTCGGCCAGGAGATCACGGTCGAGGAGTTCCCGGCCGGCGTCTCCATCGACGTGACCGGCAAGACCAAGGGCAAGGGCTACGCCGGCCCGATGAAGCGGCACGGCTTCCACGGTCTGCGCGCCAGCCACGGTGTCGAGCGCAAGCACCGCTCGCCGGGCTCCATCGGCGCCTGCGCCACCCCGGGTCGTGTCTTCAAGGGCACCCGGATGGCCGGCCGCATGGGTGGCGTGCGCTACACCGTGCAGAACCTGACCGTCCAGGCGGTCGACACCGAGAACAACCTCCTGCTCGTCCGTGGCGCCATTCCCGGCCCCAAGGGCGCGCTGGTCCTGGTCCGTACCGCGGCCAAGACCAAGGCGAAGAAGGGCGGTGCGGCCAAGTGACCACCGTTGACGTCCTCACCGTCGAAGGCTCCAAGAGCGGCTCCGTCGAGCTGCCCGCCGACATCTTCGACGTCCAGGCCAACGTCGCGCTGATGCACCAGGTCGTGGTGGCTCAGCTCGCGGCGGCCCGGCAGGGCACGCACAAGGTCAAGACCCGCGGCGAGGTCGCCGGTGGCGGCAAGAAGCCGTACAAGCAGAAGGGCACCGGTCGCGCCCGGCAGGGCTCGATCCGCGCGCCGCAGTTCGCCGGCGGTGGCGTCGTGCACGGCCCCGTGCCGCGCGACTACAGCCAGCGGACCCCGAAGAAGATGAAGGCCGCCGCCCTGCGTGGCGCCCTCTCCGACCGGGCCCGCGCCGGGCAGGTGCACGTCGTCGAGGCGTTCGTCTCGGGCGAGAAGCCGTCGACCAAGGCCGCCCTGGCCACGCTGACGAAGCTGACCGAGGCCCGTCGGGTCCTGGTCGTGCTGAGCAGCACCGACGAGCTGAACTGGGTGTCGCTGCGCAACGAGCCGCGGGTGCACCTGATCGAGGCCGGCCAGCTCAACACGTATGACGTGCTGGTGGCCGACGACGTGGTCTTCACCAAGGACGCCCTGGACGAGTTCCTGGGTGTTCCCGCCGAGACCACCGAGGAGGGTGGCAAGTGAGCACGATCGCCGACCCGCGCGACATCATCGTGGCGCCGGTCGTCTCGGAGAAGAGCTACAGCGAGCTGAACCGCAACTGGTACACCTTCCTGGTGCACCCGGACGCGAACAAGACCGAGATCAAGATCGCGATCCAGCAGATCTTCGACGTCCGCGTCCTGACGGTCAACACGCTCAACCGCCAGGGCAAGCGCAAGCGGACCAAGACCGGTTTCGGGCAGCGTAAGGCCACCAAGCGGGCGATCGTGAAGCTGGCTGACGGTGACCGTATCGAGGCCTTCGGCGGCCCGGTCAGCTGAGGGGTGTAGACAATGGCTATCCGTAAGTACAAGCCGACGACGCCGGGCCGGCGTGGCTCCAGCGTCGCCGACTTCGCTGAGATCACCCGGTCGACGCCCGAGAAGTCGCTGCTGGCTCCGCTGCCGAAGAAGGGCGGGCGTAACGCCCACGGCCGGATCACCGCGCGGCACCACGGTGGCGGTCACAAGCGCCAGTACCGTCTGATCGACTTCAAGCGGGTCGACAAGGACGGCGTGCCGGCGAAGGTCGCCCACATCGAGTACGACCCGAACCGCACCGCGCGCATCGCGCTGCTGCACTACGCCGACGGCGAGAAGCGCTACATCCTCGCGCCGAAGGACATGAAGCAGGGCGACCGCGTCGAGTCGGGTCCGGGCGCCGACATCAAGCCGGGCAACAACCTGCCGCTGCGCAACATCCCGGTCGGTACCACGATCCACAACGTGGAGCTGCGTCCGGGCGGCGGCGCCAAGCTGGCCCGCTCGGCCGGCGTCGGCATCCAGCTGCTCGGCCGTGAGGGCGCGTACGCGACCCTGCGCATGCCGTCCGGCGAGATCCGGCGGGTCGACGTCCGCTGCCGCGCCAGCATCGGCGAGATCGGCAACGCCGACCAGTCGAACATCAACTGGGGCAAGGCCGGCCGCATGCGCTGGAAGGGCAAGCGCCCGACCGTCCGTGGTGTCGCCATGAACCCGGTCGACCACCCGCACGGTGGTGGTGAGGGTAAGACCTCCGGTGGTCGCCACCCGGTCAACCCGCAGGGTAAGCCCGAGGGCCGCACCCGTCGTAAGGGCCAGCCGAGTGACCGGCTGATCGTCCGCCGCCGCTACGCCACGCGTAAGCGCGGCTGAGGGAGATAAGACATGCCTCGCAGCCTGAAGAAGGGCCCGTTCATCGACGACCACCTGCTCAAGAAGGTGGAGACGCAGAACGACAAGGGCTCGAAGAACGTCATCAAGACCTGGTCGCGGCGCTCGACGATCATCCCCGAGATGCTGGGCCACACGATCGCCGTGCACGACGGACGCAAGCACGTCCCCGTGTTCGTGACTGAGGCGATGGTCGGGCACAAGCTCGGCGAGTTCGCGCTGACCCGCACGTTCAAGGGTCACGAGAAGGACGACCGGAAGAGCCGTCGGCGCTGACGCCGCGGGCATACGGATAGAGGAACAAGGGGTTACAGCGATGCCAGGAAAGGGCGACGCTCCGGTGCTTCCGGGCGCGCGGGCGGTTGCGCGGCACGTGCGCATCTCGCCGATGAAGGCGCGCCGGGTGGTCAACCTCGTCCGCGGCCTGCCCGCGAAGGAGGCGCTCACGGTGCTGCAGTTCGCGCCGCAGGCTGCGAGCGAGCAGGTGTACAAGGTGCTCGCTAGCGCGATCGCCAACGCGGAGAACAACGAGCGGCTGGACCCCGACGCGCTGCTCGTCAGCGAGGCGTTCGTGGACGAGGGCCCGACCATGAAGCGGTTCCAGCCGCGGGCGCAGGGCCGGGCGTACCGGATCCGCAAGCGCACCTGCCACATCACCGTCGCGGTCGAGGCGGTGGCGCCGGCCGCGCCGAAGAAGGCGGCCGCGAAGAAGGCGGCCCCGGCGAAGCAGGCGGAGCCGGCCGAGACGGCCGAGACGCAGAGCAAGACGGAGGGCGCCGAGTAATGGGTCAGAAGGTTCACCCGCACGGGTTCCGGCTCGGCATCTCGACCGACTGGAAGTCCCGCTGGTTCGCGGACAAGCTCTACAAGGACTACATCGGCGAGGACGTCAAGATCCGCCGCATGATGTCCAAGGGCCTCGAGCGCGCCGGCATCTCCAAGGTCGACATCGAGCGCACCCGGGACCGGGTCCGCGTCGACATCCACACCGCCCGGCCGGGCATCGTCATCGGCCGTAAGGGTGCGGAGGCCGACCGGATCCGCGGCGAGCTCGAGAAGCTGACCGGCAAGCAGGTCCAGCTGAACATCATCGAGGTGAAGAACCCCGAGTCGGACGCGCAGCTCGTCGCACAGGGTGTGGCCGAGCAGCTCTCCAGCCGGGTCAGCTTCCGTCGGGCGATGCGCAAGGCCATGCAGTCCGCGATGAAGAACCCGGTCTGCAAGGGCATCCGGGTCCAGGTCTCGGGTCGTCTCGGCGGCGCCGAGATGAGCCGGACCGAGTTCTACCGCGAGGGCCGGGTCCCGCTGCACACGCTGCGGGCCAACATCGAGTACGGCTTCTTCGAGGCCCGTACGAGCTTCGGCCGGATCGGCGTGAAGGTCTGGATCTACAAGGGCGACGCGGTGCCGGGTCGGGAGACTCCGGCCGAGGCGCCGTCGCGTCCGCGCCGTGACCGTGGCGACCGCCCCGAGCGGCCGCGCCGTGGCCGGTCCGGCTCGTCCGGCACGACCGCCGGCGGTACCGAGGCCGGCCGGGCCGCCGCCGCGACGACCATCGCGCAGCAGGCCGAGACGCCGAGTGGGGACGCGGTGGATCCCGCCGCCGTCGCCGCCGCGGCAGAAACGCAGCAGGAGGGCTGACAGATGCTGATGCCGCGCAAGCCCCCGAAGGGCTTCCGCAAGCCGCACCACCCGGACCGCAGTGGCGCGTCCAAGGGTGGTAACCGGGTGGTGTTCGGCGAGTTCGGGATCCAGGCTCTCGAGCCGGCGTACGTGACGAACCGCCAGATCGAGTCGGCGCGTATCGCGATGACCCGCCACATCAAGCGTGGTGGCAAGGTCTGGATCACGATCTTCCCGGACCAGGCTCTCACCAAGAAGCCGGCGGAAACCCGCATGGGTTCCGGTAAGGGTTCGCCCGAGTGGTGGGTCGCCAACGTCAAGCCGGGGCGGGTTCTCTTCGAGATGTCCTTCCCCAACGAGCAGATCGCGCGAGAGGCGATGCGTCGCGCGATCCACAAGCTCCCGATGAAGTGCCGCATTGTTACGCGCGAAGTGGGTGAATCCTGATGGCAGCGGGCGTTAAGGCCTCCGAGCTGCGTGAGCTCTCCGAGGAGGAGCTGGTCACGAAGCTGCGCGAGGCCAAGGCGGAGCTGTTCAACCTCCGCGTGCAGGCCGCGACCGGCCAGCTGGACAACAACCGGCGGCTGCAGGTCATCCGTCGGGAGATCGCCCGGATCTACACGATCATGCGTGAGCGCGAGCTGGGTCTCTCGGCCGCGCCGACTGAGGTGACTGCATCATGAGCGAGAACACCACCGCCGCCGCGCGGGCCCGCCGCAAGGTGCGTGAGGGCCTCGTGGTCAGCGACAAGATGGAAAAGACCGTCGTCGTCGAGGTCGAGGACCGGGTCAAGCACGCGCTGTACGGCAAGATCATGCGCCGTACGCGCAAGTTGAAGGTGCACGACGAGCAGAACACCGCCGGCATCGGCGACCGGGTCATGATCATGGAGACCCGGCCGCTGTCCGCCACGAAGCGGTGGCGGCTCGTGGAGATCCTGGAAAAGGCCAAGTAGCGAAGGCTCGAGCTCGCCCGGCGTCAGTCGGGCGCGGGTTCCGCCAGGCTCCGGCCGCCGTGCGCGGCCGGAGAACCGGCAGACATAGGAGATAGACGTGATTCAGCAGGAGTCGCGACTGCGCGTCGCCGACAACACGGGTGCCCGGGAGATCCTGTGCATCCGGGTTCTCGGTGGCTCCGGTCGGCGCTACGCGAGTATCGGCGACGTCATCGTGGCCACCGTCAAGGACGCGATCCCGGGTGCCGGTGTGAAGAAGGGCGACGTCGTCAAGGCCGTCGTCGTTCGCACCGCCAAGGAGAGGCGGCGGCCGGACGGTTCGTACATCCGCTTCGACGAGAACGCCGCCGTCATCATCAAGGACGGCGGGGACCCGCGCGGTACCCGCATCTTCGGCCCGGTGGGCCGGGAGCTGCGGGACAAGCGGTTCATGAAGATCATCTCTCTCGCGCCGGAGGTGTTGTGACCGTGAAGGTCAAGAAGGGCGACACGGTCGTCGTCATCGCCGGCAAGGACAAGGGTGCCAAGGGTAAGGTCATCGCGGCCTACCCGCGGCAGGACAAGGTCCTGGTCGAGGGCGTGAACCGGGTCAAGAAGCACACCCGCATCAGCACCACCCAGCGTGGCGCCAAGACCGGTGGCATCGTCACCCAGGAGGCCCCGATCCACGTCTCGAACGTGCAGGTCCTGGACTCCGACGGCAAGCCGACCCGCGTCGGTTACCGGATCGACGACAACGGCCAGAAGGTCCGCATCGCGCGTAGCACCGGTAAGGACCTGTGATGACCACGGCTACCGAAACCAAGACCATGCCGCGCCTCAAGGAGCGGTACCGCAACGAGATCGTGGCGCAGCTGCAGGAGCAGCACCAGTTCGGCAACCCGATGCAGGTGCCGCGGCTGGTCAAGATCGTCGTCAACATGGGTGTCGGCGAGGCTGCCCGGGACGCCAAGCTGATCGACGGCGCCGTCCGGGACCTGGCCACCATCACCGGCCAGAAGCCGCAGGTGCGGCGGGCGACCAAGTCCATCGCGCAGTTCAAGCTCCGCGAGGGCATGCCGATCGGTGCGAAGGTGACCCTTCGCGGCGACCGGATGTGGGAGTTCCTGGACCGGCTGCTGTCGATCGCGCTGCCGCGTATCCGTGACTTCCGCGGTCTGGACGGGCGCAAGCTCGACGGGCACGGCAACTACACGTTCGGTCTGACCGAGCAGTCGGTGTTCCACGAGATCGACCAAGACAAGATCGATCGGCAGCGGGGCATGGACATCACGGTGGTCACGACCGCCACGACCGACGACGAGGGCCGGGCGCTGCTCAAGCTCCTGGGCTTCCCGTTCAAGGAGAACTGAGATGGCCAAGAAGGCGCTGATCATCAAGGCGGCCGCGAAGCCGAAGTTCTCGGTTCGCGCGTACACCCGCTGCCAGCGGTGCGGGCGTCCCAAGGCGGTCTACCGCAAGTTCGGTCTCTGCCGGGTCTGCATCCGGGAGATGGCCCACCGCGGTGAGCTGCCGGGCGTGTCCAAGGCTTCCTGGTAAGGGCGACCGCGTCCCGGCCTTCGGGCCGGGACCCCTTGCACCGATCACGTATTGCTCTTCGCCGTAGGCCCGGGCGCATCGCCTCGGGAACCCCGGCGAGAAAGGCTGACGAAATCCATGACGATGACCGACCCGATCGCAGACATGCTCACGCGTCTGCGTAACGCCAACCAGGCGTACCACGACCGGGTGACGATGCCCTACTCGAAGATCAAGGCGAACATCGCCGAGGTCCTCAAGGCCGAGGGCTACATCGCCACCTGGTCGGTCGAGGAGCCCGAGGAGGGCGCCGTCGGCAAGCGACTGGTCGTCGAGCTGAAGTACGGCCAGAACCGGGAGCGGAGCCTGGCCGGCATCAAGCGAGTGTCCAAGCCCGGTCTGCGGGTTTACGCCAAGTCGGACGGGCTCCCGCGGGTGCTCGGCGGGCTGGGCGTGGCGATCATTTCGACGTCCCAGGGGCTGCTCACCGACCGGCAGGCCCGCAAGCGGAGCGTTGGCGGGGAAGTCCTCGCCTTCGTCTGGTAACGGGAGACAGGTAGAAATGTCGCGTATTGGACGTAAGTCGATCCCGGTGCCAGCCGGCGTCGACATCACGATCGACGGGCAGACCGTCAAGGTCAAGGGCCCGAAGGGCGAGCTCTCGCACACCCTGGCCGAGCCGATCACGATCGACCGGGCCGAGGACGGACAGCTGAACGTCAACCGCCCGAACGACGAGCGCAAGGCCAAGGAACTGCACGGCCTCAGCCGTACCCTGGTCGCCAACATGATCGTCGGCGTCACCGAGGGCTACCGCAAGAGCCTGGAGATCGCCGGCACCGGTTACCGCGTGACCGCCAAGGGCCAGGACCTGGAGTTCGCGCTCGGGTTCTCGCACCCGGTGCACGTGGCGGCGCCCGCCGGCATCACCTTCACGGTGGAGAAGCCGACGCTGTTCCACGTGGCCGGCATCGACAAGCAGCTCGTCGGTGAGGTTGCCGCCAACATCCGGAAGATCCGCCCGCCGGAGCCCTACAAGGGCAAGGGCGTGAAGTACCAGGGCGAGGTCATCCGCCGCAAGGCTGGAAAGGCAGGTAAGAAGTGAGCGCCACGCTGCTCAAGCGCCGCCGCGGCGTCGCCGCCAAGCGTGCCGTCGGGCGTGCGCGCCGGCACTTCCGGGTCCGCAAGAACGTCAGCGGCACCGCCGAGCGTCCCCGCCTCGTGGTCACCCGCTCCCTGCGGCACATCGTCGCCCAGATCGTGGACGACACCAAGGGTCACACCCTGGCGTCGGCCTCGACCCTGGACGCCTCGCTGCGGGGCACGGAGGGCGACAAGAGCGCCCTGGCCGGCAAGGTCGGCGCCCTGCTCGCCGAGCGGGCCAAGGCCGCCGGCGTCTCCAAGGTCGTCTTCGACCGCGGTGGCAACCGGTACGCGGGGCGGGTCGCCGCGCTTGCCGACGCCGCCCGCGAAGCCGGGCTCGAGTTCTAGAAACCCCGTCACGAGAGAGAAGGAAGGCTGCTGATGCCAGGTCAACAGCGCCGTGGCGGCGGGTCCGGTGGCAACGAGGGTGGTCGCCGCGACAACCGCCGTGAGGGCGGCCGCGGAAACGCGCCCGTCGAGAAGACCCCGCACCTCGAGCGGGTCGTCGCGATCAACCGCGTCGCCAAGGTCGTGAAGGGTGGTCGTCGCTTCAGCTTCACCGCCCTGGTGATCGTGGGCGACGGCGACGGCACCGTCGGTGTGGGCTACGGAAAGGCCAAGGAGGTGCCCGCGGCGATCGCCAAGGGTGTCGAGGAGGCCAAGAAGCACTTCTTCAAGGTGCCGCGGATCGCCTCGTCGATCCCGCACCCGGTGACGGGTGAGGCCGCGGCCGGTGTGGTGCTGCTCAAGCCGGCTTCCGCCGGTACGGGTGTCATCGCCGGTGGTCCGGTGCGTGCCGTGCTGGAGTGCGCGGGTATCCACGACGTGCTCTCCAAGAGCCTCGGTTCGTCGAACCCGATTAACATCGTGCACGCCACCGTGGCGGCGCTGAAGGGGCTCGAGTCCCCCGAGGCCGTCGCCGCCCGTCGTGGCCTGCCGGTCGAGGACGTCGCGCCGGCCGCCATGCTGGCGTCGCGGGCGGGGGTGGCTTCCTGATGGCTCGCCTGAAGGTCACCCAGGTCCGGTCCGGGATCGGGACCAAGCAGAACCAGCGTGACTCGCTGCGTTCGCTCGGTCTCAAGCGGATCAACGACGTGGTGGTCAAGGAGGACCGTCCGGAGATCCGCGGCATGATCTTCACGGTCAACCACCTCGTGAAGGTCGAGGAGGTCGAGTAATGACGATCAAGGTCCACCACCTGCGCCCGGCGCCCGGTGCCAAGACCGCGAAGACCCGCGTGGGTCGCGGTGAGGGCTCCAAGGGCAAGACCGCCGGTCGCGGTACCAAGGGTTCCAAGGCCCGTAAGAACATCTCGGCGGCGTTCGAGGGTGGGCAGATGCCCATCCACATGCGCCTGCCGAAGATGAAGGGCTTCAAGAACAAGTTCAAGGTGGTCTTCCAGGTGGTCAACCTGGACCGGCTCGCCGAGCTGTTCCCGAACGGCGGCCAGGTCGGCCCGCTCGAGCTGGTCGAGGCCGGCGCGGTCCGCAAGGGCCACCCGGTCAAGGTCCTCGGCACCGGGGACCTGGGCGGGGTCGCTCTCCAGGTGTCGGCGCACGCGTTCAGCGCGTCGGCCAAGGAGAAGATCACCGCCGCCGGTGGCTCCGTCACCGAGCTGTAAGGGCTGCACGACCCGTGGCGCCCGCTCAGTTGTCGAAACTGGGCGGGCGCCATGGTCTGCCTGGCATGTGTGCGCCGGGTAACATCGGATTCGGTTTATGTAGCCGGGCACATCTGCCCGGACGGGGATCGGGCTGTTAGAGTCCCTTCCCAGCCATGGATATCGGGCACTCGCCCGGCACCCAACCCGCCCCGCCAGGGATCACCGGCGGCCCGCCTCGCGCAGGAGGAAGAAGTTGCTGTCCGCCTTTCTCAGTGCGTTCCGTACGCCTGACCTGCGCAAGAAGCTGCTGTTCACAGTAGGCATCATCGCGGTCTACCGGCTCGGGGCGACGCTGCCCAGCCCGGGCGTCTCGTACGGCAACGTCCAGAAGTGCATCGACGCCATGGAGAACGGCTCCACGGGCGTGATGAACCTGCTCAACCTCTTCTCCGGCGGCGCGCTGCTGCAGCTCTCGGTCTTCGCGCTGGGCATCATGCCCTACATCACAGCGTCGATCATCCTGCAGCTGCTGACCGTGGTGATCCCCCGGCTGGAGCAGCTCCGCAAGGAGGGCCAGTCCGGCCAGGCGAAGATCACCCAGTACACCCGCTACCTGACCCTGGGCCTGGGTGTCCTCCAGGCGTCGGCGTTCGTGGCGCTGGCCCGCTCCGGGCAGCTCTTCAACAACCAGTGCGACCAGTTCCCGATCATCCCCGAGGGGACCGGCATCCCGGACTGGCTGACGCTGAGCCTCCTGGTCATGACGATGACCGCCGGCACCGGCGTGGTGATGTGGCTCGGTGAGCTGATCACCGACCGGGGCGTCGGCAACGGCATGTCCGTCCTGATCTTCACCTCGATCGCCGCCCGGCTCCCCAGCGAGGGCTGGCAGATCAAGCAGACCGGTGGCTGGGGGAAGTTCCTGCTCGTCATCGCGCTGGTCCTGGTGGTCATCACCGCGGTCACCTTCATCGAGCAGGCGCAGCGCCGGATCCCGGTGCAGTACGCCAAGCGCATGATCGGCCGGCGGATGTACGGCGGCACCTCGACCTACATCCCGCTGAAGGTCAACCAGGCGGGTGTCATCCCCGTCATCTTCGGTTCCTCGCTGCTCTACCTGCCCCAGCTGGCGCTGCAGTTCTTCGACCAGAACAACCCGGGCAAGACGCAGGCGTGGATCCAGAACAACCTGGTGGACCCGACCAGCCCGATCTACATCGCGGTCTACTTCCTGCTGATCATCTTCTTCACGTACTTCTACGTCTCGATCACGTTCAACCCGACCGAGGTCGCGGACAACATGAAGAAGTACGGCGGCTTCGTGCCGGGTATCCGCCCCGGCAAGCCGACCGCCGACTACCTCGACTTCATCCTCAGCCGGATCACGCTGCCGGGCGCCCTCTACCTGGGCATCATCTCGATCCTGCCGAACTTCTTCTTCATCTGGCTGGACAAGCAGCAGTACCTGAACTTCCCGTTCGGCGGCACCGCTGTGCTGATCATGGTCGGCGTCGGTCTGGAGACCACGAAGCAGATCGAGAGCCAACTCATGCAGCGGAACTACGAAGGGTTCCTGCGGTAGATGAGACTCGTTCTGGTTGGCCCGCCGGGGGCGGGCAAGGGCACGCAGGCCGAGTTCATCGCCGCGCACCTCTCGGTTCCGAAGATCTCGACCGGCGACATCTTCCGGTCGAACGTCTCGCAGGGCACCCCGCTCGGCGTCGAGGCGAAGCGCTACATGGACGCCGGCGAGCTGGTGCCCGACGAGGTCACCATCAACATGGTGCGGGACCGGCTCGCCGAGCCGGACGCCTCCGAGGGCTTCCTGCTCGACGGCTTCCCGCGCACGACGCCGCAGGCCGCCGCGCTGGACAAGCTCCTCGCCGACCTGGGCACCGCGCTGGACCTGGTGCTGGAGCTGGTCGTCGACGACGACGAGGTGATCCGGCGGCTCTCCGGTCGGCGTACCTGCCGGGGCTGCGGCAAGATCTGGCACGTCGAGTTCGACGCCACCTCGCGTGAGGGCATCTGCGACCGGTGCGGCGCCGAGCTGTTCCAGCGCGACGACGACAAGCCGGAGACCATCGCCACCCGCCTGCGCGAGTACGCGGACAAGACCGCGCCGCTGGTCGACTACTACGGCGCCCAGGGCAAGCTGGTGGGCATCGACGCCACCGGCCCGGTGGAGGACGTCACCGTCCGCGCCATCGACGCCCTGCGGTCGTACGGCGGCTGACGTCCCGCCGGTTTCCGGCGGATAGAGTGCGAAGAGCGGGGTACGTCTGACGTGCCCCGCTCTTCGGCATCGGCAACGAAAGGTAACGGCTCCATGCGTCGTCCCCAGCTGGACATCCAGCTGAAGACCCCTGACCAGATCGAGAAGATGCGGGCCGCCGGGCTGGTGGTCGCCGAGGCGCTGCGTCGGATGCGGGAGGCGGTCGCCCCCGGGGTCAGCACCGCCGACCTGGACGCGATCGCCGAGTCGACCATCCGCGAGGCCGGTGCCGTCCCCTCCTTCAAGGGCTACCACGGCTTTCCCGCGTCGATCTGCTCGTCCGTCAACGAGCAGGTCGTGCACGCCATCCCGTCGGCGCAGCAGGTGCTCCGCGACGGCGACCTGATCTCCATCGACTGCGGTGCGGTGCTCGACGGCTGGCACGGCGACGCCGCCATCACCGCCGGCGTGGGCGAGGTCGAACCGGCGCTGCTGAAGATGGCCGCGGTGGCCGAGGACGCCATGTGGGCGGGCATCGCCGCGGCCGCCCGCGGCGCGGCCAGCGGCAAGGGCCGGCTCACCGACATCTCGCACGCCGTGGAGGACGCGGTCCGCAAGGGCGGGCGGTACGGCATCGTCGACGGCTACGGCGGGCACGGCATCGGCACCGAGATGCACCAGGACCCGCACGTGCTCAACCACGGGCGGCCGGGCAAGGGCCCCCGCCTGGTGCCGGGCATGGCGCTGGCGATCGAGCCGATGATCACGATGGGCTCGCCCCGGACGGTCGAGCTCTCCGACGGCTGGACCGTGATCACCCGTGACCGGTCGATGGCGGTGCACGTCGAGCACACGATGGCGCTGCTCCCGGACGGCGTCTGGGTGCTGACCGCGCCGGACGGCGGGCGCGCCCGCCTGGGCGAGCTGGTCACCTCCCGGCAGCCCGCGGACTCGCCGGCCCGCTGAGCCCCGCGGCGGCGTCCCGCCGGGCGCCCGCATCCCGTCCTCCCGCCCGCTGAGGCGCACACCAGCCGCCCCCCAGGTGCCCAGGCGGCGGACGGGGCACCGAGGCCGAGGCAGAGTGCCCTGGCGCACGACGCGGGCCCGGCACGTCCGGCTCCGACGCGACACGGCCTCGACCGCCGGCCCGGCCTTCGCTTGAGGCCGCCCGAGCTGCGGACCGGTGTCACGTCCTGGCCCGGCGCGCCGCCGCCTCGACGGCCGACACGGCCCGACCGTCGGCCCGGCCTTCGCCTGAGCCGCGGACCCGCGTCCGGGCCAGGAGGGCCGCCGCCTCGACCGCCGGCCGGGCTCCGCCCAGGCCTCGGGCGCCGAGCGGCGGGAGGGGCAGCGGCTGGTGGGGCGGTGGCATGCTTGCGGGCATGCAGGGACGCGACGGGATGCGGGCCGCCGACGCCGACCGCCAGGCGGTGGCGGAGCGGCTGCGGGTGGCCGTCGACGAGGGCCGGCTGGACCTGCACGAGTACGACGAGCGGTTGCAGCGGGCGTACGCGTCGCGCACGTACGGCGAGTTGGACGCGCTGGTGGTCGACCTGCCGGTGCCGGCCGTTCCGGCGGTGTCGGAGCTCGCCACGCGGCCGGAGACCGTCCCGTCGCCGCCGGAGGCTGTCCGGTCGTCGGTGACGGCCCGGTGGCTGGCCGAGGTCTGGCTGCCGTACCTGCGGGTGGTCGCGATCGTGGTGACCGTCTGGGCGGTGACGTCCGCGCTCTCCACGGATCTGCTCTACTTCTGGCCCGTCTGGGTGGCCGGGCCGTGGGGAGGGGTGCTCGTGGTGCGCACGGTCGCCGGCATCGTCGGCGGGGAGCCGCGGCGGCAGGCCGAGCAGCGGGACCGACGGCGCGAGCGCCGCCGGGCGAAGCGGGCGCGGAAGCGCGATCTGGCCGCCCCCGAGGAGGGGCGCCAGGACCCGGTGCGGGAACTGCCGGCAGCCGAGGGGGAGCGGCAGGACCAGGAGCGCGAGCTGGCTGCCCCCGGGGAGGACCGCCACGGGCCGGAGCGGGAGCTGCCGGCGGCTCAGCCGGAAGGCCGGCGCGGCGGGGCCGACGCCGAGGTCTGAATGGCCCTTTCCGTCCGGTTCGACGCACCGATTCCCGGCCGGTTTGGCGACGGCCCGCAGGCGGGCGTACACTTTCTGATCGGCGCACAGCGTCCACTCCGGCATGCCCACCCCGCGCTTCGGTGGGAGCCGGAGCCGCGGCTGGCGCGGGCAATCTGATCTTGATCGGTGGCCCGTGTAAGACGTTGTGGGCCGTCCGGAGTAACCGACGTCAGGACAGCGGAGGACATGCCGAAAAAAGACGGAGCCATCGAGATCGAGGGTCGGGTCATCGAGCCCCTGCCGAACGCCATGTTCCGGGTGGAGCTCGCGAACGGCCACAAGGTGCTGGCTCACATCAGCGGCAAGATGCGGCAGCACTACATCCGCATCCTGCCGGAGGACCGGGTCGTCGTCGAACTCTCGCCGTACGACCTGACCCGCGGGCGCATCGTCTACCGCTACAAGTAAGCCTGACGGCGGCCGGGACGTCCCCGTGTCCGTCTTCGACGTCCGGTGTCGCGCCTCGGCGCGTCGTCGGGCCAGATGGGAAGTAAGGCAACCGTGAAGGTCAAGCCGAGCGTCAAGAGGATCTGCAACAAGTGCCGGGTCATCCGTCGGCACGGCCGGGTCATGGTCATCTGCACCGACCCGCGCCACAAGCAGCGCCAGGGCTGAACCAGTTCCGGTCGACCGTATGACAACGGTCGGTCGAAATCGGTCCGGGCCGCGGATCCAGACAACGAATCACATGCTCGTCCCAGCCGCGGGCGGTGCGCGTCGCGTACCTCATCGTGGTTGACCCCCGGTCGGAGGCCGGGGCCCGCTCGGGCAGCGACCGTCTCCGGTCGCCGGCGCACGGCGCCGGTGGCGGAACGGTCGGTAGCGGGGTGGGACGGGTCCACACCTCCGCCAGAACATCACGAGGAGTACGCCCGCACATGGCACGTCTAGTCGGCGTCGACCTCCCCCGCGAGAAGCGGATGGAGATCGCGCTCACCTACATCTTCGGCGTGGGTCGCACCCGGGCCCTGGAGACGCTCTCTGCCACCGGCATCTCGCCGGACAAGCGCGTCCGGGACCTCACGGACGAGGAGCTGGTCCAGCTCCGCAACCACATCGAGGGCAACTACAAGGTTGAAGGCGACCTGCGCCGCGAGGTCGCCGCTGACATCCGCCGCAAGGTCGAGATCGGCTGCTACGCCGGCATCCGGCACCGCCGGGGCCTGCCCGTGCGTGGCCAGCGGACCAAGACCAACGCCCGGACCCGCAAGGGCCCGAAGCGGACCGTCGCCGGCAAGAAGAAGCCCGGCAAGAAGTAATAGGAGCGCACAGACTTATGCCACCGAAGGCTCGTGCCGGAGCCGCCGTCAAGAAGGTCCGGCGCAAGGAACGCAAGAACGTCGCCCACGGGCAGGCGCACATCAAGAGCACCTTCAACAACACCATCGTGTCGATCACCGACCCGACCGGTGCGGTCATCTCCTGGGCCTCCTCGGGCCAGGTGGGCTTCAAGGGCTCCCGCAAGTCGACCCCGTTCGCCGCGCAGCTGGCCGCCGAGGCCGCCGCGCGTCGGGCGATGGAGCACGGCATGCGCAAGGTCGACGTGTTCGTCAAGGGCCCCGGCTCCGGCCGGGAGACCGCCATCCGCTCGCTGCAGGCCGCCGGGCTCGAGGTCGGACAGATCTCCGACGTCACCCCGCAGCCGCACAACGGGTGCCGTCCGCCCAAGCGTCGTCGGGTCTGAGAGGTAGAGAGAGATGGCTCGTTACACCGGTGCTGACTGCCGCCGTTGCCGGCGGGAGAAGATGAAGCTGTTCCTCAAGGGCAGCAAGTGCGATGGCCCGAAGTGCCCGTTCGAGTCCCGGCCGTTCCCGCCCGGGCAGCACGGCCGCGGCCGCACGAAGGAGACGGAGTACCTGCTCCAGCTCCGTGAGAAGCAGAAGGCCCGCCGCGTGTACGGCGTGCTGGAGAAGCAGTTCCGCGGCTACTACGAGGAGGCCGTGGGCAAGAAGGCCAAGACCGGCGAGGTCCTCCTGCAGATCCTCGAGTCGCGGCTGGACAACGTGGTCTACCGGGCCGGCTACGCCAAGTCCCGGGACATGGCCCGCCAGCTCGTCAAGCACGGTCACTTCAACGTGAACGGCAAGAAGGTCGACATCCCGTCGTACCGCGTCAAGGAGCACGACATCATCGAGGTCCGGGGCAAGAGCAAGGAGCTCACCCCGTTCATCGTGGCGCAGGCCGAGGCCGGCTCGAAGTCGGTTCCGGCGTGGCTGGAGGCTATCCCCAGCCAGATGAAGGTGCTCGTGCACTCGCTCCCGGCCCGTCAGGTCATCGACACGCAGGTCCAGGAGCAGCTGATCGTCGAGCTCTACTCCAAGTAGTCGGAGCTCGTTGCGGTGGCCCGTCCTTCCGGGGCGGGCCACCGGAACAGTTTGTCGTGGGCGTCATATGGCGGGCGCCCCGGAAGAGAAGAGAAGACATGCTCATCAGCCAGCGACCGACTCTCTCCGAGGAGTCGATCAACGAGACCCGGTCCCGGTTCACCATCGAGCCGCTGGAGCCGGGCTTCGGCTACACCCTGGGCAACTCGCTGCGGCGCACGCTGCTGTCGTCGATCCCGGGTGCGGCGGTCACCTCGATCAAGATCGACGGCGTGCTGCACGAGTTCACCACGATCCCCGGTGTCAAGGAGGACGTGGTCGAGCTCGTCATGAACATCAAGGAGCTGTGCGTCAGCTCCGAGCACGACGAGCCGGTCAGCATGTACCTGCGCAAGCAGGGCCCGGGCGACGTGACGGCGGGCGACATCCAGCCGCCGGCCGGTGTCTCGGTGCACAACCCGGACCTGAAGCTCGCCACCCTCAACGGCAAGGGCCGGCTCGACATGGAGCTGACCGTCGAGCGGGGTCGCGGTTACGTCACGGCGGCGCAGAACAAGCAGGCCGGCGCCGAGATCGGCCGGATCCCGGTCGACTCGATCTACTCGCCCGTGCTGAAGGTGACGTACCGCGTCGAGGCGACCCGTGTCGAGCAGCGGACCGACTTCGACCGGCTGATCATCGACGTCGAGACCAAGCCGTCGATGGGCCCGCGCACCGCGCTGGCCTCCGCCGGCTCGACGCTGGTGGAGCTGTTCGGTCTGGCCCGGGAGCTGGACGAGACCGCCGAGGGCATCGACATCGGGCCGTCCCCGCAGGACGCCCAGCTCGCGGCCGACCTGGCGCTGCCGATCGAGGAGCTGGACCTGACCGTCCGCTCCTACAACTGCCTCAAGCGCGAGGGCATCAACTCCGTTGGTGAGCTCATCGGGCGTACCGAGGCCGACCTCCTCGACATCCGCAACTTCGGTCAGAAGTCGATCGACGAGGTCAAGATGAAGCTCGCCGGGATGGGTCTGGGGCTGAAGGACTCGGCCCCGAACTTCGACCCGGCGCACGTCGTGGACGCCTTCGGCGAGGCCGACTACGACACCGACGACTATCGCGAGACCGAGCAGCTCTAGTCCGCGCTGCCGCCACACCTGAGGAGCACCAAGCATGCCCACGCCCACCAAGGGCCCCCGCCTCGGCGGCAGCCCCGCGCACGAGCGGCTGATGCTGGCCAACCTGGCCACTGCGCTGTTCCAGCACGGCAAGATCAAGACCACCGAGACGAAGGCCCGGCGGCTGCGTCCGCTGGCCGAGCAGCTCATCACCAAGGCCAAGCGTGGCGACCTGGCGTCCCGCCGGCGGGTGCTGGGCGTCGTCAAGGACAAGGACGTGGTCTACGCCCTGTTCGACCAGATCGCGCCGCGGTTCGCCACCCGCAACGGTGGCTACACCCGGATCGTGAAGACCGGTCCGCGCAAGGGTGACAACGCGCCGATGGCGATCATCGAGCTGGTCGAGGAGCTTCAGGTCGCCGAGCCGAAGGCGAACAAGAAGACCGCCGCCCGCAAGGCCGCGCAGCAGGACAAGGTCGAGGCGCTCGCCCCGGCCGAGGAGGCCCCGAAGTCGAACTCGGGCGACCAGGACGCCGAGGCGCCCGTGTCGGCGTCCGGCGACACCGCCGCCGCCCGCGAGGACAGCGACGAGGCCGGCGAGAACGACAAGGCCTGATCCAGGCCACCGTCGGGCCCGGCACCCCCTCGTGGGGTGCCGGGCCCGACCCCGTGAGGCGGAGGTACGAGTGGACGAGCGCACCCGGCTGCGGCTGGACGTCGCGTACGACGGGTCTGGCTTCTCCGGCTGGGCCGCCCAGCCCACCCGGCGCACGGTCGCCGGGGTGCTCGTGGAGACCCTCGACCTGGTCCTCGGCACGGGTACGGCGACCGGCCTGACCGTGGCGGGCCGCACCGACGCCGGGGTGCACGCCAGCGGGCAGGTCTGCCACGTCGACCTGCCGACCGCCGTGTGGCGGGAGCACGAGGGACGGCTGCTGCGCCGACTGGCCCGGCTGCTCCCCACCGACGTCCGGGTACGCGCCATGGCCGAGGTGCCCGCCGACTTCGACGCCCGGTTCTCGGCCACCTACCGCCGATACGAGTACCGCGTGACCGACGCGCCGTGGGGCGCCGAGCCGCTGCGCCGGCACGAGATCCTGGCCTGGCCGAAGCCGCTGAACCTGGCCGCGCTGAACGCCGCCGCGGCGGGACTGGTGGGGGAGCACGACTTCGCCGCGTACTGCCGGCGCAAGGAGCACGCCACCACGCTGCGCGAGGTGACCCGGCTGGACTGGCGCCGGGACCCGGACGGGATCCTCGTGGCCACCGTGCAGGCCGACGCGTTCTGCCAGGCGATGGTGCGCAGCCTCGTCGGGGCGATGCTGGTCGCCGGGGACGGGCGCCGGCCGGTCGAGTGGCCGGGCAGCCTGCTGACCCGCCGGGAACGCTCCAGCGAGGTGACCGTGGCACCGGCGCACGGGCTCACCCTGGTCGCCGTCGGCTACCCCGAGGACCCGGCCGAGTACGCCCACCGCGCCGAGGCGACCCGCCGGCTGCGCGTACCCGTGGAGGGCTGACCGCCCGGGGCTTGCCTCCCGACCGCCGGCTGCCGCATCGTCGGGCCGGGGCGAGCGGCTGCGCCGGACCGGGCGGTCGCCCGGCGGGCCCGTGCGCCCGGCCCCGGCAGAGCACCGTCGACCGTCAAGGAGTGGAAGCCGTGCAGGAGCCTCGCCGTGGACGTGACCTCGGCATCGTCGTCGGGACGCTGCCGACGGGACCGCTGAACGCCGTCACCGACGTGCCCGGCGTACGGGTGGGCCACACGACGCTGGTCGACGGGGACAGCATCCGCAGCGGGGTGACGGCGGTCGTCCCGGACCAGCTGACCGACCGCCGGTCGCTGCCGGCGGGGCTGTTCGTGGGCAACGGGCACGGCAAGATGGTCGGTTCCACCCAGGTGGCCGAGCTGGGCGAGATCGAGACCCCCGTGGTGCTGACCGCGACGCTGTCGACGTTCCGGGCCGCGGACGCGCTGGTCACGTACATGCTCCGGCAGCCGGGCCGGGAGACGGTCGAGTCGCTGAACCCGGTGGTGGCGGAGACCAACGACGGGTTCCTGTCCGACATCCGGGCCCGGCCGGTACGGGCGGAGCACGTCCTCGCCGCGCTGGCGCAGGCCCGCGGCGGACTGCCCGCGGAGGGCGCCGTCGGCGCCGGTACGGGCACGGCGGCCCTCGGCTTCAAGGCCGGCATCGGGACGTCCTCGCGGCTCGCCACGACGTCCCGTGGCACCGTCACCGTCGGTGTGCTGGTGCAGTCCAACTTCTCCGGCGTGCTCCAGGTGTCCGGGGTGCCGATCCGGCCTGAGCAGGTGGGGGTGCCGACCCTGTCGCGCCCCGGCCGGCCCGAGCACCCGGGCAACTCCTGCGTCATCGTGGTCGCCACGGACGGCCGCCTCGACGCGCGGCAGCTGGGTCGCGTCGCCCGCCGGGCCATCTTCGCGATGGCGCGCGTCGGCTCGGACTTCGCCGGCGGCAGCGGCGACTACGCCCTGGCGTTCTCCACCGCCGACACGCAGGCACCGACGGCGCCGGAGTCCGACCTGGAGCCGGTCTTCGCGGCGGTGCTGGAGGCCGTGGAGGAGGCCCTGCTGAACTCGCTGTTCATGGCGCGCACCACCGTCGGCGTCAACGGACGCGTCAAGTACGCGGTCCCGCACGACCGGATGCTCGACCTGCTACGGGCCCACCGGGTCGCGCTGCGGACCTGAGCGGCCGGCGGCGACACGCGGAACGGGTACGCGGCCGTGGCCCACGTACCCGTTCGCTCACTCACCGTCGGCGGGCTCGCTCCCGCCCTCGCGACCCGGTCAGTCGCCCCCGTCCTGCGTGCCGGTGTCGCCCGCGCCATCGTCGGTCGGCTGGCCGGCCGTGCCGCCGTCCGCCCGGCGCTCCAGCACGCCCCGGTTGAGGTGCAGCTCGATCATGTCGAAGAGGATCTCCCGGGCCTTCGTGTCGCCGGACCTGATCGTCTCGCCGTCGCTGCGGGCGACCACCGCGTACGCGAGGTAGTGGCCGCGCACCTGCCAGCCGACGCGGGCCGGCGCGGTGGCGATCGCCGCGCTGTCCTCGTCGACCGCCATGCCCCGGAACCGGCCCTCCCGCTCGTCGAGCAGCAACCGGATCCGGTCCCGGGCGCGTTCGGCGTTGGCCCGGTCGGTCAGGTTGAACAACCCGGTGGTGACGAGGTGGCCGCCGTCGGGCGTCCGCAGCGTGGCCCGGACCACCTGGGTGCAGCCGAGACGGACCAGCAGGTCGGCGACCTCACCGGTGGCCGCCACCGCGCAGCTGGCGCTGGACTGGCTCTTCAACACCTTGTAGGCGGGCTCCCCGTCGGCGACGACGAGCTGCTTGCCGGGGAAGAGTTCCTTGGCGGTCAGCGGCGCCTGGTCGGTGTCCCGCGAGTCGAGGGCCTGCGCCCCGACGTCGGCGGACTCGGCCGCCTCCGGTTGGGACGTGGGCGCGGTCTGCGGCGTCCCGTCGCGCTCGGCCAGCAGGGCGGCGGCGCCGAGGCCGCAGAGCGCGAGCAGCGCGAGGACGGCCGCGCCGCCGACCACGACCTGCCACCACCGGCCGCCGCCACCCCGCTGCGACCGCCCGGCTGACAGCGGCGGTTCGACGGGCGGTGGCGGCTCGACCGGCGCGGGCGGCTGGATCGGCGGCGGCTCGACCGGCGCGGGCGGCTGGATCGGCGGCGGCTCGACCGGCGCGGGCGGCTGGGCCGGCGACTGCGCCTCGACGGGTGCCCGCACGTGGGCGGGCGGCGGTGGCGACACCTGCGCCGCGGCGCGGACCGGCTCCGGCGCGGCGGAGGGCAGCGCGACCCGGTTGGCGCGGGGCAGCGACGGCGTCGGGAAGCGGGACGGGGAGGGGCCGGCTGGGGGAGGCGGACCGGCACCGAGCACCGACCCGTCGGACCCGGGCTCCGGGTACTCCATGAATGCGTCCTCATCGGACTCGTACCGATACACCATGCCGCCCAGAGTAGGAGGCATTGTCCCTTTAGGTGTGAATAATGGGAAATTGCGGGCGGAGTCGTTTCGTCCCGTGCTGGGCACGCGCCGCCGTGCCGGGCCCACGCCGCCGCCGTGCCCGGCCTGGTGGGCCTGGCCGGCCTGGTCGTGCCGCCGTGCCCGCCGGGCCGGCCTGGTCGTGCCGCCGGGCCCGCGCCGGGGTGAGCGGCGGCGGTGCGAGAATTGCCGGCGTGACCGGCGAACACTACTTCACCGCTGAACCCACGACCGCCGCCAGCCCGCGCGAGGTCGAGTTCTCCGTCGCCGGCCGCGACTACGCCCTGGCGTCCTCCGCCGGCGTCTTCTCCGCCGCCCGCCTCGACCCCGGCACGGCGGTGCTGCTGCGCAAGGCCGAGCTGCCGTCCGCCGAAACCACCGGCGCCCTGCTCGACCTCGGCTGCGGCTTCGGCCCGATCACCTGCGTGCTCGCCAGCTCCGCGCCGTCGGCGACCGTGTGGGCCGTCGACGTCAACGAACGGGCCCGCGAACTCACCGCGGCCAACGCCGCGCGGGTCGGCGCGGCCGACCGGGTGCGCGTCGCCGCGCCGGATGACGTACCCGCCGACCTGACCCTGGCGGAGATCTGGTCCAACCCCCCGATCCACGTCGGCAAGGACGAGCTGCACGGGATCCTGCTGCGCTGGCTGCCCCGGCTCGCCCCGGACGGCGTCGCCTGGCTGGTGGTGGCCCGCTATCTCGGCGGGGACTCGTTGCAGCGTTGGCTGGTCGAGCAGGGCTGGCAGGTGGGGCGCCACGCCAGCCAGAAGGGCTACCGGGTGCTGCGGGTCACCCGGTAAATGGTTGGGCCGCCCGGCCCGTGCTCGGGCAGGATGCCGACGTGGGATACGTGGACGTGGCAGCGGTCGGGCACATCCTCCCCGACGGTCGGGAACTCTTCTCCGACGTGTCGTTCCGGGTCGGGGAGGGCGCCAAGGTGGCCCTGGTCGGGCCGAACGGCGCGGGCAAGACGACGTTGCTGCGGATGGTCGCCGGCGACCTGCCGGTGAAGACCGGCGCGATCGCGCGCTCCGGCGGGCTGGGCGTGATGCGCCAGTTCATCGGGATGATCGGCGACGAGTCGACGCTGGCCGACCTGGCCCTGTCGCTGGCCCCGCCCGCGCTGCGTGACGCCGGCCGCCGGCTGGTCGAGACCGAGGGGGCCATGCGCGCCGCCGAGGTCCGCGGCAAGTACAGCACCGCCGCCGGCAAGGCCCAGCTGGCGTACGCGGACGCGCTCGCGGCCTGGGGCGAGATCGGCGGGTACGACGCCGAGGTGCTCTTCGACACGGTCGCCACCATCGTGCTCGGTTTGCCCTGGGAGAGCGCCCGGGAACGGCCCGTCCGGACCCTCTCCGGCGGTCAGCAGAAGCGCTTCGCCCTCGAACTGCTGCTGCGCGGCCCCGACGAGGTGCTGCTCCTCGACGAGCCGGACAACTTCCTCGACGTGCCCGGCAAGCGCTGGCTGGAAGGGCGGCTGCGCGAGTCGACCAAGTCGGTGCTCTACGTCTCGCACGACCGGGAGTTGCTCGCCCACACCGCCGACCGGGTGGTCGCCGTGGAGGGCGGCAGCGCCTGGGTGCACCCGGGTGGCTTCGCGAGCTGGCACGAGGCCAGGGTGGCCCGGCACGCCCGCCTCGACGAGCTGCGCAAGCGGTGGGACGAGGAGCACCAGAAGCTGCGCGAGCTGATGCTGATGTACAAGCAGAAGGCCGCGTACAACGACGGGATGGCGTCGCGCTACCAGGCCGCGCAGACCCGGTTGCGCAAGTTCGAGGAGGCCGGGCCGCCGCCCGTACCGCCGAAGGACCAGGACATCCGGATGCAGCTCACCGGCGGGCGGACCGGCAAGCGCGCGGTGATCTGCGAGCAGCTGGAGCTCGACGGCCTGACCTTCCCCTTCGACCTGGAGATCTGGTACGGCGACCGGGTCGCGGTGCTCGGCGCCAACGGGACGGGCAAGTCGCACTTCCTGCGGCTGCTCGCCCGGGGCGGCACCGACCCCGACCCGGCGAACGGCCCGGTCGACGGCGCCGCCGCGCTCGCGCCGGTGGTGCACGACGGGGTGGCCCGGCTCGGCGCCCGCGTACGCCCCGGACACTTCTCGCAGACCCACGACCGGCCGGAACTGATGACGAAGACCCTCGTCGAGATCCTCTGGCGGGGCGACGAGCACCGGACCGGCATGGACCGGCACGCCGCGATGGCGGCGCTGAGCCGGTACGAGCTGGCGGGGCAGGGCGACCAACGCTTCGGCACCCTCTCCGGCGGTCAGCAGGCGCGTTTCCTGGTGCTGCTGCTGGAGCTGTCCGGCGCGACGCTGCTGCTGCTCGACGAGCCCACCGACAACCTCGACCTGGCCTCGGCGGAGGCGCTGGAGGCCGGGCTGACGGCGTTCGAGGGGACCGTGGTGGCGGTGACCCACGACCGCTGGTTCACCCGCTCCTTCGACCGGTTCGTGCTCTTCCGGGGCGACAACGAGGTGGTGGAGACCCCGGAACCGGTCTGGGACGTGGCGTGATCCCCGCCGACCTGGCCGACCGCCTCTGCGCGGTCGGCGGGGTCGTCGCCGTCGCCCTCGGCGGCAGCCGGGCCCGGGGCGAGCACCGGCCCGACTCCGACTGGGACCTCGGCCTCTACTACCGGGGCGAACTGGACGTGCCGGGCCTGCGCGCCGTCGCCGCGACCGTCGCCGACGAGGAGGTCGAGCTGACCCCGCCCGGCGGCTGGGGGCCGTGGGTCGACGGCGGCGGATGGCTGCGCGTCGGCGGGGCGGCGGTCGACTGGATCTACCGTGACCTCGACCGGGTGCACCGGACCTGGGCCGACTGCCGGGTCGGCCGGTACGAGATCGGCGTGCAGGCCGGGCACCCGCTCGGTTTCTACTCGTCCGCCTATGCGGGTGAGGTGGCGCTCTGCCGCGTGCTCGGCGACCCGACCGGTGAGCTGACCGCGCTGCGGGAGGAGACCCGCGCGTACCCGCCGGCCCTGGCCGACGCCCTGACCGCCGGCGGGTGGGAGGCCCGGTTCCTGGTCGACGGTGCGGCCAAGGCCGCCGTGGCCGGCGACGGCGGATACGTGGCCGGCTGCCTGTTCCGGGCGATCGGGGTACTCGCCCAGGTGCTGCATGCCCGGGCGGGGCGGTGGCTGGTCAACGAGAAGGGCATGATCGCCGCTGCGGGACGGCTGCCCGGCGCGCCGCCCGACTTCGCCCGGCGGGCGCAGGCGCTGCTCGGCGCGGTCGGGCACACGCCGGACGAGCTGGCCGGCACGCTCGCCGCCGCCCGCCGGCTCGTCGCCGACGTGCTCGACTGACGGTCCACGACGTACGCCGGACGGCTTCGCCGTCGGTGCGCGTGGTTCCTGCGTGGGCCTCGTGGTCCGCGGGTGCGTGGGTCGTGCCTGGGCCTTGCGGCCCGCGGGGCCTGGTTCGGCTTCGCGGTCCGTGCGTGTGGTGGGCTTCGCGGTCCGCAGCGTGCGCCCGGCGGCCGGCATAGGGTGGATCTCGTGACTGAGATGACCTACCGCCGGTTGGGCGACTCCGGGCTCGTGGTGTCCGTGGTCGGCATCGGCTGCAACAACTTCGGCCGCAAGCTCGACCTCGACGGCACCCGCGCGGTGGTCGACGCCGCGCTCGACGCCGGGATCAACTTCTTCGACACCGCCGACATCTACGGGGAGCCGCAGGGCGGCTCCGAGGAACTGCTGGGCCAGGCGCTCAAGGGCCGGCGCGACGACGTCGTGGTGGCCACCAAGTTCGGCATGGACATGAACGGCCTGAACGGCCCCGACTTCGGCGCCCGGGGTGCCCGTCGCTACATCGCCCGGGCGGTGGAGGCGTCGCTGCGCCGGCTCGGCACCGACCACATCGACCTCTACCAGATGCACGAGCCCGACCCGGGCACCCCGATCGACGAGACGCTCGCCGCGCTCGACGACCTCGTCCGGGCCGGCAAGGTCCGCTACCTGGGCAACTCCAACTTCGCCGGCTGGCAGATCGCCGACGCGGACTGGGTGGCCTCGTCGAACGGCCGGTCCCGGTTCATCAGCGCGCAGAACCACTACAGCCTGCTGGAGCGCGGCGTCGAGGCCGAGGTGGTGCCGGCGTGCGAGCGCTTCGGCCTCGGGCTGCTGCCGTTCTTCCCGCTGGCCAACGGGCTGCTCACCGGCAAGTACAAGCGCAACGAGGCCCCGCCGGCCGGCAGCCGCCTCGCCGGTGGCGGCCGGTACGCCCAGCGACTCGCCGCCGCCGACTGGGACACCATCGAGGCGATCGAGGCGTATGCCGCCGAGCGGGGGCTGTCGATGCTCCAGGTGGCGATCGGCGGGCTGGCCGCCCAGCCCGCGGTGACCTCGGTGATCGCCGGCGCCACCACGCCCGAGCAGGTACGCGCCAACGCGGCGGCGGGCACCTGGCAACCCGCCGACGAGGACCTGGAAGCCCTGCGCGCCGCCCTCTGAGCCACGTCGACACCGCCCCCGGCACCGCAGCACTGCGGCACCGGGGGCGATGCGCTGCCACCACGTCACCGCCGCCATCGGGGCACACCAACGCGACGCAAGTGCCGCGCGGCACCCACCGCCCCCGGGCCATCCCGCCACCCACACCCAGCGGTGGCTCGGTGGAACGGCACGAGTGTCACGCGTCCCCGGAAACACCCGCCATGTTCCACTGACGGTCGAGTTGCACGGTGCACCCCTACGCCGCGGTGCAATGGCGGGTGCCGCCGCGCGCGTGGCTGGGTGGAACGGCACGGGTGTCATCCAGTACCTGAAACACCCGCAGCGTTCCACCGAGGCCGGCGAGGTGGTGGTGGGTGGTGTTTCGGCGGGGTCGTCCACCGAGGGCGGTGGTCGGGTCAGGTGGAGGGGTGGCGTTCGCGGAGGGCCTGGTGCACCAGGGCGACGGTGCGAGTGGGGTGCCGGAGCACGTCGTCGGCGGTGAAGCGCAGGACGATCCAGCCGGCCGCGCGCAGGGCGTTCAGCCGGGCGACGTCCTGGCGGAAGTGGGCGCGTTCCCGGTGGTGGTCGCCGTCGTACTCGACCGCGACGCGCAGGGCGGGCCAGGCCAGGTCCACCCGGCCGACGAACCGCCCGTCGGCCTTGCGAACGTCGTGCTGGGCGACCGCTGGTGGCAACCCCGCGTCGAGCAGGAGCAGCCGGAGGCGGGTCTCCATCGGAGACTCGGCCAGCGGCTCCGCCAGCGCCAGGACCTCCCGAAGCAGGGGCAGGCCGGGCCAGCCGGACCGCGCGTCGGCGTACGCGCGCAACGCGGCGAGTTTCACCGCCCGGCGGTGCAGCAGCGCGTCGACGGCGACCAGGGCATCGTCCCGGGGAGCCCGGCGGCCCAGGTCGAAGGCGGTGCGCAGGGGAGTGGTGACGGGCAGCCCGCCGAGGCGCGTGCGATCGGAATCCGGCACCACCGACCGGTGCACCCGAAGACGGGGGTGGGCGCGCATCCGCGCGGCGCGTGGCAGCAGCACGGTGACCGGCGCGTTCCGGCTGAGCAGGTCGACACCCACAGGTACGCGGCGCTGCGGCCGGCGATCGCCCCGCCGACCGGCAGCGACAGTGCGACCGCATCGCACCACATCCGGTGGTCGTCCGGCCGGTAGCCGTCACGGTGCACGTGGACGTCGGGGAGGAGCCGCTGCCAGGACGGCCCGCGCAGCATCGTCCAGGTCAGCAGCCCTTCGGCGATGGCGGTGCTGGCCCGGAACGGCAGGAAGGCGAGGCGGGGCGGCACCCGGACGGCGGAGGGCATCCGGACAGCATCGCGTGACGGTACGGTCACGCGCCGCCCCGTCCCTCGGGTTCGGGCTGTCGGTGTGAAATCCGTAGCTCGACCTTGGCGGATCCGGCGATCCGTCGTACGGTGACACCCGCAAGTGACCCACGGGAGCCCGGTACACCGGGCTGAGAGGGGGGCTGTGAGCCCCCGACCGTCGAACCTGATCCGGGTAATGCCGGCGCAGGGAGGAGTGTTGCCGTGCCGTCCCTTGGGCGACTGCATCTCATCACCGACACCCGACCCGGGCGGGATCCGCTCACCGTGCTGCGGGCCGCCCTCCCGGTGGCCCGCGCGGAACTGGTCGTGCAGGTCCGGGTGACCGACGACGCCACGGACCGGGAGGCGTACGACCTGGCCCGCCGGGCGGTCGCGCTCTGCGCCCGGTACGACGCCACCTGCCTGGTCAACGACCGGCTGCACGTGGCGCTGGCCGTGGGCGCCGCCGGCGGGCACGTCGGCGCCGACGACCTGCCGGTCGGGGCCGCCCGCCGGGTGCTCGGCGCGACCGCCGTGCTCGGCGCGACCGCCCGGGAGCCGGGGACGGCCGCCGAGGCGGTCGCCGCCGGGGCCAGCTACCTGGGCGTGGGCCCCTGCCACGCCACCCACACCAAGACGGGGTTGCCGTCGCCGATCGGTCCGGCCGGGGTACGCGCCGTCGCCGACGCCGTGGACGTGCCGGTCGTCGCGATCGGCGGGGTGACCGCCGCGAGGGTGCCCGCGCTGCTGGCCGCCGGGGCGTACGGGGTGGCGGTGGTGGGAGCCCTCTCCGGAGCGGCGGATCCGGCCCGGGCGACGACGGAGCTGCTGGGAGCGCTGGGGTGCTGAACCGACCGGACGTCGCCGTGGTGGGGGCGGGACCGGTCGGGCTGGCGATCGCCTGGCGCTGCGCGCAGCGCGGACTGCGCGTCGTCGTGCACGACCCCGCCCCCGGATCCGGCGCGTCCCACGTCGCCGCCGGCATGCTCGCCCCGGTCGCCGAGGCGTACTTCGGCGAGCACGAGCTGACCGGGCTGCTGACCGCCTCCGCCGCCCGCTGGCCGGCCTTCGCCGCCGAGTTGACCGCCGCCACCGGCCTGGACGTCGGCTACCGGAGCGAGGGCACGCTGATGGTCGGGCTCACCGCCGACGACCTGGCCGAGGCGCGCCGGCTGTGGGCGTACCAGCAGGGGATCGGGCTGCCGGTGACGCCGCTGCGCCCGTCGGCGCTGCGGGACCGCGAGCCGGCGCTGGCCCCCCGGGTGCGCGGCGGGGCGCTCGCCGCCACCGACCACCAGGTCGACCCGCGCCGGCTGGTGCCGGCGCTGCGCGTGGCCGCCGAGCGGGCCGGCGCCACGCTGGTCCCCGTCGCCGTGCGCTCCCTGTCCGACGTGGACGCCCACGTCACGGTGGTCGCGGCCGGCTGCGGCGCCGCGGCCCTGACCGGGCTGCCGGTGCGGCCGGTGAAGGGGCAGGTGGTCCGGCTCCGCGCGCCGGGCGGCGGCGCGCCGGGCTTCCGGCACGTCATCCGGGGGTACGCCGACGGCGAGCACGTCTACCTCGTGCCCCGCGACGACGGGGAGGTGGTGGTGGGCGCGACCGTCGAGGAGCGCTCCGACACCGACGTGTCCGCCGGGGCGGTGCTGCGCCTGCTGCGCGCCGCCGTCGACCTGCTGCCCGAGCTGGCCGAGTACGACCTGGTCGAGACCCTCGCCGGCCTGCGCCCCGGCACCCCCGACAACGCCCCGATCCTCGGCCCGCTGGCGGGCCGGCCCGGCGTGCTCGCCGCCACCGGGCACCACCGGCACGGCATCGTGCTCACCCCGGTCACCGCCGACCTGATCGCCGAGCTGGTCGTCACGGGTGCGACGGACCCCCTGCTCGCCCCCTTCACCCCGGCCCGGTTCGCGACGCCGCCGACCGTTGGACCCGCCACCGACCCGGCCACCCCCGCAGGCCCGGCGACCTCCGCCGTCCCGGCCGCCGTCGCCCGGCTCGGGCACGACCCGTCCGCACCCGAGAAGGAGCACACGTGGAACTGACGGTGAACGGCGCCGGGCGCAGCCTGCCCGGCGGCTCGACCGTGGCGGACCTGGTCCGCGCGGTCACCGACCAGCAGCGCGGCCTCGCCGTCGCGGTCAACGGGGAGGTGGTGCCGCGTACGGGCTGGCCGGCGACCGTGCTGCGCGACGGCGACCGCGTCGAGGTGCTCAGCGCCGCGCAGGGCGGGTGACGGGGGTGAGCTTCGACCTGGGTGGCGTGAGCTTCAGGTCCCGGCTGATCCTCGGCACCGGCGGCGCGGCCAACCTGCGGGTGCTGGAGGACGCGATCCGCGCCTCCGGCACCGAACTGGTCACCCTGGCGCTGCGCCGGGTCGACACCGCCCCCGGTACCGCCGGCGGGCTGCTGGACCTGCTGGACCGCTGCGGCGTGCGGCTGCTGCCGAACACCGCCGGCTGCTACACCGCCGGCGAGGCGGTGAAGGTGGCGCACCTGGCCCGGGAGGCGTTCGGCACCGACTGGGTGAAGCTGGAGGTGATCGGCGACGAGCGCACGCTGCTGCCCGACGGGGTGGAGCTGCTGCGCGCCGCCGAGGAACTCGTCGACGACGGGTTCGTGGTGTTGCCGTACACGTCGGACGACCCGATCCTGGCACGCCGGCTGGCAGACGTCGGCTGCGCCGCGGTGATGCCGGCGGGCGCGCCGATCGGCTCCGGGCTGGGCGTGTCGAACCCGCACCACATCCGGCTGATCCGGCAGGGCGTCGACGTGCCGGTGATCCTGGACGCCGGCATCGGCACCGCCTCGGACGCCGCGCTGGCCATGGAGCTGGGCTGCGACGCGGTGCTGCTCGCCAGCGCGGTCACCCGCGCCGCCGACCCGGTGGCGATGGCCACCGCGATGCGGTACGCGGTCGAGGCAGGCCGGCTCGCGTACGGGGCCGGCCGGATCGCCCGCCGCTTCCACGCGCTCGCCTCCACCCCGGACGAGGGACGGCCGGACCTGTGACCGCCAGCCCCGGTCCCGCTCTCGCCGCTTCGGCTTTGGTGTCGGCTGCGGATCTTGGTACGGAAGGGCCCCTGGAGGGGCCGTTTCCCGCCAAGATCTCGGGCGGGCCGGCCGGCGTCGTGCTGTTGACGGACCGGTGGCAGGCGCGGCGGTCGTTGGTCGACGTCGTGGCGGGCGCGGTCGCCGGGGGAGTGCGGTGGGTGGTGCTGCGGGAGAAGGACCTGCCCCGGGCCGAGCGCGCCGCCCTCGCCGTCGAGCTGCGCGCGATCCTCGCCGAGGCGGGCGGCGCCCTGGTCGTCGCCGGCCCCGACCCGCTCGGCGGCGACGCCGTGCACCTGCCGTCGGCGGGGCCGTACCCGCCGCCGCGCCTCGGCCTGGTCGGCCGATCCTGCCACGACCGGGCGGAGCTGGCGCGACTGACCACGGAGGACTACGCCACCCTCTCTCCCGTCTACCCGACCAGCACCAAGCCCGGCCACGGCCCACCCCTGCGCCCGGACGGGCTCGGCGCGCTGATCGCGGCCAGCCCCGTGCCGATCCTGGCGCTCGGCGGGGTGCAGAGCCCGGACCAGGTGACCGCCTGCGTCGAGGCGGGAGCCGTGGGGGTGGCGGTGCTGGGTGCCGTCATGCGTGCCGACGACCCTGTGGCGGCAGCAGCCGCCCTCACGACAGCCGCCCGCACGGCAACCGCCACCGCGCAGGCCCGGCCCGAGCTCCCGTCCGCCACCACGGAAGAGGAACGATGACCCCGACGACCGTCCTCACCATCGCCGGCTCCGACTCCGGCGCGGGCGCCGGCATCCAGGCCGACCTGAAGGTCTTCGCGGCCCTCGGCGCGTACGGCACCAGCGTGCTCACCGCGGTCACCGCGCAGAACACGAGGGGCGTCGACGCCGTGCTGCCGCTGCCGCCGCGCACGGTCACCGAGCAGCTCGACAGCGTGCTCGCCGACTTCACCGTCCGCGCCGTCAAGACGGGTGTGCTCGGCACCCCGGCGGTCGCCGACGCGGTTGCGGGCGCCGCGAAGGACGGCCGGCTGCCGCACCTCGTCGTCGACCCGGTGCTCGTCGCCACCAGCGGGCACCGGCTGGGCGTGGTCGCCGCCGTGGAGCGGCTGCTGCCGTACGCGCAGGTGGCGACGCCGAACTGCGCGGAGGCCGCGGCCATCACCGGACGCCCGGTGACCACGGTCGAGGAGATGGTGGCCGCCGCCGAGGCGCTGGCGGCCGGCGGCCCGGCGCACGTGGTGGTGACCGGCGGTGACGTGGACGCCGACGGCGAGGCGGTCGACGTGCTGCACGCCGGCGGCGTCACCACCCTGCTCCGCGCGCCGCGGGTCGACACCCGGCACAACCACGGCACCGGGTGCTCGTTCTCGGCGGCGATCGCCGTCCGGCTGGCGCTCGGCGACCCGGTGCCGACGGCGGTCGCCGCCGCCAAGGAGTACGTCCTCCGCGCGCTGACCGGCGCGCGGGACTGGGAGCTGGGCGCGGGACGCGGCCCGCTGGACCACTTCGGCTGGTCCGCTTGATCACCAGGGAGGCTGTCATGCAGGCACGTCGCAAGGTGTACGTGAAGGGGTCCCGGCCGGACGTGCGGGTGCCGTTCGCCGAGGTGGAACTGACCGGAGACAACCCGCCGCTGCGTCTCTACGACACCTCCGGCCCCGGCTCCGATCCGGAGGTCGGGCTGCCGCCGCTGCGCGGAGGGTGGATCGCCGAGCGCGGCGACGTCGCACCGGTGCGGGGCGCGGGCACCCCGCTCGCCGGGACCGGCGGTCGCCGCCCCACCCAGCTCGCGTACGCCCGGGCGGGCGTGGTGACGCCGGAGATGGAGTTCGTGGCGGTCCGGGAGGGGACGGCGCCGGAGTTCGTCCGGGACGAGATCGCCGCCGGGCGGGCCGTGCTGCCGCTCAACGTCAACCACCCCGAGTGCGAGCCGGCGATCATCGGCAAGGCGTTCCTGGTCAAGGTGAACGCGAACATCGGCACCTCGGCGGTCACCTCGTCGGTGGCGGAGGAGGTGGAGAAGCTGACCTGGGCGACCCGGTGGGGCGCGGACACGGTGATGGACCTGTCGACGGGGAAGCGGATCCACGAGACGCGCGAGGCGATCGTGCGGAACTCGCCGGTGCCGATCGGCACCGTGCCGATCTACCAGGCGCTGGAGAAGGTCGGCGGCGACCCGGTCAAGCTGAGCTGGGAGGTGTTCCGGGAGACCGTCGTCGAGCAGGCCGAGCAGGGCGTCGACTACATGACGGTGCACGCGGGAGTGCTGCTGCCGTACGTGCCGCTGGCGGTGGACCGGGTGACAGGGATCGTGTCGCGGGGCGGCTCGATCATGGCGGCCTGGTGCCTGGCGCACCACGAGGAGAACTTCCTCTACACGAACTTCGCCGAGCTGTGCGAGATCCTGGCCCGCTACGACGTGACGTTCTCGCTCGGCGACGGGCTGCGCCCCGGCTCGATCGCGGACGCCAACGACGCCGCGCAGTTCGCCGAACTGCGCACCCTCGGTGAGCTGACGAGCCTCGCCTGGGAGTACGACGTGCAGGTGATGATCGAGGGCCCCGGGCACGTGCCGATGCACAAGATCAAGGAGAACGTGGACCTCCAGCAGGAGTGGTGCCACGAGGCGCCGTTCTACACCCTCGGCCCGCTGACCACCGACATCGCCCCCGCGTACGACCACATCACGTCGGCGATCGGCGCGGCGATGATCGGCATGTTCGGCACCGCGATGCTCTGCTACGTGACCCCGAAGGAGCACCTGGGGCTGCCGGACCGCGACGACGTGAAGGCCGGCGTGATCGCGTACAAGATCGCGGCGCACGCGGCCGACCTGGCCAAGGGGCACCCGGGCGCGCAGGCGTGGGACGACGCGCTGTCCAAGGCGCGGTTCGAGTTCCGCTGGGAGGATCAGTTCAACCTCTCGCTGGACCCGGAGACCGCGCGCTCGTACCACGACGCGACGCTGCCGGCGGAGCCGGCGAAGACCGCTCACTTCTGCTCGATGTGCGGCCCGAAGTTCTGCTCCATGAAGATCACCCAGGAGCTGAAGGAGTACGCGGCGCGCGGCATGAAGGACAAGTCGGAGGAGTTCCTCTCCTCCGGCGGCCGGGTCTACCTGCCGCTCGCCTGAGCAGCGCGACCGCCCGTCCGAGCCGGCGCCCGTCCGAGCCGCCCGTCCGGGTCGGCGCCCGGGAGGGGCGGACGTTTCGCAACGGCGGACGCCCGCCCCGGCTCCGGTTGTCCGGGGCGGGGCGGGCGTGGGCCGGTCGGGTCAGTCGCGGTGGTGGCGGCCGGTGGAGCGCAACGACCGCCGGCCGCTCTCCTGCTCGGGCTCGTTGTCCGGGACGGGCTTGCTCAGGCCGGTGACCCAGTCCACGTACTCCTCGTCCTGCGCCGGCAGCGGCTCGGACTCCCGGTCGGCCGAGGCGTCCTCGGCCCGGGGCCGGTTACGGCGGAACAGGCCCAGCCGGCCCCGATTCCGCCCGGTGGGCTGCTCGGCCTCTGCGGGCGACGGGGAGCCGGGCGACGGTGCCTCCGCCCGGGCGACGGGGATGCCGTTCTCCGGCGCGGGCTCGGCGGGCGCCGGGACGGGGCCGCCCCGTCGTGCGGTGGCGAGCGCCTCCCAGTTCGCCGCCCGGGTCAGGTCGGGCATCGGGGCCCGGTGGCGGGGCCGGGGCGTCGCGTCCGGCGCGGGTTCTGTGGCCGGCGGTGCCGCCTCGGCGGCGCCGTCGGTCTGGGGCCGGGGCAGTGCCGGCCACGCCGGGGCGGGCGGGGGCGCGCTGCCGGCGTCCGGCTCGACGGCCCGGCCGGGAGCCACCTCGCCGTCCGCCGCGAAGAGCGGTACCGCGCGAGGGCCGCTGCCGTCCGACCCCGACCCGACGGAGACCACTCCGGCCGTGCTGCCGGGCGCGGCTTCGGCGGTGGGGCCGGCTCCGGGGCCGGTCGTGGTGTCGGACCCGGCTTCGGCCGTGGGACCGGGTTGGGGGCCGGTCGTGTGGGGCCCGGTTCCGGTCGCGGTGTCGGATTGAGGGCCGGTCGTGTGGGGCCCGGTTCCGGTCGTGGTGTCGAGCTGGGGGCCGGTCGTGGTGTCGGGCGCGGCTTCGGCCGGGGGACCGGGCCGGGTGCTGGTCGTCGTGCCGGGTGCGGTCCTGCTGGTCGTGGTGCCGAGCGCGGCGGGGGCGTCCGGGGCTGGCGACGCGGGGGCGTCCGGGGGTGGCGACGACACCGCCGTGACCGGCGCGGTGGGCCCGGTCACCGGGTTGCCCGTGGCCTCGGGCGTCGGGCCCGCAGCCTCCCGTGCCACCGTGGCGGCGGGCTGACGTGTCGACCGGGGCTTACGGGTGCGGCGGGGCTTGGGCGCGCTCGGGACGGCCTGCTGTTCGGCGACCGCTTCTGCCGGCTGTCCGGCGGGCGTCGCCTCCGCGGCGGGCTGAGCGCCGGGCGTCACCTTCCCGGCGGGCTGCGCGTCGGGCGTCACGCTCCCGGCGGGCTGCGCGTCGGGCGTCACCTTCCCGGCTGGGGGCGCCTCGTCGGCGACCGGGGTGGCCGGGACGGTCGGTGCAGCCGGTGCCACCGAGGTGGACGGGGCGTGCTCGTCGGTGCTGTCCTGCGTGCGGGTGGGCTCCGGTTCGAGCGGACGGTCGACTGTGGGCAGGTCGCCGGGAGCCGAGGCCGGCGGCTCGGCCGTCCACCCGGGACCCGCGCCCGTCAGGGCGTCGGCGGCGGGAGCCGGGACGGTGCCTCCGTCGGCGGGCCAGTCCCAGTGCGGCGGAACAACCCGGGGCGCCGGGCCGTCGCCGGTGGCGGCGATGACCGCGCCGGAGCCTGTACCGCCGGCCTGGTCGGCGACGACCGGGCCGGCGTTGGCCAGGTCGACCGTCTCCGGCTCGTCGTCGCCGGTGGAGGCCGGGGTCCGCGGCAGGGCCGGGCCGGTGGGCAGCGGTCGGAGGATGTCGGTCGGCTCGATGGCCCCGGTGGGGGCGGTGCGCGTGACGAGCGGCCAGCGCAGCAGCGCGGCTGCGGCCGACCCGAGCGCGCCGGCGGCCACCGCGAGCAGCGCCGCGTAGTACGGCGTGAGTTGGTAGCGGTCGGCGGTGTCGCCCGGGCCGGCGGTCAGGTAGGCGAACGCGACCAGCACCGGGCCCGCCACCCCCGTCGCGCCGCTGACCAGCGGCGGATGGCCCCGCCACCGGGCCAGCCCGCCGGTCGCCGCGCCGGCCAGCAGCGCCACCAGCGGCAGGATCACCAGGGCCAGCCCCTGCGCCGCGCCGGCGTCGAGGGACGCCGGCTCCAGCACCCCCAGCCGTACGGTGTCCAGCGGCCCGGTCGAGACCAGCGACGGCGCCACCGAGACCAGGGCCAGCAGCCAGATCGCGCCCGCGATCGCCGCCACGTTCCATCCCACCGGCGGCTGGAGCAGTACGGCGAGGGCGGCGCCCGCGCCGACCAGTGCACCGAGGACCGCGCAGATGCCGACGGCCCAGACCGGGTCCATCGAGACGAGCTCGGCCGCCCTGGCCGGCTGCATGCAGAGCGGTGCGACGACGGTGGCGCCCAGCGCGGCGGCGCCGGCGACGGCGAGCAGGCGCCCGGTGCCGGCCAACCCTCCGTCCCGGCGGGCCAGGCGCTCGGTGAGCACCGCGCCCACCACGGCGGCGTTCGCCGCGAACCAGCCCGCCCAGACGAGCTGGGCCGGCCACTGGTTGACGGTGGTGCCGGTGAAGGTGCCGGAGAGCCGGACGATGCCGAAGCCGAAGGCGATGCCGAGCTGACCGGCCCCGGCCAGCAGGCTCACCCCGAGCGCGGTGAGCAGCAGTCTGCCCCAGGTCCGAATGGCCATGTCCGGCACGTTACGCACCTGTTGACCAGGCCGCCACCGGCGCGCCGCGAGTGGGGGGCGACCCGCCGGCCGGCGGTTACTTCAGTTCGACCAGCCTGGCCAGGTACGTCGTGTCGCCCACGTTGGTCAGCATGTGCACGGCCCCCGGGTCCCGGTAGACCACCCCGCCGGTCGGCTCGTCGGCGTCGATGAGGGTGCCGTCGATCGTCTGTACGACGTTCTTCGCCCCCTGGATCGCCACCACGAGGTACGGGTGGTCGTGCCGGTGCAGCGGCTGCCGCTCGCCCGGCTCCAGGCGGATGTGCCAGACCCGGACCCGGTCGTTCTCGTACACGATCTCCTGGCCCACCGGGCCGAGTTCGAGGTGCGCGTCGGTCATCGGGTTCCGTCCAGTCGGGGGAGCACCTCGGCGGCGATGAGCTCCAGGTGGTCGAGGTCGGCGAAGTCGATCAGCCGCAGGTGCACCCGGGTGGCGCCGATCGCGGCGAACTCGCCGATCCGGTCGGCGAGCTGCGCGGGCGAGCCGACCACCGGGTCCTCCGGTGGCAGCGCGCTCTTGACGTGCAGCGGGGCGGCGCGGCGGTGCGCCTCGGCGTCGGTGCGACCGATCGCTACCACGATCCCGGCGGAGAGGGTGAGCGGGGCGCGTCCCGACTCGGCCCGGCCGGCCCGGTCACAGGCCTCCCGCACCCGCTCGTACGCGGCGGCGGTCTCCGCGACGGTCTTGAACGGCATGTTGAACTCGTCGGCGTACCGGGCGGCGAGTTCGGGGGTGCGCTTCGGGCCGCGGCCGCCGACGATGACCGGCGGGCCGGGCACCTGCACCGGCTTCGGCAGCGCGGGGGCGTCCAGCAGCCGGTAGTGGTCGCCGGTGAAGCTGTACGTCTCGCCCGGCGGCGTCCGCCACAGCCCGGTGATGATCTCCAGCTGCTCGGCCAGCCGGTCGAAGCGCTCGCCGACGCCGGGGAACGGGATGCCGTAGGAAACGTGCTCCCGCTCGTACCAGCCGGCGCCGATGCCGAGCTCGACCCGGCCGCCGCTCATCTGGTCCACCTGGGCCACCATGACGGCCAGCGGGCCGGGCAGCCGGAAGGTGGCGGAGGTGACCAGGGTGCCGAGCCGGATCCGGCTGGTCTCCCGGGCCAGCGCGGCCAGCGTCAGCCAGGCGTCGGTCGGGCCGGGCAGCGCGGCCTCGTCCCCCATCGCCTGGTAGTGGTCGGCGCGGAGGAAGCCCTCGAAGCCGCCGTCCTCGGCGAGCCGGGCGAAGCGGAGCTGGTCGTCGTAGCTGGCGCCCCGGTGCGGCTCCGTGAAGACGGTGACCCGCATGCTCATCCCTCCGCGCCGGCTATCGCCGGCAGGTCCCGCTCCATGAGGAGTTCGTGCAGGTCGGCGCTGACCCGGGCGACGTCCGCCAGGTGCGCGTTGCGGCCGAGGGTGCGCGGTCGCGGGATGTTGACGTCGACGACCTTGCGGATCCGGCCGGGGCGGGGGCTGAGGACGACCACCCGGTCGGCCAGCAGCACCGCCTCGTCGATCGAGTGGGTGACGAAGACGACGGTGGCCCCGGACGTCATGTGCACGCGTTGCAGCTCGCCGGAGAGCTCCTCGCGGGTGAGCGCGTCGAGCGCGGAGAACGGCTCGTCCATCAGCATCACCCGGGGCTCGCCGATCAGCGACCGGCACAGCGAGACCCGCTGCTGCATGCCGCCGGAGAGTTCGTGCGGCAGCCGCTTCTCGAAGCCGCCCAGTCCGGCGAGGTCCAGCAGTTGCCGGGCCCGGTCGCGGTGCTTGGCCCGCTTCCAGCCGAACATCTCCACCGGGAGCAAGACGTTGTCCAGGACCGTGCGCCAGGGGAGCAGGGCGGGCCGCTGGAAGAGCATCGCGATGTCCCGGCGCGGCTTGGTGATCGGCGTACCGGCCACGGTGATCCTGCCCTCGCTCACGGGGAGCAGGCCGGCGATCAGGCGCAGCAGCGTGGACTTGCCGCAACCGGAGCGGCCGAGTACGGCGACGAACTCACCCGCCGCCACGTCGAGGTCGATGCCGCGCAGCGCCTCGACGCGGCCGCTGCGGCCGTCGAAGGTGCGGGACACCCCGGAAAGCTGGATCATCTCCGGCGGCCTCCCTGAGTCGGGGATCAGCGATCGCGGCCCAGGGTAACCGCCTCGTGTGGACAGCATGTCCTCCGGGGTGGACGCGAGGATTTTTCCGTAACGAAACCCATACGCCTGGCATTGTCGGGGGCGGTTTCTCGTACGCTGTGCCAGCTAAGAGTCCCCTCAAGACGGTTGGTGCCGGCTCAACCCCTCGGCCGGCCCGCCAGACAACCCCCTCCGGCGGCGGCGCGCCGCTCCGGTCGGAAAGGACATGGTGCACTGATGAGAAGGCTGACCCGTACGGTCGCTGCCGCTGCGCTGGCCACCGCCCTCGCCCTGGTCTCCGGGTGCAGCGGCGACTCGGACTCCGGCGCCGACGCCAAGGGCGGCAGCGGCGGGGCGCTGGAGAAGGTGACCTACCTCACCTCGTTCGGCAACTTCGGCCGTGACTCCTACGCCTGGGTGGCGAAGGAGAAGGGCTTCTTCAAGGAGGCCGGGTTCGACGTCGACATCAAGCCCGGTCAGGGCACAGGCGCGGTGATCCAGCAGGTTGTCGGCGGGCAGGCCCAGTTCGGCCCGATCGACCTCACCGGCGGCCTGCTCCAGCTCGGCAGCGGCCAGGCCAAGGACTTCGTCGCGGTCGCCGCGATCCAGCAGCGCACCATGGCGGCCATCGCCACCGTCGAGGGCAAGGGCATCGCGTCGCCGAAGGACCTGGAGGGCAAGAAGCTCGCCGACACCGAGGGCTCCGTCGTGCGGAACCTCTTCCCGACGTACGCCCGGATGGCCGGCGTGGACGCCAGCAAGGTGCAGTGGGTCAATGGTCAGGCCCAGGCCCTGATGGGCATGCTCGGCTCCGGCACGGTGGACGGCATCGGCCAGTTCGTCGTCGGCCAGCCGACCATCGAGACGGTGACCAAGCAGAAGGCCGTCATGCTGCCGTACAGCAACGTGATGCAGGACCTCTACGGCAACGTGCTGATCACCTCATCCAAGATCGCCAAGGAGAAGCCGGAGATGGTCAAGCGCTTCACCGGGGCCCTGATGAAGGGCCTGGAGTACGCGCTGACCAACCCGCAGGAGGCGGGCGAGCTGCTGAAGAAGAACGTCGACGCCGCCAACCCCGCCGCGGCCGCCGCCGAGCTCCAGCTCATGGCCGGCTACGTGCGCTCCAGCAACTCCGGCACCCAGCTCGGCACCCTGGACAGCGGCCGGGTCGCCAAGAGCATCGCGATCCTGCAGGGCGCCGGCGCGCTGAAGCAGAACATCACCCCCGACCAGATCATCGACTTCAGCCTCGCGCCGAAGGCCTGACGTACGCCGACCATGAGCACGGGGGTGCGGTCCACCCGGGGTGACCCGGGGGCCGCACCCCCGTCGCGTGCCGGCCCGGCCGGCAGGAGAGGAGAACCCGTGACGGAGACGACCGCTACCCGGTCCGGCCATGTCGGGAAGAAGCCCGCGGGCGCCGGCGCGCCCCCGCGCCGGTCCGGCGTACGCCCGGCGGCCGTCGGGCTGCCGCTGCTCGGCGCCGTGATCACGCTGGCCGCCTGGTGGCTGGTCACGTCGGGCCTGCAACTGGTGCACCCGGTGTCGCTGCCCCCGCCGCAGGCGGTGTGGCAGGCGATGGTCGCGGGGAGCGACGTGCTGATGCCGGCACTGGGCGTCACCACCATGATGACGGTGGTCGGCTTCCTGCTGTCGGCGGTGGCCGGGGTGCTGATCGGGATGGCCCTGGCCGGGTCCCGGCGCGTCGAGCGGATGTTCGCGCCGCTGCTGGTGGCGGTCAACGCGGTGCCGAAGATCGCGCTCGGCCCGCTGCTGGTGGTCTCGGTCGGCTGGGGTGCGAAGCCGATCCTGACCATGGTGTTCCTGCTCTGCTTCTTCCCGATCGTGCTCTCCACGGCGACCGGGCTCACCACCACCCCGAACGACCTGGCAGAGCTGGCCCGGTCGCTGAACGCCTCCTGGTGGCAGGCGTTCCGCAAGGTACGCTTCCCCGCCGCGCTGCCGCAGATGTTCGTCGGGCTCAAGGTGGCGATGCCGCTGGCCGCGATCGGCGCGGTGATCGGCGAGTTCTACTCGGACAAGCCGGGGCTGGGCTACCAGATCCTGCAGTACAACGGCGTGGGGGACACCGCGACCGCCTGGGCGGCGATCGTGCTGATCGCGCTGATGAGCATCCTGCTCTACAGCGCACTGTCCCTGGTCGAGCGGCTCGCCCTGCCGTGGGTCCGCGCCACCACGTCGGCCCGCTGACCCGCTGGAACGGTCCTTGGTGTGGCCCGCCGGGACACGGCGGGCCACACCAAGACGCTGGTCCGGTGCGCTGCCGCGCGCCGGAACCCCTTCGTTGCCGCCCGGCCGGTCAGCCCGCGAGGCGCCAGCGCCCGTTGCGCGCCACCAGGGTGGTGAGGGCCTGCGGCATCAGGCCGGAGTGGTTGTCCGGGGTCATCCGGATCGGCCCGGAGAGACCGTCCAGCTGGGTCGTCTCCAGCACGTCCCGGACGCCGTCGCGGTCGACCTCGCCGGGCTCGCCGCCCGAGCGCAGCTCGGCGTCGGCGATGAGCTGCACCGCGTCGGCCGCGAACGAGGAGGAACCGTTGTAGCCGCCGAAGCGGGCGGTGTAGTCCTGGAACCACTGGCGGCGGGCCGCCTTGGCGGGGGTGGTGGCGATCACGTCGTCGATCACCATGGTCTGGGTGAAGACCAGCGTGGTGCGTTCGGTCGCCCGGGACGCGGCGCCGAGGAAGAGGTCGCCGGCCGCCGCCGCGTCGAAGAAGAGCTCGCCCTCGAACTTGGCCTGCTGGGCGGCGGTGGCGGCGAGCGTCGCCTGCTCCGCCGGGGTCCACACGACCAGCGCCTCCGGCTTCTTCGCGAGCAGGTCCTTGACCTGCTGGCCCACCTCGGTGTCGGTGGTGCGCACGGCCTCCTCGCGCAGCAGCTTGACGCCGGCCTTCGCGAACTCGGCGCGCAGCGCGGTCAACCCCTCGCGGCCGTAGGCGTCGTCGCTGTGCAGCACGCCCGCCTTGCGGATGCCCTTGCGGCGCATCTCGCCGGCGAGGGCGGCGGCGCTGTCGGCCGCGTTCGGGGAGAGCTTGAACACGTACCGCCGTTCGGCGACCGGGGTGGACACGGCGCTGGACGCGGCGAGCGCAATGGTGGGAATTCGCTTCTCGTTGATGGTGCGGACGGCGCCGACGGCACATTCGTTGCAGCCGCCCATGATGATGGCGCTGACTTCGGAATCGCTGCTGAAGTCACCGATGTTGCGCAGCGACTCGCTCGCGTCCGACCGGTTGTCCTTCACCCTCAGCTTGACCTGCCGGCCGTTCAGCGCGCCGGAGGCGTTCAGCTGGTCGACCTTCAGTTCCAGCGCCCGCTGGTACGCCTTGCCGATGGGCGCCGACGCGCCGGAGAGTTCGAGGTCCGCGGCGATGACGATGGGGCTGGTGTCCTGCTCGTCCGCCCCGAACTGGCAGCCGGTGAGCGTGGTGGCCAGCACGGCCGATGCGAGCGCCGCGGCGGTCGCGGAGCGGATGGGGGTCAACTCAGTCCTCCAGATGCGGCCCGGGACGATGCCCGGTCACCGCCGGGTTGTCCGTCCTCAGTAGAGGAACGGGATCGGTCTGCCGTACGGTGTGCGCGAAGCCTGCAAAACCTTGCCAACGCCAGGCCCCGCGGTCAAGCGGAGCGTCCGAAGCGTTTCGGGACGCGTATCCCACATGGTGGGGCAACGGGAAGTTTGCAAACGCTTACTAATACGACACGGATGACCACTCTGGAGTTACATGCCCTGTTCACGGGCATGGAGAATTGAAGGTATTAGTTGACCGGATCACGGGATGCGAGCCGTCCGACCGTTTCCTACCCCGCCGCGACTTCCCAAACAGGATCAGTTCTGATGAAATCGCGGCCGTGCCGCGTGTGGCGCAGTCCGCTGCACCGGGCGCGAGTCGGCGGGGCAGGCGTGGAAGAAACGACGGAGGCGATGTCGTGAGCACCGGACCGACGACCCTGCCCGCGAGTGGCGACACCGAACAGCCCAAGCGGCGTCGGCTGCCCCGGCTCCGCGACGTGCGGATCCGCTCCAAGCTCGCCCTGATCCTGGTCGTGCCGGTCGCCGCGGTGCTCGCGTTGGCAACGGTCCGCCTCGTCGCCGTCGGTGAGAACACCTTCGACGCCAACCAGGCCCGGGCCCTGACGGCGCTCTCCGTCGACGTCTCCGCGCTGACGCAGGACCTGCACGCCGAGCGGATGGCCGCCGCCGCCTTCCTGTCGACGCCGCAGCAGAAGGCCGACGCCTACAACCTGCGGGTGCGCAGCACCGACGAGCGGGTCGAGGCGTACCGGGCGGAGCGCGGACGGGTCGGCGAGGTGCCGGCCGCCGTACGCGAGCGGCTGGCCACCATCGACGAGCACCTGGAGACGCTCGCCAGCACCCGGCAGGAGGTGCTGGACCGCCAGCAGATGGCGGTCGCCGAGGCGGCGCTCCGCTACGGGGTCATCATCACCGACCTGGTCGCGTACGGCGACGGGCTGGCCCAGCTGCCCGGCGACGAGCGGCTCTCGGACGCCCGGCGCGCGGTCGCCGCGTTCGCCCGTGCCAAGGCGGCCGTCGCCGAGGAGCAGTCGGTCGTCTACACCGCTCTCGTCGCCGGCAAGCTCGACGAGGAGCAGTTCTCCTCCTTCGTGGCCACGCTGACCAGCCAGCAGGAGGCGCTGGTCGCCTTCTCCCTGGCCGCCGACCCGACCCAGCGCGCCCTGGTCGACAGCACTGTCTCCGGTGACGCGGTCACCCTCGCCGACCGGGTGGCCGCCGACATCACCCGCTCGGTCGGGCAGACCTCGCCGGTGACGGCCCAGGACGCCACCGCCGCCATCGGCGCGGTCAACGACCTGATGCGGTGGGCCGAGATCCGGCTCCAGGACCGGCTGCTCAGCCAGGCCGACCAGGCCCGGTCGGACGTCATCCGGCAGGCCTTCATCGAGACGGCGCTGGTGCTGCTGACCCTCATCGTCGCGGTGACCCTCGCCGTGGTGCTGGCCCGCTCGCTCAACCACTCGCTGCGCCGGCTGCGGGAGGGCGCCCTCTCGGTGGCCAACCACGACCTGCCGGACGCGGTCAAGCGGCTGCAGAACGTCGGCAACGTCGGCGACGGCGGCGTCGAGGAGATCGTCCGGCAGGTACGCGACCCGATCAAGCTCAACAACCGCGACGAGGTTGGCCAGGTCGCGCTCGCCTTCAACGTCGTGCACCGCGAGGCGGTCCGGGTGGCGGCCGAGCAGGCCGCGCTGCGTACCAGCGTCTCGGCGATGTTCCTCAACCTGGCCCGGCGCAGTCAGACCCTGGTCGACCGGATGATCGGCGAGCTCGACGCGATCGAGCGCGGCGAGGAGGACCCGAAGCGGCTCGCGCAGCTCTTCGAGCTGGACCACCTCGCCACCCGGATGCGCCGCAACGACGAGAACCTGCTCGTCCTGGCCGGCGCCGACTCGGCCGTGCCGCGCCGTGACGACGCCCTCCTGGTGGACGTGCTGCGGGCCGCCCAGTCCGAGGTGGAGCTCTACAACCGGATCGAGTTCGGCACCGTCGACACCGACATCTCGGTCGCGGCGCACGCGGTCAACGACGTGGTCCGGCTCGTCGCCGAGCTGCTCGACAACGCCACCCGCTTCTCGCCGCCGACCACGACCGTGGTCGCCGACGGCCGGCGGATCCGGGACTACGTCCTGATCCAGGTCGAGGACCGGGGCCTCGGCCTGACCGACGACCAGCTCGACTCGCTCAACCGGCGACTGGCCGCCCCGCCGAGCGTCGACGTCGCGGCGTTCCGGCTGATGGGTCTGGCCGTGGTCAGCCGGCTGGCCTCCCGCTACGGCATCCGGGTGGAGCTGCGCCGCAACGTGGAGGGCGGCACCGTCGCCCAGGTGACGCTCCCCGCCGCGACGGTGGTACTGCCGCCCGTGCACAGCCGGGACCAGCAGATCACCCGGCCCCGGCAGCCCCTCGCGGTCGAGCAGAACCCGCTCACCCCGGCGGGTCTCGGCGAGCCGGCCGCCGGCGTGGGGCGTACCGCCTCGGCCACCCTCACCGACCAGTGGCGGTCCGCCGCCCCGGCGCCGTGGCAGGCCCCGGAGCAGGCGCGGGACACCGCGGCCCCGGTGCAGGCCGGCGGCCTGACGCCGACGCAGCCGGCCGCCCCGCCGGCGCCCCCGGCCCGGCCGGCCTTCGCCGGTGGAGGCGCCTCGGTCGGTACGCCGACCGTCGCGTACCCCACGGTCGACCCGCTGCCCAAGCGCGTTCCCGGCGGGGAGGCCTCGGCGCCGGGCGCGCCGGTCCTGCCGGTCGGCCCGATCGCCGGCTCGCCGGCCACCGGGCTGTCGGCCGGGTTCGCCGGCTCCGCCCGGGAGACCGGCTTCGGCACCGACCCGGGCGCCGGTCGCGGCCTCGGGGCCGGCCTGGCCGCCACGGCCCCGCCCGCCCCCGCCGCGCCGATCACCCCGCGCGCCGAGCTGCCGGCCGAGGCACCGATCTTCCGGGAGATGGAGGCGGTGTGGTTCCGGTCGCACGGTAACGACGCCACGGCCATCTTCACCCGCCCCGACTTCAGCCAGTCGGCCGCGGCCCAGCAGGCCGCCGGGGCGCCCAGCGCCGGAGCAACCGCCGTCGGGACGCCGGCCGCCGCCCAGTCGGCACCGGCGCAGCCCCGCGCGCCCCGACTGCCCACGCGTACGCCGGGCAGCACCGACACCGCCCCGCCGCCCGCGCAGTCGGCACCGCCGTCGTACACCCCGCCGCCGGCTGCGGCGCGGCCCAAGACACCGGACACACCTCCCGCGGCGCCCCCCGCCGCGCCCCCCGCGGCGCCGGTCGCGGAGCCGGCCCCGGCGGCGCCCGCGACCGACGCGGACGCCTGGCGGACCGCGGCAGACGAGGGCTGGACCCGGGCCAGCCAGGCGGCGGCCCCCGCCACCGCCGGCACCACCCGCTCGGGGCTGCCCAAGCGGCAGCCGCAGGCACAACTCGTGCCCGGCGGGATCGAGCCCCGGGGCGGCCGCGACCGCAGCCGGCGTACCCCGGACGAAGTTCGGGGCCTGTTGTCGGCCTACCACCGCGGCGTGCAGCGCGGCCGGGCGGCCGGAACGGACCAGAACAGCACCTCGACCAAGGAGACGAGTCGATGAACAGGCCAGCGGCCATGCAGGACATGAGTTGGTTGCTCACCAACTTCGCCGACAGCGTGGCGGGGATCGCCCACGTGGTGGCGGTGTCCGCCGACGGGCTGCTGCTCGCCTCCTCGCGGGACCTTCCCGCGGACCGGGCGGACCAGCTCGCGGCGATCACCTCAGGCGTGGTCAGCCTGACCGAGGGCGCCGCCCGGATGTTCAGCGCCGGCGGTGTGCTCCAGACGGTCATCGAGATGGACAGCGGCTACCTGTTCCTGATGTCGATCAGCGACGGCTCGTCGATGGCCGTGCTGGCGGCCCGCAGCTGCGACGTCGGTCAGGTGGGTTACGAGATGGCGCTGCTGGTCGAGCGCGTCGGTGCGGCGCTGGTGCCGCTGCCCCGGGACGCGGTGCGGTCCTAGCGGGCGCGACGCGCGGACGTGCGTCGCCAGGAACGAGAGGATCCGGTGCCCGACCAGGGGCCCGGCCGGGAGAGGAGGTGATCGTCGATGGACCAACGGCGCGTGGACCCACGTGGTGCGCTGGTACGGCCGTACGCGGTCACCCGCGGCCGGACCGAGGCCCGAATGGACATCGCCCTGGAGGCGGTCCTGACGGCCAGCCCGACCCAGGCTGCGGAGGCCCGCTTCGCGGGGCACGACAAGCACCGCATCGCCACCGTTTGTGAGGGCCGGGCGCAGTCGCTGGCCGAGATCTCCGCGTACACCCGGATGCCGCTGGGCGTCACCCGGGTGCTGGTCGCCGACATGGTGGCCGAGAGCCTGCTGACGCTACACACTGCCGCTCCCGCCGAGGGGTTCGAGGAGCGGATGGAAATCCTTGGAAGGGTGCTAAGTGGACTTCGCAGGCTATGACCCCGCCGGGGCCCGCCGAAACCGGGGAATCATCTCCGCGAAGATCGTGGTCGCGGGTGGCTTCGGCGTGGGCAAGACGACCCTGGTCGGCGCGATCTCGGAGATCACTCCGCTGAGAACCGAGGCGGTGATGACCGCGGCCGGTGTCGGCATCGACGACCCGTCCAAGGTGCCGGGGAAGCAGACCACCACGGTCGCCATGGACTTCGGCCGGATCACCATGGCCGAGGACCTGATCCTGTACCTCTTCGGCACGCCGGGCCAGACGCGGTTCTGGTTCATGTGGGACGAGATCATCAAGGGCGCGGTGGGGGCGGCCGTGCTGGTGGACACCCGCCGGATCACCGACGCCTTCGCGCCGCTCGACTACTTCGAGAACCGCAGGCTGCCGTACGTCGTGGCGTTGAACCGCTTCGACGGCGCGCCGCAGTACGAGCTGGAGGAGGTCCGCGAGGCGCTGGCCATCTCGCCGGACGTGCCGCTGGTGCTGACCGACGCCCGGCACCGGGACGCGGTCAAGCAGGTGCTGGTGACCGTCGTGGAGCACGCCATGCTCCGCCTCGAGGCCGAGCACGGCCGGGGCTACCCGGCGCCGGTCGGCTGAACGGGACGGCTACCGCCTCCGGGTCGCGTCAGTCGACCCGGAGGCGGTAGCCGCGCTTGACGACCGTCTGCACCACCCGGGGTGCGCGCAACCCGGCGCGCAGCCGGGCCACCGCCATCTCCACGGCGTGCTCGTCGGCGCCACGCGGCAGCGTCCGCAGCAGGGCGGTCCGGGACAGCACCCGACCCGGCGAGCCGCACAGCGCCCGCAGCACCGCCATCGGCGCCGGCGCGAGCGGACGCAGTTCGCCGTCGACCACGGCGGCGTGCCCACGCAACGTGAGCAGGTGACCGGCCACCTTCAGGGTGACCGTCCGGCGCGGCAGTTCGTCGACGATGGTCCGCACGAGGGCACCCAGGCGGGCCCTGGCCGGCGCGCTGACCGGCACCCCGCGCCGCAGCAGCGGCTCCGCGGTGACCGCGCCCACGCAACTGGCGAGCACGTCGCCCCGGAACGCGTCCAGCACGGCCTCGGAGCGGTCCCCGGCGGCGCGCAGCAGCGCCTCGGCCGCCGGGGCCGAGGTGAAGGTGACCGCGTCGACCAGCCGGCCGGCGACCAGGTCGATCAGCCGGTGCAGCGGGGCCGGGTCGGTCGGCGGCGCCCAGCGGTAGACGGGCACCTCGATCACGGTCGCCCCGGCCGCCTCCAGCGCCAGCGTGCACTCCGGCTGCCGCTCGCCGTGCAGCTGCATGGCGATCACCTGCCCGGCCACCCCGCGCCGGCACAGGTGCTCGATCACCTCCTCGCAGCTCTCCGAGTCGGGCGACCACTGGTCGTGCAGGCCGGCGGCCCGGATGGCACCGCGCGCCTTGGGCCCCCGGGCCACCACGTACGCGCCGGCCAGCACGCCGCGCAGCGGCTCGGCCAGCCCCCAGCCCTCGGCCGCCTCCAACCAGCCGCGCATGCCGATGCCGGTGTTGGCCATGAGGACGTCCGGCGGCCGTTCGAGGCAGGCCCGGGTGGCCTCCCGCAGGTCGGTGTCGTCGGCCAGCGGCACGATCCGCAGGGCCGGTGCGATCACCACCCGGGCGCCCCGCCGCTGGAGCAGCGCGGCGAGTTCGTCCCGCCGGCGGTCGGCGGTCACCCCGATGGTGAAGCCCGCCAGTTCGTCGCGCATTCACCCCTCCTGTCGCAGCCGCACCTCGACCAGGCCGTCCCGGCAGCGCACGTCGTGCCGGGGCACGGCGACGCCGGGCAGGTCCAGGCAGACCCCGGTGCGCAGGTCGTACACCTGCTTGTGCAGCGGCGAGGCGACCGTCGGCACCCCGCCCCGGCTGCCGACGATCCCGCGTGACAGCACGTACGCCCCGGCGACCGGGTCGAGGTTGTCGATGGCGAACAGCCCGTCGGCGGTGCGGAAGAGGGCCACCTGCACGCCGTCGACGAGCGCGGCGACGCCCCGCTCGGGCTCCAGCCGGTCGAGCGGGCAGACCGGCGTCCAGGTACGCGTCGCGGCGGGCGCCGTCGTCGTCATCGTGATGGTCATCGCCGTACCTCCAGCGGTCGGGGCGTCGTGGTGGTCATCGCCGCACCTCCGGCATGCCCAGCGCGACCTGCTGCCGGCCCTCGTCGGCCGGCGGCCGGCCCACCGGGACCGGTTGGCCCCGTTCGAGGGCGAACGTGATGGACGGGTCGGGCACCTCGGGGGCGTTGACGAAGGAGGCGAACCGGCGCAGCCGTACCGGGTCCTCCAGCACGTCGCGCCACTCGTCCGAGTAGGAGGCGACGTGCCGGGCCATCGCGGCGTCGAGTTCGGCGCACAGGCCGAGCGAGTCGTCCACGATCACCGCGCGGAGGTGGTCCAGCCCGCCCTCCATCGCCTCGATCCAGGCGGCGGTGCGTTGCAGCCGGTCGGCGGTGCGGATGTAGTACATCAGGAACCTGTCGATCAGCCGGACCAGCGCCTCGGTGGACAGGTCGGTGGCGAAGAGGTCGGCGTGCCGGGGCCGGAAGCCGCCGTTGCCGCCGACGTAGAGGTTCCACCCGGTGTCGGTGGCGATGATGCCGAAGTCCTTGCTGCGCGCCTCGGCGCACTCGCGGGCGCAGCCCGACACCGCCGACTTGATCTTGTGTGGGCCGCGCAGCCCCCGGTAGCGCAGCTCCAGGGCGATGGCCAGCCCCACCGAGTCCTGCACCCCGTACCGGCACCAGGTCTCGCCGACGCAGGACTTCACCGTGCGCAGCGCCTTGCCGTACGCGTGACCGGACTCGAAGCCGGCGTCGACCAGCCGGCGCCAGATCTGCGGCAGCTGCTCGACCCGCGCGCCGAACAGGTCGATCCGCTGCCCGCCGGTGATCTTCGTGTAGAGCTGGAAGTCCCGGGCCACCTCGCCGATCACGATGAGCTTCTCCGGGGTGATCTCGCCGCCCGGGATCCGGGGCACCACCGAGTAGCTGCCGTCGCGTTGCAGGTTGGCCAGGAAGTGGTCGTTGGTGTCCTGCAACGACGCCTGTTCCCCGTCCAGCACGTGCCCGGAGCCGAGGGAGGCGAGGATCGAGGCGACCACCGGCTTGCAGATGTCGCAGCCCCGGCCCCGGCCGTGCTCGGCGATGAGCTGCGAGAAGGTGCGGATGCCGCGCACCCGGACGATGTCGAACAGCTCCTGCCGGCCGGCGTCGAAGTGCTCGCAGAGCGCCGTGGACTGCCGTACCCCGGCCGCGTCGAGGAGCTGCTTGAGCATCGGTACGCAGGAGCCGCAGCTGGTGCCCGCCCGGGTGCACGCCTTCAGCGCCGGCACGTCCGCGCAGCCCCCGGCGATCGCGTCGTCGATGTCGGCGCGGGTCACCGCGTTGCACGAGCAGACCTGTGCGGCGGCGGGCAGCGCCCCGGCGCCCGCGCCGGTGGCTCCCTCGGGGGCGAGCAGCGCCAGCGGGGGAGCGGGCAGCGGGCCGCCGACGCTGGCCCGCAGCGTCGGGTACGCGCTCGCGTCGCCGACCAACACCCCGCCGAGCAGGGTCTGCGCGTCGTCGGAGAGGACCAGCTTGGCGTAGACCCGGGTGGCCGGGTCGGTGAACGTCACGTCGAGGCAGCCGGGCGTCGTGCCGTGCGCGTCGCCGAACGAGGCCACGTCCACGCCGAGCAGCTTCAGCTTGGTGGCGGTGTCCGCCCCGGGGAAGGTGGCCGCCCCGCCGACCAGCCGGTCGGCGACCACCTCGGCCATCGCGTACCCGGGGGCGACCAGGCCGTGGCAGGTCCCGTCGACGGCCGCGCACTCGCCGACCGCCCAGATCCGCTCGTCGGCGGTCCGGCAGGCGTCGTCGACCAGCACGCCGCCGCGCGGGCCCAGGGCGAGACCGGCGCTGCGGGCCAGCTCGTCGCGGGGACGGATGCCGGCCGCGACCACCACCAGGTCGGCGTCGAGCACGGTCCCGTCGGCCAGCTCCAACCCGGCGACCGTGCCGTCGGGGCCGGGCCGGACCGCGGTGGTGGCGACGCCCAGGTGGGTGGCGACGCCCAGCTCGTCGACGTACCGGCGGAGCATCGCGCCCCCGGCCGTGTCCACCTGCACCGGCATCAGCCGGGGCGCGAACTCCACCACGCTGGTGTCCAGCCCGAGCAGCCGCAGCGCGTTCGCCGCCTCCAGCCCGAGCAGCCCGCCGCCGACCACCGCCCCGGTGCGCCGTCCCCGCGCGTGCTCCCGGATCGCCTCCAGGTCGTCCAGCGTCCGGTAGACGAAGACCCCGGGCAGGGTCGCGCCGTCCACCGGCGGCACGAACGCGTACGAGCCGGTGGCCAGCACCAACGCGTCGTACGGGTGCTCGCCGGTCGCGGTGCGCACCAGCCGCCGCTCCCGGTCGATCTCCGTGGCCGGCTCGCCGAGGCGCAGCTCCACCCCGTCGTCGGGGGTGTGCAGGTTCAGCTCCTCGGCGCCCACCCCGTCGAAGAAGGCCGAGAGCCGCACCCGGTCGTACGCCGGGCGGCTCTCCTCGGCGAGCACGGTGACCCGCCACCGCCCCTCGGGGTCGCGGGCGCGCAGCGCGTCGACGAAGCGCTGCCCCACCATGCCGTTGCCGACGACCACCAACCTGCTGACCCGCTCGCCTCGCTCGTTCATCGCGTCACCTCCACCGAATCGACTTCGGACAGCCAGCCGACGATGCCGGCGACCGCGTCCCGGCAGCCGCCGCACCCCGTGCCGGCCCGGGTCGCGGCGACCACGGCGTCGACCGTCCGGGCCCCGGAACGCCAGCAGCCCACCAGCTCTCCCTTGCTGACGTCGTTGCACTGGCAGACGGTCGCCGCGTCCGGCATCAGCGCCGGGGTCGCGGCCTGCGCGCCCGCCGTCGCGCCGAACGCCCGGCCGAGCAGCAGGGAGCGCCGGTCGGCCGGCACCGGCTGGCCCCGGTCGAAGAGCTGGATGACCGTGCCGACCGCCGGGTTGTCGCCGAGCAGGATCGCGGCGGTCAGCCGCTCGTCGTGGATGCGCAGCCGGGCGTACGTGCCCCGGGCCGGGTCGGCGAAGGTCAGCTCCTCGCCGGTGCCGCCGTCGCCCGGGTCGCCCATGGCGGCGAGGTCGATGCCGGCCGCCTTGAGCCGGGTCACCGCCGGTCGGGGCCGGTAGCGGGCCTGCGGGTCCTCCCCGGTGAGCACCTGCGCCACCACCCGGGCCTGCGCCCAGGCCGGGGCGACCAGGCCGGTCAGGGCGCCGTCGTGCTGGGCGCAGTCGCCGACCGCCGAGATCCGCGGGTCGCTGGTGCGCAGCCGGTCGTCGACCAGCACGCCCCGCTCCACGGCCAGCCCGGCCGCGCGGGCGAGGGCGGTGTCGGGGCGTACCCCGCAGGAGAGCACCAGCAGGTCGGCGGTGAGCGACCGGCCGTCGGCCAGGTCGAGGCGGACCCCGTCGGCGTCCGCGACCACCCCGGTGGCCGCGACGGCCAGGTGGGTGGTCACTCCGAGGCCCGCGAGCGTGCCGGCCAGCACGGCTGCGCCGGCCGGGTCGAGCTGCCGTTCCATCAGGTACGGCACCGGGTGCACCACCCCGACGTCGAGGCCCCGGGCGGCGAGCCCGCGCGCCGCCTCCAGCCCGAGCAGGCCGCCGCCGAGCACCAGGGCGCTGCGCGCGCCGTCGGCCGCGGCGAGGATCCGCCGGCAGTCGTCCAGGGTGCGGAACGGCACCACCCGTGTCGGCAGCTCGGGCCCGTCCAGTCCGGGCAGCGGGGGCACCACGGCCCGGCTGCCGGTGGCGAGCACCAGATGGTCGTACGCGACGCGGTCGCCGTCGTCGGTGTGGACCGTGCCGGTGGCGCGGTCGATGGCGGTGACCGTCACCCCGGTGCGCAGGTCGACGCCCTGCCCGGCGGCCTCGGCCAGCTCCACGTCCGGCTCGCCGATCTTGCCGGCCAGCAGGGTGGAGAGCATGATCCGGTTGTACGCCCGGTGTGGCTCCGCACCGAGCACGGTGACCTTCCGGTCCCCGTCCCGGGCGTGCAGCTCGCCGGCCAGCCGGGAGCCGGCCATCCCGTTGCCGATGATCACCACGCGCTCGGTCATGGCGGCGTCACCGGGCTCCGCCGGACGATTCGCTCGCTCATGGTTCGTCCACCCTCTCCAGCCGGACGGCGCAGATCTTGAACTCCGGCATCCCGGAGACCGGGTCGACGGCGTCGTTGGTGACCGAGTTGGCCCGCGCGGCGCCGCCCCAGTGGAACGGCGCGAAGACGGTGTCCGGTCGGATGGCGGTGCTGAGCCGGGCCGGCGCGCGCAGTTCACCCCGCCGGGAGACCACCCGCACCGGCTCGCCGTCGCCGATGCCGAGCCGCCCGGCCAGGTCGGGGTGCAGCTCGACGAACGCGTCCGGGGCGGCCCGGCGCAGCGCGGCGACCCGGCGGGTCTGGGTGCCCGACTGGTACTGGGCGAGGACCCGGCCGGTGGTGAAGTGCAGCGGGTACTCGGCGCACACCTCCTCGGCGGCCGGCCGGTGCTCCACGGCGTGGAACCGGGCCCGCCCGTCCGGGGTGGGGAAGCGGTCGGCGAAGAGCCGGGGCGTGTCCGGCCCGTCCTCGGCCGGGCAGGGCCAGAACACCCCGTCGCGTTCGTCGATCCGCTCCCAGCTGACCCCGGCGTAGTCGGCGATCCCGCCGGCCGAGGCCCGCCGCAGCTCCGCGAACACGACCCGCGGGTCGGTGGCGTCCGCGCCGCCGGCACCACCCCGGAGGCGGGCGGTGAGATCGGCGAGGATCTCCAGGTCGGTACGGACGCCGGGCGGCGGCGGGCGCAGCGCGCGGCGGCGCAGCACCCGGCCCTCCAGGTTGGTCATCGTGCCGTCCTCCTCGGCCCACTGGGCGGTGGGCAGCACCACGTCGGCGAGCGCGGCCGTCTCGGAGAGCAGGAAGTCGGCGACCACCAGCAGGTCGAGGTCCCGTAGCCGGCCCTCGATCCGGGCGGCGCGCGGCGCGGAGACCACCGGGTTGGAGCCGAAGACCAGCAGCGCCTTCGGCCCGGCGGGCGTGCCCAGCGAGTCCAGCAGCTCGTACGCCGGCACGCCCGGCCCGGGCAACTCGTCGGCCGGCACCCCCCAGACCCCGGCGACGTGTTCCCGGGCGGCCGGGTCGTCGATCCTCCGGTAGCCGGGAAGCTGGTCGGCCTTCTGCCCGTGTTCCCGCCCGCCCTGCCCGTTGCCCTGCCCGGTGAGGCAGCCGTAGCCGGAGCCGGGGCGGCCGGGCAGCCCGAGGGCGAGCGCCAGGTTGACGAAGCCGGTGACGGTGTCGACGCCCTTGGCGTGCTGCTCGGCTCCGCGCGCGGTCAGGATGATCACGCGTTCGGCGGTGCCGAGGGCCCGGGCGGTCGCCTCCAGGTCGGCCACCGGCACCCCGGAGAGCGCCTCGGCGCGGGCCGGCCACCAGCCGGCCACGGCGCGGCGGACCGCCTCGAATCCGCTGGTGCGGTCGGCCACGTAGTCCCGGTCGATCCAGCCCTCGGTGAGCGCGACGTGCAGCAGCGCGTTCGCCACCGCCAGGTCGGTGCCGGGCAGGGGTTGCAGGTGCAGGTCGGCCTGGCGGGCGGTGGCGGTGACCCGGGGGTCGACCACGATCAGCCTGCCGCCGCGTTCGCGCTGCTCGGTCAGCCAGCGCACCAGCGGGGGCATGGTCTCCGCCGGGTTGGCGCCGACCAGCAGCAGCGTGTCGGCCCGGCCCAGGTCGGCCAGCGGGAACGGCAGACCCCGGTCGATGCCGAAGGCGCGCATCCCGGCCGCCGCCGCCGAGGACATGCAGAACCGCCCGTTGTAGTCGATGTGCCTCGTGCGCAGCGCCACCCGGGCGAACTTCCCCAGCGCGTACGCCTTCTCGTTGGTGAGCCCGCCGCCGCCGAAGACGGCCACCGCGTCGCGGCCGTGTCCGGACTGGACGGCGCGCAGGCCGCTGACGATCCGGTCGAGGGCGGCGGCCCAGCTCGCCGGGCGCAGCCCGCCGCCGGCCGGGTCCCGCAGCAGCGGGGTGGTCAGCCGTTCGGGGTGGTCGAGCAGTTCGGCGGCGGTCCAGCCCTTCTGGCAGAGGCCGCCCCGGTTGGTGGGGAACTGCCGGGGGAGCACCGTCGCCCGGCCGGACTCGTCGCGCAGCGTCATCCCGCACTGGAGGGCGCAGTACGGGCAGTGCGTCGCCACCTCCCGGGGCGTCCGCCCCGGTCCGGTCGCCGCGTGTGCACCGTCTGTCATGTCGGCAAAGCGTGCCGGGGGGCGATTTCCGGTCCGGGTCCCGTTTGTTTCGGTCCTGTCAAGAGCCGCTCACACCGCACGGCGGCGGCGGGCCGGCTCGCAGCGTCTACAATTCGGGAAACCAGTCCTATATTTCGGGAGGCGCGCGATGGACGTCGCCGAGGTCTTCGACGCGGTGGCCGGCAGCTACGACGAGGCCCGCCGGCGCCTGGTGCCCTGCTTCGACGCCTTCTACGGCACCGCCGTCGAGGTGGCCGCGCCGCCGCTGCGCGCCGCGCTCGCCGCGGGGCGTACCCCCGAGGTGCTGGACCTGGGCGCGGGCACCGGGCTGCTGTCGCTGCTGCTCGCCGCGGCGGTGCCGGGGGTCCGGCTGACCCTGGTCGACGCCGCGCCGGCCATGCTCGCCGTCGCCGCCGGCCACCTGCGCACCCGCGGGGTCGCCCACCGGACGGTCCTGGCCGACCTGGCCGACCCGCTGCCCTCCGGCCGCTACGACGCGGTCGTCAGCGCGCTGGCCGTGCACCACCTCGACGACGCCGGCAAGCGCGAGCTCTACCGGCGGGTGCCCGCGGCGCTGGCGCCCGGGGGAGTCTTCGTCAACGCCGAGCAGGTCGCCGGCCCCACCCCCGCGCTCGACCGGCGGTACCACGAGGTGTGGCTGGCGCGGATCGCCGCGCTGGGCTCCGACGCCGACGAGATCACCGCCGCCGAGGGCCGGATGGCGTACGACCGGCCGGCGTCGGTCGCCGCGCAGTGCCGCTGGCTGGCCGAGGCCGGCCTGGTCGACGTCGACTGCTTCTTCAAGCAGTGGCGGTTTGCCGTGTTCGGCGGCCGACGCGAATAGTCGGGGCCGACGGGATGACTGGCGGTCATACCGCTGGGTAGTCTCCACGGCATGACTGCCAAGGTGACCCTGTCGTTCTCGGACGAGACGATCGAGGAGGCCCGGCGGTTCGCCAAGCGCGAGGGGCTCTCCCTGTCGGCGTGGATGGACCAGGCGGCCCGGGAGAAGGCGCTGCGCGAGGTCTTCACCGCGCACGCCGCCGCCGTCGGCCGGGCCGGGCTCGACCTCGAAGCCGCCGCCCTCGCCGACGCCCGCGAGGTGGGCATGGTCGACGACGTGCTCTTCGGCGGGCGCCCGCGTGCTGCGTAGGGGCGAGGTCTGGCGCATCGACGGCGCCCGGGAACGGCTCGGACTGGTGATCAGCTCCGACGTCTACAACTCCACCGACGTGCCGATCGTGATCGTGGCCGAGGTGGTCGAGGAGGCGCTGCTGCGCGACTCGCCCCTGGCGGTGCCGATGGGCGCGTACGTGGTGATGCCCGACCGGATCTCCTCGCCGATGAAGAAGTGGTTCACCGAGTGCGTGGACGTCGCCGACACCGCAACCATGCTCCGGGTCGGCCGGGCGCTGCGCATCCTCCAGGAAATCTGACATCTCACCGGCGGCGTCCGCCCGCGGTGCGGTCTCCGTTTCCGGCCCGACCCGCGACGGGCACCGTCGGGTAACCCCCGGTTCCTAGCGTTCCTCCAGGTCGCACCCGACGAGGAGGAGTCGCCGTGAGCACACTCGCCCCCACCACACCCCCGGCCGAGGCCGCGCCGCCGGCCGCCGCCGGCCGCCGGCACCGCATCGACGACTGGCGGCCCGAGGACCCCGAGTTCTGGCGTACGACGGGGGCGCCGGTCGCCCGCCGCAACCTCTGGGTGTCGATCTTCGCCGAGCACGTGGGCTTCTCCGTGTGGAGCCTCTGGTCGGTGATGGTGCTCTTCCTCGGCCCCGAGTACGGCATCGACCCGGCGGGGAAGTTCCTGCTCACCGCCGTGCCGGCCGCCCTCGGGGCGGCGCTGCGGCTGCCCTACACGCTGGCTGTGGCCCGCTTCGGCGGGCGGACCTGGACGATCGTCAGCGCGCTGCTGCTGCTCGTCCCGGCAGTGCCGATGACGGTGCTGCTGGAGCCCGGCGTCTCCTACTCCACCCTGATGGTGCTGGCCTGCCTGACCGGCGTCGGCGGGGGCAACTTCGCCTCCTCGATGGCGAACATCAACCTCTTCTACCCGTCTCGGCTCAAGGGCCGGGCGCTCGGGCTCAACGCCGGCGGCGGCAACCTCGGCGTGCCGGCGGTGCAGCTGGTCGGCCTGGCGGTGCTGGCGACCGCGGGCGCCGCGTACCCCCGGCTGGTGCCGGCGGTCTACCTGCCGCTGATCGTGCTGGCCGCGTTCGCCGCGGCGCGCGGGCTGGACAACATCCCCGGGGCGCGCAACGAGCCCGGCGCGCTGCGCGAGGCGGCCCGCGACCCGCACACCTGGATCATGTCGCTGCTCTACATCGGCACCTTCGGCTCGTTCATCGGCTTCGGCTTCGCCTTCGGCCAGGTGCTCCAGCTCCAGTTCGCCGAGCGCTTCCCGACCCCGGTCGACGCCGCCTGGCTGACCTTCCTCGGCCCGCTGGTCGGCTCGCTGATCCGGCCGGTCGGCGGGCACCTCGCCGACCGCCTCGGCGGGGCCCGGGTGACCTTCTGGAACTTCGTCGCGATGGCGGCCGGCGCCTCGTTGGTGCTGTACGCCGCCCGCGAGCGGTCGTTCGGTCTCTACCTGCTCGGCTTCCTGTCGCTCTTCGTCTTCTCCGGCATCGGCAACGGCTCGACGTACAAGATGATCCCGGCGATCTTCCGGGCCCGGGCGACGGCCGAGGTGGACGCCGGTCGGCGGGAGGCGGCCACGGCGCAGCGCTGGGCCGGGCGGATGACCGGCTCGCTGATCGGCATCGCCGGGGCGGTCGGGGCCTCCGGCGGGGTGCTGGTGAACATCGCGTTCCGGCAGTCGTTCCTGACCGGGGGCAGCGCGGACGCGGCGTACGTCGCCTTCATCGTCGCGTACGCGGTCTGTTTCGGGGTGACCTGGCTGGTCTACCTGCGCCCGGGCCCGCGCCGGCTGACCGGGGTGTGACCACCGCCATGTATCCTCGGAGGGCCAGGCGGGGGCGGTACCCCGTTTTGACCTGCCGACGGGGCGGCGGGTATCGTTGCCTGCTGTTGTACGACATCCAGAGGCGTGCCGCCTGAGGTACGCTTGGTCGTTCGTGCGCGCCCGGTAACCTCGGCGCGCGACCCCAGACCGACGACGAGACAAGGTATACCTGTGCGTACGTACAGCCCGAAGCCGGGTGAGATCGAGCGTCAGTGGCACGTCATCGACGCCTCTGATGTCGTGCTGGGCCGCCTGGCCACCCACGCCGCCACGCTGCTGCGCGGCAAGCACAAGCCGACTTTCGCGCCGCACGTCGACACGGGCGACTTCGTCGTCATCGTGAACGCGGGCAAGGTCGCGCTGACCGGCAACAAGCGGCACACCAAGGTCGCCTACCGCCACTCCGGCTACCCGGGTGGTCTGAAGCAGGTCGGCTACGACGAGCTGCTGACCAAGCGTCCCGAGCGGGCCATCGAGCTGGCCGTCAAGGGCATGCTCCCGCACAACAAGCTCGGCCGTCAGCTCATCAAGAAGCTGAAGGTCTACGCCGGTGCCGAGCACCCGCACGGCGCGCAGCAGCCGGTGCCGTTCGAGATCAAGCAGATCGCGCAGTGAGCGCGGGCGAAGGAAACAGCATGACCGACATCACCGAGACCGAGGTTGCCCCCGAGGAGGCCACCGAGGCGCCGGCGCCCGTCGCCCGCGCGCCGCGTGGTGACCGCCCGATCCAGACCGTGGGTCGGCGCAAGGAGGCCATCGTCCGGGTGCGCATCGTCCCCGGCAGCGGCAAGATCACGTGCAACGGCCGTGACCTTGAGGCCTACTTCCCGAGCAAGGTGCACCAGCAGCTGATCAAGGACCCGCTGGTCACCGCCGAGAAGCCGGAGGCCTTCGACGTCATCGCCAACCTGCGTGGCGGCGGCACCACCGGTCAGGCCGGCGCGCTCCGGCTGGCCATCGCCCGGGCCCTGATCGTCAGCGAGCCGGACGACCGCCCCGCGCTGAAGAAGGCCGGCTTCCTCACCCGGGACGCCCGGGTCAAGGAAAGCAAGAAGTACGGCCTCAAGAAGGCCCGCAAGGCTCCCCAGTACTCGAAGCGCTGATCAACAGCTGCACGTTGTACTTCTGACGGACGGCCGGGTTCACCTCCCCTCGACGGGAGGTGGCCCGGCCGTTCGCCTTTCCTGGACCGTTTCATCGGAGGTTGGCGGGTATGGGCCGGTTGTTCGGCACGGACGGCGTACGCGGGCGGGCGAACGCGGATCTCACGCCTGAGTTGGCGCTGGCGGTGGCGGTCGCCGCCGCGCACACGCTCGCCGAGTCGGACCGGAGCCATCCCCCGTTGGCCGTGGTCGGGCGCGACACCCGGGCCAGCGGCGAGATGCTGGAGGCCGCCGTGGTCGCCGGGCTCACCAGCGCCGGCGCCAACGTGGTCCGGGTGGGCGTGCTGCCCACCCCGGCCGTGGCGTTCCTCACCGCCGAGGCCAAGGCCGACCTCGGCGTGATGCTCTCCGCCTCGCACAACCCGATGCCCGACAACGGGATCAAGCTCTTCGCCGCCGGCGGGCACAAGCTGCCGGACGAGATCGAGATGCGGATCGAGGCGGCCGTCGAGGCGAACGCCACCACCGCCTGGAAGCGGCCGGTCGGCGCCGGCGTCGGCCGGGTGCACGACCTGCTCGACGGCGCCGACCACTACGTGCAGCACCTGATCGGCACCCTGCCGCACCGCCTCGACGGACTCAAGGTCGTGGTCGACTGCGCCAACGGCGCGGCGGCCGAGGTGGCGCCGGTGGTGTACCGGGAGGCCGGGGCCGAGGTCGTCGCCATCTACGCCGAGCCGGACGGCCTCAACATCAACGACGAGTGCGGCTCCAACCACCTCGAGGCCCTGCGGGCCGCGGTGGTCGAGCACGGCGCCCACCTGGGCATCGCGCACGACGGCGACGCCGACCGCTGCGTCGCGGTGACCGCCGACGGCGACGAGGTCGACGGCGACCAGGTGATGGCGATCCTCGCGCTCGCGATGCGGGAGGCCGGCACGCTCACCGACGACACCCTGGTCGCCACCGTGATGAGCAACCTCGGCCTGCGACTGGCCATGTCCGCTCAGGGCATCCGCCTCCTCGAGACCAAGGTCGGCGACCGGTACGTGCTGGAGGAGCTGCGCGCGTCCGGCCTCGCGCTGGGCGGCGAGCAGAGCGGGCACATCGTCATGCCCGCGTACGCCACTACGGGCGACGGCGTGCTGACGGGGCTGCACCTGATGTCCCGGCTGGCCGCCACCGGGAAGTCCCTCGCGGAGCTGGCCACCGTGGTGACCAAGCTGCCGCAGGTGCTGATCAACGTTCCCGTCGGCGACCGTACGGTCGGCGCGGCCGCGCCCGCCGTCCGGGCCGAGGTCGAGCGGGCCGAGGCGGAGCTGGGCGAGACCGGCCGGGTGCTGCTGCGCCCGTCCGGCACCGAGCCCCTGGTGCGGGTCATGGTCGAGGCCGCCACCGAGCACACCGCCCGCGAGACGGCCGAGCGCATCGCCGAGCAGGTCCGCACCGCCAGCCCGACCGCCTGACCTCTCCCGGCTGCCCGGGCCTGCCGCTGGCGGGCCTGGGCAGCCGCCTTTCCCGGATCGCGCCGGCGCGGCAGGTGCCGTGCCGGCCGCGCCGTCAACTTGTTCGTGCCCAACGCCGACGCCACCGGCCCGCGCAGAGCCGTCGCGGCGACGACGTCGGCACCGGCCACGGCGCCGCCGAAACCGACGCCCGGCACCGGCCCTACAGGCGCAGGCCCGCGGCGCGCCGGAAGGTGGCCGCGGGATCCTCGCCGTCGGTGAGGTCCACGTCCTCGACGATCCGCCCGTCGCCGAGGCGGACCAGCCGGTCGCACCGGGCGGCCACCGCCCGCTCGTGGGTGGCGAGCAGGATCGTCATGCCGTGCCGGTCGCGCAGATCCAGCAGCAGGTCGAGGATCTGCCCGCCCGTGGCCGAGTCGAGGTTGCCGGTCGGCTCGTCGGCGAGCAGCAGCCCGGGGGAGCCCATCAGCGCCCGGGCGATCGCCACCCGCTGCTGCTGACCGCCGGAGAGCTGGGCCGGCAGGGCCCGCTCACGCCCGGCCAGGCCCACCGCGTCGAGCAGTTCCCGGGCGCGGGCGGCGTGGTCGGCCCGCCCCCGGCGGGGCAGCACCGGCGCGATCACGTTGTCCAGCGCGGTCAACGCGGGCAGCAGGTGGTAGCGCTGGAAGACGAAGCCCACCCGCTGCCGGTACCGCGTCAGGGCGGCGCGGCCGAGCCCGGTGATCTCCAGCTCGTCCACCGTGACCGTGCCGGCGTCGACCTGCTCGATCGCGCCGATCATGTGCAGCAGCGTCGACTTCCCGGAACCGCTGGGTCCGGTCAGCGCCACCACCGCCCCGGCCGGAATCTCCAGGGACACGTCGTCGACCGCGGTCACCTGCTGCGGGCCGGCCCCGAAGCGTCGGACCAGCCCGGCGACCCGGACCGTGCTGCCCACCGTCGTCTCCATCGTCACTCCTCCGCGAGCAGTCGTGCGGTCGGCAGCCGGCGCAGCAGCGCGGCCGGGACCAGGGCGGCCATCGAGGTGACCAGGACACCGGCCACCGCCACCAGCGCGGCGACCGTGACCAGGGTGCCGGGCAGGGCGCCGACCAGCCAGGCCGCCCCGCCCAGCCCGAGGCCGGCGCCGGTGACCGCGCCGAGCAGGCCCAGGGCCAGCCCCTCGTAGGCGATCAGCCGGCCCAGCGCGGCGTCGCTCCAGCCGACCGCGCGCAGGGTGGCCAGCTCGGCGGCCCGGTCCCGGATGTTCAGGTAGAGCACGTCGGCGACCGCGGCGGCCCCGAGCAGCACCGTCGCGACGGCGGCCATGGTGTCCGCGCCGCGCACGCTCAGCGACACCGTGTCGCCGAGCAGGCTGCCGACGATGGCGCCGCGGAACGCGTAGCCGGCGGCGGCGACCAGGGTCAGCGCGGCCACGCCGATGGCCAGCGCGCCGGCGCCGAGCAGGGTGCGGCCGGGCGTGCGGGCCAGGTTGGCCAGGGCCAGGCCGGCCAGGGTGCGTGGCCGGCGTACCCAGCGGGCCGTCGCCACGGCCGGGCGCAGCGCGGCGGCCGGGTGGGCGCGCGCGGCCCGTAGGGCCGGCGTCAGGCCCGCGACCAGCGCCAGCAGCAGTGCCACCGGTACGGCCAGCAGTGCCCGCCGCCAGCCCACGTCGATGCCGAGCACGGCCCCGAGGGGCACCGCCAGCACCAGCGCGAGCAGCCCGGCGGCCAGCCCGAGCGCGGCGACCTCGCCGAGGATGAGCGCGCCGATCCGCCGGGCGGGCCAGCCCAGGCAGGCGAGCACCGCCAGCTCGGACCGGCGGTCCCGGACGGCGGCGGCGACCGCGTTGCCGAGGAAGAGCGCGCAGACCACCAGCACCAGCACGAAGAGCGCGACGCTCTTGCGGTCCACCGCCTTCGTGATCACCGAGGCGACCCCGAGCGCCGACCAGTTCTCGGCCAGCCGTAGCGCCGGCCGGCCGAACGACCCGGCGGGCAGCTCCACGGCCTGCGGGGCGGGGGACGAGCCGAGCGTGATGTCGACGTCGAGCCCGGTGACCTGGGCGATCCGCTCGGCGACCAGCCGGACCTGCTCGGCGGCGCGATCGCTGTAGCCGCCCACGTCGGCGACCCGGACCCGGATCGCGCTGATCGGGGCGGTGAGCTGCGGGCTGCCGCCGCCCGCGAGCAGCTTCGGCACGCTGGCGAGGCTGGTCAGCAGCAGCGGCGGAGCCGATAGGTGACCGGCCGGGTTCCCGCCCGGCTCCAGCGGACGGCCGCCCAGGGCGTCCCTGCTGCGGGCGTCCGCGCCCTGTGCCGACGGCGGCTCGTACGTCTCCAGGGGCACCCGCCCGAGGTCGCTGAAGCCGGTCAGCTTCGCCGGGTCGAAGATCCCCACGGCCCGCCAGCCCCGGTACGGGTTGCCCGACCTGTCCGTCTTCAGCGGGACTTTGCGCAGCGACCGCGCCCCCGTGTCCTCGGCCAGCCAGGGACGCGGGTAGGGGTTGAACGTGAACTGGTCGCCGTACACCGTCGGGTCGGCCGCCGGGAGCGCGTCGACCCGCAGCGTGCCGTCGGGCAGCCGGTCGTAACGTGTCGGCCCGGCCTGCACCATCGTCTGGAGCTGGCCGAAGCAGCAGCCGGTCGGGGAGAAGCCCGCGGCGAGCCGGGCGCGCCAGCCGGTGGCGACGTCCTGGCGGGCGTCGCCGGCGGGGAGCGCGGGACCGCGCCCCAGGGCCCGCTCCAGCTCGACGAGGCCGACGCCGGCCGGCCGGGCCGCGGGCAGCCGCGTGAAGCTGGCGTGCAGCTCCTCGTCGACGAAGGGGCTGCTGGTCGCGAGCACCGGCACGGTGTGGAACTCCCCCGAGCCGGCCCGCCTGACGGTCACCGCGTCGTCCGGGTTCAGCGCCCGGCCGTCGACCACTGCGCCGCCGAGGCCCACGAGGCGGTCCTCGGCGGCCGGGTCGACGGCGGCGAGCAGGAACGGCACCGTCAGGTGGACCGCGATCCGCAGTCGGTCCGAGGTGGACGAGGAGCCCGACCCACCGTCGGCGAGGACGCCCGCGCCGGCCTCGAACCGGCCGTCGGCGAGCAGTCGTACGGCCACCAGCGACCATTCCTCCCGCTCGGAGTACGCGCCCGGGCTGCCCAGGGCGAACCGGGGGTCGCAGACGGCGCGGGTGCGGCCGTCGGGCAGCACCTCACGGGGCGCGGGCCCGCACGCGCCGGCCCACGGGTAGCTGCGCCCGTCGGTGTACATGGTGGCGTCGCTGGACTGTGGCAGGTCGTTGCGGGCGTAGATCAACGGGTGGGTGGTGACGTACACGAAGCGGGGCCGGCCGGGCGTGCCGGAGAGTCCGCGCTCGGCGACGAACCGGGGATCGACGCGGATGACCTGCCGGTCGAGCGACCGGTCCACCGCCCCGGTCAGGTCCAGCGGGGTCGGCACCGGGGCGGTGGAGTGGCCGAGCATGGCGATGGGGGCGGCGACGTCCACCCCCGCGACCGCCTTCACCTGGTCGTACTGCGCGGTGGTGATGCCGCCGAAGAGGCCGGAGAGGTAGTTGGGCTGGACCAGCCGGCGCTCGGCCTCCAACGGGGTGCGCGCGCCCTTCGGACGGACCAGGATGTCGTAGGCGGCCTCGGTGTTCCGCTCGACGGCGCCGGTGACCTCGAGTCGGGAGGTGGTGGTGGCGCCGGTCAGCACGACGAAACCGGTGGTCGCCACCAGTACGCCGAGCAGCAGCGCCACCGACCGCCCCGCACGGCCGCGAAGCTGCTTCCAGATGATGTCGAGCATGTCGCGCCTCCCCGTGTGCTGTGCACACTGTGCGCGATACATTGTGACAATGCAAGGCCCGGCCGGCGGCCGGCTCCGGGCCGGATCGGAGTAGACGGTGGCGATACAGCACGCGGTCCTGGCCCTGCTCGCCGGCGGCCCCAGCTACGGCTACCAGCTGAAGGGCGCCTTCGAGGAGGCGGTCGGCCCGCAGTGGGGGCCGCTCAACATCGGGCACCTCTACCAGATCCTCGACCGGCTCTCCCGCGACGGCCTGGTGGTGGCCGAACGGCATCCCCAGCCGGTCAAGCCCGACCGGGTGGTCTACGAGATCACCCCGGACGGCCGGGCCGAGCTGGAGCGTTGGCTCGGAGAGCCCAGCCCGCGCAGCGGCGGGTTCCGGGACGACTTCTTCCTCAAGGTGACCGCCGCGGCCCGCTCGGGCGAGCCGGCCACGGTGCGGACGGTGCTCGGCAACCAGCGCGGGCATCTGATGCGGGAGCTGCGCAACCTCGACGGGCTGCGCCGCCGGGCCGACGACCCGGTGGTCGGCCTGCTGCTCTCGGCGGCGAGTCGGCACGTCGAGGCCGACCTGGCCTTCGTCGACGACGCGGAGGGGGTGCTGCTCGCCGACGGCGGCGCGGTGCTCGCCCGGCTCCGGACGCCCCGCCCCGAGGAGGCACCGGCGGAGCGGGGAACCGGCCCGACCCGGGCGGCCGGCTGACGGTCAGGCGTACGCGTCGACCGGCGCGGCGCGGACGGCGTCGAGCGCGGACGGTCGCGGGAAGCTCAGGCCGCGGACAGCCGGCGCAGTCGGGTGACCGCCTCGGTCAGCACCTCGGGGCGCTTGCAGAAGGCGAAGCGGATCAGGTGTCGACCGGCCTCGGGGTCGTCGTAGAAGACCTGCGTCGGCACGGCGACCACCCCGCACCGCTCGGGCAGGGAGCGGCAGAACTCCACCCCGTCCCGCCCGCCCAGCGCGCTGACGTCGGCGGTGACGAAGTACGTGCCCTCCGGCGGGAGCACCTCGAACCCGGCGTCGGTGAGCCCGCCGACGAGCTGGTTCCGGCGGGCCTGCATGCCCTCGCGGAAGTCGGTGAAGTAGTCGTCCGGCAGGGCCAGCGCCACCGCGACCGCCGGCTGGAGCGGCGCGGCGTTGACGAAGGTGAGGAACTGCTTCACCCGCAGCACCGCCGAGACCAGCGTCGCCGGCCCGCTCACCCAGCCGACCTTCCAGCCCGTGCAGGAGAACGTCTTGCCGGCCGACGAGATGCGCAACGTCCGCTCGCGCATGCCGGGCAGCGTGGCCAGCGGGACGTGCGGGGCGGACGCGTCGGTGAAGACCAGGTGCTCGTACACCTCGTCGGTCACCGCGTACGCGTCGTGCTCCCGGCACAGCTCGGCGACCAGGGCCAGCTCGTCGGGGGTGAACACCTTGCCGGTCGGGTTGTGCGGCGAGTTCAGCAGCACCAGTCGGGTGCGCGGGCCGAACGCGGCGCGCAGGGCGGCGGGGTCGAAGGCGTACCGGCCGTCGGCGGCGGGACGCAGCGTGACCGGGCGCCGGACCGCGCCGGCCAGCGCGATCGAGGCGGCGTACGAGTCGTAGTACGGCTCGAAGCAGACCACCTCGTCGCCCGGCTCGCAGAGCCCGAGGATCGCCGCCGCGATCGCCTCGGTGGCGCCCGCCGTCACCACGATCTCGCCGTCGGGGTCGTACTCCAGCCCCCAGAACCGGCGCTGGTGCGCGGCCACCGCCGCGCGCAACGCCGGGACGCCCGGACCCGGTGGGTACTGGTTCTGCCCGGTGCGCAGCGCCTCCGCGGCGGCGGCGAGCATCTCCGGCGGCCCGTCGGTGTCGGGGAAGCCCTGACCGAGGTTGACCGCGCCGGTGCGCACGGCGAGGGCGGACATCTCGGCGAAGACGGTCGTCCCGAACGGACGCATCCGGGCCACCAGCGGATCCACGTCGGCGGTCGTCACGCCCGCCAGCCTACGGACTCCCGGCGCGGCTTCAACCCCTGGCGAGGGCGGCCCCGACCGTGCGGAACCGTCGCCGGCGGCGCCGTCGCCCGGCGGAGCTATGTCACGGAGAGTGCCGCTTCCCCTCCGATCGCTCAAGTTGGGTGATCGTTTACCCGGCTTTCGCGCACGCGCGATGAGTGGAACTAGGTTAGGCTGCGGGACATGTGTGGAATCGTTGGTTACGCCGGCGCGCGCCCGGCGCTCGGCATCGTGCTCGACGGACTGCGGCGGCTGGAATACCGCGGCTACGACTCGGCCGGCGTCGCCATCGTCTGCGACGGCGCGCTGCTGACCGAGAAGAAGGCCGGCAAGCTGGCCAACCTGGAGAAGGTGCTCTCAGAGCGGGCCGCCGAGGACCCCACGTCCTGCGCGGCCAGCCCCATCGGCATCGGGGACGGCACCACCGGCATCGGGCACACCCGTTGGGCCACCCACGGCGGCCCGACCGACCGCAACGCCCACCCGCACCTGGCCCCCGACGGCCGCGTCGCCGTGATCCACAACGGCATCATCGAGAACTTCGCGAAGCTGCGCGCCGAGCTGGAGGCCGACGGCGTCCAGTTCACCAGCGACACCGACACCGAGTGCGCGGCGCACCTGCTCTCCGCCGCGCTGGCCGACCTGCGCGCCGCCGGCCACCCCGACGGGCCGCAGCTGCTCGCCGCCGGCATGCGGGTCGTCTGTCAGCGGCTGGAGGGCGCGTTCACGCTGCTCGCCGTCGACGCCGCGGTGCCCGGCGCGGTGGTCGGCGCCCGGCGCAACTCGCCGCTGGTCGTCGGGCGGGGCGACGGGGAGAACTACCTCGCCAGCGACGTGGCCGCGTTCATCGAGCACACCCGCGAGGCGGTGGAGCTGGGCCAGGACCAGATCGTCCTGATCACCGGCGACACCATCGAGATCACCGACTTCGCCGGCCAGCCCGCCAGCGGCAAGGACTTCCACATCGACTGGGACTCCTCCGCCGCCGAGAAGGGCGGCTACGACTGGTTCATGCTCAAGGAGATCGAGGAGCAGCCGCAGGCCATCGCCGACACGCTGCTCGGCCGGCTCACCGACTCCGGCGAGATCATGCTCGACGAGGTCCGCCTCAGCGACCAGGACCTGCGCGACGTCGACAAGATCTTCATCGTGGCCTGCGGCACCGCGTACCACTCCGGTCTGGTCGCCAAGTACGCCATCGAGCACTGGACCCGGATCCCGTGCGAGGTGGAGCTGGCCAGCGAGTTCCGCTACCGCGACCCGGTCCTCGACCGGTCCACGCTGATCGTGGTGATCTCGCAGTCCGGCGAGACGATGGACACCCTGATGGCGCTGCGGCACGCCAAGGAGCAGAAGGCCCGCGTCCTGGCCATCTGCAACACCAACGGCTCCACCATCCCCCGGGAGTCCGACGCGGTCCTCTACACCCACGGCGGGCCGGAGATCGCCGTCGCCTCCACCAAGGCGTTCCTCACCCAGCTCGTCGCCTGCTACCTGATCGGGCTGCACCTGGCCCAGGTGCGCGGCATCAAGTTCGCCGACGAGGTGGCCGCCGTGGTCGCCCAGCTCCAGGAGATGCCGGGCAAGCTGCGCGAGCTGCTGGAGCGCATCGAGCCCGTCCGCGAGCTGGCCCGCGACCTGAAGGCCGAGCCGACCGTGCTCTTCATCGGCCGGCACGTGGGCTACCCGGTGGCCCTGGAGGGCGCGCTCAAGCTCAAGGAGCTGGCGTACATGCACGCCGAGGGCTTCGCCGCCGGCGAGCTGAAGCACGGCCCGATCGCGCTGATCGACAAGGGCACGCCGGTGATCTGCATCGTGCCGTCCCCGGTCGGCCGGGGCATGCTGCACGACAAGGTGGTCTCCAACATCCAGGAGGTGCGGGCGCGCGGCGCCCGGACCATCGTGATCGCGGAGGAGGGCGACGAGGCGGTCGTCCGCTACGCCGACCACCTGATCTACGTGCCGCGTACGCCGACGCTGCTCGCGCCGCTGGTCACTACCGTGCCGTTGCAGGTCATGGCGGCCGAGATCGCCGCCGCCCGGGGGCACGACGTGGACCAGCCCCGCAACCTGGCCAAGTCGGTCACGGTCGAGTAGCCGTACCGCCCCACGACGGGCCCCGTCCACCCGCGCCGGTGGACGGGGCCCGTCGCATTACGGGGGTCAGCGACCGAGCACCACCCGGGCCATCCCGTCGAGGGCCGGGTTGTCGGGCGCCCAGTAGCCCGTGTGGCCGTGCCGGCCGCTGGGGAACGTACGCCCGCCGAAGCCCGGGTGGGACGGGTCCTGCCCGAACCACAGCTCCCGCTCCGGCGCGCCGAGCAGCCCCCCGATCGCCGGGCCGACCGGCGACGCGCCCAGCAGGGACCGGCGGGCCAGCTCGTCCGGCGGCCGGGCCCACCGGATCACGTCGTCCGGCGCGGTGCTCGCCCAGACCTGCCCGGCCGGCACGCCCAGCTCGCCCGCGTGCGCGACCCCCACCCCGGGCGAGCCGACGAAGACCAGCGCGTCGGCGGCCAGCCCGTGATCGCGGGCGGCCGTGCCGACCACCAGCGAGCCGTAGCTGTGCCCGAGCACGGTCTGCCGGCCCGGGGGCCCGTCGTGGGTCTCCCGCAGGCACTCCTGGAACCGGTGCAGCGCCGGACCGGCGTCCCGGGCCTGACCCGGCCACGCCGCCTCGTGCAGGAAGTCGGGGGCGTCGTAGTCCAGCCAGAGCACCGCGGCGGCCTCCTCCTCGGGGGCGAGGACGGCGCAGCGGGACAGCACCCGGGCCGCCCGCCCCAGCTCGCCGGGCACGTCGTGCAGGCCGGCGGTCATCCCCGGCACGTAGGTCAGCACCCGGGCCGACCGGTCGGGGTTGCCCAGCGCCACCACCGCCCGCCCCTCGCCGGCCGTGCCCAGCCCCAGCAGGTACGCCCGGGGCTGCTCGTCGCCGGCCAGGCGGGCGGCCAGCGCGTCCAGCCCGGCCAGGGACTTCCCGATCCGCAACAGCCCGGCCAGCTCGACCGGCCCGCGCGGCACCCGTTCCAGCAGCCGTCGCCGCGCGGCCAGCAGTTCCTCCCGCCGCAACCCGAGCAGCAGCCGGTTGGCCTGGTCGCGGGCGGCCACCGGCACCCCGTCGAGGCGGCCGATGAGCCCCGGCTCGTGCGCGACGAGCCACCGGCGCTGCGCGGGGGTGAGCCCGGCCCACCAGGCCCGCACCGCGGCCGGTTCGGCGCCGGACGCCGGGCGACCGGGCGGTGGCGCGTCCGACCACGCCGCGCGGGCGGCGGCGGCCAGCGCGTCCAGCCGGCCCGCGGCCTCCCGGTCGGCCGCACCGGCCAGCTCCAGCGCCGCCCGGATCGCCGCACCCACCTCGGCCGCGCCCACCTCGCCTGCCCCGGACCCGGCCGCGCCGGACCCGGGCAGGTTCGCTCCGGGCGTGCCGGCCCCGGACGGGTTGGCGCCGGGCGTGCCGGCCCCGGACGGGTTGGCGCCGGGCGTGCCGGCCCCGGACGGGTCGGCACCGGATGCGCGGACCACGGGTGCGCCAGCTCCGGACGTGCCCGTTCCGGACGCGCCCGCCCCTGAGCGGGCGGTCGCCGGCGCGCGGGCGGGGTCGACGGTGACCCGGCCCTGCCGATCGACCAGCAGCCCGGCCGCGTCCGCGCGGGCCACCGCGGCGGCGAGCCGGGCCCTGGCGGCGGCCAGCCGGCCGGCGAACTCGGCCAGCACCTGGTCGGCCTCGATCAGGGCGGGGGCGGCGGAGGTCAGCTCGGTGCGCAGGGCCGCGAGCCGGGCGTCGGCGGCGACGGCCGCCCCGCCCGACCAGCCGGACCGCAGCGCCGCCGCGCCGGCGACCAGCCCGTCGGCCCGCCGCGCCACCGGTCCGGTCAGCCCCCGCCAGGCCACCCCGGCGGCCCGCCACGCCTCGGGATCGGCCGTCCACAGCTGCCGGTAGCCGACGTCCGCCGCGCGGTCGGCGGGGTGCGCCGGGCGCGTCGGAGGTGTCCGGCCCGCCGGGCCGGCGACCGGACGCGCCGGGCGTGCCGCGTGCCCGGCCGGTGCCGACCGACCCGCCGCCGGGGGTGCCGGCGCGGTCACCGGGACAGCGCGGTGAGCCGGCCGGCCGCCCGGTCGTCCACCGCCTCGTACGCCTCGGCGGCGGAACGGACCGCCCCGGACGTGTGGGCCACCCGGGCGCCGAGCCCGCCGAACCAGGCGTGCACGGCCGACTCCAGCCCGGCCAGCGCCGCCCCGGCCGACCACTCCGGGGCCGGCACCACGAGCCCGGACGCCCCGGCCAGCCCGTGCGCCAGCCGGTACGCGTCGTCGTCGAGCCCGCGCGCGGCCCGGCGCAGCGCGTCCGGTCGTACGGTCAACGGCTCCTCGGTCATCCCCGGCCCCCCGCCTCGCGAGAACATCGACGGACGCGACGCTAGGCGCCGTCCACACCCCCGCGCGTGGCCTGTGGACGACGGCCCGCCCGGCGTACGGCCGGTCGTCCACAGGCGTTGCCCCGCGCGGAAGCGGCGGCTAATGTGCGGCCGCCCGCGCCGGTAGGGTGAGCGGGTGATCGTCGCTGTCGGCATCGACGTCGTCCTCGTCGAGCGGTTCGCCAAGGCCCTGGCACGGACACCGCTGCTCGCCGACCGGCTCTTCACGGAGGCCGAGCGCTGCACCCGCTCCGGCAACCCGCGCTCGCCCGAGTCGCTGGCCGCCCGCTTCGCGGCCAAGGAGGCGGTCGCCAAGGCGCTCGGCGCCCCGGCCGGGCTGAGCTGGCACGACTGCGAGATCGTGGCGGACCCGGACGGCCGGCCCTGGCTGACCGTCTCCGGCACGGTCGCGGCGGCGGCCACCGAGCGCGGGGTCAACCGCTGGCATCTCTCGTTGTCCCACGACGGCGGGATCGCCTCGGCCATGGTGGTCGCGGAACGGTGATCGGGGCGTGCCGGTCGCGGCACGCCGGAATCGGACGGGACGGGGTGGCATGAGAGCGGTGTGGCGGGTCGCGGACGTACGCGCGGCGGAGGCGGGCCTGATGGCCACGCTGCCGCCCGGGACGCTGATGAAGCGCGCGGCGGCCGGGCTGGCCCGCCGCTGCGCGCTGCTGCTGGCGGACCGGGGCGGCGTCTACGCCGCGCGGGTGCTGCTGCTGGTCGGCAGCGGCGACAACGGCGGCGACACGCTCCTCGCCGGCGCGCACCTGGCCCGGCGGGGCGCGGCCGTGTCGGCGCTGCTGCTGTCCCCCGGCCGGGCGCACGCGGAGGGGCTGGCCGCGCTGCGCGCCGCGGGCGGGCGGGTCGTCGACCGGCCGCCGGGGACCGTCGACCTGGTGCTGGACGGCATCGTGGGGATCGGCGGGCGCGGCGGGCTCCGGGACACCGCCGACCAGCTCGCCGCCAGCCTCGTGCGGCACCGCGGGCGCGACGGCGCCCCGGCCGCCGTGGTCGCCGTGGACGTGCCCAGCGGGGTCGCGGTCGACACCGGAGGGGTGCCGCTGACCGCCTCGGGCCGCCCCAGCGCGGTGCGGGCCGACGTGACGGTGACGTTCGGCGGGCTGAAGCCCGCCCTGGTGGTGGGCCCGGCCGCCGCGCTCGCCGGTGAGGTGGAGCTGGTCGACATCGGGCTGGAGCCGTGGCTGCGGGGCAGCCCGGCGCTGGGCGTGACCGAGTGGTCGGACGTCGCCGACTGGTGGCCCCGGCTCGGCCCGGCCTCGGAGAAGTACACCCGGGGCGTGGTGGGCGTCGCGACCGGCTCGGCGACCTACCCCGGGGCGGCCGTGCTCTCCGTCGCGGGGGCGCTGGCCGGCCCGACCGGCCTGGTCCGCTACGCCGGCTCGGCCCGGGACGACGTGCTGCGCCGGCGCCCGTCGGTGATCGCGACCGGTCGGGTCGCCGACGCCGGGCGGGTGCAGGCGTGGGTCTGCGGCTCCGGCCTGGGCACCGGCGAGGAGGCGGCCGCGGAACTGCGGGCGGTGCTCGCCGCCCCGGTGCCGGTGGTGCTCGACGCCGACGCGCTGACCCTGCTGGTCGACGGCTCCCTCGCCGGCCGGCTGCGCACGCGGGACGCCCCGATCGTGGTCACCCCTCACGACCGGGAGTTCACCCGGCTCTGCGGGGAGGAGCCGGGCGCCGACCGGGTGGGCGCCACCCTGCGGCTGGCCGCCTGGATGAACGCGGTGGTGCTGCTCAAGGGCGACCGCACGGTGATCGGCACGCCGGACGGCCGGGCGTACGTCAACCCGACCGGCACCCCGGCGCTGGCCACCGGGGGCACCGGCGACGTGCTGGCCGGGCTGCTCGGTTCGCTGCTCGCGGCCGGGCTGCCCCCGGAGCGGGCGGCGGCCGCCGCCGCGTACCTGCACGGGCTGGCCGGCCGGGAGGCGGCCCGGGGCGGGCCGGTGACGGCGCCCGACGTGGCCGACGCCCTCCGCCCGGTCCTCGCCCGCCTCGGCTGACCCGGCGGCACCGGCGGCACCGGCGGTGGCTCCTGTGCCGGCGGCACCGGCTGCGCCGGCCTCGGCCAGGGAGATCGGCGCGGAAAGTAGGCTGGGGGCATGTGGCAGGCCGAGGTGCGCGTGGACCTGGACGCGATCCGCGAGAACGTGAGCCGGCTCAGGTCCGGCACCGCCGCCGAGCTGATGGCGGTGGTGAAGGGCGACGGTTACGGCCACGGCATGGTCCCGGCCGCCCGCGCCGCCCTCGACGCCGGGGCCGACTGGCTGGGGGTCTGCACCCTGGACGAGGCGCTGACGCTGCGCCGGGCCGGGATCACCGCGCCGGTGCTGGCCTGGCTCCTCGCGCCCGGGCTGCCGCTGCACGAGGGCGTCGCCGCCGGGGTCGACCTCGGCGTCGCCAGCCTGCCCCAGCTCGACGAGATGGTCGCGGCGGGCCGCGCCGCCGGTCGGCCGGCCCGGCTGCACCTCAAGATCGACACCGGGCTGGCCCGGGGCGGCGCGACCGTGGCCGACTGGCCGGCCCTGCTCGACGCCGCCGCCAAGGCGCAGGCCGACGGCCTGGTCGAGGTCGTCGGGGTGTGGAGCCACTTCGTGTACGCGGACTCGCCCGGCCACCCGACCATCGACCGCCAGCTCGCCGTCTTCCACGAGGGGATCGGCATGGCCGAGCAGGCCGGCCTGCGGCCGCGCTACCGGCACCTGGCCAACTCGGCGGCCACCCTGACCCGGCCGGACACCCACTTCGACCTGGTCCGGCCCGGCCTGGCCGTCTACGGCCTCTCCCCGGTGTCCGGCGAGAGCTACGGGCTGCGCCCGGCGATGACCGCCCGGGCCCGGGTGATGCTCACCAAGCGCGTCCCGGCCGGCTCCGGCGTCTCGTACGGGCACACCTACATCACCGAGCGGGCGGCGAACCTCGCGGTGGTGCCGCTCGGCTACGCCGACGGGGTGCCCCGGCACGCCTCGAACAGCGGCCCGGTGCAGCTCGGCGGCAAGCGCCGGACGATCTCGGGCCGGGTCTGCATGGACCAGTTCGTGCTCGACTGCGGCGACGACCCGGTGGCCGCCGGCGACGAGGTCACCCTCTTCGGCGACGGCACCGGCGGCGGGCCCACCGCCGACGACTGGGCCGAGGCGGTCGGCACCATCAACTACGAGATCGTCACCCGGTTCGGCAGCACCCGGGTGCCCCGCGTCTACGACGGCGAGCGCCCGTGACGACCCGTCCCCGCATCCCGCTGCCGCGTACCGGACACGCCAGGGCGGCCATCGGCGCGCTGGCCGCCGTCGGGGTCGCCGCCGCCGGGCTCGCGGCCGGCGTCGCCACCGAACGCGCCCTGGTCCGCAAGCTCAAGGCCGACCCCACCGACCGGTACGCCGGGGAGGTCTTCGGCGACCAGCGGTACAACGATTCCTTCCGGCTGGAGATGCCCGACGGCACCGACATCCACGTCGAGGTGGTGGAGCCGACCCGGCCCGTGCCCGGCAACCCGACCGTGGTGCTGGTGCACGGCTTCTGCCTGGACATGGGCACCTTCCACTTCCAGCGCAAGCTGCTCGCCGAGCGGGGCGGGCACCGGATCGTCGCGTACGACCAGCCCGGGCACGGCCGGTCGGGGCGGCTGGAGACGGGCGAGTACGACCTGACCGCGCTCGGCCGGACGCTGCGCGAGGTGATCGACCGGACCGCCCCGGAGGGGCCGCTGGTGCTGGTCGGCCACTCGATGGGCGGAATGACCATCATGGCCTTCGCCGAGTTGTTCCCGGAGCTGTTCGGCGACCGGGTCGTGGGCACCGTGCTGATGGCCACCTCGGGCGGCCTGATCGCCGAGACCAAGCTGGTGGCACCGGCCCTGCTCGGCCGGGTCGGCACGCCAGTGCTCTACATGGTCGGCAACGTCACCCGCTACGGCGGCCCGGTGATCGACCGGGCGCGCAGGTCCACCACCAACGTGGCGTGGCTGCTCACCCGCAAGTACGGCTTCGGCACCCGCCACCCCAGCCCCGCCCTGGTGTCGTACGTCGAGACGATGAACTCCCGCACCTCCGCCGACACGGTGACGCGCTACCTGCGGACGCTGGCCACGCACTCCCGGTTCCCCGCGCTCGCCGCGCTGGCGGACACCCCCGTGCTGGTGGTCGTCGGCGACAAGGACATGATCACCCCCGTGACGCACTCCGAGGAGATCGTCCGGCGGCTGCCGCACGCCGAGTTCGTCAAGATCACTGACAGCGGGCACGTGGTGATGCTGGAGCACGCCGACGAGGTCAACGAGGCGCTGGTCCGGTTCCTGGAGGCGCTGTGAGCCACGTCGTGAAGCTGCCGACCGTCGACGACACCCACGAGTTCGGGCGGCGGCTGGCCGGGCTGCTGCGCGCCGGCGACCTGCTGCTGCTGACCGGGCCGCTCGGCGCCGGCAAGACCGCGCTGACCCGGGGCGTCGGGGCCGGGCTCGGCGTGCTCGGGGACGTCACCTCGCCCACCTTCGTGATCGCCCGGGTGCACCGGCCCGACCCGGCCCGGGGCGGCACGGTGGCGCTGGTGCACGCCGACGCGTACCGGCTGGGGGACGCCGCCGACCCGCGCGCCGAGATCGACGACCTCGACCTGGACGCCTCGGTGGACGAGTCGGTGACCGTGGTGGAGTGGGGCGAGGGCCTGGTCGAGCAGCTCGTCGACGCCCACCTGCGGGTGCGCGTCGACCGGCGCGACGACGACACCCGGGTGGTCGAGCTGGAGCCGGTCGGCGGCGACTGGGCGCAGCGCCTGGCGGCCCTCGGCTGAGCGCTGTCGTACCGGCTGCCTAGAGTGCGCGGGACGGACCCGACAGGCGAAAGGTTGCCGATGCCCGACGACGCCCCCACCCTGGACCTGCTGGCGCTGCTGCCGGAGGACTGGCGTGCCGTGCTCACCCCGCACCTCGACCCGGCCCGCACCGCCGCGCTGGCCGAGTTCGTCGCGGGCGAGTACGCGACCCGCACCGTCTTCCCGCCGGTCGAGGACCTCTTCTCGGCCTACCGGCTCTGCGCGCCGGCCGACTGCCGGGTGCTGATCCTCGGGCAGGATCCCTACCACAAGGCGGGGCAGGCGCACGGGCTCAGCTTCAGCGTGCGGGAGGGCGTGAGCGTGCCGCCGTCGCTGCGCAACGTCTTCAAGGAGCTGGGGGAGGACCTCGGCGTGCCGAAGCCGCGCGGCGGCAACCTCAGCGGCTGGGCGGCGCAGGGCGTGCTGCTGCTCAACTCCGTCCTCACCGTCCGCGAGGCGACGCCCGGCTCGCACGCCAACCGCGGCTGGGAGGAGTTCACCGACGCCACCATCCGGGCGCTCGACGCGATGGACTCGCGGGTGGTCTTCCTGCTCTGGGGCGGCTACGCGCGCAAGAAGGCCGCCCTGGTGACCAACCCGCAGCACGTGGTGCTGGAGGCCGGGCACCCCAGCCCGATGAACCCGCGCGGCTTCCTGGGCAGCCGCCCGTTCAGCGCGGCCAACAAGGCGCTCGCCGACGCCGGCCTGCCGACCGTCGACTGGGAGCGCACCGCCAGCTGACGGCTGCGCACTTTCGCGGTCACCGCGCGGTGACCGTCCGTTGTAGCCTGTGCCTCGAGCGGTCGGCGAGCCGGGAGGCGGCGATGGCGGCGACGGTCAGCGACGAGCGGTGGCGGGTGGCGCGGACGGCGCTGGCGGACCAGACGGACCGCTTCCTCGACCTGGTCCGCGCCACCCCACCGGAGGCCATGGCCACCGCCCACTGGTCGGTGGCCGACACGCTGGCCCACGTGGGCTCCCTCGCGTGGTACTACGTGTGCCTGGTGGACCCGGAGCATCCACCCCTGCCGGTGCCGGGCCTGCTCCGGCAGCTCCCCGACGTCACCGTCGACACGGTGGCGGACTTCAACGACGTGCTGCTGCGGCACCTCACCGAGCGCGAGCCGCAGGCCCTGGCCGACCGGTTGCGGGCTGACGTGGGGCGGCTCCTCCTCGCCTGCGAGGGTCGGCGCCCCGACGAGACGGTGCCCTGGCTCGGCGGGGCCCGGGTGCCCCTCGCCGGCCTCTGCGCGCACCTGGTCAACGAGCTGCTCATCCACGGTCACGACGTCGCCCGCGCCACCGGGCGGCCGTGGTCGCTCCCCGGCCGGGACGCGGCGCTGTTCATGGAGCTGTTCCTGGCCGGGGTGGTCCGGCACGGCTACGGGCGGCTGATCGACGGCGGCGCGCCGCCGAGCGAACGCCCGGTCGTGGTCGAGTTCCGGTCGGCGTACGCGGCCCCGGTCCGGCTCCTGCTGCACCGGGGGCGGATGACGTTCGCCGACCCCGACGCCCGGCCCGACGCCCGGATCGACCACGATCCCGGCACGCTCAACCTGATGATGTTCGGCCGGGTCAGCCGGGCCCGGGCGGTGCTCACCGGAAAGGTGCGCGTCAGCGGGCGCCGCCCCTGGCTGCTGCCGGCCTTCCTGCGCAAGTTCCGCACCCCGAGCTGACCCCGCCCGCCCGCGCCGCCGGACGGGGCGTGACCGGGGGTGAGCACGGGGGCGACTAGGCTGGCTAACCGTGCTCGTACTGGTGGTGGACAGCTCGACCCCCGCGGTGACCGCGGCGCTGGTGGAGGTCGCGGCGGACGGCGTGGCGACCCGCGCGCACCGCTGCACCGTCGACGCCCGCGCCCACGGTGAACTGCTCGCGCCGCAGGTCGACGCCGTGCTCACCGAGGCCGGCGTCCGCCCGGCCGACCTGGGCGCGATCGTCGCCGGGCTCGGCCCCGGCCCGTTCACCGGGCTGCGGGTGGGGCTGGTCACCGCCGCCACCATCGGCCAGGTGCTGGGCGTCCCGACGTACGGTGTCTGCTCGCTGGACGCCATCGGCCACCCGGCGGCCGCCGGCGAGCCGGTGCTGGCGGCGAGCGACGCACGCCGCCGGGAGATCTACTGGGCGGTCTACGACGGCGCGGGCCAGCGGATCGTCGGTCCGGAGGTGTCCGTGCCGGCGGTCGCCGCCGAGCGCGCCCGCGGCCTGGCGGTCACGGCGGCGGTCGGCGACGGCGCGCACCGGTACGCGGACGCGCTCGGCCTGCCCGTGCGGGACGAGCCCCGCTACCCGGACGCGGGCGTGCTGGCGACCCTGGCCGCCGAACGCATCCGGGCCGGCGCCCCCTCGGAGGCGCTCACCCCGCTCTACCTGCGCCGCCCGGACGCCGTGGCGGCGACGGCCCGCAAGCCGGTCCTGCCGTGAGCGCGAGGAGTGAGCCGGTTCTGCGAGCCCCGCAGTCGCGAACCGAGGTGGCGCCGTGAGCGCGAGGAGTGAGCCGGTTCTGCGAGCCCCGCAGTCGCGAACCGAGGTGGCGCCATGAGTGTTCGGCTGGAGCGGTTCCGGTGGTGGCACGTCGACGAGGTGCTGCCGATCGAGGCGGACCTGTTCGGTGCCGAGCAGTGGTCGGCGGCGATGTTCTGGAACGAACTGGCCAACGGGCACTTCTACCTCGTCGCCACCGATGACGGGGACCTGCTCGGCTACGCCGGGCTCGCCGTGGCCCCGCCCGACGAGGCGTGGGTGCAGAACGTCGCGGTGCGCCGGGGCGCCCAGCGGCGCGGCGTCGGCCGGCTCCTGCTGGAGGCGCTGCTCGCCGAGGCGGCCCGGCTCGGCGCCCGCAGCACGCTGCTGGAGGTCGCGGCGGACAACGCGCCCGCCCAGAAGCTCTACGCGACGTACGGCTTCGAGCCGATCGGCGTGCGGCGCGGCTACTACCAACCGAGCAACACCGACGCGCTGGTCATGCAGCGCACCGCGGGAAGTGAGCGATGACTGACGAACCCCTGATCCTCGGCATCGAGACCTCCTGCGACGAGACCGGGGTCGGCATCGTACGCGGGCACACCCTGCTGGCCGACGCGCTCGCCTCCAGCGTCGAGCAGCACGCCCGCTTCGGCGGCGTGGTGCCCGAGGTGGCCAGCCGCGCCCACCTGGAGGCCATCGTGCCGACCATGGACCGGGCGTTGAAGGAGGCGGGAGTGACCCTCGCCGACATCGACGCGATCGCGGTCACCTCCGGCCCGGGGCTGGCCGGCGCGCTGCTGGTGGGGGTGGCCGCCGCGAAGGGCTACGCGCTCGCCGCCGAGAAGCCGGTCTACGGCGTCAACCACCTGGCCGCGCACGTCGCCGTGGACACCCTGGAACACGGCCCGCTGCCCGAGCCGGCGATCGCCCTGCTGGTCTCTGGCGGGCACTCCTCCCTGCTGCTCGTCGACGACCTGGCCCGGGGCGTCACCCCGCTCGGCGCCACCATCGACGACGCGGCCGGGGAGGCGTTCGACAAGGTGGCCCGGCTGCTCGGGCTGCCGTTTCCCGGCGGCCCGTACATCGACCGGGAGGCCCGGGCCGGCGATCCGGCCGCCATCGGTTTCCCGCGCGGCCTGACCGCCCCCAAGGACCTCGCCGCCCACCGCTACGACTTCTCCTTCTCCGGGCTCAAGACGGCGGTGGCCCGGTGGGTCGAGGCGCGGCAGCGGGCCGGCGAGCCGGTGCCGGTCGCCGACGTGGCCGCGTCCTTCCAGGAGGCGGTCTGCGACGTGCTGGTCCGCAAGGCGCTGGACGCCTGCCGGAGCAACGGCGTGGAGACGCTGGTGATCGGCGGGGGCGTGGCGGCCAACTCCCGGCTGCGGGCGATGGCCGAGGATCGCGCCGCCGCGCACGGCATCCGGGTCCGGGCGCCCCGACCCGGGCTCTGCACGGACAACGGCGCGATGGTCGCCGCCCTCGGCTCGCACCTGGTCGCCTCGGGTGTCGCGCCGAGCCGGCTGGACCTGCCCGCCGACTCCGCCATGCCGCTGACCACGGTCAGCGTGTGAACCCCGAGGATGGCTGACGTGATCGTGCGGATGTGGGAGGCGCGGGCGGAGCCGTACGGCGCCGCGGACCTGATCACCTGGGTGTGCGACACCGCGCTGCCGGAGTTCGAGCACGACCCGATGCACCTGTCCAGCGAGGTGTTCTCCTCCACCGACCACCGGGTGGTGGTCATCTCCAAGTGGCGCAGCAACCCGCGTCCGCTGCCGGAGCCCCCGGCGACGCTGCTGGCCCGCCCGCCGCACTCCTGGGACTTCACCCAGGTCGACCGCTGAGGCGAGGCCGGCCGCGCGACGGTGGAGGCTGCGTGAGCCACGGCACGCCGAGGCGGTAATTGGTTGGCGGGGTGACCCGCCCGCCACCTAGCGTCGGTGGGCCATGCGTTTCACACCGGCCGGGGATCCCGGCGTACCCGACAGCCGCTCGGCGACCCGCTACCTCGTGTGGCTGGCCGGGCGGCACAAGGTGCTGCTCACCGTCGGCATCCTGCTGGGCGTCGTCTGGATGGTCGCCCAGGCGCTGGTCCCGGCGGCCGTCGGCCGGGCCGTCGACGGGCTCACCCGCCGCGACGAGGCGGCGCTGCTCACCTGGGGACTGGCGCTGCTCGGGCTGGGCGTGCTCCAGGCGGTCGCGGGGATCCTGCGGCACCGGTGCGCGGTGCACAACTTCCTCGCCGGGGCGTACCGGACGGTGCAGCTGACCGTGGGCGCGGCGAACCGGCTCGGCGCCGCGCTGCCCCGCCGGGTCTCCGCCGGCGAGGTGGTGAGCATCGGCACGGCCGACATCAGCCAGATCGGCGCGGCCATCGACATCACCGCCCGGGGCGCCGGCGCGGTCGTGGCGATCGTGACCGTCGGGGTGATCCTGCTCGGCGCCTCGGTGCCGCTCGGGCTGGTCGTGGTGCTCGGCGTGCCGCTGCTGATGGCGGTCGTCGGGCTGCTCATCCGGCCGCTGCACCGGCAGCAGCAGGCGTACCGGGACTCGGAGGGGGCGCTGACCGCCCGGGCCGGCGACATCGTCTCCGGGCTGCGGGTGCTGCGCGGCGTCGGCGGCGAGCCGGTGCTCTCCGCCCGCTACCGGTCGCGCTCGCAGGCGCTGCGCGCCGACGGCCTTCGGGTGGCCCGGATCGAGTCGCTGCTGGAGGCGGCCCAGGTGCTGCTCCCGGGGGCGTTCCTGGTGCTGGTCACCTGGCTCGGCGCCCGGTTCGCGCTGCGCGGCGAGATCAGCGCCGGTGAGCTGGTGGCGTTCTACGGCTACACCGCGTTCCTGGTCAGCCCGCTGCGGCAGCTCACCGAGGCGGTGGACAAGCTGACCCGGGGGCACGTCGCGGCCCGGCGGGTGGTGCGGCTGCTGCGGCTCACCCCGGAACTGCTCGACCCGGCCCGCCCGACCGCCCTGCCGGACGGCCCCGGCGAGCTGGTCGACGTGGCCTCCGGCGTGACGGTACGGCCGGGCCGGTTCACCGCGCTCGCCGCCACCGCCCCCGAGGACGCGGCGGCGGTCGTGGACCGCCTCGGCCGGTACGTCGACTCGGACGCGACGCTGCACGGCGTACCGCTGCGGGAGGTGGCGCTGGCGACGGTGCGGGAGCGGATCCTGGTGGCCGACAACGACGCGCACCTGTTCACCGGCCCGCTGCGCGCGGAGCTGGACCCGCACGACCGGGCCGACGACGCGACGATCGCGGCGGCGCTGGCGGCGGCGAGCGCGACCGACATCGTCGAGGCCCTGCCGGCGGGGCTGGACAGCGCGGTCGCCGAGCGCGGCCGGGAGTTCTCCGGCGGCCAGCAGCAGCGGCTGCGGCTGGCCCGGGCGCTGGTCGCCGACCCGGAGACCCTGCTGCTGGTCGAGCCGACCAGCGCCGTGGACGCGCACACCGAGGCCCGGATCGCGGACCGGCTCGGCGCCGCCCGGACGGGCCGCACCACCCTGGTGTGCACCACCAGCCCGCTCGTGCTGCACCGCGCCGACCACGTGATCTTCGTGGAGGACGGCAAGGTGGTGGCCGAGGGGTCGCACACCGCACTGCTCGACGGCGAGCCGCGCTACCGGGCGACGGTCAGCCGGGGGGAGGACTGATGGCCACCGCCCTGCCGGTCGCCGACGGGCGCCAGGTGCGCCGCTACGCCCGCACGCTGGCCCGCCGGCATCCGAGGGCGCTCGGGGTCGCGCTCGGCCTGCACGCGCTGGCCGCCGCGGCCGGCCTGGTCGCGCCGTGGCTGCTCGGCGACCTGGTCGAGGGGATCTCCCGGGGCACGTCCGGCGTCACCGTGGACCGGATCGCCCTGCTGATCGCCGGGTTCGTGCTGGTGCAGTCGGTGCTGGTCCGCTTCGCCCATTTGGCGTCGGCCCGGCTCGGCGAGCGGGTGCTGGCCGAGCTGCGCGAGGAGTTCGTCGACCGGATCCTGGCGTTGCCGCTGGCGACCGTGGAACGGGCCGGCACGGGCGACCTGCTCACCAGGACGTCCCGGGACGTCTCGGCGCTGTCGCGGACGGTCCGGCTCGCGGTGCCGGAGACGCTGATCGCCGTCGTCACCGGCTGCTTCATTTTCGGCGCGCTGCTCCTGGTCGACCCGCTGTTCGCGCTGCCCTGCCTGCTCGCGGTGCCGCTGCTGTGGGCCGGCACCCGCTGGTACCTGCGCCGCGCCCCGGACGGCTACCTGCGGGAGAACGCCGCCTACTCCGACATCACCGACGGGATCAGCGAAACCGTCGAGGGTTCGCGGACCACGGAGGCGCTGCGGCAGCAGGCGCGCCGCCGGGCCCGCACCGACGCCGACATCCGCCGGTCGTACGCGGCCGAGCGCTACACCCTGCGGCTGCGCACGGTGTTCTTCCCGATCGCCGAGATCGGCTACGTGCTGCCGGTGGTGGCGACGCTGATCATCGGCGGCTGGTTCTACCTGAAGGGCTGGGTGAGCCTCGGCGAGGTCACCGCCGCCACGCTCTACGTGCAGCAGCTGATCGACCCGGTCGACCGGCTGCTCTCCTGGCTGGACGAGTTGCAGGTCGGCGGCGCCTCCATGGCCCGCCTGCTCGGGGTGGCCGACGCCGACCCGCCGGCCGGCACCCCGACCCGGCCCGCCGCTGACTCCCCGGGCCCGACCGATCCTCCGCCACCGGGGGACCGACGGCTCGCCGCCCGGGACGTCCGGTACGCGTACCGGGAGGGTCGGGACGTGCTGCACGGGGTGACCCTGGTGCCGGAGCCGGGGGAGAAGCTGGCCATGGTGGGCCCCTCGGGCGCCGGCAAGTCCACGCTCGGCCGGCTGCTCGCCGGGGTGCACGCGCCCCGTACCGGCTCGGTCACGGTGGCGGGTCGGCGCCTCGACGAGCTGCCCCTGGCGGAGCTGCGGACGCACGTCGCCCTGGTCACCCAGGAACACCACGTCTTCATCGGCACGCTGCGGGAGAACGTGGCGATGGTGCGACCGGGCGCCGACGAGTCGGCCGTCCGGTCGGCGCTGGCCGCCGTCGACGCGCTCGACTGGGCCGACGGGCTGCCGGACGGGCTGGACACGGTGGTCGGTGCCGGCGGGCACCCGCTGTCGCCCGCGCAGGCGCAGCAGCTGGCGCTGGCCCGGCTGGTGCTGGCCGACCCGCACACCCTGGTGCTGGACGAGGCCACCTCGCTGATCGACCCCCGCGCCGCCCGGCACCTGGAGCGGTCCCTCGCGGCCGTCCTCCAGGGCCGCACCGTCGTGGCCATCGCGCACCGCCTCTTCTCGGCGCACGACGCCGACCGCGTGGCGGTGGTGGAGGACGGCCGGATCGCCGAGATCGGCTCACACGACGAGCTGGTCGCGGCCGACGGCTCCTACGCGGCCCTCTGGCGCTCCTGGCACGGCACCGGCTCCTGACGCGCCGCGCAGCGTGCGGCGTGCCGTGTCCGAGGACGACGCCGTCGATGCCGGCGGGCAGGGGTGCCTGTTTCCGGGTTCGCGGGTGCCGCGCCGGACCGCCGTACCACGATGGTGGAGCGGCAGGCGACCGGCGCGTACCCGGCACCGTGGCGTCGGCCGGTGACGGGGGTGCGACGTGGGCGGTCTCGAACTGATCGTGGTGCTGGGCGTCACGGTGCTGGTCGGCACGACCCTCGGCGGGCGGTACAGCGTGGCGCCCCCGGTCCTGCTCATCACGATGGGCGCGCTGCTCGCGCTCCTGCCGCCGCTGTCCCACGTGGTGCTGGAGCCCGAGGTGGTGCTGCTGCTGTTCCTGCCGGCGATCCTCTACAAGGAGAGCATCACCACCAGCCTGCGTGAGATCCGCACGAACCTGCTCGCGATCGGGTTGCTCGCGGTGGGGCTGGTGGTGGCGACGATGGTCGCGGTGTCGCTCGTCGTGCAGCGGTTCGGCGTCGACCCGGCCGCCGCCTGGGTACTCGGCGCGGTGCTTGCGCCGACCGACGCGGCGGCGGTCGCCGGCCTGGCCAAGCGGATGCCGCGCCGGATCCTGACCACCCTGCACGCGGAGAGCCTGATCAACGACGGCACCGCGCTGGTGCTCTTCTCCGTCGGAGTGGGCCTGATCGTGGGCGGCACCGAGCCGGGGTTGCTCGGGCTGACCGAGCGGTTCGTCCTCGCGTCGGCCGGTGGCGTCGCCGCCGGCCTGCTGGTCGGCTGGGCGGTGATCCTGGTCCGGCGACGGCTCGACGACCCGCTGCGCGAGGGCGCGCTGAGCGTCCTCACGCCGTTCGTCGCCTTCCTTCTCGCCGAGTTCGTGCACGCCAGCGGCGTCCTGGCGGTGGTGGTCGCGGGCCTCATGCTGGCGTACGCCGCCCCCCGGGTCATCCGGGCCCGCTCCCGGGTGCTGGCGTACGGCTTCTGGGACCTCGCCACGTTCCTGATCAACGGCGGGCTCTTCGTGCTCCTGGGGATGCAGATCCCGCGCGCCCTGCGCGGGGTGACCAGCCTGTCGGTGATGCGGGCGCTGGTCATCGCGGTGGTGGTGACCGGCGTGGTCGTGCTGACCCGGATGCTGTGGATCCACCTGGCGGCGTTCGCCTTCCTGGTCGTCGACCGCCGGGCGGCGGAGCAGGACGAGCGGGTCAACTGGCGGGTGCGGACGGCGGCCGGGTGGGCGGGGTTCCGGGGTGCGGTCTCCCTCGCGGCCGCCCTCGCCGTGCCGGTGACCACGCCCACCGGCACACGTGTGCACGATCGCGATCTGATCATCTTCGCCACCGCCGTGGTCATCCTGCTGACGATGCTGATCCAGGGCACCACCCTGCCGGCCGTCGTCGGGTGGGCGGGCCTGGTCGGCGACACCCGACGGGTCGGCGAGCTGCGGCTGGCCCGGATGCGTGCCACCGAGGCCGCGCTGGCGGTGCTGCCCGAGGTCGCGGACCGGCTCGGCGCGACGCCGGACGCGGTCGACCGGATCCGGGCGGACTACGAGCAACACCTCGACGACGTCCGCTCCACCGACGAGGGCCAGTCGGCGGAGCAGGCCCGGGAACTCGACCGGCGGCTGCGGCTCGCCGTGCTCGAACACAAGCGGCGCGAGGTCACCAGGCTGCGCGACACGAACGAGATCGACGACATCGTCCTGCGGGAGTTGCAGGCGGTCCTCGACATCGAGGAGATCCGGCTGCTGGGACCGGAACTCAACGAGTAGCGGTCGCCGCTCTCCCCGGCCCCGGTCTCCCCGGCCCCGGTCTCCCGGCTCCCCGGTCCCCGCTCCTCCCGGTTCCCGCGGTCCAGCCGTCCCAACAGTCGCCCGGCTCTTTCCGCACGTCCGGGACGTCCGGACGTCCCGACAGGGGGTGGGCGTGGAGACCTCGCGCCGCCGGCGGCGAGGCCACCGCGGGTACTCAGCGTGACGAGACGAGCGGAAGGAGGCCGCCGGCACGCAGGGTAGTCACTCCCGCCCGGTTCTCGGGCGCGAGCGTGTCCGATTTCGGAGCGCAATCCCTTGACCAGGGGATTCTCGTCGCGGTGGCTGGACCTGCCACCTCACCCCGCGTCCCCTTTGCTCTGCAGCCGCCGACGCACCAGCCACGGTGGGTAGCTGGTGCGTGGATGGCTGCAGAGCAAAGGGGCGATACAGCTGACCGCTGGCGGCGGGAAGACTGCCTGTGGAGGTTACTGAGAGTCATCGACCGGCCCGGCCCTCAGGCGGCCGGAGCGGGTGCGGCGACCGTGTGCAGCCAGGCCACGGGCAGCCAGGCCACGGGCAGGCAGGCCATCGTGCGCAGCCAGGCCACGGGCCAGGCCGTCGTGGGCAGCCGGGCCACGAGCCAGGAACTGCGGGCAACCGGTCAGGGGACGGCCAAAGCGCCGGGCACCGGGACCGGAGCAGCCGGAGCAGCGGTCGGTAGGAGCAGCGGCCGGGTAGGAGCAGCGGCGGTAGGAGCCCGGCCGCGCTCTCCCCGGGCGCGGCGGTCGGTCAGGTGCGGCGCAGGATGCGGTACGTGGCGATGCCTCCCGTACCGAGGGCGGCGAGAAAGACCAGCCAGACCACCGTGCTGCTGACCCCGACCCGCGGGCCGGAGTTGGCGGAGGCGGCGGCGAGCAGGCCGTCGTCGCCCGGCGCGGGCAGGGCGGCCGGTGGCAGTTCCGGCCAGCGGACCAGCTCGGTGCTCTCCAGCATCTGCATGTGGTGCAGGACGAACCGGTTGGCGTCGTCGGCGAGCTTGCGGATCACCGGGTCGCGGGTGCTGGCGCGGACCGCCCCGATGACCGGGAAGATCTTGCCGTGGGCGACCCGGAGCCGGGTGACGAAGATCTGGTCGAAGCGAGCGCCGGAGGCGTTCTGCATCTCCGTCAGCCAGCCCTTCTGCTCGGCCGTCGGGTCGCTCGGGATGCTCGCCCCGAGCTTGTTGGCCGCCTCGACCGTGAGCCGGTCCAGTTCCTCGTGCTCGGTGGCGATGCCGGCGCCGATCTCGCGTACCTTCGCGCTCTGCCCCTTGTCGGCGGCCATCTGCCCGGCCGGCATCTCCCAGAGCCCGGCCAGGCGTACCCCGTTGAGCAGGGCGGCGTCGGCCGCGTTGAGCTGTTGACCGCCCGGCGCGGCGACGGCCGCGCCGGGCAGCACCCCGAGCCCGGCGGCGATCGTGACGAGCAGCGCCGCCAGGCGACTGCTGCGGCGTCCCTGCCGGCGACGGGCGGATCTGAGCGGTGCCATGTCCGTGGTGTCTCCTCGGTCCGGTCCGAAACGAGTCCGGGCCGGGCGACGCCTCCGCCTTCGCCCGTCCGCGCACTGGTACGGACGGGCCGACCGATCGGTTCACTCGGACCGGCCCGCCGGCTCCCGGACCCTGTCCACGGTCCGCCCGGGACGGGGCGGGACCGGTCAGCCGACGTCGAGGGGGTCGGCGAGCAGGCGTTCGAAGGCCAGTTCGGCGGCGCCGATGAGCGTCGCGTCGTCGCCGAGTTTCGGGGTGCGCAGCCGGACGTGCTCCAGGCAGGCCGGCAGGGCGATCGAGTTGAGCCGGCTGCGTACCTGGGCCGCCGCCGCGAGGTAGAGGTCCCGCATGCCGCCGCCGAAGATGACCATCTCCGGGTTGAAGATGTTCACCAGGTTGGCCACCCCGAAGCCGAGCCAGTCGCCGGCCTGGCGTACCGCCGTCTGCGCCCGCAGGTCGCCCCGGTCGGCGGCGTCGAAGACGGCCAGCAGCGCGTCGCGGCCCCGCGCGTCGGAGCGGCCGGCGGCGCGCAGCAGGGCGTACTCGCCGATCTCGGTCTCCCAGCAGCCCCGGGAGCCGCACTCGCAGGGCGCGCCGTCCCGGACGACCACCATGTGGCCGACCTCGCCGCCGTAGCCGCCGTGCCCGGTCAGCCGGCGCCCGCCGGCGATGATGCCGGCGCCGACGCCCACGTCCCCGTACAGGTAGATGACGTTGTCGCAGCCGGCCGCCGCGCCCCGGGCGTGCTCGGCGAAGGCCGCCACGTCGGCCACGTTGCCGACCGTGACGGGCACGTCGCAGCCCAGCTCGGCGCCGAGCGCCGCGCCGATCGGCTCGTCCACCCACCCGGTGGTCGGGCCCAGCCGGACCAGCCCGTCGTCGCGCCGGACCATGCCGCAGACCGCGACGCCCGCGCCGACGCAGACGGCGTCCGCCGGCGCGCTCTGCTGCATCTCCTTGACCGCCCCGGCCAGCAGGGGGGCGGCCTCCGTGGCGGTCAGACCCCGGGGACGGTCCAGCTCCCGGCGGTCGAGCACCGCGCCGCCGAGACCGATCCGCGCGGCCCGCAGCCGGTCCACCTCGATGCTGTACGCGTACGCGTGCACCCGGTCCGACTCGGGCCGGACGACCAGCGACGGTCGTCCGGCCCGGCCGGTCTCCTTCGGCGTCCCCTCGCTGACCAGCCCGGCGCCGGCCAGGTCGGCGGTCAGCGCGCCGATGGTGCTGCGGTTGAGCCCCAGCGTGGTGGTGAGCTCGGCGCGGGTGGTGGCCCCGTGCACGTGCACGTACCGCAGCAACGCGCCCAGGTTCTGCCGGCGGATCTCGTCCTGGCTCGGTCCTGCGCGCATCGCCGTCGTCACTTCCGGTGCCGCGCGGTCAACGGTTGCCGGTGGCGGTGGAACGCCGGCGGGAGAACGCGTCCACGCTCGCGGCGAGCAGCAGCACCACGCCGGTGACCACGTACTTCACCCCCGAGCTGTATCCCATCAGGCCCATCCCGTTGTCGATGACCGCGACGACCGCGCCACCGAGGACGGCGTCGAGCACCCGGCCCTTGCCGCCGAAGAGGCTGGTGCCCCCGATGACCGCCGCGCCGACCGCGTAGAGCAGTACGTCACTGCCACCCGTGTTGGGGTCCACCGAGTTGGCCCGGCTGGCGGCGACGATACCGCCGACGGCCGCCATCGAGGAGCAGATGACGAAGACCGAGATGCGGATGCGGTCCACGTTGATGCCGGCCCGGCGCGCCGCCTCCTTGTTGCCGCCCACAGCGTAGACGTGCCGGCCGTAGCTGGTGCGCTGGAGCACGAAGGTCCAGAGGACCAGCAGCACCGCGATGATCGGCACCACGATCGGCACGCCCTTGAGCGAGCTGATCACGACGTTGCGGCTGCGCTCCAGGTTGAGGATGAAGACCGCGACGCCGAGGACGAGGGCCAGCCCGCCGATCCGGGCGAACACCACCGCGATCGGGTCGGTCACCAGGCCCCGGGCGGCCCGCTTACGGTGCCGGAGCAGCTGCACGGCCGCGTAGCCGGCGACCGCCACCGCGGCCAGCAGCCAGCCCAGGACGGGCGGGAGGTTGCGGTTGGCGATGGCCACCAGCACCTCGTCGCGGACGGAGATGTTGGCGCCCTCCTCCATCAGCATCAGCACGATGCCCTGGAAGGCGAGGAACCCGGCGAGGGTCACCACGAAGGAGGGAATGCCGATCTTCGCGACCAGGAAGCCGAGGGTGGTGCCGATCGCCACGCCGGTGACGAGCGCGGCGAGCACGGCCACGTACCACGGGTAGCCGAGCACGGTGACCACATTGGCGAGGATGGCGGCGCAGACGCCGCTGGCGAAGCCGGCGGAGAGGTCGATCTCGCCGAGCAGCAGGACGAAGACCAGCCCCATCGCGATCAGCGTGACCGCGGCGCCCTGGGTGAACAGGTTGGCGAAGTTGCCGGCGCTGAGGAACGTCGGCTGCATGATCGAGAAGACCGTGCAGAGCACGACCAGGCCGAGTACGGCGGGCAGCGCCCCGATGTCGCCGCCGCGGACCCGGCCGACGTAGTTGCGGACGTGGCCGCCGAGGGTGGGCGGCGGTGTGACGGCCGCCGGGCCGTCCTTCTGCACGACGGTCGTGGTCATCGGACGCCTCCTGGGGTGGTGTCGGCCGGCACCGCGCCGTGCCCGTTGCCGCCGTTGGCCGGCTCGGCGAGCCCGAGACCGCCGGAACGGCCGGCGGTGATCAGCTCGACCACCTGCGAGTGGGTGATGTCGGTGGTCTTCACCTGCGCGACCATCTGGCCGAGGTAGAGCGCGGCGATCCGGTCGGAGACGGCGAAGACGTCGTTCATGTTGTGCGAGATGAGCACCACGGCCAGGCCGTTGTCGGCGAGCCGGCGGACCAGTTCGAGTACCTGGGCGGTCTGCGCGACGCCGAGCGCGGCGGTGGGCTCGTCGAGGATGACGAGCCGGCTGTTCCAGAGCACGGCCTTGGCGATCGCCACGGTCTGCCGCTGGCCGCCGGAGAGGCTGGAGACGTGCTGCCGCAGCGACTTCACGGTCCGTACGCTCAGCCCGGCGAGGGTGTCGGCGGCCATCTGCTCCATGGTCGGCTCGTCGAGCACGATGCCGCTGCGCTTCTCCCGGCCGAGGAACATGTTCTGCACGATGTCGAGGTTGTCGCAGAGGGCGAGGTCCTGGTAGACGACCTCGATGCCGAGCGCGGCGGCGTCGCGAGGGCTGTTGATGGTCACCGGCCGCCCGTCGAAGCGGAACTCGCCGGCGTCGGTGGGGTAGATGCCGCTGATGCACTTGACGAGGGTCGACTTGCCGGCGCCGTTGTCGCCGACCAGCGCGGTCACCTCGCCCGGGTGGGCGGTGAAGGCGACGTCGCGCAGGACCTGGACGGGACCGAAGCTCTTGTCGATCCCGCGTAGTTCCAGCAGGGGGGTTGCGGACACGGGGGTCTCCTTCAGGTGGAGGGGAGGTCTCGGATCCCGTCCGGCGCGAACCGCCGCCCGGCACAGGGTCCGTGCCGGGCGGCGTGCGCGTGGAATCGGGTACGGGTCAGCTGATGCCGGCGTCGGCGCAGAGCTTGGCGTACGCCCCGGCGCAGACCTCGTCCTTGGTGACGAAGCCGTCGGCGATGACGTCCTTGACGTTCTCCTTGAAGATCAGCTTCGGGGTGAGCAGCACCGCCGGGACGTCCCGGCCGCCCTCCGGGTCCTTGACCGTCTGACCGGTCTCCTTCTTCTCACCCTTGGCCACCGCGATGGCCAGGTCCGAGGCGGCCTTCGCCTCCTCCTTGATCGCCTTGTAGACGGTCATGCACTGGTCGCCGGCGAGGATGTTCTGCAGACCCTGCGGGGTGGCGTCCTGGCCGGTCACCGGGACCTTGCCGTTGAGCTTGTTCTTCTTCAGCACCGAGATGGCCGCGTTGCCGAGGCCGTCGTTGGCGGCGAGCACGCCGTCGATCTTGCCGCCGGTCTGGGTCAGCATCTGCTCGAAGATCGTGGCGGCCTGGGTGTTGTCCCACTCCGGCACGTTCTGGTCCGGGCCCTTGGTGTATTCCTTCGAGTCGAACTTCGGCTTGAGCACCGAGTCGTACCCGTTCTTGAACAGCGTGGCGTTGTTGTCGGTCGGGGAGCCGTTCAGGTAGGCCACGACCGGGTTCTTGGCGCCCTTGTCGGTCAGGCACTTGCTCAGGCCCTCGCCCTGGAGCTTGCCGACGACCTCGTTGTCGAAGCTGACGTAGTAGGTGGCCGAGCCGCCCAGCGTAAGCCGGTCGTAGTCGATGGTCGCCACGCCCTGGGACTTGGCCTTGTCGAGCACGGCCTTGCCGGTGCCGGAGTCCAGGTTGACGATCATCAGGGCGGTGACGCCGTTGGTGATCATCTGGTCGGCGATGGTCTGGAACGCCGTCTTGTCGCCCTGGGCGTTCTGGATGTCGTAGTCGACGCCGGCGGCCTTGAACGCCTCCTCCAGGAACTTGCGGTCCGCGCCCTCCCAGCGGGCGGAGGACTTGCTGTCCGGCAGGATCACGCCGATCTTCGGCTTCTTCTCGGTGGAGCCGCCGGCCTCGGAACCGGAGTCGTCGCCGCAGGCGGTCAGGCCGCCGGTGGCCAGCAGGCCCACGGCAGCGAAGGTGAGGAAGCCCTTGCGCATCAGCAGGGTCCTTTCGGGGGTGGGGGATGATGTTGGTTTGTTGTGTCCGGCAACGTATTCCGCGCGGCGGCGTGGGCACAAGAGCACCGAGGTCGCGAGTTTGTTGTCGGCAGTAACAATTCAGCAACGTCCCTGACACCTGCCCGTCGCCGAGCGGGGGAGCGCTCTCTCGTCGCCGCCGGGAGCGGCGCAGCTCAGCGGGTCGACAGCGGGGCCGTGGCCGCCCCGGTGAGCGTCACCAGATCCTGCGGGGCGAGCTGGAGCTGGAGGCCGCGCCGGCCCGCCGAGACGTAGACGGTGGGATGGTCGAGCGCCGACGAGTCGAGCACCGTGGGCAGCCGCCGGCGCTGGCCGAGCGGGCTGATCCCGCCGCGCACGTAGCCGGTGGCCCGTTCGGCCACCGCCCGGTCGGCCATGGCGGCCCGCTTGCCGCCGACCGCCGCCGCGAGCGCCTTGAGGTCCAGCTCGCCGGTGACCGGCACGACCGCCACCGTCAGCGCGCCGTCGACCTCGGCGACCAGCGACTTGAACACCCGCTCCGGCGGCACCCCCAGCGCCGCCGCGACCAGCGCGCCGTAGTTCGGGGCGTCCGGGGAGACGTCGTACGGATGGGTGCTGTGGGCGATCTTCCGCTTCGTCAGCAGCGCGGTCGCCGGAGTGCCCTGTCCCGCCATGACGGTCAAGCTAACCCGGCCCCGCGCGACCCGCGAGCCGAAAGCACGGAGGCGGCCGATGCCGGGCCCGGTGCGCTACCCGACCGGCCGGCAGAGCAGCACCGTCGGCGCCCCGGCGACCCGGGTCAGCACCAGGCTGGCCGCCTCGTCCCCGGCCAGCCGCAGGTCCCGGCGGAGCTTCTCCGGCTCCAGGGCGGACCCGCGCTTGAGGATCTCCACCCGCCCGACCCGACGCTCCCGCAGCAGCGCCCGCAGCCGCTTGAGCGAGAACGGCAGCACGTCGGTGACCTCCAGGCAGCGGGCGAACGGCGTCGGCGTCGGCGCGTCCGCGTAGAGGTAGGCGATGCTCGGGTCGGCCAGCGTCGCGCCCAGCGTCTCCGCCAGCTCGGCGACCAGGTGCGCGCGGACCACCGCCGGGTCGGGGTCGTACAGGAACCGGCGCGCCGGGCCGACGGTGGCCTCGGCGGCGCCGGAGCCGGTCAGCTGGCTGGAGCCGGCCGGCCGGTCGACGGGCCCCCCTCCCGCGCCGGAGGCGTCGACGGGGGGCCGTTGCCTGTCGCGCAGCAGGGTGGCGCGGCGGGGAACCCGCGCCAGCTCGCCGCACCACAGGGCCGCCTCGACCAGGTCGCCGTCGACGCTCACCCACTCCGCCTCGGCGCCCGCCGGGACCAGCGCGTGGTCGATGCCGGGCGCCACCTTCACGACGGTGTGCGGCACCCGCTCGGCCAGCCCGACCACGAAGTCCCAGGGCGGGGAGTAGGCGTTCGGGTCGAAGATCCGCCGCCCGGTGCCCGCCCTGCGCCGCGCCGGGTCGCAGAACACCCCGTCGACCCGGTCCACGTCGAACGCCGTGGCGTCGCCGCACTCCACCGTGAACAGCTCGGCCAGCCCGGCCGCCTCGGCGTTCGCGGCGGCCATCGCGGCGGTCAGCGGGTCGGCCTCCACGCCGTACACGCGGATGCCGGCACGGGCCGCGGCGAGCGCGTCCGCGCCGAGGCCGCAGCCGAGGTCGGCGAGCGTGCGCACCCCGGCGGCCCGCAGCCGCTCGGCCCGCCGGGCCGCGACGACGCCCCGGGTGGCCTGCTCCAGGCCGGCCCGGGTGAGGAACATCCCCGCCGCCGCCGGCCCGAACTTGCCGACCGCCCGGCGCCGCAGCTCGGCCTGGGTGAGGGCGGCCGACGCCAGGCCGGCCGGCAGCCCGGCCGAGCGGAGCGCGGCCGCCGCGGTCAGCGGGTCGCCGCCGGCCACCCGCGCGGCCGCGGCGAGCGCGGCCGACCCCTCGGGCGTACGCAGGGCGGCGAGTTGGTCGAGATCCACCCGGCCATTGTGGTCGGCGGACCCGACGCGCCGGCCGGCGGGTTGGCACTCTCCTTGACGGAGTGCTAGCCGAGGAATAACCTGCGATTAGCACTCTCACCCCGAGGGTGCCAGCTTCCGGGCCTCGTGGCCCGGGCGCTGAACGCCAGGCGGACCGGCACCCGCGACGACGGCCCCGCCCGGTGGCATGTGGCAGATTGACGCCGGTCGGCTCGCCGACCGGTAACGAAACCAGTACCCCAGGAGGGTATGCCCGTGACTACCGCGACCAAGGTTGCGATCAAGCCGCTCGAGGACCGGATCCTGGTCCAGGCGAACGAGGCTGAGACCACCACGGCGTCGGGCATCGTGATCCCCGACACCGCCAAGGAGAAGCCGCAGGAGGGCACCGTCCTCGCTGTCGGCCCGGGCCGGATCGACGACAAGGGCAACCGGATCCCGGTTGACGTCTCCGTCGGCGACACCGTCATCTACTCGAAGTACGGCGGCACCGAGGTCAAGTACGCCGGCGAGGAGTACCTGGTGCTCTCCGCCCGCGACGTCCTCGCGGTCATCGAGAAGTAAGCAACCGATCAGTGTCGTCGCCCCGGTCCGGCTCGCCGGGCCGGGGCGACGACGCTTCGAAGGGACATTCATGGCGAAGATCCTGAGCTTCTCGGACGACGCCCGGCACCTGCTCGAGCACGGTGTCAACGCCCTCGCGGACGCGGTCAAGGTCACCCTCGGCCCGCGCGGGCGCAACGTCGTCCTGGACAAGAAGTTCGGTGTGCCCACGATCACCAACGACGGCGTGACCATCGCCAAGGAGATCGAGCTCACCAACCCCTACGAGAACCTCGGTGCGCAGCTGGTCAAGGAGGTGGCGACCAAGACCAACGACGTCGCCGGCGACGGGACCACCACCGCCACCGTGCTGGCCCAGGCGATGGTCCGCGAGGGCCTGCGCAACGTCACGGCCGGCACCAACCCGGCCGGCCTCAAGCGGGGCATCGACGCGGCGGCCGCCAAGGTCTCCGAGGCGCTGCTCGGCCGCGCGGTCGAGGTCGCCGACAAGAAGTCGATCGCGCACGTCGCGACGATCTCCGCGCAGGACGCCACGATCGGCGAGCTGATCGCCGAGGCGATGGAGAGGGTCGGCCGCGACGGTGTCATCACCGTCGAGGAGGGCTCCGCCCTGCACACCGAGCTGGACGTGACCGAGGGTCTCCAGTTCGACAAGGGCTTCATCTCGCCGAACTTCGTCACCGACGTGGAGTCGCAGGAGTCGGTCCTGGAGGACCCGTACATCCTCATCACCACGCAGAAGATCTCGGCGATCGAGGAGCTGCTGCCGCTGCTGGAGAAGGTCCTCCAGAACAGCAAGCCGCTGCTGATCATCGCCGAGGACGTCGACGGCCAGGCGCTGTCGACGCTGGTGGTCAACTCGATCCGCAAGACCCTCAAGGTCTGCGCGGTCAAGGCCCCCGGCTTCGGTGACCGGCGCAAGGCGATGCTCCAGGACATGGCGATCCTCACCGGCGCCGAGCTGGTCGCGCCCGAGCTGGGCTACAAGCTCGACCAGGTGGGCCTGGAGGTGCTCGGCACCGCCCGGCGCGTCGTGGTCGACAAGGAGAACACCACGGTCGTCGACGGTGGAGGCAAGTCGAGCGAGGTCGCCGACCGGGTCGCGCAGATCCGCAAGGAGATCGAGGCCTCGGACTCCGACTGGGACCGGGAGAAGCTCGCCGAGCGGCTGGCCAAGCTGTCCGGCGGCATCGCGGTCATCAAGGTCGGCGCCGCGACCGAGGTCGAAATGAAGGAGCGCAAGCACCGCATCGAGGACGCGATCGCCGCGACCAAGGCCGCGGTCGAGGAGGGCACCGTCCCCGGCGGCGGCGCCGCCCTGGTGCAGATCCTGTCGGTGCTCGACGACGACCTCGGCTTCACCGGTGACGAGAAGGTCGGCGTCTCGATCGTGCGCAAGGCGCTGGTCGAGCCGCTGCGCTGGATCGCCCAGAACGCCGGCCACGACGGCTACGTCGTCGTGAACAAGGTCGCCGGCAAGGAGTGGGGCCACGGGCTCGACGCCGCCACCGGCGAGTACGTCGACCTGGCGAAGTCCGGCATCGTCGACCCGGTGAAGGTGACCCGCAACGCGGTCACCAACGCCGCGTCGATCGCCGGGCTGCTGCTCACCACGGAGAGCCTCGTGGTGGAGAAGCCGGAGAAGGCCGAGCCGGCCGCCGGTGGGCACGGCCACAGCCACGGCCACGGCCACCAGCACGGCCCGGGCTTCTGACCCTCGCCGTACGCCTCGTCGGGGCGCACCGTCCGCGTGACGGTGCGCCCCGACGCCTTTGCGGGCGCCGGCGCGACTACCGGCCGGCCGGTGCATCGGAAACACTGGCCCGATGAGCAGCACGACGCGCGGCTACGCCGCCCTGGCCGGGGTCACCGCCGCCGCGGTGGCGATCGGCTCCGCCGAGCTGGTGGCGGTGCTGACCGGTCCCCGTTCGGCGCCGCTGGTCGCCGTCGGGGGGCTCGTGGTCGACACGGTGCCCGAGCCGCTCAAGCAGCTCGGCATCGCACTCTTCGGCACGTACGACAAGATCGCGCTGCTGGTCGGGACGGGCCTGCTGCTCGCCGCCTTCGCCGCGCTGCTCGGCGTGCTCTCCCTGCGCCGGCTGGCGATCGGCTTCGCCGGCATCGCCGCCTTCGCCGCCCTCGGCGTGGCCGCCGCCGTGACCCGGGCCGGCGCCGGGCCCACCGACGCGCTGCCCTCGCTGGTCGGCGCCGGGCTCGGGGCGGCGGTGCTCTGGGCCTTCGTCGCCGGTCCGCTCGAACTCGACCCGTGGCCCTGGTCCCCGCCCACGCCACCGCCCACCGAGGCGCCCACGCCGCCGCCGCCCGCCGTGGCGCCCGCGCCGCCGCCCGCCGCGGCGCCTGCGCAGCCGTTGGAGCCCAGCGACCCGGCGTCGCGGCGACGGTTCCTGACCGGGGCCGGCCTGCTGGTCGGCGCGGCCGGGGTGGCCGGGCTCGGCGGTCGGTGGCTCGCCGGCCGGCGGGGGGTGTCGGCGGCCCGGGAGGCCGTCGCGCTGCCCGCGCCGGCGGCGCCCGCTCCGACGGTGCCGGCGGGGGCGGACCTGTCGCTGACCCAGCTCGCCCCGTACGTCACGCCGAACTTCGGCTTCTACCGGATCGACACCGCGCTGGTGCTGCCCCAGGTGGACCCGGAGACCTGGCGGCTGCGCATCCACGGGCGGGTACGCAACGAGATCGAGCTGAGCTTCGCCGACCTGCTCGCCCGCCCGATGGTCGAGCGGTACGTCACCCTCGCCTGCGTCTCCAACGAGGTGGGCGGGGACCTCGTCGGCAACGCGCGCTGGCTGGGCGTGCCGATCCGGGAGCTGCTCGACGAGGCCGAGCCGGAGGAGGGCGCCGACCAGGTCGTCGGCCGCTCGGTGGACGGGTGGACCTGCGGCACGCCGACCGCCGTGCTCCGGGACGGGCGCGACGCGCTGCTGGCGGTGGGGATGAACGGCGAGCCGCTGCCGGTGCGGCACGGCTTCCCCGCGCGGATGGTGGTGCCCGGCCTGTACGGCTACGTGTCGGCCTGCAAGTGGGTGACCGAGCTGGAGCTGACCAGCTTCGCGGACTTCGACGCGTACTGGGTGCCGCGCGGCTGGTCGGCGCAGGGGCCGGTGAAGACCCAGTCCCGGATCGACACGCCCCGCCCGCGCAACCGGCTCACCGCCGGCGCCGTCACGGTGGCCGGGGTGGCCTGGGCGCAGCACCGCGGCATCCGCCGCGTCGAGGTACGCGTCGACGACGGGCCGTGGCGCGAGGCGGAGCTGGCTCCCGTGGTCTCGGTGGACACCTGGGTCCAGTGGTCGTGGCGGTGGGACGCCACCCCGGGGGAGCACACCCTCTCCGTCCGGGCGACCGACGTCACCGGCGAGACGCAGACCGGGCGGCGGCAGGCGGTCGCCCCGGACGGCGCCACCGGCTGGCACGCCGTCACCGTCACGGTGCGCTGAGCGCCCTCCCGGGCCCCGGGTGCGGGGTGCCCGCGCGGCCGGGAACGCCGCGACGCCGCGTCCCCGGGCGGGGACGCGGCGTCGGTGTGGTCTCGAAGGCCGCCGGCTCAGGCGATCTTGCGCTGGGCGGGGACGGTCGACCGGTGCGGCTGGCCCAGGCGGGCCTCCAGTCGGGCCACGTCCACCCGGCTCTGGCGGCGGTCGGCCAGGTCCTCCCAGCCGACGGCGAGCAGCCGCAGCCGCTCCGACTCGCTGAAGCCGCCCCACACGCCGTACGGCTCGCGCACGGCGAGGGCGTGGGCGGCGCACTCGGCCCGGACCGGGCAGGCGCGGCAGACGGCCTTGGCGCCGGACTCCCGGCGCAGGCGGGACGAGCCACGCTCCCCGTCCGGGTGGAAGAACTGCGCGCTGTCCCGGCCCCGGCAGGCACCGAGCCGCTGCCAGTCCCAGAGGTCGACGATGGGTCCGGGCAGTCTGCGTACGTTCGACATCAGCACCCCTCCTCCCGCGCGGCACCGCGCAGATCCTGGTGAATCGGCGTCCGGGCGACGGTCCGCGCAGGCGCGCCGTTTCCGGCCTGGGACCTCCGTACCCGGGGCGTCGCCGGCTCACACACCTGTGATCGAAAACTTCCGGCAACTGGCGGCATATGCCCCACTTGTCGGAAAAGTTCGTTGGATTGCCCGAACCCCCTCGCGACCCGACCCGGTCATGGTCTGCTTCTGGACGGAGAGGAGACCACTGTGCGTACGGTTCTCGTGTGCGTTCGGACACCGCTCGCGGCGCAGCATCTCGCGTCCGCGGCGGCACGGCTCGGGCTGTCCGCCGTGGTGCGGACGGCGGTCTCCGATCCCGAGGTGATGCTGCGGCTGGCCGAGCGCCCCGCCGACGTGGTGCTCGCGGACACGGCCCTCACCCGGCCGGACAGCGCGGGCTTCGTCCGGCGGGTGCTCGCCCGCGCGCCGCAGGCCTCCGTGCTGCTGCTCGGCACCGAGGAGTCGGAGGCCGCCGCGGCCACCATCAGCGCGGGCGCCCGGGGCCTCATCCAGGGCGTCGACCAGGACCTGACCAGCGCGGTGGCCAAGGCCCTGCTGCTGCTCTCGTCGCCCGGCCGGGCGGCCCGGCGCCCGGTCACCGACCCGGCCCGGGACACCGCGGCGGTCGGCGGTCCCGCCCGTACCGGCCAGGCCGGCCGGCCGCCTGCCGAACCGGGTCCCACCTGGTCGGCGACGGCCCCCGACGGCCCGGGCGGCACGCCGACGGTGGTGCCGGCGCAGCGCGGCGACGACCCGGCCGAGCCCGCCGACGAGCCGGCGGAGGCCACGCCCCCGGGACGGCGGGGCGGGCCCGGCCCGCGCGGCGGCCGGTCCCAGGTCGGGCTCACCGAACGCGAACTCCAGGTGCTGCTGGGCATGGCGGAGGGCAAGAGCAACGCCGAGATCGGCCGGGAGTTGTTCGTCTCGGAGGACACCGTGAAGACCCACGCCCGGCGGCTGTTCCGCAAGCTCGGCGCGCGGGACCGCGCGCACGCCGTGGCGGCCGGCTTCCGCGCCGGCCTGGTGGCCTGAGCCGTACGGCCCCGGCGCGCGGCCTGGTGGCCTGAGCCGTACGGCCGGCCGGAGGGCCCCGGCGCGCGGAGCCGGGCGGGCGGCCTGAGCCCACCCGGTGCGGCCCCGGCCCGCCTCAGCGTTCGGCGTCGGGCTCCTCGTCGGCGCCCTCGGTCAGGGTGTCGTGCACCCCGTCCGCGTAGCCGCGGGCGTAGTCCCAGGTGACGTAGTGGTCCGGGTCGGGGTCGTAGGCCGGCTCGTGCACCCGGGGGCGCCCCGAGCTGAGCAGGTGACGCAGGTTGCCCCGCAGCAGGTCCCAGTCGAAGTAATGCGGCTCCCGGCAGTCCTCGCACTCGATGACCAGCCCGCGCACCCCGATCGGCGCCAGCAGCGCCTGGTAGATCTCCAGGTCGGCGAGATCCTCCAGCACGTCCTGTCGCTCGACGTCCGTCAGCGGGTCGAGCGGGGCGTCGTCGCCCGGATCGTGCAGGCCGGCGGCCGGATCAGCCGGGTCGCCGTTGAAGGGGTCGATGGGCTCGTCGTGCACCCCCTCACCGTAGACCCAACGCCAGGGCCGCGTCCGCCCCCGGCCGTCGGTGACCTGCGCCGCCACCGGCCGGAGTCGGCCCAGGTCGGTGGGTACGATGGGACGACGCGCCCGTCACCCGGCGTGTGCCGGTGCCCGCCCGCGCCACCTCGCTGAAGCCCGTCCGAGCAGCTCAGGGGAGCAATCGTGGAATTTTCGCCCAGCACCGATCTTCCGGCCGGCGCCGACAGCGGCGAGCTGGGCGGCCACCTGCCGGAGTTGCCCGCCGGTTCCGCCCGGGTGGTTCCGCTCGGGTTGACCTTCGACGACGTGCTGCTCCAGCCGGGCGAGTCGGACGTGGTGCCCAGCCGGGTCAACACCGTGACGAAGCTGACCCGCAACATCGACCTGTCGATCCCGCTGCTCTCCAGCGCGATGGACACGGTGACCGAGGCCCGGATGGCGATCGCCATGGCCCGCCAGGGCGGCATCGGCGTGCTGCACCGCAACCTCTCCCTGGAGGACCAGGCGCTCCAGGTCGACCTGGTGAAGCGCTCCGAGTCCGGCATGATCACCAACCCGGTGACCGCCAGCCCCGACGACACGCTGCGCGACGTCGACTCCCTCTGCGGGCGCTACCGCATCTCCGGCGTGCCCGTCGTGGACGGCGAGGGCCAGCTGGTCGGCATCGTCACCAACCGCGACATGCGGTTCGTCTCCGACCCGGCCACCCCGGTCCACCAGATCATGACCCGCACCCCGCTGGTCACCGCCCCGGTCGGGGTGAGCAAGGACGACGCCCTCGACCTGCTGCGCCGGCACAAGGTCGAGAAGCTGCCGATCGTCGACGACTCGGGCCGGCTGCGTGGGCTGATCACGGTCAAGGACTTCACCAAGAGCGAGCAGTACCCGAACGCCACCAAGGACGACGCCGGCCGGCTGCGGGTCGCCGCCGCCGTCGGGGTGGGTGACGACGCGTACAAGCGGGCCCGGGCGCTTGTCGACGCGGGCGTCGACGTGCTCATCGTGGACACCGCGCACGGCCACCAACGGGCCGTGCTGGACATGGTCCGCCAGCTCAAGAAGGACGTGACGATCGACATCGTCGGCGGCAACATCGCCACCTACGCCGGCGCCCGGGCGCTGGTCGAGGCGGGCGCCGACGGCGTGAAGGTCGGCGTCGGGCCGGGCGCGATCTGCACCACCCGGATCGTCGCGGGGGTGGGCGTACCGCAGATCACCGCGATCATGGAGGCGTCGCGTGCCGCCCGGCCGGCCGGCGTCCCGGTCATCGGCGACGGCGGCATCCAGTACTCGGGCGACATCGCCAAGGCACTTGTCGCGGGCGCGGACACGGTGATGCTGGGCAGCCTGCTGGCCGGCTGCGAGGAGAGCCCCGGCGAGCTGATCTTCATCAACGGCAAGCAGTACAAGGCCTACCGTGGCATGGGCTCGCTCGGCGCGATGCAGTCCCGGGGCCAGGGCAAGTCGTACTCCAAGGACCGCTACTTCCAGCAGGACGTGCTCGCCGAGGACAAGCTGGTCCCGGAGGGCGTGGAGGGCCAGGTGCCCTACCGCGGCCCGCTGTCCGCGGTCGCCCACCAGCTCACCGGCGGGCTGCGGGCGGCGATGGGGTACGTCGGCGCGGAGAGCATCCCCGAGCTGCACCGCCGCGGTCAGCTCATCCGGATCACGGCGGCGGGGCTCAAGGAGAGCCACCCGCACGACATCCAGATGACGGTCGAGGCGCCCAACTACCACTCCCGCTGACCATCCCCCCTGCGACAACTGGAGTCCCCCATGCGTGACGTGGTCGAGATCGGGCTGGGCAAGACCGCGCAGCGCGGCTACCACCTGGACGACATCGCCATCGTGCCGAGCCGCCGGACCCGGGACGTCGACGACGTCTCCACCGCCTGGCAGCTCGACGCGTACCAGTTCGGCATCCCCTGCGTCGGGCACCCCTCGGACGCGACGATGAGCCCGGCCTCCGCCGTCCGGCTCGGCCAGCTGGGCGGCCTCGGCGTGCTCAACGTCGAGGGCCTGTGGACCCGCTACGAGAACCCGACCAAGGTCCTGGAGGAGCTGTCCGGGCTCGACGAGGACGCCCGCACCACCAAGCGCCTCCAGGAGGTCTACGCGGAGCCGATCCGCCCCGACCTGATCGCCGAGCGGGTCCGCGAGCTGCGCGCCGGCGGCGGCACGGTGGCGGTGCGGGTCTCCCCGCAGCACACCCTGGCGCTGGCCCCGGTGATCCTCGACGCCGGCGTGGACATCCTGGTCATCCAGGGCACCATCGTCTCCGCCGAGCACGTCTCGACCACCGACGAGCCGCTCAACCTCAAGGAGTTCATCGCCGACCTGGACCTCCCGGTCGTCGTGGGCGGCTGCACCGACTACAAGACGGCGCTGCACCTGATGCGTACGGGCGCGGCCGGCGTCATCGTCGGCATCGGCGGCGACGAGTGGTCGACCACCGAGTCGGTGCTGGGCATCCGGGTGCCGATGGCGACCGCGATCGCCGACGCGGCGGCGGCCCGCCGGGACTACCTCGACGAGACCGGCGGCCGGTACGTGCACCTGATCGCCGACGGCGACATCCAGACCTCGGGCGACATCGCCAAGGCCCTCGGCTGCGGCGCCGACGCGGTGATGCTCGGCGAGCCGCTGTCGCTCTGCGCCGAGGCGCCGGCCGGCGGCGCCTGGTGGCACTCCGCCGCCAGCCACCCGTCGCTGCCCCGGGGCGCGTTCGAGACCGCCGGCGAGCCGCTCGGCTCGATGGAGCAGCTGCTCTTCGGCCCTGCCGACGAGCCGGACGGCCAGCTCAACCTCTTCGGCGGCCTGCGCCGCGCGATGGCCAAGTGCGGCTACCGCGACCTCAAGGAGTTCCAGAAGGTCGGCCTGGTCCTCGACCGCTGACCTGCGCAAGCAGCACCACCCGCACCGGCCGCGCCGATAGGCTCGGCCGGTGCGTCGTACCCGCCGTCGGATCCGCCCCGCGCTCGCCGTCGCCGTCGTCGCGGCCCTGGTGTTCGCGGCCTGCACCGAGGGCGACGAGCGGGGCGGCTTCCGGCCGGGGGCGGCCGACCTCGCCGACCCGTACGTCCCGGGGGCCGGCAACGGCGGCTACGACGTCGCGGGCTACCGCCTCGCCGTGCGCTACGACCCGGCGACCGACCGGCTCTCCGGGCGGGCCGCGCTGACGGCCACCGCGACCGCGGCGCTGTCCCGGTTCAACCTGGACCTCGCCGGGCTGGACGTGTCGCGGGTGGCCGTCGACGGCCGGCCGGCCGGGTCCGCCCGCGACGGCGACGAGCTGGTCGTCACCCCGCGCGACGGCCTTCCCGAGGGCGCCCGGTTCATCGTCGAGGTGGACTACTCCGGCGTGCCGGCGGCGAAGGCCGACGGGCAGCTCGGCAGCGGCGGCTTCCTGCACACCGCCGACGGCGCCATCGCCCTCGGCCAGCCCTGGTCGGCGGCCACCTGGTTCCCGGTCAACGACCACCCGTCCGACAAGGCCACGTACGACATCGAGGTGACCGTCCCGGACGGGCTGGCCGCGTTGAGCAACGGGGTGCCGGGGGAGCGGACGAGCGCCGCCGGCTGGACCACCTGGCGCTGGGCCGAGCGGTCGCCGATGGCCAGCTACCTGACGACCCTGGTGATCGGCGACTACCGGGTGCGCAGCGGCACGCACGCCGGCAGGCCGATGGTCACGGCGGTCCCGGCGAGCCTGCCGGCGACCGGGCCGGAGGCCGCCTCGCTGGCCCGCACCGGCGAGATCGCCGACTTCCTGGCCAGCCGGTTCGGGCCGTACCCGTTCGACTCTTACGGCGGGGTCGTGGTCACCGACGGCCGGATCGGCTACGCGCTGGAGACCCAGTCCCGGCCGGTCTACGGGCCGGGCTTCTTCCGTGGCGGGCGGCCCAACCCGGGGGTGGTCGCGCACGAGCTGGCCCACCAGTGGTTCGGCAACAGCGTGGCGCTGAGCCGGTGGCGCGACATCTGGCTCAACGAGGGCTTCGCCACCTACGCGGAGTGGCTGTGGGAGGAGCACGACGGCGGTCGCACCGCCCAGCGCACCTTCGAGCTGGAGTACGCCGCGACCGACTGGTCCCGGCCGTCCGTCGACCCCGGACGGTCTGAGTTGTTCGGCTCGGCCGTCTACAAGCGCGGCGCGCTGGCCGTGCACGCGCTGCGCCGCACGGTCGGCGACGACACGTTCTTCCGCATCCTGCGGACCTGGACCGCCGAGCGGCGCGACGGCAACGCCACCACGGACGACCTGGTCGCGCTGGCCGAGCGGGTCGCCGGGAAGCCCCTGCGTCCGCTCCTCGACGCCTGGCTCGTCGGCGGGAGCGCCCCCGCGCTGCCGTGAGCCGGGCGGGCAGGGCCCGGGCTTCCGGCGGCGCTCGGTAGGCTGCCCGCCGGACCCCGGCGCCGCACCGGCCGCTTCCGCGCGGCCGGCCCGGGCGAGCGGCACCCGCCGGGCGCGGGTCCGCCAGGGGGCCGCCGGTGGGCAGCCGGCGGCGCAGGGAGGGACGAGGCGATGACGCTGTCGCGGCGGACGCTGTACGCGGGCACCGGCCTGCTGCTGGCCGGGACGCTCGGGCTGGCCGGATGCGGGTCGGCCGACGAGCCGGCCCCGACCCCGGGCGCCCCCTCGCCCGGGGCGTCGCGCCAGTTCACGCCGGGGGCGGCCGGCGCCGGCGACGAGTACTTCCCGACCTACGGCAACGGCGGGTACGACGTCAGCCGCTACACCGTCAAGGTGCGCTACGACCCGGCGGAGGACCGGCTCACCGGGACCACCACCGTGCAGGCGGCGGCGACCGGCGACCTGTCCGCGTTCAACCTGGACCTGGCGGGGCTGACCGTGCGGTCGGTGACCGTGGACGGGGCCCCGGCGAAGCACGCCCGCAAGGGCGACGAGCTGGTCGTCACTCCGGCCCGGGGCCTGATCGCGGGCAACGGCTTCGTCGCCGAGATCGCGTACGAGGGGGAGCCGGAGCCGCTGCGCAACGAGGCCCTCGGCGTCGGGGGCTTCCTGCACACCGACGAGGGGGCGATCGCGCTCGGCCAGCCCGAGTCGGCGAGCACGTGGTTCCCGGTCAACGACCACCCCTCGGACAAGGCCACCTACGACTTCGAGATCACCGTGCCGAAGGGGCTGACGGCGGTCAGCAACGGTGTGCCGGCGGGGAGGAGCACCACCGGCGGCTGGACCACCTGGAAGTGGGCCGAGCGCAGTCCGATGGCCAGCTACCTGAGCACCGTCGTCATCGGGAAGTTCCGGATCACCGAGGGCGAGCACAAGGGACGGCCGGTGTTCCACGCGGTCACCACCGACCTGCCGGAGGGCGCGGCGGACCGGTCGATCGCCGACACGGTCGAGGTGGCCGACCACCTGGAGAGCGTGTTCGGGCCGTACCCGTTCGGGGCGTACGGCGGCGTGGTGGTCTCCGACGCCCGGATCCGGTACGCCCTGGAGACGCAGAGCCGCCCGGTCTACTCGGCGAGCTTCTTCTCCGGCGGCGAGAACACCGGCGTGGTCGCCCACGAGCTGGCGCACCAGTGGTTCGGCAACAGCGTGTCGCTGGCGAAGTGGCAGGACATCTGGCTCAACGAGGGCCTGGCCACGTACGCCGAGTGGCTGTGGGCTGAGCACGACGGCGGGCGCACCGCCCAGCAGGCGTTCGACGCCCGCTACGCCGGCTCGTCCGGCCAGGTGTGGCGGACGCCGCCGGGCGAGCCGGGGGCGGAGAACCTGTTCAGCGAGTCGGTCTACCAGCGCGGCGGGATGACCGTGCACGCGCTGCGGGTGACCGTCGGCGACAAGGCGTTCTTCGAGATCCTGAAGACCTGGGCGGCGCAGAAGCGCGACGCCAACGCGACCACGGCCGAGTTCGTCGCGCTGGCCGAGCGGGTCTCGGGCGAACAGCTCGACGACCTCTTCGAGGCGTGGCTGTACGGCACGCAGCGCCCCGCCCGCCCCGAGCGCCGGTGACGGCCCCCCGCCGTCCGAGCGCCCTCCGCCCGCACGAGCGCCGGTGACGGCGCTCAGCGGGTGACGCGCAGCTTCGGGTTGGCGGCGAGGTAGGCGTCGGCCCGGCCGGCGCGCAGCTCGGTGAGGAACTTCCGCCCGGTCGACGTGAGCTCCTCGCCCCGGTAGCCGCTGCCCTTGCCGACGCCCGCGCCGGGCAGGTCGACCAGCACGAACCTCTCCGGGGTGAGCCCGCCGAGGGCGTACGCGACGTCCACGACGCGCGGCCCGCCCGCGTAGACCAGGGTGTCGCCGAGCGCGTCGACCACCTGCTGGACGCGCTCCGGCTGCCGGGCCAGGTCCTCGCCGAGGATCTTCGTGGCCAGCGCCTTGATCAGCTGCTGCTGGTGGCGCTGCCGGGCGTAGCCGCCGCCGGTGACGTAGCGCTGCCGGGCGTAGTCCAGCGCCTGCCAGCCGGTGAGGTGCCGCTCGCCCTTCTCGTAGACCATCTGCGGCCCGACGTAGCCCCCGCCGCCCGGCGCGGGCTCCCGGTGCCGGCCGTCGGGACGGCGGTGCAGCGAGACCACCCGCTGGTCGACGTAGAGGTCCACCCCGCCGAGGGTGTCCACCAGCCGGTCGAAGCCGTTGAAGGTGAGCACCGCGCCGGCGTCGAAGCGCAGTCCCGTGTAGCCGCTGACCGTGCTGCGCAGCAGCTCGTACCCCTGGGCGGTGCTCGGCTGCCTGGGCTTGCCGGGCACCCGGCTGCCGTAGCTCATCGCGTGGGTGAGCTTGGTCCTCCCGCCGCGGTAGCCGGCCTTCGGGAAGGCCGGGATGTCGACCAGCAGGTCGCGGGGGAGGGAGAAGAGGTACGCCCGGTCGAGGCCCTTCGGCACGTGCAGCACCAGCACGGCGTCGCCGTGCGGCTCCCAGCCCGGCACGCTGACCCGGGTGTCCACCCCGACGAGCAGGAGGTTGAGCGGGCCGGTGATGCCGGCACCCGGCGGCGCGGTCGGGCTGGGGGTGGGGCTGGCCTGCGGCGTCCCGGTGCCGCCCGTCGGCCCGATCGCGCGCCGCGGCCCGTCGTCGCGGACGAGCCGGGTGACCACCAGGGCGCCCACGGCCACCAGGACCACGGCCGCCAGGGCGGCGAGCCCCAGCACCCATCGCGGGCGTGGCGCCCCTGTCCGCTGAGTCATGCGACACCCCCGGTGATGACAACGCCCCGACGGGGGCACCGAGTTGCGGGCGGGTGCCTCCGGATCGCGGACGGGAGCATGATCCCGCGAAATCGGGCGCTGGCGCGATGGCTACCGAGCGGTAATGATGCGGTCATGCGGTACGACGTGCTCGTCATCGGGTCCGGCTTCGGCGGCAGCGTCACCGCGCTCCGGCTGGCCGAGAAGGGCTACTCGGTCGGGGTGTTGGAGGCCGGGCGCCGCTTCGCCGACGACGAGTTCCCACAGACCTCCTGGCGGCTGCGGCGGTTCCTGTGGGCGCCCCGCCTCGGCTGCTACGGCCTCCAGCGGCTCACCCTGCTGCGTCCGGCCGACCGGAAGGCCGGCGGCGGCGTGCTGGTGCTCTCCGGCGCCGGGGTCGGCGGCGGCTCGCTGGTCTACGCCAACACCCTCTACGAGCCGTTGGACGCCTTCTACACCGACCCGCAGTGGCGGGACGTCACCGACTGGCGCGACGAGCTGGCCGGCCACTACGACCAGGCGAAGCGGATGCTCGGCGCCACCACGTACCCCCTCGTCACCCGCGCGGACCGGGCGATGCGGGCGGTGGCCGACCGGATGGGGGTGGGGCACACCCACCACGCCACCCCGGTCGGCGTGTTCATCGGCCGGCCCGGCCAGCGGGCCACCGACCCCTACTTCGGCGGCGCCGGGCCGGAGCGCACCGGCTGCACGCACTGCGGCGCGTGCATGACCGGCTGCCGGCGGGGTGCGAAGAACACGCTGGTCAAGAACTACCTGTGGCTGGCCGAGCGGCTCGGCGCGCGGGTGCACCCGCTGACCACGGTCACCGCCGTCCGCCCGGCCGACGGCGGCGGGTACGCGGTGCACACCGTGCGCACGGGGGCCTGGCTGCGCGCGCGGCGACAGGTGATCCACGCCGACCAGGTGGTCTTCGCGGCCGGGGCGCTCGGCACCCAGCGGCTGCTGCACACGATGAGGGCGGAGGGCGCCCTGCCCGCGCTCTCGCCCCGCCTCGGCGAGCTGACCCGGACCAACTCGGAGGCGATCCTCGGCGCCTCGGTGCCCCGGCGGCGGGCCCGCGCCGAGGGGCTCGACTTCACCGAGGGCGTGGCGATCACCAGCTCGTTCCACCCCGACCCGCAGACCCACGTCGAGCCGGTCCGCTACGGCCGGGGCTCGAACGCGATGGGCCTGCTCCAGTCGCTGCTGGTCGACGGCGGGCCGCGCCGGCTCCGCCGCTGGGTGGGGGTCCTGCTGCGCCAGCCCGGCACGGCGGCCCGGCTGCTGTCGGTGCGCGGCTGGTCGGAGCGGACGGTGATCGCCCTGGTCATGCAGTCGGTGGACAACTCGCTGACCACCCGGCTGCGACGTGGCCCGTTCGGCCGCCACCTGGTCTCCGGGCCGGGCCACGGCGCGCCCAACCCGACCTGGATCCCGGCCGGCAACCAGGCGGCCCGCCTGCTGGCCGAGGAGATCGGCGGTACGCCCGGCGGCGCCCTGACCGAGCCGTTCGACATCCCGATGACCGCCCACATCCTCGGCGGAGCGGTGATCGGCGCCACCCCGGCCGACGGCGTGATCGACCCGTGGCACCGGGTGTTCGGCCACCCGGGGCTGCACGTGGTCGACGGCGCGGCGGTCTCGGCGAACCTCGGGGTGAACCCGTCGCTGACCATCACCGCCCAGGCGGAACGCGCGATGTCCTTCTGGCCCAACAAGGGCGACGTGGACCCGAGGCCGCCGCTCGGTGCGCCGTACCGCCGGTTGGCGCCGGTGGCACCCCGCCTCCCGGCGGTCCCGCCCGACGCCCCCGGCGCCCTGCGGTGGTGACCGGACCCGGTGCCCGGCGGTGGTGACCGGGGCCCGGTGCCCGGTCAACCGCGGCGCCGGGCACCCCGGCGGGGGAGCAGCCCGTCACCCGCCCGGCGTGGCGGCCGGGGCGCGCGTCGGTCCGCCCAGGCGACCAGCACCGCGTGCGGGAGGGTCAGCGCGGCCAGCACGGCGAACGTCGCGGGCAGCGGGTCCGCCCGGTGGCCGGGCCAGGTGAGCAGGGCGGTCAGGGCGGCGAGCGCGACCGCCGTGGGAGCCGCCGCCTGCCGGGCGAAGCGACGCAGCGGCGGCCCGACCCGTCCGGCCGCCAGGTCTGCCGTGTTGCGCGGGTCGTGCCGCAGCAGCCGGGCGACGTGGCGGCAGGAGTGCCAGGCCGCGAAGTACGCCCCGACGGCCAGGGCCGGCGGCACGGTACCGAACAGCCCGGCGAGCAGGACCGGTTGGACGGCGTCGCGGACGCGTCCCGCTCGCACGTCCCGGATCGCGGTGACCGCGACGGCGCCCAGGACCGTGGCCAGTGCCAGCGCCCGCACCTCGTCGGTGAGCAGCGCCGGCGCCTGAGGGGCCACCGCCGCCAGCAACGGGTCGACCTGCTCCCGCCACAGCGCCAACGGGACGACCACCGGCGGTCCCCCGTACGCGAGCACGGCCGTCACCCCCGGCCGGACCGGCCGGCGGTCCCGCTCGGCGTGGAACGCCACGTCGGCGGTGCCGAAGTGGACGACCGACACGATGAGGAACCCGACCAGCGCCAGGTCCGGCGCGGCCCGGAAGACCGTCAGCCCGGCGCCGGCCACGGCGGCGTAGGCCGCCAGCAGCGCCACCCGCGCCGACAGCGGCCGGGCGCGCGCCGACAGCCGGGCGGGCACGAGATGGTCGACCGCGCCGTGCGGGAGCCCGAGGAGCAGTCCCGCGACCAGGAAGGCCGGCGAGCCGCCCGGCCCGGCGGCGTCGATCAGCGGGGACGACGCCAGCAGCCCGGCGAGGGCGAGCTGCGTCGCCGTGCCGACGCGCCGCAGCAGCCGGTCCGGCCGCCCCGGGCCCTCCGCCGTGCCGGTCGTGCGCGCCGGCGCCCGTCGGGTCCGGGCGGGCGCCCGGTCGTCCGACACCGGCACCCGGGGGCCGACCCCGGGCACCGGGTCAGACGACGGTGAGCCGACCACGGGTGGACAGGGCGCGCAGCCGACCGAGATCGAGGATGCTCCAGCCCACCTTCGACACGATGGACAGCACGACGAGGAGCAGGCTGGTGGTGGCGGAACTGAGCAGGCCGACGCCGGACGGGCCGAGAATCCAGAACACGGGATAGCCCGCCCAGAGCGCGCTGAGCAGCAGCGCGGCCTCCGTGTACACCCCCGCGATCTCTTCCGGTTGGCGGTGCGCGTGGGCGCGCAGCGGTCCCCAGATCAGGGCGTAGACCGCGAGCAGGGCCAGCACCCCGATCGCGTACAGGGTGTAGCGGGCCACGCCGTCGGGCGTGAGGTCGGCGAGCAGGCCGCTGAGGATGACCACCACGTTCGCCCCGGCGAGGACGCCCATCAGCCGCCAGCAGCGCCCGGGCAGGGAGTGCGTCGCGGTCAGCATCAGGGCCACCAGCAACAGCGGGGCGGTGACCACCCAGTCGACGTACCGCGCCCAGTAGAGCGTGTGGCCGGCCACCTCCGTGCGCCCGCCGCCCAGCGCCATGAGCAGGTACCAGGAGCCGGACCAGAGCGGGATGGCGATCGCCACCCGGTACTCGCTGCGCGGAACGCCCCGCGGGTCCGCGCGCCACCGGCTGAACAGCACGACCCCGCCCGCCATGGCGGCGACGTACATCCACAGCCACCACTCGGTCATGCCCACCCCTCGGCCGACTCCCGGCGTCCCGCGCCCGCCGGCTGCCGCTGCTGACGACCCGGGCGTACGGCCGGGCACCGCCCGAACCTGTCGGAGTCCCGTACGTGCGCCGGTGGCCGGGCGGTACGGACACCGTATACAGATCAAAACGCGCATACAGGTCTAATGGCTCCCACCGGAAGGGCGGTAGCGTGCCGGACCGCCCGTACGGTGGCCGACGTCACCTCCGCCGCGACGGCGGCGTGAGGGCGGACCGGCGGGGGACCCGGCGGCGCCGTCGGTAGGATTTGCTGCCATGAGCACGCCTCGCCCCGTCCTCGTGGTGGACTTCGGAGCCCAGTACGCCCAGCTCATCGCGCGTCGGGTGCGTGAGGCCAACGTCTATTCCGAGATCGTGCCGCACTCGATGCCGGTCGCCGAGATGCTGGCGAAGGACCCGGCCGCGATCATCCTCTCCGGCGGCCCGTCGAGCGTCTACGCGCCGGGCGCCCCGCAGATCGACGCCGGCATGTTCTCGTCCGGGGTGCCGGTCTTCGGCATCTGCTACGGCTTCCAGGCGATGGCCCAGGCGCTCGGTGGCACCGTGGCCCGCACCGGCAACCGTGAGTACGGCGGCACCCCGCTGCGCGCCCGCCCGGAGGCCGGGGTGCTGCTGCGGGAACTGCCGGACGACCTGCCGGTCTGGATGAGCCACGGCGACTGCGTGACCGAGGCCCCGGCGGGCTTCACGGTGACCGCCGAGTCGGCGGGCGCGCCGGTCGCCGCGTTCGAGGACCTGGCCGGCCGCCGGGCCGGCGTGCAGTTCCACCCGGAGGTCGGGCACACCGCGCACGGCCAGGAGATGCTGCGCCGCTTCCTGCACGACATCGCCGGCATCGAGCCGACCTGGACGGCCGAGAACATCATCGACGAGCAGGTCGCCCGGATCCGCGAGCAGGTCGGCGACAAGGAGGTCATCTGCGGCCTGAGCGGCGGGGTCGACTCGGCCGTCGCCGCCGCGCTGGTGCACAAGGCCGTCGGTGACCAGCTCACCTGCGTCTTCGTCGACCACGGCCTGCTGCGGGCCGGCGAGGCCGAGCAGGTGGAGAAGGACTACGTCGCCGCCACCGGCATCAAGCTCAAGGTGGTCGACGCCCAGGAGCGGTTCCTCGACGCACTGGCCGGGGTGACCGACCCGGAGCAGAAGCGCAAGATCATCGGCCGGGAGTTCATCCGGGTCTTCGAGGCCGCGGCGCGGGAGGTCGCCGCCCACGGGGACGTCGAGTTCCTCGTCCAGGGCACCCTCTACCCGGACGTGGTGGAGTCCGGCGGCGGCACCGGCACCGCCAACATCAAGAGCCACCACAACGTCGGCGGACTGCCGGAGGACCTGAAGTTCGCGCTGGTGGAGCCGCTGCGCACGCTGTTCAAGGACGAGGTCCGGGCGCTCGGCCTCCAGCTCGGCCTGCCCGAGGCGATGGTCTGGCGGCACCCGTTCCCGGGCCCCGGCCTGGCCATCCGGATCATCGGCGCGGTCGACCGGGAGCGGCTCGCCCTGCTCCGGCGGGCCGACCTGATCGCCCGCGAGGAGCTCACGGCCGCCGGCCTGGACCGGGGCGTCTGGCAGTTCCCGGTGGTGCTCCTGGCCGACGTGCGCAGCGTCGGGGTGCAGGGCGACGGCCGCAGCTACGGGCACCCCGTGGTGCTGCGGCCGGTCTCCAGCGAGGACGCGATGACCGCCGACTGGTCCCGGCTGCCCTACGAGGTGGTCGCCCGGATCTCCACCCGGATCACCAACGAGGTCGCCGAGGTCAACCGCGTGGTGCTGGACGTGACGAGCAAGCCGCCGGGCACGATCGAGTGGGAGTGATCCCGCCTCACGCCGCCGGCGGGTAGGTCGGCGGCGTGGGCTGCGCCACGGTCGGCTGCGCCACCGTGGGCGGCGCGGCCTGCGCCGGGTGCGGCCAGGCGGGCGCGTCGGCCGGCTCCTCGGGCATCAGGAACCACATGATCGGGTACGCGAGCAGCGCGAGCCCGCCGGTGAGCAGGCCGGCGACGGCGAAGACCACCCGGACCAGGGTGGGGTCGACGGCGAAGTACCGGCCGAGGCCGCTGGCCACGCCGGCGATCATCCGGTCCGTGACGGGCCGACGGAGCTGCTTGTACGGGGGCTGGGGAGGGGCGGTGTAGGTCATGTCTCCACGGTCCGCGCCGGTCGTCGGACCGGCCTCGGTGACCGCCCGGATCCCTACCCTGACCCACCCCTGAGGCGCGAGCATTCAGTCAGGAATCTGACTCTTTTCGATGGAGGTAACCCGGGCCGGGGAGAATTTGGCCCCGTGACCACCATGCTGGAGCCGCTCCGCAGGATCGCGGCATACGCAGTTTGTGCTGACTCAGTCGGCCGGGTGTTGCTGGTCCGCGCATCGGAGCGCTCCGGCACCCCCGGCACGTGGTCGCTGCCCGGTGGGGCGGTCGACCACGGTGAGGACCCGCACCACACCGTCGTCCGGGAGACCGCCGCCGAGACCGGCCTCTCCGTCACCGTCGCGGGCCTGCACGACGTGCTCGCCGACATGCGGGCGCTGCCGGAGCGGGGCATCACCATCCACACCGACCGCCTGATCTACCAGGTCTCGGTGCGCGGCGGGACGCTCGCCGACCGGGTCGACCGGCCGACCGACCTGGCCCGTTGGTTCACCCCGGAGGAGGCCAGCGAGCTGCCGCTGCGGTCGTTCACCGCGCGGGCCCTGGGCCTGCCCGCCTCGTCCGCCGACATCGTTCCCGACGAGGCGCCGGAGTTCCCCTCGTTCTACGCCGTGCCCGGCCCCGACGGGCTGCACCGGGCCCAGCGCTTCGCCGCGTACGCCGTGGTGACCGACCCGGACGACCGGGTGCTGCTCACCCGGGTCTCCGACGGCTACCCGGGGGCGGGCTGCTGGCACCTGCCCGGCGGCGGCACCGACTACGGTGAGCAGCCCGGCGCCGCCCTGATCCGGGAACTGGTCGAGGAGACCGGGCAGACCGGCCGACTCGTCGAGCTGCTCGGCGTGGCCAGCCACCGGGACGCGGCCTCCCTCGGTCCGGAGGGCTATCCGATCGACTGGCACGGCGTCCGCGCCTTCTACCGGGTCGTGGTCGACAAGCCGGCCCCGCCCACCGTCGCCGACGTCGGCGGTTCCACCTGCGAGGCCCGCTGGTTCGGCCGCGAAGAGCTGGGCGCCCTCCCCACCGACCGCCTGACCGAGGTGACGGCGGAAGCCGTCCAGGCCGCCCGCCTGGCCTGACCGCCCCGCCCCCCGAGCCCCTCCCTCCCCGTTCGTCGATCATGAGGTTGACCGGGCGACACGCCGGACCCGCTGCGGCTAACCTCATGATCGACGGAACGGGTCGGCGCGGGCGGGGGAGTGCGGGCGGGTGGAACAACGGCGGCGGGTCGGCGCGTACGGGGTGTGTCGGGGCCCGGACGGGCGGGTGTTGTTGGTCCGCGGCTCGGGCTCGTGCCCGGTCCCGGGCGTCTGGCAGATTCCCGGGGGCGGCGTCGAGCACGCCGAGCATCCGGCGCACGCGGTGGTCCGCGAGTTCGCCGAGGAGACCGGCCTCACGGTCGAGGTGACCGGGCTGCGGGCGGTGTTCGCCGACGTGACGACCTTCCGTGACGCCGGCGTCGCGGTGCACACCGACCGCGTGGTCTTCGACGTCACCGTGCGGGGCGGCGAACCCCGGCCGGAGCCGGCCGGCGGCAGCGACGAGCTGGCCTGGTTCACGACCGCCGAGGCGGCGGCGGTACCGCTGATGCCGTTCACCGCCGAGCTGCTCGGCCTGCCCGTGTCGCCCCTGCCGCCGGATCTGCCCCGCTCGCCGCAGGAGGGGCCGGTCGCCCCGCTCCCGCCCGACCGGAGGCAGCGCTTCGGGGCGTACGGCCTGGTCACCGACCCCGCCGGCCGGGTGCTGCTCACCATGATCGCCGACGGTTACCCGGGCGCCGGCCGGTGGCACCTGCCCGGCGGCGGGACCGACCACGGCGAGCAGCCGGTCGCCGCGCTGCTGCGCGAGCTGGTCGAGGAGTCCGGCCAGCTCGGTCGGGTGGTCGAGCTGATCGGCGTCGACAACCTGCACAACCCGGCCGCGCTGGGCCCGGAGGGGCGACCGCTCGACTGGCACGGCATCCGGGTGGTCTACCGGGTGGCGGTGGACACGCCCACCGAGCCGCGGGTGACCGAGCTTGCCGGCGGCTCCACCGCCCGCGCGGGCTGGTTCACGCCGGAGCAGCTCGCCGGGCTGCCGCTGAGCGGGATCGCCGCACTGGCGCTGGCCAAGGCCCCCGCCGACGACCGTCCGTAACCGGGCATCGGAGTCGCCGGCGCCCGCTCGCCGAGCCGGTGGAGACGGGGTCCGGTACATTCGATGTGGGGTTGGTGGAGGAAACGGGCGATGGAGCCCGAGATGGGAATAAGAGAGCGGTTCGCGCGGTTAGACCAGATATAAGTACCGCCGGCAGCTATCGCCAACCCCCGTTCCCCTATGCGATGGTGTACTCCGCAAAACGGCTGCCGGGCCAGAGAGGTCCGGCACGAGACAGCCGGACACCCGCCCTCGCGGCGGTAAACCGATCCGGTGATGGAGGAAACGTGCCGAGAGCCCCATGGCGCCGGCGTCGTACCACTGACAGTCCGCGTCCCGCAGGGCGTCGCTGGGCGGGCCCGTTGCGCCGCAGCAGCACGCTCGCCCGGCAGGTGCTGCTGGTCCGGGTGGGGCGCCGCGACGGTGACCTGCACGCGACCAGCGACCTCTCGATGCCCGAGCACCGCTACGCCGACCGGCCGCGCCGCCGCTACGGACTCGACCGGGTCGAGCGCGCCGACGTCGCCTCGATCGTCCCGGTCAGCCCCGCGCTGGGCCCCACGACCCCGGTCGACGACGATCCGGCGATGTCGATCCCGCTGCTCCCGGGCGAGCGGACGGTCGCCCGCCGGATGAAGTTCGCGGTGGTCAACGCCTGCACACTCAGCAGCCTGATGCTCGGCATGCTGGCCATCTTCCTGGCCATGCAGGGCGAGGTGCGCGTCGCCGCGCTCTGCCTGATCGCCTGCGTCGTCTTCGACGGCCTCGACGGCGCGCTCGCCCGCAAGTTCGGCGTGGCCAGCCCGTTCGGCGCGCAGATGGACTCGCTGGCCGACATGTGCTCGTTCGGCCTGGCCGCCCCCGTGGTGGTCTACGCCTCGCTGGCCGGTTCGGTCTCCACGCCGGCCGCCGCGGTGGCCTGCGCCCTCGTCGCGGCGTGCGCGGCGATCCGGCTCGCCCGGTTCAACGTCTCGCCGAAGGACGGCAGGTTCTTCTGCGGCGTGCCCACCACCATGGCCGCCGCCGTGCTCGCCCTGACCGTCGCCATCGGGCTGCCCGTGCCGGGCATCGTCCTGGTCGCCGGCGTCGCGCTGCTCGCCTTCGCCATGGTCTCCAGCTTCCCCTACGCGAAGCTCGCCCGGCTGGTGAAGCTGCCGCCGTGGCTGTGGCTGGCCCCGGTGATCGGCGCACTGATCGACATCCGGCTCACCTTCGCCCTGATCGTGGTCGGTTACCTGGTCAGCGGCCCGGTGCTCTGGCTGCGTCAGCGCCGCACCGCCTGAGCCACGTACGCGAGAAGGGGCGCCGCGATCCCGCGGCGCCCCTTCTTCGTGTCGTCCGGACGGGTCCTCAGCGCCAGCGGGCGATGACGGTCGCGCCCCCGACGACCTTGTCCCCGGGGCCGACCAGCGGCTCCGCCGCGTCCGCCGGCAGGTAGACGTCGGTGCGCGAGCCGAACCGGATCAGGCCGAAGCGCTCGCCCCGGGCCAGCAGCGCGCCGATCGGCGCCCGCTGCACGATCCGCCGGGCGATCAGGCCCGTGCGCTGCGCCACGACCACCGTGCCGCGCGCGGTGTCCAGCACCGTGTACGCGGCAACGTTGTGCTCCGCCGCCGGCTTCATCGCGTTGGCGAAGCCACCGTCGGCGACGAAGTAGTCGACCACCTTGCCGGCCACCGGGGCACGGTTGACGTGCACGTCCAGCACCGACAGGAAGACGGCGATCCGCAGCCACTCGCCCTCGCCGAAGCGCTCGTCGTGCAGCCGCTGCACGGACAGCACCCGACCGTCGGCCGAGGCGACCACCGCCGACGGGTCCTCCGGCACGTCGCGCTCCGGGTCCCGGAAGAAGGCGGCCACCGGGGCGGCGGCCAGGGCCGGCAGCAGCCAGAGCTTCGACTTCGGCCGGGTCGCCCGGGCCACCGCGGCGAGGCCCAGCGCGATGCCGGCCGCGGCCACGCCGTTGGAGTCGATGTGCATCCCCCGGGTCAGCGGGACGCTGGACGGGCGGTACGCCGGGGCCAGCCGGGCCGCCGACGCGGCGTCGGCCGGGGTGTAGCGGAGCCGGTACACCCGCAGCGGCGGCGTGTTGCGCAGCACCAGATCGACCCCGACGCCGTACAGCGCGCCCTGCCGGTCCAGTTCGGCGGCGGCGCCCGCGGTACGCCCCGGCGTGGCGGTCGTGGCCACACTCAGCACCGCGCCGTCGGCGAGGTACTTCGTCAGGCCCTCGACGGCGGCGCGGGTCTCGTCGGCCGTGCCGGTCAGTGGCTCCCCGGCGACGACCACCGCGGCCGGCTCGGCCTCGGCGAGGGTGTCGACCACGCGGACCCGGTCGGCCACCCAGCGCCCCTGGGTGGTGACGTGCTCCCGGAGGGCCGCCGGGGAGGTCGACCCGGCGGGCACCAGGGTGAGGGTGTCGCCGGGCAGCAGCGCGTCGATCGCCGCGGCCAGCACCGCGGACTCCGGCGTCGCGCCGACCAGCAGCGCGGCCTTCGGGTCGTTGATCCGGGCGAGCTCGGAGACGAGGGTACGGGCGGCTCGCTCGCCGATGCGGACCGGACCGGACCGGCCGAAGGTGCGCACGGCGGGGGACTGCGTCATGTCGGACGGACTCCTGACGGGTAGAGACGGGAATCGCGGCGGGACCGCCACGGCGGCGCGGTCCGGCCGGCGCGGCGGCCAGGTCGGCGCGGCGGCCAGGTCGGCGCGGGCCGGCCGGCGGAGGCGAGTTCTCCACGGCCAGCATAGGCCGCCGCCGACGGCGGCCGCACCGCTGTGGTCAGCCGCGCGCGCGCTCCTCACCGGCCGGCGGCCCGTCGGTCCGCCGGGTCAGGGCGTCCTCGTCGGCGGCGTGGTCCTCGACCGCCTCGGTCCGGACGTCGGTGACGGCCTCCGTCGGCCACTCGTCGGCCTCGCCCCCGGCCCGGGATCCGGTCGTCGCCGGTCCGCCCAACGTCGGTTCGTCCAACGTCGGTCCGCCCAGGATCGGCCCGTTCGGCGCCGGCCCGTCCAAGGTCGGTTCATCCAACGTCGGTCCGCCCTGGGCCGGTCCGCCCTGGGCCGGTCCGCCCTGGGCCGGTCCGCCCTGGGCCGGTCCGCCCTGGGCCGGTCCGCCGGTCGTCGGCGCGGCCACGTCCCACTCGGACCGCCCGCCCCAGTCGGAGCGTTCGCCCCAGTCGGACCGTCGGCCGCCCCAGGCCGTCGGCTCGTCGGCCGGCGCGGGCCGGTCGAGGTCCCAGCGGGTCGGGGCCATCTCGGTGGTCTGCCGGTCCGTCGCCCGGGCCGCCGGTCGCCCGCCCGGCGGGGTGGAGACAGGCTCGACCGCGTCCGGGGCGAGCGCGTCTTGGGCGTCGGAGGCAGCGGCGTCGGAGGCAGCGGCGTCGGAGGCGGCGGCGTCGTCGGAGGGAGCGGCCCCGCCGGCCTTGGCCGCGCCGGCGGACCGCCCGGAGCGCAGCGCGCCCACCAGGCCCAGCAGGCCGATCAGGATCAGCGCGCCGGCCAGGAACCAGCCGACCGGCGGGAGGGCGAGCCCGAGCAACTGGGCGAGCAGCCACCAGGCGGCGAGGCCGAGGAAGATCAGCCCGAAGGCGAAGGACACGATGTCGGTGCGGTGGGCCTTCACCGGGTCACCTCCAGGTTGCCGGCGTTGACGTGGATGTAGAGGCGCAGCGTGCCGCCGCCCGGGCCGTCCGGACCCAGGTCGGCCGCCTCCCGCAGCTCGCCGGCGAGCCCGCCGGAGCGCTTGCCGAAGACGACCGCGTCACCGGCGTTGACGTCGGCCACCGTGGTGACGTCGACGTTCGGCGGCACCACCACCGTGCACTCGCCGAAGTTGACGGAGACGGTGATCTCGGTGTTCTTCTTGTCGAAGTCGACCGCGCGCAGGTCCAGGACCGTGTCGCCGAAGCTGTTCTCGTACCGCAGGGCGAGGTCGCGGTGGTCGGTGGGCGCCCAGGTGACGTTGCCGTCGACGCCCCGGATCCGGTCGTAGGACTCCGCCACGGTGGCCACCCCGAGGGCGGCGGCGGCCACCACGCCGAGCGCGATCAGCCACCGGGCCCGCCCGAACCACGTGCCGACCAGCAGGCCGAGCCCGATGGTGGCCAGCGTGGCCGCGAAGTACGCCGACGCCCCGACCTCGAACACGTCCAGCAGGTCGACGACGGCGACCACGCCCAGGGCGAGGAAGATCAGCGAGAACGTCACCGCGCCGAGCGGGGAGCGCTCACGCGGTCGCTTCGGCGGCTTCGGCGGCTTGCGCGGTGCGGGCGGCACGACGGTCTGCCCGGCGTACGGGCCGTGCGGGGCGAACGGGGGCCGGTAGCCCGGGGGCGGGGACGACGGGTGGCCCGGTCCCGGCGCGCCCGAGGTCGCGGCGGGCCAACCGGAGGTGGGCGCTGCCGGCGGCCAGCCGACGGTGGGCGTACCCGCCGGTGGACGGGCGGGCGGGGCCGGGGCGGCCGGCGGCCAGGCGGGCAGCTCGGCGGTCGGCCCGGCGGTCGGTTGGGGGACCGGGGCGCTCCAGGTGGCCCGGGCGACGGTCGCCGGCGGGGCCGGTACCGGACCCGCGCCGGGGGCCACGGCAACGGTCGGCGGGGCCGCGTACGCGACCGGTGCGGGATGGCCGACCGGTGGCACCGGCCCGGGCGGGGCGGTGGGCGGCACGGGCGGGACGGGGCCGACCGGCGCGCCCTGGGCGGCCCTGTTGTCGCGGTTCAGCAGCAGCGCGCCGCCGATCAGGATCGTGGCGCCGAGCAGCACCGCCCGGAACGCGTCCGTGACGATGTAGCCGAAACTGATCGCGACCAGGATGCTCAGCACGATCACGGTGACCGGGGACATGCTGGACCGGCCCCGGCCCAGCATGGACTCGACGGGGGAGGCGCTGTCCCCCTCACCCGGGATGATCAGCCAGGCGGTGACGTAGACCAGGATGCCGATGCCGCCGAAGAAGCCGAGCACCGCCAGCAGCACCCGCCAGAGCACCGGGTCGGTGTTGGTGGCCCGACCGATCGCCGCGCAGACGCCGGCCAGGTAGCGGCCGTCGCGGGGGCGCACCAGCCCGTACCGCGAGGTGAAGCCGGCGCCGCCGAACGACGGCTGCGGTCCGGGGCCCGGTCCGGCGCCGGGCGGCGGCGTCCCACCCGCGTCTCCGGCGGCGGCCGGCGCTGCCACGGGCGGCGGCGTTCCGGTGCCGGCGGGCGTGGGCCCACCGGGCGGTGTCGCGGTGGGGGGTGGCCCACCCGGCTGTGCCGCCCCGGGGTTGGCGGACTGGGCAGCTTCCTCGGTCATGCCTCGATCCTGCTGCCCCGACCCGCCGGACGGCCTCAGGACCCGACCCTGACCCCACCCTGAGATCCCGGCGGCCCGAATGTCGGGGGCGTCCCCGTGGTCGGGCGGCGGTGTGCCGTGTGACGATCGACCCGACGCCGGCAACGGGCCGTCGCCCGCTTTCGTGCCCGCCGTGACCAGGGAGTCTCCGATCAGCGCCGTGACCCAGCCACCCCGCCTCTACCGCGCCCCCGAGCACCGGATGGCCGCGGGGGTGGCCGCCGGCATCGCCGACCACCTCGGCATCTCGGTGCTGCGGGTACGGGTCGCCTTCATGGTGCTGCTGGGGCTGAGCGGTCTCGGCCTGCTGCTCTACGCGGCCTTCTGGGCGGTCGTGCCGCTGCGCCCGGGCGACACCGCCGTGCCGGCCCGCAGGGACGTCGCCCAGCTGCTGCCGTTCGTGGCGATCGGCCTCGGCGTGCTGCTGGTGCAGGTGATGGTCTTCGACTCGGTCGGCGCGGCCGGCACCGCCGGCTGGCTGGTGGCGATCATCGCGGTCGGCGCCGGGGTGATCTGGCACCAGTCGGCGCCGGAGCGGCGGCGGCAGTGGGGCGACTCCATGCCGGTGCCCTGGCTGGGCGCGGTGGTGGAGGAGAGCGACCGACGGGCGTTCGTGCTCCGGTTCATCGGGGGCGGGGTGCTGGTCGCGGTCGGCATCATCGGCGTCGCCGCGGTCTACTCCCCGGCGCAGAACTTCGACGCCGTGCTCAACGGCGTGATCTTCGCCCTGGTGGGGCTCGCCGGGGTCGGCGTGGTGGCCGCGCCGGTGTTGTGGCGGACGTACAACCAGCTCCGGTCGGAGCGCGAGGGGCGCATCCGGGAGCAGGAACGGGCCGAACTGGCCGCCATGGTGCACGACCAGGTGCTGCACACCCTGGCCCTGATCCAGCGCAACGCGAGCGACGTGAAGACCGTCCAGCGGCTCGCCCGGGGGCAGGAACGCTCGCTGCGCAACTGGCTCTACAAGCCCACCGGTTCGCCCACCGAGCGGTTCGCCGCCGCCCTGGAGCAGGCCGCCGCCGAGGTCGAGGACACGTTCGCGATCACGGTGGAGGCGGTGGTGGTCGGCGACCGGGAGACCGACGAGCGGGTCGGCGCGCTGGTGGCGGCCGCCCGCGAGGCGCTGGTGAACGCGGCCCGGCACGCCGGGGTGCAGACCGTCTCGCTCTACGCCGAGGTCGAGCCGGATCAGGTCAGCGTCTTCGTCCGGGACCGGGGGAAGGGCTTCGACCCGGATACGGTGGAGGATCACCGGCACGGGGTCCGGGGTTCGATCATCGGGCGGATGAGGCGGCACGGCGGCCGGGCGGAGATCCGCTCCGGGCCGGGGGAAGGGACCGAGGTCCGGTTGATCCTGCCGATCACCCGGGACCCGGCAACGGCGGAAAGGGACAAGTCATGACCGAGCAGTCGATGGAACCGGTCGAGGGGGCGGCAGCCCGCGCCGAGCGGCTGCGGGTCTTCCTCGTCGACGACCACGCCATGTTCCGCGCGGGGGTCCGCGCCGAGTTGGGCGCGCACGTCGAGGTGGTGGGCGAGGCGAGCACCGTCGGCGAGGCGGTCACCCGGATCGCCGCCACGCTGCCCGACGTGGTGCTGCTCGACGTGCACATGCCCGACGGCGGCGGCCGGGCGGTGCTGGAGGCGATGCGGCGTACCCACCCGCAGGTCAAGTTCCTGGCGCTGAGCGTCTCGGACGCGGCGGAGGACGTGATCGGGCTGATCCGGGCCGGCGCGCGGGGTTACGTCACGAAGACGATCTCCCCGGAGGAGCTCGCCGCTGCGGTCCGCCGGGTGGCCGACGGAGACGCCGTGTTCAGCCCCCGGTTGGCGGGGTTCGTGCTGGACGCGTTCGCGGCCCGTCCCGACGCCCCGGTGGCCGACCCGGAGCTGGACCAGCTCACCAACCGCGAGCGCGAGGTGCTGCGGCTGCTCGCCCGGGGGTACGCCTACAAGGAGATCGCCAAGGAGCTCTACATCTCCATCAAGACGGTGGAGACGCACGTGTCCAACGTGCTTCGCAAGCTCCAGATGTCCAACAGGTACGAGTTGTCCCGCTGGGCGGCCGACCGTCGGCTCGTGTGATCCATTTCTTTTCCCCGTCATATGGGACGGAACCGACGAATGTGGCCCACAGGGGCTGACAAGCGATCAACTCCCGTCACATAATGCCCCGTCGCGTTCTCGCGTGCGGGTGGTGCACATCCCGCGGGAACGGCGGCTTCACGCAACCCGCCGTGCGCGGGTCACCCCTGGGGAGAGGTGCACGAATCTGATGTTCGGAAAACGAGGACGGCGCTGGGCGCGGATCGCGCTGGCGACCGTCGCCGGTGGCGCGCTGGCAATCGGCGCGGTCGCGCCGGCCGCCGCCGCCGACAAGACCGGCGTCGCCAAGTCGGTCAAGGGCAGCAACGTCACGCTCATGCTCAACGGGCAGCCGAAGAGCACCGGTGCGCTGGCACTCAAGATCGACGGAAAGCTCGTTCCCGCCTTCTGCATCGACTACCACACCAACGTGGCGATCGACGGCAAGTACAAGGAGGGCACCTGGGACGAGTCCCAGGTGAAGAACCTCGGCAAGGTGCAGTGGGTGCTGACCCACGGCTACCCGAACGCCGACTCCGCCAAGCTGCTGGCCGCCGCCGGCGCCACCGCCCCGGCGAAGGCCGAGGTCGACAACCTGCTCTACTTCGGCACCCAGACCGCCATCTGGAACTTCAGCGACGGCGTCAAGCTGGGTGACTGGGTCGACAACCAGAAGCTGCTCGGCAAGAAGCAGTACGACGTGGTCAAGAAGGTCCACGACTACCTGGTGGCCAACGCCACCGACCAGCCCGAGCCGAAGGCCGAGCTGAGCGTGGACCCGGCGAGCGCCAAGGCCACCGTCGGCGAGAAGGCCGGCCCCTTCACCGTCAAGGGCCCGGCGGGCGAGATCACCGTCGCGGTCGACGGCGGCTCGGCGGTCGACGCCGAGGGCAAGCCGGTGACCACGACCACCAACGGCGGCCAGTTCTGGCTGACCGCGGACGGCGCCGGCGAGGTGAAGGTGACCGTTTCCGCCCAGGACTCGGTCTCCTTCGGCCGGGTGTTCCTCTTCACCGGCCAGCGTGCCGCCCAGAAGCTGATCCTCGGTGGCAGCACCGGCTCGACCGTGACCGCCAAGGCCGAGGCCGCGTTCGCCGCCGCCCCGGCGGAGTCCCCGTCGCCGAGCGCTCCGGCGGAGTCGCCCTCGCCGAGCGCCCCGGCGGAGTCGCCGTCGCCGAGCGCCCCGGTCGAGAGCCCGGCCCCGTCGACCTCGCCCGCGAGCAGCGGCGGGGACCTCCCGCTGACCGGCTCCCCGATCGCCGCCTCGATCGCCGCCGGCGTGGCGCTGCTGGCCGCCGGCGCGGTCGCCGTGCTGCTGTTCCGCCGTCGCAAGCTGCGCTTCACGGCCTGATCGACGCCCGCTCCACGGCTCCGGCCCCGGTACCGCCCCGCGCGGTGCCGGGGCCGGAGCCGTTCGCCCCCGGGCTCAGCCGGTGCGCAGCACGGTGAACGCCTCGGCCATCCGGCCGGCCGGCAGCCCGGCCGCGTCGGCCGTCGCGGTGAGCTGGGTCCCGCACCCAGGTCGCCACGCCCCCACCTCGGCGCACTCTCCGGAGTCGCCCCGGGTGACGAGCAGGTACGAGACATCGACACCCTCGTCCACCCAGGTGGCGATGGTGCCCGCACAGCCGAAGTCGACATCGTCCGGATGGGCAAAAACGGCCAACGCGCGGACGACGTCGGACAGCACCGGAGCGGACGCGGGGAAGCTCACAGCCGCCGAGCCTGTGCCGGGGTCGGACCTCCTCCGAACCGTATCTTTCCTGCTCAGAGCGGTACGACCGGCCTAGATCATGATCTTTTTTCGGGTATCGGCAACGTGGCGACCAACTAACGGCTTGATAACGGCACCTTCACGGAACGGGCCGGTGGGTGTCACAGTGGCAGCACCTCACCCCTCATGTGAGGCACTCCGTACGGCCTGACGACCATGGGCTCCGCCTGTTGACGGTGCTCCGTGGTGGTCACGTGTGCGCGGTGCCGAGCGCGGGGGGCAAGGTGGCCCGGCGGATCGGTACATCATTCTTGTCCCGAATTCACTGCGGTGAAACCGGCTCCCGCACTGCGGCTCGCCGGACGTGTCACCCCCATACGTGCGTGAAACCCACGACGGATCCAGGTTCAGAAAGAGGAGGCCCCTCGGAATGAGAGTCTCGAAGCGGGCAAGCAGCGCGGTCGCGCTGGGCGCGGCGTTCGCGCTCGTCGCGTCCGGCTGCTCGAGCAGCGACAGCGACGGTGGCGACGCCGGCGCCAGCAGCGACGGCGCGATCACCATCGACGGCACTCAGCCGGAGGTCGGCCTGGTCCCGTCGAACACCACCGAGACCGGTGGTGGGTCGATCATCGACTGGATCTGGACCGGTCTGGTCGAGTACCCGAACGACGGCAGCGCGCCGCGCAACGCGGTCGCCGAGTCGATCGAGACGACCGACTCCAAGGTCTACACGATCAAGATCAAGAAGGACACGAAGTTCCACGACGGCACCGTCGTCAAGGCCAAGAACTTCGTGGACGCCTGGAACTGGGGCGCCTACTCGCCCAACGGCGCGCAGAACGGCAGCTTCTTCTCCGACATCCAGGGCTTCGACCAGGTCCACACCGAGGACCCGGACGGCGCCGAGGGCCCGAAGAAGGCCCCCGAGCCCGCCGCCAAGGAGATGTCCGGCCTGAAGGTCGTCGACGACTTCACCTTCGAGGTCACCCTGGCCGCGCCGACCGCGGTGTTCCCGACCAAGCTCGGCTACAGCACCTTCATGCCGCTGCCGGACGCGTTCTTCACCCAGGGCGCCGAGGCGTTCGGCAAGAAGCCGATCGGCAACGGCCCGATCAAGTTCGTGTCGTGGGAAGACGACGTCCAGATCAAGCTGACGCGCTTCGATGACTACGCCTTGAACGACAAGATGAAGATCAAGGACGTAAACATCAAGCTCTACCAGGACGACACGGCGGCGTACAACGACCTGCTCGCCGGCAACCTGGACTTCCAGCAGCAGGTTCCGGTCTCCGCCATCGCGGGCGACAAGTGGAAGAACGACCTGGGCGAGCGGGCCATCGCCTCCACCACCCCGTCGACCGGCATCATCGCCTTCCCGATCTACGACAAGCGCTTCCAGAACCCGAAGCTGCGTCGCGCGATCTCGATGTCGATCAACCGCCAGGAGATCAGCGACAAGATCTTCTTCGGTTCGCGCAAGCCGGCCGACAGCTGGGCCAACCCGCTGACCCCGGGCGCCAAGGCCGGTAACTGCACCGCCTGCCAGTTCAACGTCGACGAGGCCAAGAAGCTCCTCGCCGAGGCCGGCGGCTTCACCGGCGAGCTGGTCATGTTCTACAACGCCGACGCCAGCCACAAGGAGTGGATGGAGGCCGTCGCGCAGCAGGTCAAGACGAACCTCGGCATCAACGCCCGCGCCGAGGGTGTGCCGACCTTCGCGGTGTTCCGCCAGAACATCAACGCCGGCAAGATGACCGGCATGTACCGCGCCGGCTGGCAGCAGGACTACCCGGACGTGGAGAACTGGGTCGGCCCGCTCTACGTGACCGGCGGTTCCTCGAACGACGGCGGTTACAGCAACCCGCAGGTCGACGCGCTGGCCAAGGAAGCCGCCTCCGCGCCGAGCCTGGAGGCGTCGCACGCCAAGTACGCCGAGGCGGTCGCCCTCATCGACCAGGACGCCCCCACGGTTCCGGTCTACTTCGGTGGTCAGCAGTCCGGCCACTCGGAGAAGATCAAGAAGATCGAGCTGAACAACGTCGGCGAAATCGACCTCACCTCGGTCGAGCTCTGATCCGAACGGTCTGACCCCGGGTCGGGCTCACCTACCGGTGGGCCCGACCCGGGCCGTTCCGTGAGGTTGGTGTCACCACACCGCCTCGCCACGTCTGTCATCCCCGTGTCGGCCGTCCGACGCGCGCCCCCTGTCTGGAGGACCACCCCATGGGCCGTTATCTGTTGAGACGGCTGCTCCAACTCATCCCGGTCTTCATCGGGACGACGTTCCTGATCTACTGGCTCGTGTGGTCGGTGCCCGGTGACCCGTTCGCGGGCAAGTGTGGCGAGCGTCCCTGCCCCGACAGCTTCGTCAACATGATGACCGAGAAGTTCAAGCTCGACGAGCCGCTCATCGTGCAGTACGGCAACTACATGAAGAACCTCTTCCAGGGCGACTTCGGGCAGACGTTCGGCGGCCGGGAGATCGGTGACATCATCGCCACGGCGTACCCGAACACCCTGAAGCTGGCCCTGGTGGCGCTGGCCATCGAGGCGGTCATCGGACTCACCGCGGGCGTGCTGACCGGCCTGCGCCGCAACGGCTTCCTGGACAACCTGGTCCTGGTCTCCAGCCTCTTCCTGATCGCCCTGCCGATCTTCGTCATCGGCTTCGTGGCCCAGTGGCTGCTCGGCGTGCAGTGGGGCATCGTCAAGCCGACGGTCTCCAGCGAGATGCGGCTCTCCGAGCTGATCGTGCCCGGCTTCGTCCTGGGCAGCGCCTCGATGGCGTACATCGCCCGGTTGGCCCGCACGAGCATCGCGGAGAACCGGCGGGCCGACTACGTGCGTACCGCGATCGCCAAGGGTCTGCCGATGCGTCGGGTGGTCGGGATCCACCTGCTGCGTAACTCGCTCATCCCGGTGGTGACGCTGCTCGGGACCGACCTCGGCGCCCTGATGGGCGGCGCGATCGTCACCGAGGGCATCTTCCAGGTCAACGGAATCGGCCGACAGGTCTACCGCGCGATCATCACCAAGGAGAGCGCTACCGTTGTCTCCATCGTGGTGGTCCTGGTGCTCGTCTACCTGCTGATGAACCTGCTGGTCGACCTGCTCTACGCCGCCCTGGACCCGAGGATCCGCTATGAGTGACCCGAGTGCCGCCTCGATCGTCAGCACGCCGCCCGCGCAGGCCCCCGACGAGATCGGCGCGCCGACCAACGCGGGCCTGCCGGAGAACGCCCGCAAGGAGAAGCCGCGCGGTCTGCTCGGCGACGCCTGGCGCGACCTGCGCCGCAAGCCGCTGTTCTGGATCTCCGCGGGGTTCATCGTCCTCTTCATGCTGATGACCGCGTTCCCCTCGCTGTTCACCTCCGGCGACCCGGAGAACGGCAACCTGCAGAACAGCCTCGTCGGCCCCTCGTCGGAGGCATGGTTCGGCTACGACTTCCAGGGCCGCGACGTCTTCGCCCGGGTGATCTACGGTGCCCGCGCGTCGATCGTGGTCTCCCTCATCTCCGTGCTCGGCGTGCTGGTCTTCGGTGGCGCGATGGGGATCGTGGCGGGCTACCGGGGCGGCTGGGTGGACGCACTGCTCTCCCGCATCGCCGACGTCTTCTTCGGGCTGCCGTTCGTGCTGGGTGCCATCGTCATCCTGACGACCTTCAACGGGTCGGGCACGAGCAACAGCAAGGCCGAGATCATGGCCCTGGTGAGCATCTCGCTGATCGTGCTGGGCTGGCCGGTCGTGATGCGGCTGATGCGCTCCTCGGTGCTGGCCACCAAGGAGGCGGACTACATCGTCGCCGCCCGCGCGCTGGGTGCCGGCACCGGCCGGATCATCCTCAAGCACCTGCTGCCGAACTGCCTCGCGCCGCTGCTGGTCTACGGGACGATCCTGGTCGGCTCGTACATCGGCGCCGAGGCGACGCTGTCCTTCCTGGGCGTCGGCCTGAAGAGCCCGGTGGTCTCCTGGGGCATCATGATCAACGAGGCGCAGAACCTCCTCCGCGTCGCGCCCTACCTGCTCTTCTTCCCCGCCGCGTTCCTCGTCGCCGCCGTACTGAGCTTCGTGATGCTCGGTGAGGCGGTCCGCGAGGCCCTCGATCCGAAACTCCGCTAGGGGAGATTCAGTTGTCCGACATTCTGGTGTCCGAGCAGTCCGCGGCCGGCGCGTCCGGCCGCCCCTCGGGCAGGTTGCTCGAGGTGGACGACCTCCGGGTGGAGTTCCGAACCCGGGACGGCGTCGCCAAGGTCATCAACGGGGTCACGTACCACGTCGACGCGGGGGAGACCCTCGCCGTGCTCGGCGAGTCCGGCTCCGGTAAGAGCGTCACCGCGCAGACCATCATGGGCATCCTCGACACGCCGCCCGGCTTCGTCACCGGCGGTCAGGTCCGCTTCCAGGGCAAGGACATGCTCGGCATGTCCTTCGAGGAGCGGCGCCGCATCCGCGGCGAGGGCATCGCGATGATCTTCCAGGACGCGCTCTCGGCGCTGAACCCGGTCTTCACCGTCGGGTTCCAGATCGCCGAGCAGTTCCGGGTGCGGCGCGGGATGAGCCGCTCCGACGCCAAGAAGCGCGCGATCGAGATGCTCGACCAGGTCAAGATCCCGAACGCCAAGGGCCGGTTCAGCAGCTACCCGCACCAGTTCTCGGGCGGCATGCGGCAGCGCGCGATGATCGCGATGTCGCTCGCCCTGGACCCGGAGGTGCTGATCGCCGACGAGCCGACCACCGCGCTCGACGTGACGGTGCAGGCACAGATCATGGACCTGCTCGCCGAACTCCAGCGCGAGCGGCAGATGGGCTTGATCCTGATCACCCACGACCTCGGCGTGGTTGCCGACGTCGCGGACCGGATCGCGGTCATGTACGCGGGCCGGATCGTCGAGGAAGCCAACGTCTACGACCTGTACGCCAAGCCGGCGCACCCGTACACGATCGGGCTGATCAACTCGATCCCGCGGCTCGACGAGAAGGGGCAGCAGCTCCGGACGATCAAGGGCCTCCCGCCGAACCTCATGAACATCCCGCCGGGCTGCCCGTTCAACCCGCGCTGCCCCATGGCGCAGCCGGTCTGCCGGGAGAAGGTCCCGCCGCTGCTGCAGGTCGGCGCCGGCCGGGCCAGCGCCTGCCACTTCGCCGAGGAGCTGGTGAACCGTGACTGAGAACATCCTCGAGGTCCGTGACCTGGTCAAGCACTATCCCGTGACCCGGGGCGTGGTGTTCAAGAAGACCATCGGTCACGTCAAGGCGGTCGACGGGGTCTCCTTCGACCTCAAGGCCGGCGAGACCCTGGGTGTGGTCGGCGAGTCGGGTTGCGGCAAGTCGACGCTGGCCCGGGTCCTGATGAACCTGGAGAAGCCGACCGGCGGCAGCGTCCACTACAAGGGCCAGGACATCTCCAAGCTGTCCGGCCCGGCGCTGCGTCGGCTGCGTCGGCAGATCCAGCTGGTGATGCAGGACCCGTACACCTCGCTGAACCCGCGGATGACGGTCGGCGACCTGATCGGCGAGCCGTTCGAGATCCACCCGGAGGTGGCGCCGAAGGGCAGCCGCCGGGACAAGGTCAAGGAACTGCTCGACCTGGTGGGCCTCAACCCGGAGCACATCCACCGGTACCCGCACCAGTTCTCCGGCGGGCAGCGGCAGCGCATCGGCATCGCCCGCGCGCTGGCCCTGCGGCCCGAGATCATCGTTTGCGACGAGCCGGTCAGCGCCCTGGACGTGTCGATCCAGGCGCAGGTGATGAACCTGCTGGAGAAGCTCCAGAACGAGCTCAGCCTGTCGTACATCTTCATCGCGCACGACCTGTCGGTGGTCCGGCACCTGTCGGACCGGGTCGCGGTGATGTACCTCGGCAAGATCGCCGAGATCGGCAGCGAGGACGAGATCTACGAGCGGCCGACCCACCCGTACACCCAGGCGCTGCTCTCGGCCGTGCCGGTGCCGGACCCGACCGTGCGGGACAACAAGGCGATCATCCGCCTCACCGGTGACGTGCCGTCGCCGGTCAGCCCGCCGTCGGGCTGCCGGTTCCGGACCCGGTGCTGGAAGGCGCAGGACGTCTGCGCCGAGCAGGTCCCGCTGTTGGAGATCCGCAAGGGCTCGGACCACCCGAGCGCCTGCCACTTCGCGGAGAAGCGCGAGATCGTGCAGACGCACGAGGCGTGACCCCCACGGAACCGCCTGCCGACGTCATCGCGACGACGGCAGGCGGTTCCGTCGTTTCCGGGGGCCGGGACGACCCGCCCCGGCCCCGTCCGCACAGGGGGCCGTTGGCCGGCCCCCGGCCGCACAGGGGGCCGTTGCCGGGCCCCCGTCCGCGCAGGGCGCCGTTGGCCGGCGTACGCCGGCCAGGGCCGCCCGTTGCCGGCGCCCGCGCGCAGGGGACCGTCGCCGGCGTACGCCTCACAGGGGGCCGCGGCCGGCGCGGAGCAGCAGCAGCGCGAGCTGCGTGCCGTCGGCGCCGAGGGCGTCCCGGAAGCGCTCCAGGATCTCCCGCTCCCGGGACAGCACCAGCCGGGTGCCGCCGGAGGCCATCCGGGTCACCCCGACCTCCTGGGAGAGCCGGGCCCGTTCCTGCCACAGCTCGATCAGCGCCCGGTCGATCTCGTCGATCCGCTCCCGGATCTCGACGATCCGGGCGGCCGCGGTCGGCTCCGGGGTGCCGGTGCGCGCCTCCGGCTTGGCGTCGTCGGCGCCTCCCGGCGCGTCGACCGGGGACCCGGAGGCACCGGGGCCGGGCCGGCCCGCCTCGGGTCGCGTCAGGCTGCCGTTGGACTCCACCACGTCTGTCATCATCGGGTACCCCTCGCCGTCAGGTGCCCGGTGCCCGGATCCCGGGACGGAGAAAGCCCCGGGCTCCAGGAGCCCGGGGCTTTCTCGTAGGTCTGATTGATCAGGCGCGACCTACGGCTGCCGGACTCCCGGTGCCGTAGTAAAAGTAGAAGCGCTGACCGAACATGTCGTCGAGTATGCCGACCCCCGACCGGCCCGCGCAAGGATTCGGCGTAACCCGTGCCCGGACGGGCGGTCCCGGTGCCGTCGTGACGCCGGGACCGCCCGCGCCTCAGCCGAGGCGGGTGATCCGGTCGGCGGGTCCGGGGGCGACCGGAGCGCCGGCGCCCAGGTGGGCGATGAGCGCGTCGACGTCGAAGCCGGGGGCGGTGGCCCGGTCCGTGCCGGCCCGCAACTCGGTGAAGCCGTCCCCGCCGTTGGCCAGGAAGTCGTTCGTGGTGACCCGGTAGCTCGCGGCCGGGTCGACCGGCGCGCCGTCGAACGCCAGGGCGCTCACCCGCGAGCCCACCGGGGCGGTGCTGTCGTAGGAGTAGGTCAGCCCGGCCGAGACCTGGAGGATGCGCTGGGTGGTCTGCCCGTTGAAGCCCACGAACTGCTGCTCGAGCACGTTGCGCAACTGCGCGCCGGTGAGGGTCTGGGTGACCACCAGGTTGTTGAACGGCTGGACGGTGAACGCCTCGCCGTAGGTGATCTCGCCAGGGTCCTCGTCGCCGGGGGAGGCCGCGTACGACAGGGAAGCCCTGATGCCGCCCGGGTTCATCAGCGCGATCTGCGCCCCGTTCGCGCGGGTGTACGCGAGCTGCGCGTCGGCGATCACGTCACCGAGCGGGCTCTCCCCGCTGGGGCGGGTGTCGCGGACGATGTCGGCCGAGATCCGGCCCACCACCCGGTTGGCGATGGGCGCGACGGCCGCGCGGTACTTGTCGGCCAGCGCCTTGGCGCCCGGGTCCACCAGGTCGGGGTTGCGCACGTACGTTCCCGGCGCGCTCTCCTGCCAGCTGCCGTCCGGGTTGCGTACGCCGTTCTCGACCACCACGTTGCGGGCGGAGATGCCGGTGAACCGGCCGGTGCGCCGGTCCAGCGAGTAGTCCACGTCGGTGATCAGCTGGCCGTTGTTGCCGGCGCTGGTGACCACGCTGCGCGCGCCCGAGGAGTTCGGCAGGGAGCAGGAGTAGAAGCGGTGGGTGTGGCCGGAGACGACCAGCCCGAACTCCGGCCGCAGGCCGCGGACGATGTCCACGATCGGGCCGGAGAAGTTGGCGCAGTCCGAGACGCCGGGCGTGGCAGGCGGCGCCGACTGGGCACCGCCCTCGTGCACCAGCAGCACCATGGCCTTGACGCCGAAGAGCTTCAGCAGGCCGCCCCACTTGTTGGCGGTCGCCACCTCGTCGGTGAACTTCACGGAGGCGATGCCGGCCGGGTTGACGATGCCCGGGGTGCCCTCCAGGGTCACGCCGACGAAGCCGACCGGCACGCCGCCGACGAACCGCACGTCGACCGGGGGGAGGATCGGCAGGCCGGTCTTCCTGCTGACGGTGTTGGCGGCCAGGTACGTGAACTTCGCGCCGGCGAAGCCGTCCCCGTCCTGGCAGCCGTCGACCGGGTGGCAGCCGCCCTTGTTGATCCGGATCAGCTCGTCGACGCCCTCGTCGAACTCGTGGTTGCCGACGGAGCTGACGTCCAGGCCGATCTCGTCCATCAGCTCGATGGTCGGCTCGTCGTGGAAGGCGGCGCTGACGAGCGGGGTGGCGCCGATCAGGTCGCCGGCCCCGACGGTGGTCGTGGTCCGCCCCTCGGCCCTGGCCTCGGCGCGCAGCTTCTTCAGCCAGGTGGCGAGGTACTCCACGCCGCCGGCGGGGGTGCCGTTGACCGCCGCGCCGCTGCCGCCGGGCGGGTCGATGGCGCCGTGGAAGTCGTTGTAGCTCAGGAAGTTGCCCTTGACCTCGCCGCCGGTCGGGGCGGCGTAGGAGACCGCGACGGGGGTGAGGCCGGCCCCACGGTCGTCGGCGGGGTCCGGCGCGGGCCGGGAAGCGGGGGACAGCGTGGCGACGACGGCCAACGCGAGGGTGGGCGCGGCGAGGTGGCGCAGCACCGCCCGACCGCGCGAACGCGGCTGAGTCATGGTCGTTCTCCCAGTCGTGTACGGGGGAGGAGCCGGATTTTCACCGTCATCGTTCTGCATGGGGGACGGCGGCACCAGACGCGACAGGGTGACATCTTCGTCTCGACGGAGGTGCGGAGGGACCTTTCCGCGCATCCCGGGGGGACGCGGGGCCGGCTCGGACGAGCCGACGGTGCGCGGCGGGGGAAGTGTCCGCCCGGCGGCATAGACTCGCCGTGCGATGCATCCTCTCTTCGACATCCCCGCGTCCCCGCCCGCGCCGGCGCCCGCCCCGACCTCGCCGCACCGGCCCAGGTCGGCGGCCGTCCACCTCGATCCGCAGGCCCTGGTCGAGGGCCTCAACGGGCCGCAGCGCGACGCCGTCACCCATGCCGGCTCGCCGCTGCTGATCGTGGCCGGTGCCGGCTCGGGCAAGACCCGGGTGCTCACCCACCGGATCGCCTACCTGCTGGCCGCCCGGGACGTGCACCCCGGCGAGATCATCGCGATCACCTTCACCAACAAGGCCGCCGGCGAGATGAAGGAGCGGGTCGCCCACCTGGTGGGTCCCCGCGCCCGCCTGATGTGGGTGTCGACGTTCCACTCCGCCTGCGTGCGCATCCTGCGGGCCGAGCACGAGCACGCCGGGCTGAAGTCGACCTTCTCCATCTACGACGCGGACGACTCCCGCCGGCTGATGCAGATGGTCGCCAGGGAGCTGGACCTCGACCCGAAGCGCTACCCGGCGCGCGGGCTGGCCGCCCAGGTCTCCAACCTGAAGAACGAGCTGGTCGACCCCGAGGAGTTCGCGGGCCGGGCCAAGGGCCCCAACGAGCGGGCGCTGGCGGAGGCCTACACGCTCTACCAGCGGCGGCTGCGCGAGGCGCACGCGCTGGACTTCGACGACCTGATCATGACGACGGTGCACCTGCTCCAGTCCCACCCGCACGTCGCGGAGAGCTACCGTCGGCGGTTCCGGCACGTGCTGGTGGACGAATACCAGGACACCAACCACGCCCAGTACACGCTGATCAAGGAGCTGGTCTCCGGCACGGAGGGGATCGAGCCGGCGGAGCTCTGCGTGGTCGGTGACGCCGACCAGTCGATCTACGCGTTCCGGGGCGCCACGATCCGCAACATCCTGGAGTTCGAGCGCGACTTCAGCGACGCCCGGACGATCCTGCTGGAGCAGAACTACCGCTCCACCCAGACCATCCTCAACGCGGCCAACGCGGTGATCGACCGGAACACCTCGCGCAAGCCGAAGCGGCTGTGGAGCGAGGCGGGTGCCGGCGAGCCGATCGTCGGCTACGTGGCCGACACCGAGCACGCCGAGGCCGACTGGGTGGCCCGCGAGATCGACCGGCTGGTCGACGCCGACGAGACCCGCCCCGGCGACGTGGCCGTCTTCTACCGCACCAACGCCCAGTCCCGGGTCTTCGAGGAGGTGTTCATCCGGGTCGGCCTGCCCTACAAGGTGGTCGGCGGGGTGCGCTTCTACGAGCGCAAGGAGGTCCGCGACGCGCTGGCCTACCTGCGCGCGGTGGTCAACGACGACGACACGGTCAGCCTGCGCCGGATCCTCAACACCCCCCGCCGGGGCATCGGCGACCGCGCCGAGGCGTGCGTGGAGGCGCTGTCCAGCCGGGACCGGGTCTCCTTCGGGGCGGCGCTGCGCCGGGCGAAGGACGCCCCGGGCATCTCCACCCGGGCGGCCAACGGCATCGCCGACTTTGTCGCCCTGCTCGACGGCGCCCGCGAGCTGGCCGAGACGGGCACCCCGGAGGAGGTGCTGGAGGCGCTGCTGACCCGCTCGGGCTACCTCACCGAGCTGGAGGAGAGCCTCGACCCGCAGGACGCGGGGCGGGTCGACAACCTCCAGGAGCTGGTCAGCGTCGCCCGGGAGTACACCGAGCGGATCGAGGCGATCGGCGAGGAGGGGGAGCGGGCGACCCTCGCCGGCTTCCTGGAGCAGGTCGCGCTGGTCGCCGACGCCGACCAGGTCCCCACGGACGACCCGGACCACCAGGGCGTGGTCACCCTGATGACGCTGCACACCGCGAAGGGCCTGGAGTTCCCGGTGGTCTTCCTGACCGGCCTGGAGGACGGCGTCTTCCCGCACCTGCGCTCGCTGGGCGACAGCCGGGAGCTGGAGGAGGAGCGCCGGCTGGCGTACGTCGGCATCACCCGGGCCCGCCAGCGCCTCTACCTCTCCCGGGCGGTCACCCGCTCGGCGTGGGGGCAGCCGGCCTACAACCCGCCGTCGCGGTTCCTGGAGGAGCTGCCGCCAGAGCTGGTCCGCTGGGAGCGCACCGAGGGGTCGTACACCTCGTGGGCCGGCGGGGGCGGCGGCGTGGGCGGCCGCGCGGACCGCGTGCCCGGCGGGCGTGTGGGCTTTAACGGCGGTACGCCCAAGGCGGCCCAGCTGGCGAAGCGGCTGGGGGTCGACGCCAGCCGCCTGACCACGGCGAGCGAGCTGCCGCAGGGGCCGAAGGTGTCCGCCGGCGACCGGGTCAACCACCAGCGCTACGGCCTGGGCCGGGTGCTCGCCGTCGAGGGGCACGGCCCGGGAGCGCGGGCGCAGATCGACTTCGGCGACCAGACGATGTGGCTGGTGCTCCGGCACGCCCCGATCGACAAGCTCTGAGACCGGCTCGGCCCGGCCCGGCGGCGCGCCGGACCGGGCCGTTTCCGGTGGCTGTGGGTCAGCAGGCCACGTCGATGCCCCGGGCGCGCAGGAAGGGCGCGGGGTCGATCTGGTTCCACATCTGACCCTGGTGCACCTCGAAGTGCAGGTGCGGGCCGGTGGAGTCGCCGGTGGACCCCTCCAGGCCGATGGTCTGCCCGGCGGCGACCTTCTCACCCACGCCCACCTTGGTGGTGCTCAGGTGGGCGTAGTGGGTCAGGTAGCCGTTGCCGTGGTCGACGAAGACGGAGATGCCGTACCCGTCGCCGACGTCGCCGGCCTTGGTGACGGTGCCGCCGAAGGCCGCGCGGACCGGGGTGCCGGCGGGCAGCGCGAAGTCGATGCCGGCGTGCTGGGTGCCCCAGCGCGGGCCGTAGCAGGAGGTGATCGCCGCTCCCTTCATCGGGATGACCCAACTGGGCTTCGGCTTGCTGGTCTTCTTCGGCTTCGGCTTGGCGGTGGTCGCCTTCGGGCTGGGCTTCGCCGACGGGCTGGCCTTCGTCGGGCTGGGCGTCGGGCTCGCCGAGGGGGTGGCCGGGGCGGTCGTGGACCGGGTGGAGCGGTCGGCGCGGTCGGCGGTTTCCGCGCGGGCCTGCGTGTCGACGGCGGCGGCCGGTACTGCGGGTTCGTCGTTCCCGTTGGCCGCGAACGCCGCTCCGCCGAGGCCGAGGCCGGCCAGGGCCGCCGCGGCGATGATCACGCGGGTGCGGCCGCCGATGCGCCTCCGGTGCCGGACGGGGGCGTCGGGGGTGTTCTCGTTCCGAATGTCTTCCTGCACGGCGGACCTTCACTGATCGAGGGGGCACTTGACCTCGAAATACTGGTGTCGACACGCGGCGTGACGGGTAGTGGGACGGAGTCTCGACGGACCGGCGACGGCCGACGCCGCCCGGTGCGTCCCCGTTCGGGGTTTTCGATCGCAAAAGTGATCATGCATGGCGATGGCGCCGGTCACAGTCGCTCCTGTGACCCGGCTCACTTTGGCTGGCGGCGGCAGACGAAAAACCGCCCGGATCGGCAGATCCGGGCGGTCAACGGGCGATGCGCAGCGTCAGGACGCGGCTACCTCGCTGTAGTACGCCTCGACTTGTAGCTTGATGTCCACTCCGCGCTCCTGGAGCCACGGCACCGGGTCGAGCGGCTCGCCCTTGACATGCACCTCGAGGTGCAGGTGGGAGCCGTAGGAGTGGCCGGTGTTGCCCACGAGGCCGAGCTGGTCGCCCGCCTTCACCTGCTGCCCCTCCTTGACGCTCAGCGCGGAGGAGTGGCCGTAGATCGCCTCGCTGCCGTCGGGGTGTTGGACGATCACGGTGTGGCCGTAGCCGCCGAACCAGCCGGCCTTGGTGACGGTGCCGCCGTGGATGGCGACGTAGGGCGTGCCCTCGGGGGCGACCAGGTCGACGCCCGTGTGCAGCTTGCCCCAGCGCATCCCGTAGGGCGAGTTGAACTCGTAGCCCTGGAGGGGGAGCAGCCAGACCTCGGACTCGGCGGACTGGTCGCCTCCGGCGCGGTCGCTGTCGCGGCTGGCGCGGTCGGCGTTGTCACCACGGGCCGCGACGTCCTGGTTGACGGCCGAGGCAGCCTTGAGCTCGTCGAGGACCGACGGGTTGACGCTCTTGGCGTCCGGCAGGGCGCCCGCGCCGATCGCGACGATGCCGGCGCCGACGAACGCGGTGGTGACGACCGCTGCGTAGCGGCTACGCGGGGGAGTGGGTACGCGGCGGCGACCGCGATATCGATCGGGCTCAGACGACAGGCGCTGGCGCACGCACACCCTCCGTTGTCGGGGATCCGAAGCGGCTTCCTCGACGCCCGTGAAGCTCGGGTGAACGTCGGCTGGCCGCGTCGTCACCCGTCCGTGGACCTGATGACAACCGTGGACACGTTAGCCAACCACCAGTCCCGTCACAAGCCGAAGCGCCGAATTGCTGCCGCGTTCTGTCCCTTTGCGTCCATGATTGTCATGGCTCGTACCCCTCGAACGGTGCCCCCCTAACTGCCCGTTCGTCGCGCAGGGTGACCGAACGGCGGAGTCGTCCGGCTTGACGCGGGGGGTCGCCGCGGTCCGCCGTACGGGTGCCGACGGGAACCCGGCGCGGCCCGCGTGCCGTGAGGTTCGCCGCCCGGATTTCCCGGGCAGGGGCGGGCGGGTTACCGTTCGTTCAGTGAAGCCGCGGAGCCGGTGAAAGGGATGCGCTGATGAGCTCTCGTGTTCGGGTCGTCGTCGCCAAGCCGGGCCTGGACGGCCACGACCGTGGCGCAAAGGTCGTCGCGCGTGCCCTGCGGGATGCCGGCATGGAGGTCATCTACACCGGCCTGCACCAGACCCCGGAACAGATCGTGGAGACCGCGATCCAGGAGGACGCCGACGCGGTCGGGCTCTCCGTGCTGTCCGGGGCGCACATGACGCTGTTCCGGCGGGTGGTGGAGTTGCTCGGTGAGCGCGACGCCCGCGACATCGTCGTGTTCGGCGGCGGCATCATTCCCGACGCCGACATTCCGGAGCTTCAGCGGATCGGGGTCGCCAAGATCTTCACGCCGGGCGCGACGACCCAGTCGATCGTCGAGTGGGTCCGGCAGAACGTCGCCCAGCCGGTCGCCTGACGGCGGTCGCGGATCCGGGTCGGCCGCCTGACGGCGGTCGCAGGCCCGGTCCGGTCGCCTGACGGCGGTCGCGGTCCGGCTCGGTCGCCTGACGGCGGTCGCGGCATCGGGGCCGGTCGGTGGCCGGATCCGGGCAGGGGGAGGGGCCGGACGCACCCCTCACACGTCCGGCCCCTCTATGCACGATGCCCCGCCGCCACCCCTCGACCGACAGGGCATCGGCCGCTCCCGTCGCCGCGCTGTATCAGCGCTCCGACACCTGACTCAACGACGCCCCCACGGAGGGGTTACGCGCCCCCGGCAACATCGCCCGGACGGCTGACATCGGGCCGAAGTCGCGGAAAGGCCGCGCGACGCCGCCGATTGTGCATTACCACACAACGTGCACCCGCTCGGTTGCCGGCGGTGTCCACCTCGCTAGGCTGCGCCCAATGGCCTGTTTCGAGTGATGACAGGCGTCAAACTGTTTTCCATACGCTGGTGGCGGCGCGACGGCGCGCCGCGGAGACGGGACGGGACGCGCAAACGTGGACCTGTACGAGTACCAGGGGCGGGACCTGTTCGAGCGGCACGGCTTGCCCGTGCTCGCCGGCGGCGTCGCCACGACCCCGGAGGAGGCCCGCGCGATCGCCGAACGCCTCGGCGGTCGGGTGGTCGTCAAGGCGCAGGTGAAGGTCGGTGGCCGAGGCAAGGCCGGCGGCGTGAAGCTGGCCGAGGGCGCCGAGGAGACGGTGGCCCGCGCCACCGACATCCTCGGCATGGACATCAAGGGCCACACCGTCCACAAGGTCATGATCACGGTGACCGCGGACGTGGCCGAGGAGTACTACTTCTCCTACCTGCTCGACCGGGCGAACCGCACCTTCCTCTGCATCGCCAGCGTCGCCGGCGGCATGGACATCGAGCAGGTGGCCGCCGAGACCCCGGAGAAGGTCGTCAAGGCCCCGATCGACGCCAACACCGGCGTCGACGAGGCGAAGGCGCGCGAGATCGTCGCCGCCGCGAACTTCCCGGCCGAGGTCGCCGACCAGGTCGTCGAGGCCGCCGTGGGGCTGTGGAAGGCCTTCGTCGCCGAGGACGCCACGCTGGTCGAGGTGAACCCGCTGGCCAAGACCGGCGACGGCAAGCTGCTGCTGCTCGACGCCAAGATCACCCTCGACGAGAACGCCGCGTTCCGGCACCCGGACCACGAGGCGCTGGTCGACCAGGCCGCGGTGGACCCGCTGGAGCAGGCCGCCAAGGAGAAGGACCTCAACTACGTCAAGCTCGACGGCGAGGTCGGGATCATCGGCAACGGCGCCGGCCTGGTCATGTCGACCCTCGACGTGGTCGCGTACGCCGGTGAGCGGCACGGCGGCGTCAAGCCGGCCAACTTCCTCGACATCGGCGGTGGCGCGAGCGCCGCCGTCATGGCGAACGGACTGGAGATCGTCCTCTCCGACCCGTCGGTGAAGAGCGTCTTCGTCAACGTCTTCGGCGGCATCACCGCCTGCGACGAGGTCGCCAACGGCATCGTGCAGGCGCTGGCCCTGCTCGAGCAGCGCGGCGAGCAGGTCACCAAGCCGCTGGTCGTCCGCCTCGACGGCAACAACGCCGAGGCCGGCCGGGCGATCCTCGACGGCGCGAACAACCCGCTGGTCCAGCGGGTCGACACGATGGATGGCGCGGCCGAGCGGGCCGCCGAGCTGGCGGCTGCGGGGGTCTGACAATGGCTATCTGGCTGACCAAGGACTCGAAGGTCATCGTCCAGGGGATGACCGGTTCCGAGGGTTCCAAGCACACCCGGCGGATGCTCGCCGCGGGCACCAACGTCGTCGGCGGCGTCAACCCGCGCAAGGCGGGCCAGACGGTCGACTTCGACGGCACCGAGCTGCCGGTCTTCGCCAGCGTCGCGGACGCGATGGCGCAGACCGGTGCGGACGTGACCGTCATCTTCGTGCCGCCGCAGTTCACCAAGGGCGCGGTCGTCGAGGCGATCGACGCCGGGATCGACCTGGCCGTGGTGATCACCGAGGGCGTGCCGGTGCACGACACCGCCGCGTTCTGGGCGTACAACGTGGCCAAGGGGGAGCGGACCCGGATCATCGGTCCGAACTGCCCGGGCATCGCCTCGCCGGGCGCCTCCAACGCCGGCATCATCCCGGCCGACATCACCGGCACCGGCCGCATCGGCCTGGTCAGCAAGAGCGGCACGCTGACCTACCAGATGATGTACGAGCTGCGTGACATCGGCTTCTCGACCTGCGTCGGCATCGGCGGTGACCCGATCATCGGCACCACCCACATCGACGCGCTCGCCGCGTTCGAGGCCGACCCGGACACCGACGCGATCGTCATGATCGGTGAGATCGGCGGCGACGCCGAGGAGCGGGCCGCCGAGTTCATCAAGGCGAACGTGACCAAGCCGGTGGTCGGCTACATCGCCGGCTTCACCGCGCCGCCCGGCAAGACCATGGGGCACGCCGGTGCGATCATCTCCGGCTCGGCGGGCACCGCCGACGCCAAGAAGAACGCGCTGGAGGCGGTCGGCGTCAAGGTCGGCAAGACCCCGACCGAGACCGCCAAGCTCATGCGGGAGATCATGTCCGCGGGCTGAGCCAGACCGACGTACGACCGGAGGGCCGACCGTTCGCGGTCGGCCCTCCGGTCGTCGTGGCGCGGGCGGCCTCAGTCGTTGTAGAGCGGGTAGTTGCCGCCGGCCCAGAGGATGCCGCTGCCGATGATGTTGAGCACGCCGAACGCGATCGCCAGGTAGCCGAGCACGGGCGACTGGCCGAAGCGCTTGGCGTCCCGGATCGACAGGTAACCGAAGACGATCCCCAGGATGCCGCAGCAGAGCAGGCCGAGGATGATGCCGAGCACGCCCCAGAGGACCGTGCGGTCGCTACCGGCCGCGGACGGTGCGGGCGGGGGCGGCGGATACGGAGTGTTCACGGCTCTCCTCCGGACGTCGGTGCCGCGACCCTACAGTCGCGTCCCTGCGCCCGAGGCTAGACCGGATCGGGGGCCGGAGATGGTGGATCACGGAACTCGTCGCCGCTGCGGGGCGGTATCGGACTGCCACCGCCGGCCCGGCATGCCAGAGTAGACGCGATGTCCTCCGTCACCCCTGATCAGCCCAGCCGTCCCGGCGCCGACGTCGGCCCCGGCGCCCGGCCGGCCGCGCCCGTCGGGCCGAGCCGGCGGGTGCCCGCACCGCGCGCCGGCGAGCCGCGCCGCAGCCGCGCCCCGCTCGTCGTCGCCGCCGGGGTCGCCGCCGGGTGGGCGGCGCTCACCTCCTGGCTGCCGGTCGTGGTCGTGCTCTGGCTGTTCCAGCTCAGCGAGGGTGCCGCCTCCGTGCCGGGCGCGCTGCGCGCCGGGCTGGCCGGCTGGCTGCTCGGGCACGGCGTGCCGCTGGACACCGCCGCCGGCCCGCTCGGGCTGGCCCCGCTGGCGTTGACCGCGCTGGTGGTCTGGCGGCTGACCCGGGCGGGCGTGCACGCCAGCCGGGCCATCGGCGCGCGGGGCGGCCGCTCACCCCGGCAGGCACTCCTCGCCGCCGGCGCGGTCGGCGTCGCGTACGCGCTGCTCGGGGTGCTCGGCGCGGTGCTGGTCGGCGCGTCACCGGTCCGCGCCGGCCTCACCCTGGTGGTGCTCGGCACGCTCGCGGCCCTGGTGGGCTCGGTCCGGACCACGCGCGTGGCCGGGCTGCTCGCCGCGCGGTCCCCGGAGTCGCTGCGCGACGGGATCCGCACCGGGCTCGTCGCCGGGCTGCTGCTGTTCGGCGCGGGGGCCGGTGCGGCGGGGCTCGCCGTGGCCACCGGGGGCGGGGACGCCGCCGACCTGATCGGGGCCTACCGCACCGGGGTCGCCGGCCAGGCCGGGATCACGCTGGTCAGTCTCGCCTACGCGCCCAACGCGACGGTCTGGTCGGTCAGCTACCTGCTCGGCCCGGGTTTCGCCGTCGGCACCGACACGGCGGTACGCACCAGCGAGGTCTCCGTGGGGGCGCTGCCGGCCGTACCGCTGCTGGCCGGGCTGCCGCGCGGGCCGGTCGACGGGCTCGGCGCCGGGCTGCTCGCGGTGCCGGTCCTCGCCGGGATGGCCGCGGGTTGGCTGCTGGCCCGCCGGCTGCTCCGGCTCGCCGCCGACGACCGGGCGCCGCTGCGCTGGGGGCCGCTGCTCGGGGCGGCGGCGCTCGCCGGTCCGGTGGCCGGTCTGCTGCTGGGCGCCGCCGCGGCCGCCTCCGCCGGATCGCTGGGCGGCGGCCGGCTGGCCCAGGTGGGGCCCGTCGCCTGGCAGGTGGCGGCGGTGGCGACCGCGGTCGTCACGGTCGGGGCGCTGATCGGCGCCGCCGCGACCCGGGTGCTCTCCCGCGCGCCCCGCTGAGGGCCGTCAGACGCCGAAGGGGCGCCCCGGACGAGCCGGGACGCCCCTGTCGCATGGCGGTCAGGGCTGGTTGGGCAGCGTGAAGCTGAAGCCCAGCAGGATGACCTGGAGCAGGCCGAGCACGACGCCGATGGCGCCGCAGATCAGGCCGGCGAGGGCCTGACCGTTGTTGTCGGCCAGCCCCTGGGCGGCCTTCTGCTTGCCCATCCACCCGGTCACCAGCGCACCGATGCCCAGCGGGATGCCGAGGTAGCAGCAGACCAGCGGGATCGAGGCGATGCCGAGGATCATGGACACCAGACCGAGGGTGTTCTGCTGCTGCCCCGGCCCCTTCGCGGCGAACCCCGCGTTGGGGTACATGGGCGGCTGCGGGTACGCCTGCTGGCCGTACGGGTCCTGGTACGGCTGCTGCCCGTACGGCTGACCCGGCGCCGGCTGCCCGTAGGGCTGGCCGGAGGTGGGCGGCTGCCCGTAGGGCTGGCCCGAGGTCGGCGGCTGGCCGTAGGGGTCCTGCTGGCCGTACGGGTTCTGCTGGCCGTACGGGTCCTGCGGCGCGGCGTACGGGTCCTGCGGCTGCCCGGAGACGGGCTGCTGACCGTACGGCGCCGCCGGCGGCGGGGCGTACGGGTCGTGGTGCGGCGCGGTCGGATCCTGGTGCGGCTGCTGGCCGTACGGATCCTGTCCGGGGTAACCGGGCTGCATGCGACTCCTCGTCCGATCTGTCAGTAGCTGCTGGTGGAGGTGCTGCCGCCCATCACACCGGCGAGCCCACCGAGCAGGCAGCACACCAGCACGATCACGTACCAGCTGATGCCGACGATGAGCGCCCACTTGGACCACTTCTTCGACTCGGCGGCGGCGGCCTGGGCCCCGGCGTAGTCACCCTGCTGGAGCAGCGGGTTCACCTTGGAGGCGTTCATGATCGCCGGGATGGCCAGCGGCCAGAAGAGGAAGATGGCGACGATCGACATCGTCATGTTGTTGTTGACCTGCGGCTGCTGCGGCTGGTATCCGGGCTGCATCTCGGCGTACTCCTCATTCCACTCGACACCCCCGCGGGGCGTCGGATCACTGACGGGTGCGGGCCGGACGCGCGCCGGGCCCGAGCGACCGGCAGCGTACCTGGTCCGGACCATTCACGTCGTCGGTGAATGTCGCAATGCCCAGCGGATGGACCGGCCGGCACGCCCGATAGGGTGGCCCGGTGACCGAGCCCGCGTCCGTCGCCCGCATCGTCGTCCTCGTCTCCGGCTCCGGGAGCAACCTCCAGGCCCTGCTCGATGCGAGCGTCGATCCGGCGTACGGGGCCCGGGTGGTGGCCGTCGGCGCCGACCGGGACGGCATCGCGGGTCTGGACCGGGCCGCCGCGGCCGGCGTGCCGACCTTCGTCGAGCGGGTCGCCGACCACCCCACCCGCGAGGACTGGGACGCCGTGCTGACCGCCCGCGTCGCCGAGCACCGGCCCGACCTGGTCGTCTCCGCCGGTTTCCTCAAGCTGGTCGGCCCGCACTTCCTGGCCGCCTTCGGCGACCGCTACCTGAACACGCACAACACCCTGCTGCCGGCGTTCCCCGGCATCCACGGCCCGCGCGACGCCCTCGCCTACGGCGTGAAGGTCACCGGGGCCACGCTCTTCTTCGTCGACGCCGGTATGGACACCGGCCCGATCGTCGCGCAGGTCGCCGTGCCGGTGCACGACGACGACGACGTCGAGACGCTCACCGAGCGCATCAAGGAAGCCGAGCGGCGCCAGCTCGTCGAGCAGGTGGGCCGCCTGGTCCGTGAAGGTTGGACGATCACCGGAAGAAAGGTCACGGTCCCGTGAGTTCCACTGAGGACGAACGCCGCCCGATCAGGCGGGCGCTGGTCAGCGTCTACGACAAGACCGGCCTGGTCGAGCTGGCCCGGGCGCTGCACACGGCCGGGGTGGAGATCGTCTCGACCGGCAGCACGGCCTCGGCCATCGCCGGCGCGGGGGTGCCGGTGACCCCGGTGGAGACGGTGACCGGCTTCCCGGAGATCCTCGACGGGCGGGTCAAGACGTTGCACCCGAAGGTGCACGGCGGGCTCCTCGCCGACCTGCGCAAGGACTCCCACGTCGCCCAGCTCGACGAGCACGGCATCGCGGGGATCGACCTGCTGGTGTCCAATCTCTACCCGTTCCAGGCCACGGTCGCCTCCGGCGCCGGCGTCGAGGAGTGCGTGGAGCAGATCGACATCGGCGGTCCGGCGATGGTCCGGGCGGCCGCCAAGAACCACGCCTCGGTCGCCGTGGTGACCGACCCGGCCGCGTACCCGGCGCTGCTCGCCGCGCTCGGCGAGGGCGGCTTCACGCTGGCCCAGCGGCGCGTGCTGGCCGCCCGCGCCTTCGCCGTCATCGCCGAGTACGACGTGGCGGTGGCCGAGTGGTGCGCCGCCACGCTCGCGCCCGAGGAGGACGGCTGGCCGGACTTCGCCGGGCTGTCGCTGCGCCGCTCGGCGGTGCTGCGCTACGGCGAGAACCCGCACCAGCCGGCGGCGCTCTACGTCGACCCGTCCAGCCCGGCCGGGCTCGCCCAGGCCGAGCAGCTGCACGGCAAGGAGATGTCCTACAACAACTACGTCGACGCCGACGCGGCGTGGCGGGCGGCCAACGACTTCGCCGGGCAGCCGGCGGTGGCGATCATCAAGCACGCCAACCCGTGCGGCATCGCGGTCGGCGCCGACGTGGCCGAGGCGCACCGCAAGGCGCACGCCTGCGACCCGGTGTCCGCGTACGGCGGGGTGATCGCGGTCAACCGGCCGGTCTCGGTCGAGCTGGCCCGGCAGGTCTCGGAGATCTTCACCGAGGTGCTGGTGGCACCCGGGTTCGACGAGGGCGCGGTGGAGATCCTCCAGGGCAAGAAGAACATCCGGCTGCTGCACGCGCCGGCCTTCGACCCGCTGCCGGCGGAGTGGCGGCAGGTCACCGGCGGCGTACTGGTCCAGATGGCCGACCGGATCGACGCCGAGGGCGACGACCCGGCCAACTGGCGGCTCGCCACCGGTGCGGCCGCCGACGAGGCGACCCTGCGTGACCTGGCCTTCGCCTGGCGGGCGGTGCGCGCGGTGAAGAGCAACGCGATCCTGCTGGCCAAGGACGGCGCGACCGTCGGCGTCGGGATGGGCCAGGTCAACCGGGTCGACTCGGCGCAGCTCGCGGTCGCCCGCGCCGGGGCGGACCGGGCACGTGGTTCGGTCTGCGCCTCGGACGCGTTCTTCCCGTTCGCCGACGGCCCGAAGATCCTCATCGACGCCGGCGTCCGCGCGATCGTGCAGCCGGGCGGCTCGATCCGGGACGAGGAAGTGATCGCCGCCTGCAAGGAGGCCGGCATCACCATGTACCTGACGGCCACCCGCCACTTCTTCCACTGACCCCAGCCCTCTCCTTCCACCCGCCCCGCGGGAAGGGCGGAGGGGGTCAGGGGGTGGGGCGGAGTTCGGCGAAGTGGCAGGCCGAGGGGTGCGGGTCCGCCGCGCGGAGGACCGCGTAGGGCTCCTGGGTGGCGCAGACCTCCTGGGCCTTCCAGCAACGGGTGCGGAAGTGGCAGCCGCTCGGCGGGTCGGCCGGGCTCGGCACGTCGCCGGTGAGCCGGATCATGGTGCGCCGGTCGCGGGCCTCCGGGTCCGGCACCGGCACGGCCGAGAGCAGCGCCTGGGTGTACGGATGGGTGGCGCGCTCGTAGATCTCGTCCTCGGTACCGATCTCCACGATCTTGCCGAGGTACATGACCGCGACCCGGTCGGAGATGTGCCGAACCACCGACAGGTCGTGCGCGATGAAGACGTACGACAGGCCGAACTCGTCCTGGAGCTTCTCCAGCAGGTTGATCACCTGGGCCTGGATCGACACGTCCAGGGCGCTGACCGGCTCGTCGCAGACGATGATCTCGGGCCGCAGGGCGAGCGCGCGGGCGATGCCGATGCGCTGGCGCTGGCCACCGGAGAACTGGTGCGGGTACCGGTTGATGTGCTCCGGGTTCAGGCCGACCACGTCGAGCAGCTCCCGTACCCGGGTCCGCCGGCTGCCCTTCGGCGCGGCGTCCGGGTGGATCTCGAACGGCTCGCCGATGATGTCGCCCACCGTCATCCGCGGGTTCAGCGAGGTGTACGGGTCCTGCATCACCATCTGCATGTTGCGCCGCAGCCGGCGCAGCTCGGCACCGGAGGCGGAGAACAGGTCCCTGCCCTCCAGGGTGGCCCGGCCCGCGGTCGGCGTCTCCAGCCGCATCAGCAGCCGGGCCAGCGTCGACTTGCCGCAGCCCGACTCGCCGACCACCCCGAGGGTCTCGCCGCGGCGCAGCTCGAAGCTGACCCCGTCGACGGCCTTGACGGCGCCGACCTGCTTCTGGAAGAGCACGCCCCGGCGGATCGGGAAGTGCTTGACCACGTTGTCGACGGCGAGGATCGTCTCGCCGCGCACCTTGGTCGGGCTAGCGGGCGCTGTCATCACGGACCTCCTGGGCGAAGTGGCACGCGCTGGTCCGGCCGTCGCCCAGGACCAGGTCGTGCGGCACCACGTCGACGCAGACCTGCTGCACGTACGGGCACCGGGGGTGGAAGGGGCAGCCGGACGGGATCCGCATCAGGTTGGGCGGCAGCCCCTTGATCGTGGAGAGCTCCTGACCCCGTACGTCCAGCCGCGGGATCGACTCCAGCAGCCCCTTGGTGTACGGGTGGGCCGGCGCCCGGTACAGCGAGCGGACGTCGGCGTGTTCGACGATCCGGCCGGCGTACATGACGGCGATCCGGTCCGCGACGTCGGCGACCACGCCGAGGTCGTGCGTGATCAGGATCATCGCCATGTCGAGGTCGCGGCGCAGGTCGGCCAGCAGGTCCATGATCTGGGCCTGCACGGTGACGTCCAGGGCCGTGGTCGGCTCGTCGGCGATCAGCACCTTCGGGTCCATGGCCAGCGCCATCGCGATCATGACGCGCTGCCGCATGCCGCCGGAGAACTGGTGCGGATAGTCGCCGATGCGGCCGGCGGCGCCGGGAATCCGCACCAGGTCCATCAGCTCGACGACCCGGGCGCGGGCATCCGCCTTGGACATGCCCTCGCGCTGGCGCAGCGTCTCGCCGATCTGCCAGCCCACCGGGAAGACCGGGTTCAGCGCGGAGAGGGCGTCCTGGAAGATCATCGCGATCTCCTTGCCGCGCACCTGCCGGCGCTGCTCCTCCGGCAGCTTCAGCAGGTCCCGCCCCTGGTAGCGGACCTCGCCGGAGCGGATCACGGCCGGGGGAGTGTCGAGGATGCCCATGATCGCCTGGGCGGTGACCGACTTGCCGGAGCCCGATTCGCCGAGCACGGCGAGCGTCTCTCCGGGATCCAGGTGGTACGAGACCCCGTTGATCACCTTGGCCACGCCCTCGCCGGTGCGGAACTCGACGTGCAGGTCCCGTACGTCCAGCAGGTGCCCGCCCTCGGGCGTCGGGGAGGCCGGCGTGGGTCGGACGGCGGACTGGCTCACGGTCCTGCCTTTCGCTCGTGACGGGTGGGTGGGGTCAGCGCAGCTTCGGGTCGAAGGCGTCGCGGATCGCGTCGCCGAGCATGATGAACGCCAGCACGGTCAGCGCGAGGAAGACCGAGGGGACCAGCAGGGGGGTTGCCGACTCCCGCATGTGCACCCGGCCGGCGTCGATGTCGATGCCCCAGGAGATGGTCGGCGCCTTCAGCCCGATGCCGAGGAAGCTCAGCGTCGCCTCGGCGGCGATGAACGAGCCGAGGGCGATGGTCAGCACCACGATCGCCGGGGCGAGCGCGTTGGGCAGGATGTGCCGCAGCATGATCCGGCCGTCGCCGGCGCCCAGCATCCGGGCCGCCGCGACGTAGTCCTGCTCCTTGGCGGTGATCACCGAGGAGCGGACGACGCGGGCGGCGGTGGTCCAGCCGAGGATCGCCAGCACGAAGATGACCGCGCCGATCCGGACCGCCGAGCTGTCGCTGTTGACCCGCTTGAGCAGCACGATCGCGGCGAGCAGGAGCGGGATGCCGAGGACGATGTCGATCACCCGGGAGAGCACCGCGTCGACCCAGCGGCCGAAGTAGCCGGCCAGCATCCCCACGGCGAGCGCGATCAGGCCGGTGAGCAGCGCGGAGAGCGCGCCGACCAGCAGCGACGCGCGGGCGCCGTACACCGCCCGGGCGTACGTGTCGCAGCCCTGGAAGTCGTACCCGAAGATCGCCCCGCCGGACGGGCCGGCGTGCTGGCGGGCCAGCACGCAGTCGCGCGGGTCGTTGGCGGTGAACAGCCCGGGCACGGCGGCCATGGCGGCGACCAGCACCACCAGGGCGAGGCTGACCCAGAAGATCGGCTTGCGGCGCAGGTCGCGCCAGGCGTCGCCGGCCAGGCTGCGGGGCTTCTGCGGTACGCCGACCTGGTTCGGGGCGCCGGGCTCACCCGACGGCCCCCGCCGCGCGGCCTGGTTTTCGCTCGCGGCGACGGTCTCGAAGTCACTCATGCCCGCACCTCGCTGCGCGCTGTCGGCGCTTCCCCTCGCTGCGCTCCGGGGCGCGCCGAGCCGCGAAACACTGCGCTGCCGATTCGTTCGCTGCGCTCACTCATAGCGGATCCTCGGGTCGAGTACGGCGTACAGGACGTCCACCACCAGGTTGGAGACGAGGTAGACCACGACGAGCACGCTGACGATGCCCACCACCAGGGGGCCGTCCTCGGTGCGGATGCCGCGGAAGAGGTTGAAGCCGACGCCGGGGATGTTGAACACGCCCTCGGTGATGATCGCGCCGCTCATCAGGTTGCCCAGCTCGACGCCCAGGAAGGTGACCACCGGGATGAGCGAGTTGCGCAGCACGTGGACGCTGACGATCCGGCGTTTGACGAGGCCCTTCGACCGGGCGGTGCGGACGTAGTCGGCGCGCAGGTTCTCGGCCACGGACGTCCGGGTCAGCCGCAGCGCGGTGGCCAGCGAGAGCGAGCCGAGCACGATGCCCGGCAGCAGCAGCGCGTACAGGTCCGGGTCGGCGCCGGCGGTGGCCGGGAAGAGCTGCCACTTGACGCCGAGGAGGTACTGCGCCAGCGGCGCGAGCACGATCGTCGGGATGCCGAGCACCAGCAGGGTCAGCAGTAGGGTCGAGTTGTCGAAGATGCTGGCCCGCCGGATGCCGGCGAGCACGCCCGCGGTGACGCCGAAGAGAATGGTGACCGCCATGGCGATCAGCGCCAGCTTGACCGTGACCGGCCAGGCGGCGGCCAGGATGTCGCCGATCGAGCGTCCGGTGAGGGACTGCCCGAGGTCACCCTGGAGCAGGTTCTTGAGGTAGTCGAAGTACCGGTAGAAGAAGCCGCCGACCCCGGTCCGGTCGAGGTGGAACTTCTCCGTCAGGTATGCCCGCTGCGCGGCCGTGACCGGGCGTTCGCCGGCCAGCGCCTGGATGGGGTCGCCCTGGCCGGCGAACATCAGCGCGTAGACGATCAGCGTGGTCCCGAAGAACGCGAGGACCATCTGGAGCAGACGCCGCAGAACGAAGCGGAACATACTTGGCAGTCTCTCTGAAAAAGGGCGAAGAGGATGCCGGGTCGGGCCACCGTCCGCCGATGGCCCGACCCGTCAAGCCGCGTGGTGTTACTTGACGGCCTCGATCTTCAACAGGTCGATCCGGTCGAAGAGATCCATCTCCACGTTCGTCACCTTGGTGGAGTGGCCGAAGTTGTTCTGGCCGTACCGCAGCGGGATCACCGGCAGGTCCTCCGCGAGCAGGTCCTCGGCCGCCTGGTACTTCTTGATCGCCTCTTCCTCGTTCGCGGCGCTGGTGCCCTCGGCGACCAGCTTGTCGAACTCGGGGTTGCTGTAGCCGTAGTAGTTCGACGAGCCGTTGCTGCTGTACAGCGGGCCCAGGTAGTTCTCCATGGACGGGTAGTCCATGACCCAGCCCATCCGGAACAGGCCGACCGGCTGCTTGGCCTTCACCTTGGTCAGCAGGTCCGCGAACTTCGGCTCGGCGGTGCCCACGCAGTCCACGCCCAGGTTGGTCTTGAGCTGGTTGCAGGTCGCGTCGATCCAGTCCTTGTGGCCGCCGTCGCCGTTGTAGGACAGCTCGATCCTCGCCGGGCCGCCCGCGGCCTGGTACAGGCTCTTGGCCTTGGCCGGGTCGAACTCGCCGGCCTCGCCGATGGTGTTGTCGCGGTAGCCCGCGACGACCGGCGAGACGAACGAGCGGGCCGGCTGCTGCGAGTCCTTGAAGATCGACTTGGTGATCTCGTCCCGGTCGATCGCCATCGAGATGGCCTTGCGCACGTCCGGGTTGCTGAACTCCTTCTGGAACGTCGGGAAGGCCAGCACCTGGAGCGACGAGGCGGAGCTCTGCTTGAACCGGTCACCGAGGTCGGTGCCGGCCGTCGAGAGGTTCTCGGTCGGGACGGTCTTGATGACGTCCAGGTTGTCCGAGAGCACGTCCGCGTACGCGGCGGTCGGCTGCTGGTAGATCCGGAACTCGACGCCGGCCACCTTCGGCTTCTCGCCGGGGAAGGCGTCGTACTTCTCGACCTCCACCTTGGCGTCGTGCTGCCAGGTGCCCTTCATCTTGAACGGGCCCTGACCGACCGGCGCCTGCTCGTACCCCTCGGCCAGCACGCCGGGCGCGGAGAACGCGGCCTTCGGCATCGGGTAGAAGGCGGTGTAGCCGAGCATGGTCTTGAACTCGCTGTACGGCTGGGACAGCGTGACGGTGAAGGTCAGGTCGTCGACCTTCTTCAGCCCGCTGAGCGTCTTGGCCTTCGGGGTCTCGCCCTGCACGTCCTCGTAGCCGGCGATCTTCTCGAAGAAGTAGCTGGAGTTCTGGCCGTTCGGGGCGTAGGCGCCGTAGTTCCAGGCGTCGACGTAGTTGTCGGCGGTGACCTTCTCGCCGTTGTGGAAGGTGTAGCCGTCCTTCAGCTTGACCGTCCAGGTCGTGTTGTCCTCGGACGTCACCGACTCGGCCGCCACCTCGTAGGGCTTGTTGGCCTCGTCGTAGTCGACCAGCGGGCTGAACAGGGCGGCGAGCACCTGCGAGCCGCTCGTCTCGTTGGTGTTGGTCGGCACCAGGTGCTGCGGCTCGGCGATCTCGATCCGCACGGCCGCGTCGGGGTTGCTCTCGCCGGATCCACCGTCGCCGCCCGAGCCGCAGGCCACCAGGCCCAGGGTCACCGCGAGCGGGAGGGCGGTCCAGGCAGCGAGCCTACGAACACGCATGTAGCCTCCTCATCTCCTCACGCTGCGCAGTCAGGCCCGGCGCTGGGTTTACGCTGCGCAACGTTGGGCAACGGTAGGTCGCCGGCCGGCGATCGGCAACGGACGGGTTGCGAACCGGTAACGGAGTCACCGCCGGGGCCTTGTCGTGTCGAGCCGGGTCTGCTAATGCCGTGCGGCCCGCGAATGCGGCGTGGAACTGCGGTAACTCTCGACGCGGCCGGCGTCCGTCGCGACCGCTCCGCCCCGCTGCGCCGTCCCGGCCCGACCGTGTCGGCCCGCCCCTCGGATCGCCCGGACGTCCGGATCCGGGCGGGGTTTCGACGGCCGATGCGTCACTCAGAGTGATTAAGGGCACGTCACCCTTCGTGGTCACATTGCGGGCTTGGCGCAGGTCGTCGGATCGCCGGCCGTCGACCGTGAGACGATCTGGGCGTGACGGCGACGCTTCTGGACGGCAAGGCGACCGCGGCCGAGATCAAGGACGAGCTGCGGACACGGGTCAAGGCACTGGCGGAACGCGGCATCACCCCCGGGCTCGGCACCGTCCTGGTGGGTGCGGACCCCGGCTCCCAGGCGTACGTCAACGGCAAGCACCGCGACTGCGCCGAGGTGGGGATCGCCTCGATCCGTCGGGAACTGCCGGCCGACGCGACCCAGGAACAGGTCGACGGCGTGCTCGCCGAGCTGAACGCCGACCCGGCGTGCCACGGCTACATCGTCCAGCTGCCGCTGCCGGGCCACCTCGACACCCAGCGGGTGCTGGAGCTGATCGACCCCGACAAGGACGCCGACGGCCTGCACCCGGTCAACCTCGGCCGGCTCGTCCTGGGCTACGACGCCCCGCTGCCCTGCACCCCGCGCGGCATCGTCGAGCTGCTCCGCCGGCACGACGTGCCGCTGCGCGGCGCCAAGGTCGCCGTGGTCGGTCGCGGCAACACCGTCGGCCGTCCGCTCGGTCTGCTGCTCACCCGGCGCAGCGAGAACGCCACCGTGACCCTCTGCCACACCGGCACCCTCGACCTGGCCTCGCACACCCGGGCCGCCGACATCGTCATCGTGGCCGCCGGCGTGCCGGGCCTGCTCACCGCCGACATGCTCACGCCCGGCGCGGTCGTGGTCGACGTCGGCATCACCCGGGTCATCGGCCCGGACGGCAAGGGCCGCTACACCGGTGATGTCGCCCCGGACGCGGCGGAGGTGGCCGGCAAGCTGGTGCCCATGCCGGGCGGAGTCGGCCCGATGACCCGCGCGATGCTGCTGACCAACGTCGTGGAGCGGGCCGAGCGCGACTGAGCGCCCGCCGGGCCCCGCCCGGAGCCGGACGGCGGTGACGTTCGCCCCATCCCGGCGATGGCCGCCGCCCCTGGCCTGTTCGGTGCCAGGATGACTGATACGGTCCGGAAAACCGACTGGTAGCAGGGAGTGGGACGACCATGGGTAAGAAGGTCACTGTCGTCGGGGCCGGCTTCTACGGCTCCACCACCGCGCAGCGCCTGGCCGAGTACGACGTCTTCGACACCGTCGTGATCACCGACATCGTGGAGGGCAAGCCCGCGGGTCTCGCCCTGGACCTCAACCAGTCGCGCGCCATCGAGGGCTTCGAGACCAAGGTGGTCGGCGCGACCACCGGCCCGAACGGCGAGGGCTACGAGGCGATCGAGGGCTCGGACGTCGTGGTGATCACCGCCGGCCTGCCGCGCAAGCCGGGCATGAGCCGGATGGACCTGCTGGAGACGAACGCCAAGATCGTCCGCCAGGTCTCCGAGAACGTCGCCAAGTACGCCCCGAACGCCGTCGTCATTGTCGTGTCCAACCCGCTCGACGAGATGACCGCGCTGGCCCAGCTCGCCACCCAGTTCCCGAAGAACCGGGTGCTCGGCCAGGCCGGCATGCTGGACACCGCCCGGTTCACCAACTTCGTGGCCGAGGCGCTGGGCGTACCGGTGAGGTCGGTCAAGACGCTGACCCTCGGCTCGCACGGCGACACGATGGTGCCGGTGCCGTCGCAGAGCACCGTCGACGGCAAGCCGCTGCGTGAGGCCATGCCGGCGGAGCAGATCGAGGAGCTGGTCGTCAAGACCCGCAACGGCGGCGCCGAGGTGGTCGCGCTGCTCAAGACCGGTTCGGCGTACTACGCGCCGTCGGCCGCCGCCGCCCGGATGGCCAAGGCCGTGGCGGAGGACTCCGGCGAGGTCATGCCGGTCTGCGCCTGGGTCGACGGCGAGTACGGCATCTCCGGCGTCTACCTGGGTGTCGAGGCCGCGATCGGCGCCGAGGGCGTCAAGCGGGTCGTCGAGACCGACCTGGACGCCGACGAGCTGGCCAGCCTGAAGGAGGCCGCCGAGGCCGTCCGCGCCAAGCAGGGCGACGTCGCCAGCATGTGATCCACCCGTCGAGGGGGCACGCCGGGTCGCCGGCGGGCCCCCTCGCGTCGTGTCCGGCTACAGCGTCACGAACGCCTCGCCCAGGTGCGGGGTGGCGAGCACCGTGGAACCGCGCGCGGCCAGGTCGCGCAGCAGCCCCACCCGCGAGGCACGCGCCGCGGCGGCGTCCTCCTCGTGGGCGTACGCCAGCTCGGGGTCGACCAGTTGCACGGCGTGCACCAGCAGATCGCCGGTGAGCAGCAGCCGCTCGTCGTCGACCTCCAGCAGCACCGACTGGTGCCCGGGCGTGTGTCCCGGCGTCGGCAGCAGCCGTACGGTCGGATCGAGCCTCTCCGCGCCGTCGACCACCCGGAGCTGGCCGGCGGCGCGCAACGGCGCGACTAGGCCGGCCGACAGCCCCGGGTTGAGGTGCCCCACGGCGGCCAGCTCGGCCCGCTGGAGCACGTAGTCGGCGTTGGGGAAGTACGGCGTGCCCGGCGAGCCGGTGACCGCCCAGCCGACGTGGTCGCTGTGCAGGTGGGTGAGCACCACCGTGCGCACGTCGGCCGGCGCGATGCCGGCGGCGGCGAGTTCGGCCGGCAACCGGCCGGGCACCGGCGCCCAGCTCGCGGCGGGGGAGCCGGCCGGGCCGATCCCGGCGTCGACCAGGGTCGCCGGCCCGTCCCCGGCGCGGATGGCGAAGCTGCGGAACGGCAGCCACCACCGCCCGTCGGCGGTCACCGCGCCCGGGTCCCGCCGGTCGGCCGCGCGCCAGTGCTCCGGCCCGGCGTCGGGGAACGCCTCGGCGCGGGGCTGGAAGAACGGCCCCTCGCCGTCGGTGAGCGCGGTGACCGTGATAGACCCGAGGATGCGGCTAGACGGCATCCGGTGATCATGCCAGCGGCCCAGTACGCCGTGCACGTCGTCTTGTTCCGGCCCGACCGAGGCCGGCTGGGGACTGCCGATCAGTTTCCAGTACGCTCGTACTGCTTGAGCACGAGTCCCCCGAGAGGAGCGCCGGCCGATGGCGAAGATCAAGGTAAACAACCCGGTCGTTGAGCTCGACGGCGACGAGATGACCCGGATCATCTGGAAGCAGATCCGGGAGCAGCTGATCCTGCCCTACCTCGACGTCGACCTGCACTACTACGACCTGTCGATCCAGCACCGCGACGAGACCGACGACCAGGTCACCGTCGATGCCGCCAACGCCATCAAGGAGCACGGCGTCGGCGTCAAGTGCGCGACCATCACCCCGGACGAGGCCCGGGTGGAGGAGTTCGGCCTGAAGAAGATGTGGCGGTCGCCGAACGGCACGATCCGCAACATCCTCGGCGGCGTCGTCTTCCGCGAGCCGATCATCATGTCCAACGTGCCGCGGCTGGTCCCCGGCTGGACCAAGCCGATCATCATCGGCCGGCACGCCCACGGTGACCAGTACAAGGCCACCGACTTCGTCGTCCCGGGCCCGGGCAAGGTGACCGTCACCTACACCCCGGCCGACGGCGGCGCCCCGATGGAGATGGAGGTCGCCAACTTCTCCGGCGGCGGCATCGCCATGGGCATGTACAACTACGACGAGTCGATCCGGGACTTCGCCCGCGCCTCGTTCCGGTACGGCCTGGACCGCAACTACCCGGTCTACCTGTCCACCAAGAACACCATCCTCAAGGCGTACGACGGCCGGTTCAAGGACATCTTCGCCGAGGTGTTCGAGAACGAGTTCAAGGCCGAGTTCGACGCCGCTGGCATCACCTACGAGCACCGGCTCATCGACGACATGGTCGCCGCCGCGCTCAAGTGGGAGGGCGGCTACGTCTGGGCCTGCAAGAACTACGACGGTGACGTGCAGTCCGACACCGTCGCGCAGGGCTTCGGCTCGCTGGGCCTGATGACCTCGGTGCTGCTCTCCCCGGACGGCCGTACGGTCGAGGCCGAGGCCGCGCACGGCACGGTCACCCGGCACTACCGGCAGTGGCAGAAGGGCGAGAAGACCTCGACCAACCCGATCGCGTCGATCTACGCCTGGACCCGGGGCCTGGCCCACCGGGGCAAGCTGGACGGCACCCCGGCGGTCACCGAGTTCGCCAACACCCTGGAGCAGGTCATCGTCGACACCGTCGAGGGCGGCCAGATGACCAAGGACCTCTCGCTGCTCATCTCGCGGGACGCCCCGTGGCTGACCACCGACGAGTTCATGAACGCGCTCGACGAGAACCTGGCGCGCAGGCTCTCCGCCTGATCATCGTCCACCGGGGCGGCACGCAGCGCCGCCGCGTCGCACAGGAGCCCGCCGGCACCCGCCGGCGGGCTCCTGCCGTTCCGCCGCTCGCTCCCCGCTCGCTCCCCGTTCCCCGCTCCCCGCTCGCCGTCGTCGGCCGCGGTGCGGCCGTCGCGCGTTTCGGATCTTGGTACCGGAGTGCCCTTCCGGGGGCCGTTTCCTGCCAAGATCCGCTCGGTTCTCCGCAGGTGGCGGCGTGTCGGCCGGGGACACGCCGGTTGCGTCACCTACCTCGGCGCGCCTCGTTGACCTGGGTGGACGAGATGCCAGTCGCGTCCAGGAAGGTTGACCGCGGTCGCCTCGCGGCAAGCGTGCCGATCAGCCAGCCTTCCCGGCTGTCGCGCGCAGCCAGCCGTCCCTTCCCTGCGGGGGGCCCTGTCCCGGGCCCCCCGCGCCCTGTCTCCACCCGCCTTGTCTCCACCCGCCCGCGTCATGGCCGGTCAGCCAGGGCGCCCTTTTCCCTACCGGGCGCGGAGGAGTTCGGCGGCGCGCTCGGGGGCGATGTCGTTGATGAAGACGCCCATCGCGGACTCCGAGCCCGCCAGGTACTTCAGCTTGTCCTTCGCGCGCCGAATGCTGAACAGCTGCAGGTGCAGGTGGCCCAGCTCGCGGTCGACGCGTACCGGCGCCTGGTGCCAGGCGGCGATGTAGGGCATCGGCACGTCGAACAGCCCGTCGAAGCGGCGCAGCAGGTCCAGGTAGAGCGGCCCGAAGGCGTCCCGCTCGGCGTCGTCGAGCGCGGGGATGTCCGGCGCCGGCCGGTGCGGGGCCACGTGCACCTCGAACGGCCAGCGGGCTGCCGCCGGGACGTACGCCGTCCAGTGTTCGTTGGCGGCGACCACCCGGTCGCCGGTGGCCCGCTCGGCGGCGAGCACGTCGGCGTAGAGGTTGCGCCCGCCGGTGCCCTCCGCGTGCCGGCGGGCGGCGGCCAGCAGCGCCCGGGTCCGCGGGGTCACGAAGGGGTACGCGTAGATCTGGCCGTGCGGGTGGTGCAGGGTGACACCGATCTCCACGCCCCGGTTCTCGAAGCAGAACACCTGCTCCACCCCGGGCAGCTCCGCGAGCGCCGACGTGCGGTCGGCGAGCGCGTCGAGGACGGTGCGCACCCGGTGCGGCGGGAGGGACCCGAAGGACGCGTTGTGGTCGTCGGTGAAGCAGACCACCTCGCAGCGGCCCAGGCCGGGCCGGACCGGGGTGAACGGGGTGATCTCGGCGGGTTCCTCGGCCACCCGGCCGCTGAGCGAGGGGAACCGGTTCTCGAAGACGGCGACGTCGTAGTCGGGCGCCGGGATCTCGCTCTGCCGGCCGTCGGTGCTGGGGCAGAGCGGGCACTGGTCGGCCGGCGGGAGGAAGGTGCGCGTCTGCCGGTGCACGGCGACGGCCACCCACTCGTCAGTCAGCGGGTCCAGGCGCAGCTGCGACGCGGGCGGTGGCGGGGGCAGCTCGCGCCGGTCCGGCTGGTCCCGGACGGCGTCGTCCCGTTCGTCGAAGTAGATCAGCTCCCGGCCGTCGGCCAGCGCGATCGCGGTGCGCTTCACCTCGCCATCCCCTCATCTGTCGTCGTGGCCGTCCGTCCCGCGCCCGTGGCGGGGGGCACGACCACCAGTTCGCCCACCCGGTCGTCGAGCGCCCGCCGCGCGTCGGGGGACAGCCGGTCGTCGGTGACCAGCACGTGGGCGGCGGAAAGCTCAACGATCGAGGAGATGCCGACGGTGCCCCACTTGGTGTGGTCGGCGAGCACGACCAGCCGGTCGGCGGCGGCCACCAGGGCGCGGTCGGTCTCCGCCTCCATCAGGTTCGGGGTGGTGAACCCCGCCCGCTCGGTGATCCCGTGCACGCCGAGGAAGAGCAGGTCCAGGTGCAGCGACCGGATGGCGGCGACGGCCAGTGGCCCGACCAGCGCGTCCGACGGCGTACGCACCCCGCCGGTGAGCACCACGGTCTGGTCGGACCGGCCGCCGGCGTGCAGGATCTCGGCCACCGGCAGCGAGTTGGTGACCACGGTCAGGCCCGGCACGTCGACCAGTCGACGGGCCAGCTCGGCGGTGGTGGTGCCGGCGGAGAGGGCGACCGCCGCCCCGGGCCGGACCAGCTCGGCGGCGCGGCCGGCGATGGCCGCCTTCTCCGCCAGTTGCCGCACCGACTTGGCCCGGAAGCCCGGTTCGTCGGTCGAGCCGGGGCCGGCCGCCGTGGCGCCGCCGTGCACCTTGGCCAGCAGGCCGCGTTCGTGCAGCGCCTCCAGGTCGCGGCGGATGGTCATGTCCGAGACGCCGTACTCGGCGGCCAGCTCGGTGACCCGCACGCCCCCGGTGGCGCGGACCCGGTCGAGGATGGCCGCCTGCCGTTGCTGAGCGAGCATCCGCGGGTACCTCCGTGCCAGCCGCGTACCGTCACGCGGTCGAACGTGTTCGAACAAAGATGAACACTAGCGCGAAGGAGGGGACCGCCGGTAGGCGGAGGGCCCGATCAGATCGACTGGAGCCGGGGTTCCACCCAGCCCGTCTCGTTCAGGTGGTGCAGGACGGCCTCGACCGCCTCGTCGATCGTCAGTTCGCTGGTGTCGACCACCAGGTCTGCGTCGGTCGGCACCTCGTAGGGGTCGTCGATGCCGGTCATCCCGGTGAGCAGGCCGGCCCGCGCCCGGGCGTAGAGGCCCTTGCGGTCGCGCTGCTCGCAGACCTCCAGCGGGGTCGCCACGTGCACCAGCACGAAGCCCGCACCAGCGGCCAGCGCCATCTCCCGGGCGGTCGCCCGAGCCTGGGCGTACGGGGCGATCGGGCAGCAGATGCCCACACCGTGGTGCCGGGCGATCTCCGCCGCCACCCAGCCGATCCGCCGGACGTTGAGGTCCCGGTCGGCCTTGCTGAAGCCCAGCCCGGCGGAGAGCTCGCGGCGCACCACGTCGCCGTCGAGCAGCGTGATGCTCCGGTCGCCCTGCTCGCGCAGCACGTCGGCCAGACCCCGGGCGATCGTCGACTTGCCGGAGCCCGAGAGCCCGGTCAGGAAGACCACCAGGCCCCGGTGCCGCCGCGGCGGCCGGGCCCGGGCCAGCTCCTTCGCCACCGCCGGCGGGGTGTGCCACTCGGGCAGCGGGAAGCCCCGGTCCAGCAGGTCGTCGATCTCCGGCTGGGTCAGCGCCAGGCGCCGGTTGCGCGGCGGGATGTCCTCCCGCCAGCGCCACTGCCCGTCGCGGTTGTCGTAGGCCAGCTCGCGCGGCACCAGCACCCGCAGGCCGGCGCCGGAGAGCATCTCGCCGGTGGAGAGCAGGTGCGTGACGCCGTACGCCGCCGACACCCGGGCCCGCAGCAGCGCGTCGCTGATCTCGTCGCGCCGGCGGGACAGCGGCACGGCGACCAGCGTGGCCGGCGGCATCCGGTCGCGCGCGGCGAAGACGCTGCGCACGAGCGCCTCCGGCGGCAACCCGCCGAGGCCGTCCTCGCCGACCGGGATCATCACCAGCAGGTGGGCGCCGAGCGTGCGGACCGCGTGGGCGATCTGGGCGAGCTGCGGCCGGTGCAGCGGGCGGTCGGCGATCACCCCGAGCACCCGACCGGACGGCAGCAGCGGGCGTACCTCCTCCGGGGTGCGGCGCAGCCGCTGGAACGGGCCGTGGCCGCCGTCGCCGAGCCGGCGGACCGTGCCCCCGACGCCCGCCACCCCGTCGCGGACCTGCCACGCGTCGGCGACCTCCAGCGCCGCGACCGGCGCGCCCTCCCCGTCGGTGAGCACCAGGGTGCGGCGCGCCTCGTCGCGCGGGTCGAGACCCTGGGCGAGCGCCGTCGGCACCTGGAGGGTCACCGGCACCGGCCACGGCGAGCCGTCGGCGAGCCGGCCCCGCCGACTCACCGAGACCAGGTCGGCGCGGGTCATGAAGCCGGCCAGCGGGGCGTACGCCCCGATCAGCAGCAGCTCCAGGTCAGCCAGCTCGCCGGGGCGCGGCGTGTACGCCGGCGCGTCCCGGAGCACCTCGTCGGGCAGCACCCAGCTGTTGCTCATCCATCCCCCAAACGACACTGACCGGCACACAGTTTCTCAGCCGGCCGGCGATCGGTCGAGAGCGCCACTCCACCCCGCGCACGCCGGTAGGGGGGCCGGTGGGTCAGCGGGGCGCGGCCAGGGGTGCGGCCCCGAAGGAGACGGCGAACCGCTTGCACCAGATGGAGACGCTGGTCAGGCCGGTCAGGTCGACGTCGGCCGGGATGTCGTAGCCCTGGTCGCCCCGGTTGCCCTTGAGCCGGCCCAGCTCGACCCACCGGCCGTCGTCGAAGACCCGCCAGCCGGCGGTGCCGTTGCGCACCGGCTGGTCGGTGAGCCAGACCCGCAGGTCCGGGCCGTTGGAGGTGGCCAGACCGACCAGTTCGAGCCGGTGCCGCCCGTCGGGGGCGCGGACGATCCGCGCACTGCCCGACGTGTCGTGCTCGTGGGTCACGAAGTCGCCCTGCCCGACGAGGACCGGCCCGGCGGGAGCCGGCGCCGCGCCCGTGGCGGAACCCGTCGGCGCTGGCGTGGCCGCCACGCTCGAGAGCGCCTCGTCGACCTCGGCGTCGGTCACCAGCTTCCACGGCTGGAACCAGTAGAGGCCGAGCGCGGAGCCGGCGGCGAGGACGACCACCACCACCCACGTCAGCGGCGCGCGGAACAGTCGGGTGCCCATGGGGACAGTGTCTCCGTCCGAGCCGCGCCTGTCTGCCCCGTGCGGCGTGGGGACGTCGAAGCGTCCCGGCGGTGCCGGGCCCGCGCCCGCCAACGCCGGGGGCCGCCGTCGCCCGCCGGGGACCCTAGGGGACGCGGACCGCCAGGATCAGGGAAGCGCCCGGGGGCGAGCCGCTGCCCAGGGCGGTCGTCGCCTCCTACGCTGTACGACGTGACACTCATCGCGACCGAGTCGCTGACCAAGACGTACGGGGGTGGGGTCACCGCGCTGGCCGACCTGACCGTCGCGGTCGAGCCGGGGATCATCGGATTGGTCGGCGCGAACGGCGCCGGCAAGTCCACCCTGATCAAGATCCTGCTCGGCCTTCTCGCCCCGACCAGCGGCCGGGTCCGGGTGCTCGGCCTCGACCCGACCACCGACTCCGCCCAGGTCCGCGCCCGGGTCGGCTACATGCCCGAGCACGACGCCCTGCCGCCGGACCTCTCCGCCGCCGAGCTGGTCACCCACCTCGGCCGGGTCAGCGGCCTGCCGCGTACGGTCGCCCGGGAACGGGCCTCCGAGGCGCTGCGGCACGTCGGGCTCTACGAGGAGCGCTACCGCCCGGTCGGCGGCTACTCCACCGGCATGAAGCAGCGGGTCAAGCTCGCCCAGGCGCTGGTGCACGACCCCGACCTGCTGCTGCTCGACGAGCCGACCAACGGGCTCGACCCGGCCGGCCGCGACGCCATGCTGGCGCTGGTGCACCGCATCGGCACCGAGTTCGGCATCTCCGTGCTGGTCTGCTCGCACCTGCTGGGCGAGGTCGAGCGGATCTGCGACACCCTGGTCGCCATCGACGGCGGGCGGCTGCTGCGCGCCGACCACATCTCCGCCATGACCTCGGCCACCGACGTGCTCGCCGTCGAGGTCAGCGAGGGCACCGACGAGTTGGCCGCCCGGCTGGCCGCGCTCGACCTGCCGGTACGCCGGGACGGCCGGCTGCTGCTCGTCGAGCTCGCCGACGACGCCACCTACGACCTGATCCTCGGCGCGGTCGCCGAGCTGGACCTGCCGCTGCACCGGCTGGACCAGCGCCGGCACCGGGTGGCCGAACTCTTCGCCACGAGGGAGCCCAGCCATGCCTGAGCCGACCGGCGTCATCCACGACATCGGCTACCAGCGCTACACCGGCCCCCGGCTGGGCCGCCGGGCCGTCTTCGGCGCGCTCTACCTGCACGGCCTGCGGACGGCGTTCGGGCTGGGCCGCAGCCCGAAGGCCAAGATCTTCCCCTGGCTGGTGGTCGCGATCGTCACCGTGGTGGCGGCCGGGCTCGCCGCGGTGCGCAGCCAGGTCGGCGAGGTGGTGCTGACGTACGCCCAGTTCGCCGACAACATGAGCTGGCTGGTCATCTTCTTCGTCGCGGTGGTCGCCCCCGAGCTGGTCTCGCGGGACCTGCGCAGCGGGGTGCTGCCGCTCTACTTCTCCCGGCCGCTGCCGCGGTCGGACTACCCGCTGGCCAAGCTGCTGGCGCTGGCCACCGCGCTGTGGCTGCTGCTCGGCGGGCCGCAGCTGGTGATGTTCCTGGGCGCCGCCTTCACCACCGGCGAGGGCATGCGCGGGGTCTGGAACGAGCTGCTGGACCTGCTGCCCGGGCTGCTCTACGCCGGGCTCTGGGCGGTGGTCTTCGCCTCGGTCGGCCTGTTGGTCGCCTCCCTCACCGGCAAGCGGGCGTTCGCGGCCGGCGGGATCGTGGCCGTGTTCCTGATGACCACCCCGATCGTCGGCACCCTGTCGATCATGCCCTCCCAGACGGTCAACGAGCTGGCCTTCCTCGCCTCGCCGTCGACGCTGGTGGGCGGCGTGGGCGCCTGGGCGCTCGGCGACCTGCTGGTGCCCGAGGGCCAGGGCGGAGTGCCGATCGGCGACTTCGGCCCCGTCTACGCGGTCGCCGCCGTGCTGCTCGTGACCGGCTGCGTCGCCCTGCTGATGCTGCGATACCGGAAGGTGGCCGCCCGATGACCACGATCAGCGTCGACCAGGCGGCGGGGAGACCGACCGCCGCCGCCAGCACCCTCGACCTCGCGGGCGTCTCCCGCTGGTACGGCAACGTGGTGGCCGTCAACGACGTCAGCATGAGCCTCGGCCCCGGCGTCACCGGGCTGCTCGGCCCGAACGGCGCGGGCAAGACCACCCTGCTGCACATGATGGCGGGCTTCCTGGCCCCGTCCCGCGGGGCGGTCAGCCTGGACGGCCGGCCCACCTGGCGCAACCCCGAGGTCTACCGCCGGCTCGGCCTGGTCAGCGAGCGCGAGGCGGTGCACACCTTCCTCACCGCGTACGAGTTCGTGCTGGCCAGCGCGAAGCTGCACCGGCTGCCGGACCCGGCGGAGGCGGCCCGCCGGGCGATCGCCCTGGTGGAGATGGAGGGCGCGCAGGACCGCCGGATCGGCACGTACTCCAAGGGCATGCGGCAGCGCGCCCGGGTGGCCGCGGCGCTCGTGCACGAGCCGCAGGTGCTGCTGCTCGACGAGCCGTTCAACGGGATGGACCCGCGCCAGCGGCTGCACATGATGGAGCTGCTGCACCGCCTCGGCGACGCCGGCCGCACCATCCTGTTCAGCTCGCACATCCTGGAGGAGGTCGAGCAGGTCTCCGGCACCGTCCAGGTGATGGTCGCCGGCCGGCTGGCCGCCTCCGGCGACTTCCGCACGATCCGCCGGCTGATGACCAACCGGCCGCACGTCTTCGCCGTGCACTCCACCGACGACCGGGCGCTCGCCGTCGCGCTGATGGCGGAGGCGTCGGTGACGGGGGTGGAGCTGGGCCGCGCCGGGTTGACCGTGCGGGCCGGCGACTACGGCGCGTTCACCCGCGTCCTGCCGAAGATCGCCCTGGCGGAGGGCATCCGGGTGCGGCAGTTGGTGCCCGAGGACGAATCCCTGGAGAGCGTCTTCTCCTACCTCGTGGAGGCCTGAACCCATGTCTACCGTTTCCTGGATCACCGTGCGGGGGCTGTTCGGGCGTCGCCGGTTCCTCCTGCTGCTGCCGCTGCCCGTGGTGCTGGTGCTGCTCGCCGTGCTCTCCCGCGCGCTCGGGGTGGACCCGGGCGAGTGGGGCGAGCCGGTGCTGGTCGGCCTCGGCCTGGCCGTGGTGCTCCCGGTGGTCGCCCTGATCGTCGGCACCGGCGTGCTGGGCGCCGAGATCGACGACGGCACCGTCGTGCACATCCTGACCAAGCCGCTGCCGCGCTGGCAGATCGTGCTGCCCAAGCTGGCGGTGGCGGCCGGCGTCACCGCGGTCACCGTCGCCGTGCCGATCTACGTGGCGGGCGTGCTGGCCGACTCCGTACGACTCGGACTGGCGCTCGCCGCCGCGTCGGCGGTCGGTGCGCTGGCGTACTCGGCGCTGTTCGTGGCGCTCAGCCTGCTCACCCGGCGGCCGGTGCTGCTCGGCCTGGTCTACGTGCTGATCTGGGAGGGGCTGCTCGGCAACGTCGTCAGCGGCACCAAGGTGCTCTCCATCCAGCAGTACGTGATCGCCCTCGCCGACCGGATGGCCCCCACCGGGCTGCTGGAGGCCGGCGTCTCGGTGCCGGTGGCGGCGGTGATGGCCGCGTTGATCAGCGCGGGCTTCACGCTGCTGGCCATCGACCGGCTCCGCTCCTTCAGCGTGGCCGGCGAGACGAGCTGAGCCCTGACCTGACGGCCCATCCGGGCAGCCCGGCCTCGCGATGGTAGGGCTGCCCGGATGGACCGGGCCGGGCGGCTGGGCGAGGCTGTCGGCGTGAGCGCGGAGACGGGGCTGGTGATGTCGCGGGAGTCCTATCCGGGTGCCGGCCGGCACTGGATGGTCAGCCTGGCGGTGGCCGGGCTGGCGGCGGCGGCGACCACCACGGCCGCGCAGTCCACCGGGCACTTCCACTGGTGGGCGGGGTTCGTGCTGATCCCCGGCGCGCTGATCGCCGCCACCGGGGGGCCGCTGCTGGCCAGGGGCGGCGGGCGGGCCTTCGCCGGCTACGTGGTCGCCTGCCTCGGCGCGCTGGTGTTCGCCGTCGGGGCGCTGCTGATGTTCGGCGTGTTCGGTCGGGGCTGGCCCCTGATGGTCGTCCTGCCCTGCCTGGCGGTCGCCGGCACCTACCGCTGGTGGCTGATCCACCCGCTGGCCCGGGGGCTGCACCGGACGGTCTCCCTGCTGGCGTTGGCCGGCGCCCTGCTGCTCGGCGGGACGCTGCAACTGACCCGCGTCGACCTGGTCGACGTCGACGCCGCCCCGATGTGGGGCGCGTTCCTGATGCTGGCGGGGGTGATCGTGCTGGGCAACGCGGTGGAGCTGACCCGGCACCGGATGCCGTACCGCCTCCAGGCGATCACCCTGCTGGTCGGCCCCGCCGTCGTCGCCTTCCTGCTCGGCCTGCGCCTGCTGCGCGGCTGGTGAGCCCCGCCGCGCCGTAGGGGGCGCGGCGGGGCGCCACGGTCAGAACGCGCAGGCGATCACGAGTTCCGGGGTGCGGTCGGGCAGCAGGTCCAGCTTCGTGATCCGGCCGGCGGCCCGGACGTCGTCGGCGACCACGGTCAGCTGTTCCAGCAGGGCCGCCGGGCCGAGCGCCTCGGCCAGCGGCACCTCCGCCTTCATCGACAGTTTCCGCTCCGACTTGGCCCGGCGCACCTGGCTGAGCGCGTCGGCGGCCAGCCGCAGCAGCTCCGGTTCGCCGGCGCCCTGGATCGCCCGGTCCACCTCGTACGTGGTGGGCCAGGTCGCGCGGTGCACCGAGCCGTACCGCCACCACGACCACACCTCCTCGGTCGCGTACGGCAGCACCGGGGCGAACAGCCGCAGCTGCACCGAGAGCGCGGTGGCCAGCGCCGCCCGGGCGGAGTCCGCCCCCGGCCCGGAGCCGTAGGCGCGCTCCTTCACCAACTCGATGTAGTCGTCGCAGAACCGCCAGAAGAAGCCCTCGGCGACCTGCAACGCCGCCGTGTGGTCGTACGCCTCCAGCGCCGACGTCGCGGCGGCGACCACGCCGGAGAGTTCGGCGAGCATGGCGCGGTCCAGCGGCTCGGTGGCCGGCGCCCGCAGCGCGTCGGCGGCGCCCAGCCCGAGGGCGAACTTCGACGCGTTCAGCAGCTTGGTCGCCAGCCGCCGGCCGACCTTGATCTGGGCCGGGTCGAAGGCGAGATCCATGCCCGGCTTGCCGTTGGCCGCCCAGTACCGCACCGCGTCGGAGCCGTGCTGCTCCAGCAGCGCCATCGGGGTGACCACGTTCCCCTTGGACTTGGACATCTTCTTCCGGTCGGGGTCGAGGATCCAACCGGAGAGCACCGTGTCCCGCCAGGGCAGCACCCCGTGCTCCAGGTGCGAGCGGACCACGGTGGAGAACAGCCAGGTGCGGATGATCTCCTGCCCCTGCGGGCGCAGGTCCATCGGGAAGACCCGGGCGAACAGGTCCGGGTCGGTCTCCCACCCGCCGACGATCTGCGGGGTCAGCGACGAGGTGGCCCAGGTGTCGAGCACGTCGGGATCGCCGACGAAGCCCCCCGGTCGGCCCCGCTGCGACTCCTCGAACCCCGGCGGGGCGTCGGTGGACGGATCGATCGGCAGCGCGGACTCCGCCGGCGTGAGAGGCTGGGACCAGTCCGGCTCGCCAGCGTCGTCGAGCCGGTACCACACCGGCACCGGCACGCCGAAGAAGCGTTGCCGGCTGACCAGCCAGTCGCCGGTCAGGCCGCCCACCCAGTGCGCGTAGCGGTGCCGCATGTGCTCCGGCACCCAGCGCAGCTCCCCGCCCCGGGCCAGCAGTTCCTCGCGCAGGCCCGCGTCGCGTCCGCCGTTGCGCAGGTACCACTGCCGGGTCGAGACGATCTCCAGCGGCCGGTCGCCGCGCTCGTAGAACTTCACCGGGTGGGTGACGGGTCGCGGCTCGCCGACCAGGTCGCCGGCGTCGGCCAGCAGCTCCACCAGCGTCCGCCGGGCGCCGTTGACGGTCTGCCCGGCCAGCGCCGCGTACGGCTGCGCCGGCACGCCGGCCGGCGGCTCGGGCAGCAGCCGGCCGTCCCGGCCGATCACCACGCGGGTGTCCAGCCGCAGCTCCCGCCACCAGGTCACGTCGGTCAGGTCGCCGAAGGTGCAGACCATCGCGATGCCCGTGCCCTTGGCCGGGTCCGCCAGCGGGTGCGCCCGCACCGGCACGTCCACCCCGAAGACCGGCGTGCGCGCGGTGCCGCCCACCAGGTCGGCGTACCGCTCGTCGTCGGGGTGGCAGACCAGCGCCACGCAGGCCGGCAGCAGCTCCGGTCGGGTGGTGTCGATGAGCACCTCCCGCCCGCCCGGCCCGGTGAACCGCAGCCGGTGGTACGCCCCGGGCCGCTCCCGGTCCTCCAGCTCCGCCTGGGCGACGGCGGTGGCGAAGCCGACGTCCCAGAGCGTCGGCGCCTCCGCCTGGTACGCCTCGCCCCGGGCCAGGTTCCGCAGGAATGCCCGCTGCGAGGCCGCCCGGGCCGCCGCGCCGATCGTCGTGTACGTCAACGACCAGTCCACGGAGAGCCCGAGCCGCCGCCAGAGCGCCTCGAAGACCTGCTCGTCGGCGACGGTCAGCCGCTCGCACAGCTCGATGAAGTTGCGCCGGGAGACCGGGGTCGGATCCTTGCGGGCGGCCTCCCCCACCGGCGCCTCGGGGGCCTGCCAGCCCGGGTCGTACGGCAGCGCCGGATCGCAGCGCACGCCGTACACGTTCTGCACCCGGCGCTCGGTGGGCAGGCCGTTGTCGTCCCAGCCCATCGGGTAGAAGACCGTCCGCCCGCGCATCCGCTGGAACCGGGCCACCACGTCGGTGTGCGTGTACGAGAAGACGTGCCCCATGTGCAGCTCGCCCGATACGGTCGGCGGCGGGGTGTCGATCGCGTACACGTCGCCGCTGCGACCGTTCGGGCTCGGCGCGTCTGACGCCGCGCTGCGCCCCCGAACGGTCGCCTTCGCGCGGTCGAACGCGTACGTGCCGTCCTCCTGCCAGCGGCGCGCCCAGGTCTCCTCGATGCCGTCCAGGCTCGGACGTTCGGGGACGCCTGCGCGGGCCGTCCTCTCCGTGTCGGTCATCCGTCGATGGTAGGCAGCGGCCGGGGGCCGGACCACGGGATAACCCGCGTGCCGCGACGGATGCCCTCCGACGCGCCCGGTCGACGGGTCAGCGGATGGCCGGCCGGGCCAGCGGGGGGACCGGGCCCTGGGTGGCCAGCCGGAGCCGCAGGCCCCCGTAGGTGCGGGCGTTCGCCCGATCGAGGATCGTGGAGACCGGGGCGTAGGAGTTGCGCTCGTTCGGGTTGGTGCAGGGGCCCTGTCCCGGGTCGCCGTGCGACAGGATGCCCAGCGCCTTGCCGTCGGCCTCGGTGAAGAGCGGGCCGCCGCTGTCGCCCGGGCGGGCACAGATGCGCACGTCGATGCCGCCGCTGCTCTTGCCGATGATCTCCCCGCAGCGGGTGCCGGGCACGTAGCCGGCGCCCGCGCCCGAGTCGACGTACTGCTCGCCGGCCTTCGGGGTGTACGCCGCTCCGGTGGCGCAGACCACCCAGCCGGGCTGGATGGCGCTCCACGGCACGTGCCCGGTGATCGCCACGTCGCGGCTGCCCCGGGTGGCGCAACCGGTGCTGTCCGGCACGCACCAGTAGTTGACCAGGCTGGGCACCTGCGTGGCCCCCGCCGGGTACGCCCACAGCCCGGTCGCGCCGGCCTGGTACGGCATGATCGCGTAGTCGTACGGGTAGGCGTTCTCGGCCAGCCCCGGCCTCGACGACTCGACGGTCACCGGCACCTTCGGGCCGAGGAACTGGTGCCAGGTGCGGTCCACCAGCTGGTGCCGCCCCCCGACGACACAGTGCCCCGCCGTCAGCACGTACGCGTCGCGCAGCCCGGCGACCACGTTGAAGCCCGTCGTGCAGCCGCCCACGGTGTCGTCGTCGCGCGGCACGTCCAGCCGGATGCCGCCGCGCATCGGCGCCTGCGCGCAGTAGCGCGGGTCGCAGGCCTTCCGCACCACGGTCTCGGCGATCCGGGCCTGCGCGCGGGCCGGCACCCCGGCGGCGCGCAGCGCCCCGGCCAACCGGGGGTCGTCGGCGGCGATCCGGTCGCCGGTCAGCACGACGACCTCGTTGGCCCGCTCGTCCACCAGGACGTCGGCGCCGGCCGTGGCGTCGAGCGTGGTGGACAGCCGGGTCGCCGCCTCGGTGAGCTGCCGCAGCGGACGACGCACCGGCACCACCCGGACGTGCGCCGCGTCCGGCATGCCGGCCAGCGCCGCTCGGACCGGCTCGACGCCGGTGGCGGCGACGGTCAGCACGCCGCCGGCGGCCTGGTCCAGCCACATCCCGCCGTACGCTTCGGGGAACTCCGTGGCGAGCCGGGCGGCCAGCGGCGCGGACAGCTCCTGGAGGGCGAGCCGCCGGGCCGCCTCGTCGGCGTCGACCCGGTAGCGGTCGCGCAGGTAGGTGACCGAGGCGGGGCTGTCGGCGGCGACCTCGGCGGCCGGCCGGGCCCGGAGGGTCGCCGCCGCGCCGGGCGTGGCGCCGCCTCGGGGGCGGCTGCCGAGCCCGCTGTCGGCGCGGACCGGCGCGCCCGTCGGGGCGGCGTCGTCACCCGGCGACACCGGGGTCTCCCCGGCGGTGAGCGTGGCCGGTGTCCGGCCGGCGTCGCCGAACGGCATCCCGGCGACCGCCGCCGCACCCAGCGCACAGGCGGTGACCATCCCGGCCACCGTCACCCGTCGTCCGAACCGCACGTCGCAACCCCCCTCGTCGCCGCCGTCGGGACGACCACCCGGTGGACCGCTCCGCTCGGCGCGGTGAGTCTAGTGGCATCGACGATCATCGGGGGGCCCGTCGACCGGCGGGCGCGACCGACCGGGGTCTCACACCAGGGAGTCGCGCCACTGCCGGTGCAGGGCGGCGTACCGGCCACCGGCGACGGCGAGCCGGGCGGGCGGGCCGTCCTCGACGATCCGCCCGGCGTCGAGCACCAGCACCCGGTCGGCCGTCTCCACGGTGGAGAGCCGGTGCGCGATCACCAGCGCGGTGCGGTCGGCCAGGATGGTGCCGAGGGCGTGCTGCACCAGCCGCTCGGTGGGCACGTCCAGCGACGAGGTGGCCTCGTCCAGGATCAGCACCGTCGGGTCGGCCAGGAACGCCCGGGCGAAGGCGACCAGTTGCCGCTGCCCGGCGGAGAGCCGGCCGCCGCGCCGTTGCACCTCGGTGGCGTACCCGTCGGGGAGGGCGGCGATGAAGTCGTGCGCGCCGATCTCCCGCGCGGCGGCCTCCACCGCGGCGTCGTCCGCGCCGGGACGGCCGAACCGGATGTTCTCCGCGACCGTGCCGCCGAACAGGTGGGTCTCCTGGGTCACCAGCACCACGGCACGCCGCAGCTCCGCGTCGGCGACCTCGCGCAGGTCGACCCCGTCGAGGGTGACCGCGCCCGAGAACGGGTCGTGGAACCGGGCGAGCAGCTTGGCGACGGTCGACTTGCCGGCGCCGGTCGCGCCGACCAGCGCCACGGTCTGGCCGGCCGGGACGGCGAGGTCCAGCCCCGCGACGATCGGCGCGTCCGGCCGGTAGCCGAAGGTGACCGCCCGGAAGACGACCGCCCCGCGCCCCGGCCCGGCGGGCAGCGGCACGGGCCGCGCCGGTTCGGCCACCGACGGCCGTTCGTCGAGCACCCCGGCGAGCTTCTCCAGCGCGGCCGTGGCCGACTGGAGCGAGTTGTAGAACTGGCTCAGTTCCTGCATCGGCTCGAAGAACCGCCGCAGGTAGAGCAGGAACGCCGCCAGCACCCCGATCCCGGTCGCCCCGCCCAGCACCCGCCAGCCGCCGTAGCAGAGCACCACCGCCACGGTCACGTTGCCGATCACCTTGATCCCCGGCGAGTACGTCGCGATCAGCCGGAACGCGTCCCGGCTGGCCCGCCGGTAGTCGTCGCTGACCGCCCCGAAGATCTGCTGGTTGCGCGGTTCCCGGCGGAACGCCTGCACGGCCCGGATGCCGCGCATGGACTCGACGAAGTGGACGATGACCAGCGCCACCGTCTCCCGGGTGCGCCGCCACGCGTCCGCCGAGGCCCGCGCGAACCAGCGGCTCAGCCAGAACAGGAACGGGAACGCGAGCAGCGTCACCGCGGCCAGCGGCACGTCCAGCCAGAGCAGGATGCCGGCGACCGACAGGATCGACAGCACGGCCAGCACCAGGCCGTCGATGCCGCCGCCGACCAGTTCGCCGATCGAGTCCAGGTCGCTGGTGAGCCGGGAGACCATCCGGCCGGAGGTGTACCGCTCGTGGAACGCCACCGACAGGCGCAGGAAGTGCGCGTACACCCGCTGGCGGAGGTCGAGCAGGACGGCCTGGCCGATCCGCGCGGAGAGGGTGAGGAAGCCCCGGCGGGCGGTGTACTCGACGGCGGTGGCGGCGGCGAACCCGGCGGCGACGACCACCAGCGGGCCGGGCTCGCCGGCCCGCAGCGGCGCGATCGCCCGGTCGATGCCGAGCATCACCAGGTAGGGCCCGGCCATCGCGGCGGCGTTCTGGCCGAGCAACAGCGCGACGGCCAGCGCGAGGCGGCGCCGGTGCGGGCGCAGCAGGTCACGCAGCAGCACCCGGCTGCGGGCGCGGAGCCGGGCCACCGCCTCGGGGTCGGTGTCCTCGGCGCGGCTGCGGTCCGCGTCCGGGTCGGTGGCGACGCCGCGCCACCGGGCGAGGTCCGCCCCGTTCGTGCGCCGGGCGGCGTCGCCGGTCACGAACGCACCAGGCCGCGGGCGCCGGGCGGCACGGGGGTGGGCTCGGCGGAGAGCACCGCGCGGTACGCCGGCACGCCGGCGAGCAGTTCCGAGTGCTGCCCGACGGCCGTGATCCGGCCCTCCTCCAGCAGCGCCACCCGGTCGGCGAGGGCGATCGTGGAGGGCCGGTGCACGACCAGCAGGGCGGTGGTGGTGCGCAGCACCCGCTTCAGCGCGGTCTCGACCAGCGCCTCGGTGTGCACGTCCAGGGCCGACAGCGGGTCGTCCAGCACGAGCAGCGCGGGGCGGCCGAGCACCGCCCGGGCCAGCGCCAGCCGTTGCCGCTGCCCGCCGGAGAGCGACAGCCCCTGCTCGCCCACCCGGGTGGCCAACCCCCACGGCAGCTCGTACGCGAAGTCGGCCTGGGCGAGGGCGAGCGCGGCGCGCACCTCGTCCTCGCCGGCCTCCGGCCGCCCGAGCGTGAGGTTCTCCCACACCGACATGGAGAACAGCGTCGGCTCCTCGAAGGCGACCCCGACCAGCCGGCGCAGGGCGGACAGCCGCAGGTCGCGCAGGTCGTGCCCGTCCAGCGTGATCCGCCCGCCGGTCACCTCGTGCAGCCGGGGCACCAGGGAGAGCAGGGTGCTCTTGCCGCAGCCGGTCGCCCCGACCAGGGCCAGGGTCTCGCCCGGCTCGACGGTCAGGTCGATCTCCCGCAGCACCGGCGCGGCGGTGCCCGGGTAGCGGAACGAGACCCGCTCGAAGCGGAGCCGCCCGCGTACGTCGGCGCGGCGCAGGGCGAGCGCGTGCGGGGCGTCCACGATGGCCGGCGGGGTGTCCAGCACCTCGCGTACCCGGTCGGCGGCGGTGGCGGCCTCCTGCCCGTTGGCGATGATCCAGCCCAGCGACTGCACCGGCCAGATCAGCATCAGCTGGAGGCTGACGAAGGCGACCAGCTCGCCGATGGTCAGCACCCCGCCCGCGGCGGCCGCCGCGCCGGCGACCAGCACCACGCCGAGCGTCAGGTTGGGCACCAGGTCGAGCAGGGCGGAGGTGCGGGCCAGCAGCCGGCCCTTGCCGACCCCGGTGTCGTGCAGCGCCCGCGCGCCGGCGGCGAAACGGGCGGCGAGTTCCGGCCCCCGCCCGTACGCCTTCATCGTGCGCAGCCCCTGCGCGGTCTCCTCCACCAGCGTGGCCACGTCGCCCTGCTGGTCCTGCATCCGCCGGGAGGCCGCGTGGTAGTGCCGCGCGAAGCGCCGGCTGATCAGGAACAGCGGCACGGCGCTGCCCGCCACCAGCAGTCCCAGCGCGGGGTGCAGCCGGATCAGCAGCGTCACCACGGCCAGGTAGGTGACGAGGTTGAGGATCAGGAAGAAGAGGCCGAAGGAGAGGAACCGGCGCAGCACCGACAGGTCGCTGGTGACCCGGGAGAGCAGTTGGCCGGACTGCCAGCGGTCGTGGAAGCTGGTCGGCAGCCGTTGCAGGTGGGCGTAGACGTCCTCGCGGATGGCCGCCTCGATCCGCATCGAGGACGACGACTGCACCCAGCGTCGGATGAAGATCAGCAGCGCCTCGACCAGGCCGAGCAGCAGCGCCAGCCCGGCCAGCCGGAACAGCCCGGCCGGGTCCTGCCGGGCCACCGGGCCGTCCACCACCCGCTGCGCGACCAGCGGTACGGCGATGCCCGCCCCGGTGGCGGCGAGGCCGGCGAGCAGCAGCCAGCCGAACTCGGCCGCGTGCGGGCGCAGGTAGTGGCGCAGTCGCCAGAGGTTGTGCAGCGGGTGCCGGCCGGCATCGACCGGGCAGGCCGGGTCGCCGTCACCTTCCGCAGGCACTACCCGACGGTAGCCTCAAACGGGGCCGGCGCAGGTGTCGGCTTCCCGTCATGGCCGCTCGTGCCCGAGAAGCCACTTCTTCACGTCCAGCCCCCAGCGGTAGCCGCCGAGCGTCCCGTCGGTACGCAGCACCCGGTGGCAGGGGACGAAGAGGGCGGCGGCGTTGCGGGCGCAGGCCGCCGCGGCGGCCCGTACGGCGGCGGGGCGGCCGGCCAGCCCGGCGAAACCGGTGTAGGTCACCGGGTCTCCCGGTTTCACCTCGCGCAGCACCTGCCAGGCGTGCGCCATGAACGCGCCCCCCGTGTGCTGCTCCACCGGCACGGCGTCGATGGCGGCCAGCTCGCCGTCCAGGTAGGACGCCACTGCGACGGAGACGGGGCCGAGGTCGGCCCGGTGCCGCAGCGGCGCCCGCAGGGCCGGGTGCATCAGGGGGAGCAGGCTCTCCGGGTCGCCGGTGAAGCCCGCCGCCCGGACCGCGCCGTCCGGGCCGGCCACGATGCTGAGCGGGCCGGCGGGGGTGTCGATGACGGTGCTGTCGTTCATGCTCATGCTGCTCTCCATAGTCGGATCACCGCGTACGAGCGCCAGGGGCGCCAGCGGTCGGCGTACGTGTCGAGGGTCGTGGGGGCGTCGGGGAGGCCGAGGGCGGCGGCGCCCCGCCGTACGGCGAGGTCGGTGGGGAGCAGGACGTCCGGGTCGCCGAGGGCGCGCATGGCGACGTAGCCCGCGGTCCAGGGCCCGATCCCGGGCAGCGCCAGCAGCCGCCGGACACTCTCCTCGCGGTCCCCGCCGGGCGCCAGGTCCAGCGACCCGTCGGCGACGGCACGGGCCAGCCCGCGAATCGTCTCCCGCCGCCCCGCCGGCATCCCGAACACCTCGTCCGGCGCCCCGAGCACCTCCTCGGCGCCCGGAAACCCCCGCAACCGGCCCACCCTCTCCGCGCTCCCCGCCCCCTCGGCTGGTCGATCAAGAGCTTCGGGCTCCCGAGAGCGCTCCCCGGGCGCCCGGACCTCTTGATCGACGCCAGCGGGGGTGGGGGCGGCTGGGCGCAGGTGGGTCAGGAGGCGGGTGAGGGTGGTGCGGGCCGAGCGGACGGAGACCTGCTGGCCGACGATCGCGCGCACGGCCATCTCGAAGCCGTCGACCGAGCGGGGGAGCCGGATGCCCGGCTCGGCGGCGACCACCCCGGCCAGTGCCGGGTCGGCGGCGAGCGTGCCGTCGACGGCGGTCGGATCGGCGTCGAGGTCGAGCAGGCGCCGGCAGCGGGCCACGGCGGGGGCGAGGTCGCGCATGTCCGTCAGCCGCAGCGTCGCCGTCACGTGCCCGTCCGCCGGGGTCAGGGCCGCCTCGCCCGGGCCGTGCGGCAACCGCAGACCCCGCCGGTACGTCCCGTCGCGCACCTCCTCGACGCCGGGCAGCGCGCGCAGCGCGAGGAAGTCCAGCAGCGCCTCCGCGTGCAGCGGCGGGCGGTACGCGAGCCGCAGCGTGATCGTGCCCGCCCCGCCCGGAACGGGGTGCTGGCGGCGGGCGGAGCGCAGCTCGGACGGAGCCGCCCCGAACACCTCCCGGACCGTGTCGTTGAACTGCCGCACGCTGCCGAACCCGGCGGCGAACGCGACCTCCGCCATGCCCAGCCCGGTGGTCTCGATCAGGGTGCGGGCGGTCTGCGCGCGCTGCGCCCGGGCCAGGGCCAGGGGGCCGGCGCCCATCTCGGCCCGCAGCATCCGGTGCAGGTGCCGTTCGGTGTAGCCCAGCCGGGCGGCCAGCCCCGGGATGCCGTCGCGGTCCACCACCCCGTCGGCGATCAGCCGCATGGCCCGACCGACGACGTCGGCCCGTACGTCCCACTGCGGGGAGCCCGGGGCGGCGTCCGGCCGGCAGCGCCGGCAGGCGCGCAGCCCCGCCGTCTGGGCGGCGGCGGCCGAGGGGAAGAACCGGACGTTCTGCCGCTTCGGCGTCATCGCCGGACAGGACGGCCGGCAGTAGATCCCGGTCGACGTGACGCCGGTGTAGAACCAGCCGTCGAACCGCTGGTCGCGGCTGTCGACCGCCCGGTAGCACCGCTCGAAGTCCAACTCCACGTCACCGATGATGCCCCTGCTCGACGGCCCTGGCTCGCGGGAATCGGACCTGGCCGTGCGGGCGTGAACGGGACGTCCGGAGCCGAAAGTGTCGGTTGTGGCCGGTACCGTCCGGCCACCAACTCAAGAAGGGGTGCGGCGATGGCGAGCGTGGCGGGTCGGCGGGCGGCGTCGACACGGGACGGGCACCCTCCGCTGGACGGCGTGGTGGTGCAGCGCTTCTACGACCGGATGCGCGCGGTCGCCCCGGCCGCCGTCGGCGCGATCGAACGGGACCGGGCCGGCGACCCGGGGCGGGCGTTCGGTGACACCGCCTGCGGCCGGCTGGTGCGGTCGCTCGACGCCGACGGCCTGCGCGCGCTGGGCATGTGGGTGCACCACTGGTGCATGCGGTTCTACGACGACGACACCCGGGTGGCGCTGCGCCTGGTCCGGGAGATCGCCGGCCGCGCCGGGCTGGGCTGGACGGCCGACGAGGTGCGCTGGATGCTCCGCGAGTCGTACGCGGCCGGTCCCGCCGCCGAGGCCCGCTTCACCCTGCCGCTGGCCGCCGCCGGGGAGCTGGCTCCCGGCGCCCTGCCGATCGAGGCAGTGGTTCCCCGCCAGGCCGGGCCGCGCGACTGACCCACCGGGGCGGGCGACTGACCCACCGGGGCGGGCGACTGACCCGCCGGGCCGCGCGACTGACTGACCGGGCCGGGCCGGCGCACCGGCAGCTGCCCGGCCACGGTGGCGCCGACCGCCACGGCGAAGCCGGCGAGCTGCCAGCCGGTCATCGCCTGCCCGAGCACGGCCCAGCCGAGCGCGGCGGCCGTCAGCGGGCTGAGCGCGCCGAGCAGCGAGACCTGGGTGACCGGCAGCCGGGCCGCGCCCCGGAACCACAGCGCGTACGCCAGCGCCGTCCCGACCAGCGTCAGCCACGCGTAGCCGGCCAGTGCCGGCGGGTCGGGCACGGGCGGCGTCCTCTCGACCAGCAGGGCCGCCGGCACCACCATCAGCCCGCCGGCGGTGAGCTGCCAGCCGGTGGCGGTGAGCGTGCCGACGCCCGGCGGGCGGCCCCAGCGACGGGTCAGCACCAGGCCCGCGCCCATCGCGGCGGTGGCGGTCAGCCCGGCGGCGACGCCGGTCGGGTCGAGGCCCGCGCCGGGTCGCAGCACGACCAGGGTGACCCCGGCGAGCGCCGCGAGCGCGGCGGCCAGCGCCCGGGGGTGGGGCCGCTCGTGGAGCACGAGCACCGTCAGCCCCGCCACCAGCAGCGGCCCGGTGGCGCCGAGCACCGCGGCGGCGCCGCCGGGCAGGTGGTACGCGGCGAAGAAGAGCAGCGGGAAGAACGCCCCGATGTTCAGCGCGCCGAGCACGGCCGCGCGCCACCACCAGGCGCCGTGCGGGCGGTGCCGGGTCAGCGCGAGCAGCAGCAGGCCGGCGGGGAGGGCCCGGATCGCGCCGGACCAGAGCGGCCGGTCGGGCGGCAGCAGTTCGCTGGTGACCAGGTACGTCGTGCCCCACGCGGTCGGCGCGGCGGCGGTGAGCAGGATGTCGAGCCGGCGTCGGTCCACGGTTCCTCGCTAACTCTTGTTGCTAAGTATCTTGCCACTAAGCTACTTCGTAGCGAGTAAAAGCGGGAGTGCGAGGTGCGGCACAATCCGGGGGTGACCGAGCGGGACGACGTCGACGGCATCGTCGAGCAGTGGCAGCGCGAGCGGCCCGGGATGCGCCCCGAGCCGATGGCGGTCTTCGGCCGGATCTACCGGCTGGCCCGGCTCGTCGGCGACGAGCAGGAGCGCACCTACGCCCGCTGGTCGATCAGCCGGGGCGAGTTCGACGTGCTCGCCGCCCTGCGCCGCGCCGGCGCCCCCTACACGCTGGCGCCGAAGGCGCTAACCGCCTCGCTGATGCTCACCTCCGGGGGTATGACCGGCCGGCTCGACCGGCTGGAACGCGCCGCGCTGCTCCGCCGCTCACCCGACCCGGCGGACCGGCGCGGGCTCCAGGTCACGCTCACCCCGGCCGGTTTCGAACTGGTGGAGGAGGCCGCCGAGGCGGGGCTGGCCGTCCAGCGGCGGTTGCTCGACGCGCTACCCGCCGACGACCAGCGGCGCCTCGCCGACCTGCTGCGTACGCTGCTGGGCGCGGTCACCGACGGCGGGCGGTGACCGGCGGCGCGGACCCTGGCGGCGACGGCGGCAGCCCCGGGCCGGCGGCCGTCCCGGGCGGGCCCGCGTGGCGGGCGCTGAGCGGCAGGGGAGCGGTCTCGGGCAGGATGGGCCTCGCCGACCCCGACGGAAGGACGACCGTGCCCGCCAGCGAACCGACCATCCTCGCCACCAGCATGGGCATCTACGCGCCGCGCCACGAGGGCGAACCCCGACGGGTCAACCCCGTCTTCGATTTCGCCGCCGAGCTGGCCGAGGCCGGGCCGGAGCCGAGGATCTGCTTCCTCAACCAGGCCGAGGGGGACCAGCCGACCACGCTCGCCCGGGTCTACGAGGCGTTCGCCGGCAGCCGGTTCCGGATGACGCACCTGGCGCTGTTCCCGATGCCGAACGTCGACGACGTCCGCGCCCACCTGCTCGCCCAGGACGTGATCTGGGTGGGCGGCGGCAGCGTCGCCAACCTCTGCGCGGTCTGGCGCGTGCACGGCCTCGGCGAGATCCTGCGCGAGTGCTGGGAGGCCGGCGTGGTGCTCGGCGGCGTCTCCGCCGGCTCGATCTGCTGGCACGCCGGTGGGGCCACCGACAGCTTCGGCACCACCCTGCGCGGCTTCACCGACGGGCTGGGCTGGCTGCCCTACGGCAACGGTGTGCACTACGACAGCGAGGAGCAGCGCCGTCCACTGATGCACCGGCTGGTCGGCGACGGCACGCTGCCGACCGCCCACTGCACCGACGACGGCACCGGCCTGCTCTACCGGGGCACCCGCCTGGTCGAGGCGGTCGCCGACCGCGAGGGCCCCTCGGCGTACGAGGTCAGCCGCGCCGAGGACGGCACGGTGCGGGAGACCCCGATCCCGCCACGCCTGCTCGCCTGACCCGACCCACCCGACCCCGACCCGGCCCTCCGGGCCGGCCCGGTCCTCCGGCCGATCTTGGTACGGGAGCGCCCCTGGAGGGGCAGTCTCGTACCAAGATCGGTCGGGCGTGGGGCCGGTGCACCGGCCTGCCTGAATCGGGGTGCGGGGCATCGGCGTAAGCTGGCTCGTCGTGAGTCTCACCATCGGCATCGTCGGCCTGCCCAACGTCGGCAAGAGCACCCTGTTCAACGCGCTGACCAAGAACGACGTGCTCGCGGCGAACTACCCGTTCGCCACCATCGAGCCCAACGTCGGCGTCGTTGGGCTGCCGGACGAGCGGCTGCACACGCTCGCCGAGATCTTCAGCTCCCAGAAGGTGCTGCCCGCCCCGGTGTCGTTCGTCGACATCGCCGGCCTGGTGCGCGGCGCCTCCAAGGGGCAGGGCCGGGGTAACGCGTTCCTGGCGAACATCCGCGACGCCTCGGCGATCTGCCAGGTCGTCCGGGCCTTCTCCGACCCGAACGTGGTGCACGTCGACGGCAAGGTCTCCCCGGCCGACGACATCGAGACGATCAACACCGAGCTGATCCTCGCCGACCTTCAGACCCTCGAGAAGGCGCTGCCCCGGCTGGAGAAGGAGGCCAAGCTCCGCAAGGACCGGGCCGCCGCCGTCGCCGCCGCCAAGCAGGCCGTCGAGCTGCTCGACACCGGCGTCACCCTCTACGCGGGGGCCAAGGACGCGGGCATCGAGCTGGAGCACCTGCGCGAGCTGCACCTGCTCACCACCAAGCCCTTCCTGTACGTCTTCAACGTCGACGAGGCCGAGCTGGGCAACGCCGAGTTCCTCGACGAGCTGCGCGCCCTGGTGGCGCCGGCCGAGGCGGTCTTCATGGACGCCAAGATCGAGTCCGAGCTGGTGGACCTGCCCGACGAGGAGGCCCGCGAGCTGCTGGAGTCGATCGGGCAGAACGAGCCGGGCCTGGACCAGCTCGTCCGCGTCGGATTCCGCACGCTCGGGCTCCAGACGTACCTCACCGCCGGCCCCAAGGAGGCGCGCGCCTGGACCGTCCCGGTCGGCGCGACCGCGCCGGAGGCCGCGGGGGTCATCCACTCCGACTTCCAGCGCGGCTTCATCAAGGCCGAGGTGGTCTCCTTCGGCGACCTGGTCGCGGCCGGATCGATGGCGGCGGCCAAGGCCGCCGGCAAGGTCCGGATCGAGGGCAAGGAGTACGTCATGCAGGACGGCGACGTCGTGGAGTTCCGCTTCAACGTGTAGTGACGTTCCGCTTCAACCTCTGACGGAGTCGGCGCCCGGCTCAGCTCTTGCGGCCGGGCACCAGCCCATCCAGATCGAGCTTGATCGTGAACGGCGTCGTGGTGCGCAGCTCGTGTCGATGAATTGCGGTCGGCACGTACGACCGAGTGGGCCCGTCGAGTTCGTAGGCGTGGACCACCGGTGATCCACCCTCCTCCTCGATGCGCCAGTAGTTGGCGATGCCGGCTTCCGCGTATTTGCGCAGCTTGACCGTCCGATCGCGGTGGGCCGACTCCGGAGAGACAACCTCCACGACCAGAAGAGTCTCCTCAGGCGTGTAGAAGGTTCGGGACGGATCGTAAGGTGCCGTCGTGGCCAGGAGATCGGGCTCGGGACGATTCCACCTGTCGAGCCGAATCGTGATCTCCCTGTCGACCTCGATGCCCGGCGGTGCCTGGTCCGTCAGGCTGTTCACCAGCGCGGTGACCATCCGGGCGTGCCAGACCCGCTGGGGAGACATCATGAAGACGAGTGCTCCATCGATGAGTTCGGTGTGGCGCGGTGCTTCGGCGAGCTTGTCAAGATCGTCGGCGTACCACCCCTCGGGGCGAGGCGGCCGCATCCACTCGGGCACCGCAATCATGCGGTCACCGTAGCATTCGGTAATCGCGGCTCCGGCCCGCTGCGCCCGGCCATCCTGCCGCTGCGCGACGACGGAATCCGGTGGAGTTCGGGCCCTATGGTCGGGATCACGGCGAGGACCTGTCCGAGGACTTCTCGCATCCCCTACCGTCACTACCCATGGCTCACCCGTACCAGGTGCCCCAACCGCCGAAGCGGCGCACGCTGCGCACCGTGTTGGTCGTCGTCGGCGTGGTCGTCGTGCTGTGCTGCGGCGGCGCCGGCATCGGAGGCTTCTTCCTGTACAAGGGGGCCAAGGGCGCGACGGACCCGGCGCGGCAGGCCGCCGAGTCGTTCGTGAGCCACCTGGAGGCCGGCGATCCGGACGCGGCGTACGAGCTGTTGTGCGGCGACACGCGCGGCGGGTACACGAGGGAGGCGTTCGCCCAGGGCGTCGCCCAGCAGCCAAGGATCCACAGTCACAAGGTCAACGGCGTCAACGTGTCGAGCGTCAACGGCCGCACGTCGGCGACGGTGAACATGGCCCTGACGCTGGGCAGCGGCTTCACCGACCAGCACACGTTCATGCTGGTGAAGGAGGACGGGGCCTGGAAGGTGTGTGGCCAGCCGTACTGAGCCCGCGCGCACCGGGCAGCCCGACGCCGCCGGGCTGAATGGCCGTGCGTAGTGACCGCGCCACCTCCGCGCGGGCGGCCGGCGGGTGCCGTCGATCGCCCGCGACGATGCCCGGCCGCTAGCTGACGAGGCTCTTGGTCAGGATGTGCTCCCGGCGCACCCCGTCGGGCATGAGGTCACCCAGCTCGCCCGTGTCCTGGAAGCCGTGCCGCTGGTAGAGCGCCCAGGCGTTCCGGTTGCCCGCCGCCACGGCCAGCCGCAGCGTCTCCGAGCCCACCTGCCGCGCCCACTGCTCGATCGCCCGCACGAGGTGGTCGCCCACGCCCCGGCCACGTCCCGCCGGCGCCACGTACATCGAGATCAGCTCGACGACGCCGTCCTTCCCGGTCGGCACCCCGCTGGCCATCCCGACGGGCTGCCCGTCGAGCGTCACCAGGATGTTGCGGGAGCCGGGGATGGCCAACCGGGCGCGCCAGCGTTCCTCGCGGTCGCCGTTGCCCTGCCAGTCCGCCAACTGGGAGCCGAACGCGTACGCCGCCTCCGCCAGCGCGGCGAGGCGCAGTTCCCGCCACGTCCTCCAATCGTCCTCGCTGAGTACGTGCGTCTCGATCATGCGATGGAGGCTGCCGCAGGCACGGGGAGCACGCAACCAGGTATCCGGTGACCTGCCGCCGCGACCAGAACCTGCCGGCCGGCGAGTCCGACTTCCAGCCGGGGGTGGATCATGAGAAGCATGAACGCCTCCCGACCGGTCGCGTCCGAGGCCCTCGCCGACGCCGTCCGGGGCGAGCTGGTCGCCGCCGGCCTGTCCGTGCTGCCTCGCGACGCTCATCAGGACGGCCCCGGCGGCGGCGCGTCCGTCTTCCACGGCTGCGGGGACGATCCCGGGGTGTGGGTCGGCTGGGTCGTCGGCGATGTCCTGCGCGACAAGGCCGTCCGGGCGCTGGAAGCGGGCGCGTACCGGCACGACGGCTCGGAGTTCCACCCCGCCATGCGACACCACTGGGCCGTCAGGGAGGCGATGGCCGCCGCGATGGCGCAGGTTCTCGGGTCCGCCGGATTCCGGGTGGAGCGGAACGCCGACGATCTCCAGCCGGGTGCGTTGCTGGTCCGGGACCGGCTGCCCGGCCCCACCTGGCGCGACCCTGTCATGCCACCGCTCGCCGGCTCGGCCGGTTACCTCCCCGGCGTGCGGGTGCGACTGGTCGAGGGCGATCATGCCGGGTACCTGACCACGGTGGTGGGGGCGCGCTGGCGCACCCTCCCGCCGGACGGGTTACCGGACGCCTATCGCGTCGTGCATCCGGAAGGTGCCGGTGAACTCGACGTTCCCGCGACAGCCGTCGTGCTGGCCGACGAGGTCGGGTGACGGCCGCTTCCGTCGCCGTCGCGCAGCCGGTCTGTTGCACCGCCGCCGACGAAGGCCGGCGGCGCGGCCCTACCAGTCGCGCCATTCGTCGGTGAGTTCGTGACGTTCGACGCCGCGCCGGGCGGTGAGCGCCTCGACGTCCTGGCCCGCGCCCGTCAGCACGACGTCGATGTGCTCGCACAGGTCCTCGCGTTCCCCCGTCTCGATCCTGCCGTGCTCGTCGTTGACGGCGTTGAGGGCGGTGACCACCCGCTCCACGGCGGCGAAGACCTCCTCGTCGGACGGCGAGGAGAGCGAGCGTACGTCCGCTTCGTAGGCGTCGAGAACGGTGTCGACGGCGGTGATGAAGGGTTCGGGCCAGAGGCGGAGCGCGTACGCGGCGGCCTCGGTGAGGGTGCCCGCCGCGATCGCGGTCCGCTGCTCCCGCACACTGCGGCCCCACTTCTCGGTGGGTCTTGTGATCATGGCGCGCAGCCTAGTGGCGGAGTCCGACACCGCCGCGTGGTTCAGCCGCTGCGCGGGGCGTACATGATGACGGCGACCCCGACCAGGCAGAGGGCCGCGCCGACGAGGTCGTAGCGGTCGGGGCGGAACTTGTCGACGACCATGCCCCACGCGAGGGAGCCGGCGACGAAGACGCCGCCGTACGCGGCCAGGATGCGGCCGAAGTTCGGGTCGGGCTGGAAGGTGGCGACGAAGCCGTAGAGCCCGAGGGCGATGACCCCGGCGGCCACCCACAGCAGCCCCCGGTTCTCGCGCCAGCCCTGCCACACGAGCCAGGCCCCGCCGATCTCGGCGAGCGCGGCGAGCAGGAACAGCAGGATGGAGCGGGCCACCGTCATGGGTCGAAGGCAGCCGGAGCCTCACCTGGTCATCGGGCAGGCGACCCGCCGCTGAGGGCCGACCCCGGGTCGGCCGCCATCAGGGCGCCACGGTGAGCGGGTTGCCGGCGGCGCGCGCGGCGTCGAAGCGCCTGGCGACGTCGGCCCAGTCGACCAGGTCCCAGAGGCGGTCGACGTAGTCCGGACGCACGTTCTTGTACTGAAGGTAGTAGGCGTGTTCCCAGGCGTCGAAGACCAAAATCGGCGTCGAGCCGTGGCCGACGTTGCCGTGGTGGTCGTAGACCTGTTCGACGATGAGGCGCTGTGCCAGCGGCTCCCATGCCAGGACGCCCCACCCGGAGCCCTGCACGCTCTTCGTTGCGGCGGAGAGCTGCCCGGCGAAGCCGTCGAACGAGCCGAAGTGGTCCTGAATGGCGGCGGCCAACTCGCCGTCGGGCCGGTCGCCGCCCTCCGGGGAGAGGTTGTTCCAGAAGATCGAGTGCAGGACGTGCCCGGAGAGGTTGAAGGCGAGGGTCTTCTCCAGGCCGACCAGCGCCGAGTAGTCGCCCTTGTCACGGGCCTCGGCGAGCTGGTCGAGGGCGTCGTTGCTGCCCTTGACGTACGCGGCGTGGTGCTTGCTGTGGTGCAGCTCCAGGATCTGACCGCTCATGGCGGGTTCGAGCGCCCCGTAGTCGTAGGGCATGTCGGGGAGCTTGTAGACGGCCATGGGGACCCTTTCGCGAGTGGAGGCTCTTCCGGTCAGTATGCCTTATTGCAAAGTCGTGGCAACTGCGGAATATTGGCAACTGGAGCGGATCGCACGGGATCCCTCCACGGCCGACACCGTCGGCAGGGCGCGCCTCCACGCCGCGATGATCACCGGTGGAGGCGCGCCCTCACGTGCTGTCGCGGCCCTGCCGTCACCACCGCCGTGGCAGACCGGCCGCCCCGGTCACCGTCCGCCCGCCGCTGTCGCCGCCCGGTCGGCGAGGCCGTCGAGCACGTCGACGTGTGCCGCCGGTACCCGGATGTCCAGCGTCAGCGCATCCGGGTCGGTCCGGGAGAGGTCGAACGCGAAGAACGAGCAGCACGCCGACTCGCGCGCCGTCAGGTCTCGTGCCGTCTGCTCCGCCTGCGTCGTGTCCGTGAGCCGCAACCGCAGGTGCCGCGCGGAGAGCCGCGTGACGTCGCGTACCGCCTCGCGGAAGAACCGGTCGAACTCGGCGAGTCGCAGCGGTCGCGCGGCCGTCGGCAGTGTGCACGCGTCCGGCACCCAGGCGGCACCCGCCGCAGAATTATGATCGTCCATGTCTCGACGGTAGCCCTCCGGCCGGTGCGAGGTGCGGGCCGTGAACGGGCGCCGGCCCGGGCCGTGCCCGGCCTGACCCACCGCGCTCCCTCCCGCGGGGGAGGCGGTCCCCTCGCGCTCGGGAGTCGGCGTGCGGCCCGTGGGACCTAGCGTCGAGGCCATGGACGCTTCTCCTGGTGCGCGGCGATGGCCGGCCTACGCGGTGGCGGTGCTCTTCCTCGCGTACGCCGCGGGCAAGGCCGCCTTCGCCCTCGACTCCCGGCTCGGCTTCCCGGGCGGCCCGGTCGTCCCGGCTTCCGAGCACGAACGGTACGCCCGCGACGTGATGGCCGTGACGACCGCGCAGTGGTCGGCGACCGCGTCGGGGGTGGCGGGCGCCTGCCTGGCCCTCGCCACGGTCACGGCGCCGGGGCGCCGGGTGCCGAGGCCCCTGATGCTGCTGGCGCTGGCGGGCATGCTGTTGGCCGTCGGGGCCGGCGCGACGATCATGGTGGTGGACGGGTTCGTGGGCCTCGGCGTGGGCTGGCGGTGGTACCACGGGGTCCTCGGGCTCGTCATGATCGGGCTGCTCGTGGCGATGATCCGGTCCTACGTGGTCGTGACGAGACGTGCCGCGCACTGACCGGGCGCGGGTGGGCGCGTACGGCGCGGCGGCGTGCGCCTCGGCCTACGGGGCGATGAAGCTCGCGCAGGCGCTGGGGGCAAACGCACTGGCCGACAAGGACCCGCTCCCGCCGGAGCTGCGCGAACGGCTCCTCGCCCGTGATCCGCTGTTCGTGGCGAGCCACTGGGTGCTGGCCGCCGCCGCGGTCGTCGGCGTCGTGGTCGCGCTGGCCACCCTGCGTCCGTGGCGGGCCACCCTGCCGCGCCGGCTGCTGCTGGCGGTCACCTGGACGCTCGGCATCCTCATGATCGCCCGTTCGGTCGGGGCGCTGGGACACGGCCTGGTCGGTGACGCGCTGCTGCTGACCGGTGTCCGGCCGCCTCCGGTCGGGCACGCCGCCCTGGCCCGCGACCTGGCGTGGTGGGACCTGTTGCTGTGGTCGCCGTTCTTCCTGCTCTGGGGGACGTGCTGGACCGCGGCGGGATGGCGGCTGGGCAGGCGGCACCGCTGACGCCGCCGTGCGGGTGGCGCGCGTCGCGGGCCGGTGGTGACACCCCCTGCGACGTCGTCGGCGCCGGCTGACCGCGCGACCGTCGGCGGCCTACGATCTCGCCATGATCACCCCGCCCCTCCCGCCCGACGTGCTCGCCCGCTACCCCGGGCTGGAGAAGCTCGGCCGTACGGCGACCCGGCTGCACCCCCGCCCGTGGGCGGTCACGGCCGCCGGGAGCCACGTCGGCGGGCCGCTGCGCTGGCCGGCCGACGAGCCCTGGCCCACCTGCGCCACGCCGCACATGGTGCACGAGGAGGTGCCGATCCCGGCCGAGCTGGTGAACCGGATGCGGGCGGCGGAGCGCGGGCGCAGGCAGTCGCACGTCCTGGCCGAGGGCGAGGTCGAGCTGCACCGGGAGATCGCCACCCTGGTCGGCCCGGGTTTCACCGGCTGGGGCTCGCGCGGGGGCGGCCCGGTCGTCGGCCACCGGTACGTGCCGCGAGCGCACCCCGTACCGAACCCGATGGTCGCGCTGGCGCAGCTGCGCGCGCAGGATGTCCCCGACCTGCCCCGCCCCGGCGGGGCGGACCTGTTGCAGGTGTTGTGGTGCCCGTTCGAGCACTCCGAGGGCCCGTGGGGGCCGACGGTGGAGCTGCGCTGGCGGCGGGAGGCCGACCTGACCGAACTGCTCGCGGAGCCGCCGCGCGGCGAGGTCGGAAACGACGAGTACGTGCCCCGGCCGTGCCGGCTGTACCCGGAACAGGTCGTCGAGTACCCGTACCCGCAGGAGCTGCCGGCGGGCCTGCGGACGCTGGTCGACGAGCAGGACGAGGAGGGCGAGTACGACGACAACTACGTCGAAACCTTCATGGCGCCCGGCTGGAAGGTCGGCGGCTACGCCGACTGGAGCCTCACCGACCTACGCCCGACGCCGTGCCCCCGCTGCGCCGGCCCCACCACGCTGGCCCTCGTCGTCGCCTCCTCCGAGCGGGGCACCGGGCGCTGGCAGCCGACGCGGACGGACGGCGAGCCGGACGACGACCCGTACGAGCCGACCGGGGTGGTCGTGGGCCGACACGGCGCGCTGCGCGTCTTCGTGTGCCTGAGCTGCCCGGACGTGCCGTTCCTGCTCGACCAGCAGTGAGGAGTGACCGCGCGGCCGACGGGCCTCTGGCTCTCCGGGCCGACGCCCACAACGGTGGCGGTGCCGGCTGCCTCGTAGCTCGGCGCTGCCCGGACGAGTGGAACCTCATGGGTGTCAAACAGGTGTGGTGACGTTCATGGTGTTCCACTCGCGGAGTATCAGGACGCGCGGCCCGCGTCGAAGGTGGGTCAGCCGGCGGGGCGGGTCAGCTCGATCTGGTCGCCGGCCAGCACCTCCGTGGTGCCCTCCGGGTGGCGAACCTCCAGCACCGGCACGCCCTCGTCGAGTTGCATGCTCCGCCGCTCCTCGCCCGTGGGCATCCGCGCGACCACCGTGGCGCCGGGAGGCACTTCGACCGGCCGGCGCACCGGCGTCTCCCGAACGTGGGTGCCGTGGCCCCGCACCGTGCTGACCAGTCCCTCGGACCGCAGCAACGAGATGGCCATGCGCACGGCTTCGCGGCCGATTCCATACTCCTGCGTCAGCCGCGTCTCGCTCGGCAAGGTCGTTCCGGAACCGAACTCGCCCGACTCGATGCGCTGCCGGAGCAGGTCGGCGAGCTGCACGTAGACCGGGGTGTGCGAGCGCGGATCGATGGTCATGGCGCATAAGCCTTGTTCCCCCGTCGGTAGGTCTGGTTGTGCCCCTGAGCCCCTGTGTCTATAGTTCCAGTGACGCTGAGTGGTCGGGCGGAAATCCTCCGCCACCTGCGGTCGACCCGCCGACATCCCGTCCTACTCGCCGGAGGTCAACACTGATGAGAGCTGCCCGGGAGCGTTTCGTCATCCACCTGCCGGTCATCACGAGGGACCTGCTCTCCGCCGTACGGCTGGCTCGGGTGGTGGCGCGGTGGGCGAGCGTGCTCGCGCAGACCGACCCCGGCGAGACCACGGTCTCCGCCGAGGACGCGCAGCACCTGCGGCACCGGGTCTTCTGTGACACGCTGCTGCCCGAGGGGCGGCGCTGCCTGCTGCGGGCCGACCACGACGGTCCCTGCACCCGCCGCCCGGCGAGATTCTGAGATCGGCGGTCGCACCTTGTCCGGAACCGGGGCGCCCGTTCGTCACCCCGGTGAGAACCCGACATCGAGGAGCGGCATGAAGTACCTGATGTTCGTCTGCACCGACAGCGAGCCGGACACCGACCGGGCCGACTGGCCGGACGTCGAGGCGTGGGCCGCGGAGAACGACGCCCGGGGCCGGCGGCTGACGGGTGACGCCCTGGCGGGGACGACGGCGGCCACCACGGTCCGCGTCCGCAACGGGGAGTTGCTGGTCTCCGACGGTCCGTTCGCCGAGACCAAGGAGGCGATCGTGGGCTTCGACCTGCTGGAGTGTGCCGACCTGGACGAGGCGATCGAGGTGGCGCGCGCCCACCCGATGGCCCGCGAGGGACGGCTCGAACTGCGCCCGATCGTCAGCCTGGATGGCTGACCGCCCCACCGAGCGGCTCGCGGTGGCCGACGCCGTCGCCGCCGCGAGCACCGTGTCGTACGCCCGGATCGTCGCGACGCTGATCCGGGTGACCGGCGACTGGACCCTGGCCGAGGACTGCGCCCAGGAGGCGTCGGCGCTCGCGCTGACCCGGTGGCCGGTGGAGGGCGTGCCCGCCAACCCGGGCGGCTGGCTGATGACGGTGGCCCGCAACCGCGCGATCGACGTGCTCCGGCGCTCCTCGGTCGAGCGGCGCAAGCTACGTGAGCTGGCCGTCCTCGCGCTGACCGGGCCGGAGTCGGAACCGCAGCCGGGGACGGCGGGGGAGGGGGAGATCGTGGACGACCGGCTGCGGCTCGTGTTCACCTGCTGCCACCCGGCCCTGGCGTTGGAGGCGCGGGTCGCCCTGACGCTGCGTACGGTCTGCGGGGTGCCGACCGCCGACATCGCGCGGGCCTTCCTGGTCACCGAGTCGACCATGGCCCGGCGGCTCACCAGGGCCAAGGCGAAGATCGCCGCCGCCGGCATCCCGTACCGCGTGCCGACCGGTCCGATGCTCGCGGAGCGGCTCCCCGGCGTCCTCGCCGTGCTGTACCTGCTCTTCACCCGGGGCTACGACGCCGACGGCGAGCCCGCCTTCGCCGACGAGGCGATCCGCCTGGCCCGCCTGCTCGACCGGCTGATGCCGGGCCAGCCCGAGGTGGCCGCCCTGCTGGCCCTCTTCCTGCTCCAGCACTCCCGGCGCAACGCCCGGCGCGACCGCGCCGGCAACCTGCTCACCCTCGACCGGCAGGACCGCGCCCGCTGGGACCACGCCGCGATCGCCGAGGGCGTCGGCATCCTCGCGCGGGTCCCGGCGGACGGCCCGTACGCCCTCCAGGCCCGGATCGCCGCGTGCCACGCCACCGCCGCGTCCGCCGGGGCCACCGACTGGGCCGCGATCGCCGGGGCGTACGACCGGCTCGTCCGGTGGCAGCCGTCGCCGGTGGTCGAGCTGAACCGCGCCGTCGCGCACGGTTACGCGCACGGGCCGGCGGCGGGGCTGGCGCTGCTGGCCGCCGCCCGGGCCGGCGGGGCGCTGGACGGCTACCCGCTCGCCGTGGCCGCCGAGGCCGAGCTGACCGCCCGGCGGGGCGACCGCGAGCGGGCCGCCGCGCTGTTCCGACGGGCCGCCGACGCCCACGGTGGGGCGGAGCGCCGCGCCCTGCTGGACCGCGCCGACCAGCTCAGCTGATGTGGTGCAGGATCACGTTGTGCACGTGGTGGCTCTTGTCGGAGCCCCGGAACTCCACCTCGTAGGTGTGCGTGCCGACGTGGATAGCGATGGCCCCGGTGGAGAAGAACGAGCCGCCCCACGACTTGTTGCTGACCACGCTGACGCTGGTGATCTTCGAGTACGGGATGCTGGTGATGGCGTACCGCTTGCCGACGAACGAGCGGTCCTGGATGATGACGCGCCGGTCGGTCAGGCCGATGAAGCCGGTGCCGGTGCCGACGGCGTCGTAGACGGCGATGATCTGTTCTCCGTGGAGCAGGCCGCTCTGGATCTGCTGGAACTGCTCCTTGCGGTCGTACGTCGCGTTCGCCATGTCCCCACGGTAGGCAGGGCGCGCCAACCGGAGATCACTGCCGGCGGGCGAGGACGAGGAACTCGCCGTCGCCCCGGCCCACCGGCTCCCCGCCCCAGCCGCCGTGGATCCGGTCCACGACGAACCCGGCCGAGCGCAGCGGGCCGCGCAACTCCTCCTCGGTGCGGAAGCGCAGGGTGGCCGAGCTGAGCAGCTCCTCGCCGTCCGGGAAGAGGTAGTGGTGGGTGAAGTCCACCCGCCCGCCGGCCGCCGTGTGGACCTCCGTCCACGCCCGGACCACCTCGCCGTCGGGCAGCGTGATCCGTCGCCGCGAGTCGACCGGGTTCCAGCGTTCCCACCGCCGGTCCGCCGGGTCGCGCGAGTCGAACGCCAGCCGGCCGCCGGGCACCAGCGCCCGGGCCAGGTCGGCGAGCGTATGCGCCCACTCGTCGTCGTCCACGAGGAACTGCGCGACGTGGCTGGTCAGCACCGCCACGTCGAACGACCGGTCCGGCAGCGCCGCCGAGGTGCCCTCGACCCACGTCACCCGGTCGGCGCCCGGCTTGGCGCGGGCGGCGTCCAGCGACGCGCCGGCCGGGTCGACGCCGGTGACGGCATGGCCGGCCTCGGCCAGGGCGAGGGCGAGCCGCCCCGTGCCGCAGCCCAGGTCGAGGACCCGCGCGGCGGGCGTACCGCCGACGACGGCGAGGAACCAGTCGTCGTCACGCGACCAGGGGCACTCGGCGTCGTAGACCGCGACCAGCCGTGGGTGGCGGAACTCCCCGTGCCTCATCGACGTCGATCATGCCAGTGCGGTCGGGCACCCGTCAGGCCGTGTTCGCGTCGGTCGCGGCCCGGACGAACTCGTGGACCCGGGCCGTGCCGTTGCTCTCCCGCCAGACCAGGCCCCGTCGGATCGGTGGCGCGTCGCGGATCGGCACGTACGCCACGTCGGGGCGCGGGTAGTAGCGGCGGGTGTGCTCGCCCACCGGCAGCACCCCTCGCCCCATCGCGACCAGCGTCAGCATCTCGGAGAACGTGTTGCCCGCCGGCCCCTTCGGCACCGGCCGCCCCGACGGGGTCCGCTCGGGCGTGCGGTCGCGCTTGAACTCCGCCGAGGTCACGGCCGGGTACTGCACCACCGGGTGGTCGCCGAGCGTCTCCAGGGAGACGGACTCCTCCCGGGTCAGCGGGTGCCCGGCGGTCACCGCGAGCAACCGCCGCTCCTGAAGCAGCGCCGGCCCGCAGGCCATCCCGTCGAAGGGGTACGCGGCCATCAGGACGTCGACGGAGCCGTCGAGCAGGCTCTGCCGGGAGTTGAAGAGCTGCACCTCCCGCACCTCGACCTGGCAGTCGGGGTGGCGCCGCGAGAACAGGGCGACGGCCTTGAGCAGCGTCGGGGCGGTCCACTCGCCGAGGAAGGCGACCCGCAGCCGCCCGGTCACGCCCCGCCCCGCGTCGACGGCCCGGCGTACGGCGTCGTCGATGCCGGCGACCAGCGGCGCCAGGTCGTCGGCGAGCTGTCGCCCGATCGGGGTGAGCTGGACGACCCGGCTGGTACGGGCGAAGAGCGGGGCGCCGACGCGGCGTTCCAACTTCCTGACCACCTGGCTGATCCGCCCGGTGGTCACCCGCAGGCGCTCCGCCGTCCGGCCGAAGTGCAGTTCCTCGGCGAGGGTCAGGAAGGTCTCCAGCTCGTGTCGTTCCAGCACGTCCCGCCCCATCGTTGACTCCGGCTCAACGATGGTAGTGCGATCGCGTCTTGGTCGGCCTCGCCGGCCGGCGGATCGTGAGGGGCATGGAAACGACGACAGTCACCGACTACCTGGCCGATCTCGACGCCCCGCTGCGGGAGATCGGCGAGAAGCTGCGCCCCGTCATCGAGGCGGCCCTGCCGGGGACGACCGGGGCGATGTGGCACGGGCACCCGGTCTGGGGGCTCGGCGAGCGACCGGGCCGGCGTCCCGTCTGCCTCGTGAAGGCGTACGGCGCGTACGTCACCTTCGGGCTGTGGCGCGGCGGCGAGGTCACCGACTCCTCGGGGCGGCTGGTCGCCGGCGCCCGACAGATGGCCTCCGTGAAGCTGCGGACCCTCGCCGACGTCGACCCCGCCCTGTTCACCGACTGGCTGCGCCAGGCCCACGCCCTGGAGACGAGGTGAGCGCGGTGCGGGTCACGGGCTTCGACCACCTGGTGCTCAACGTGACCGACGTGGAACGCGCGCTGGACTTCTACTGCGGACTGCTCGGCCTGGCCCCGGTGCGGGTCGACCAGTGGCGGGCCGGCGCCGTCCCGTTCCCCTCGGTACGGGTCGACGCGGGGACCATCATCGACCTCGTCCGCCGGGACCGGGGCGAATCCAACGTGGACCACTTCTGTCTGGTGGTGGAGCCGCTGGACTGGGCGGAGGTCGTCGCGTCGGGCGCCTTCACGGTGATCGAGGGGCCGGTGGGTCGGTTCGGCGCGCGGGGCAGCGCCACCTCGCTATACGTGCGGGACCCGGACGGCAACTCCGTGGAACTGCGTTGGTACCCCCAGGACGCCGCCTGAGCGGCCGACGCGGCCTCGGCCGCGCCGACCCCGGCCGGAGCGAGACGCCGGGCCGGGTGGAACGGGGGTCAGGGCTGGGTGACCGCGCGGTAGGCGTCCTCGATGCGGGCGGCCAGCAGGACCTCCCCCTCGGTCAGCGGCGCGTTGCCGTGCCCCACCCGGATCTGGGTCTGGTCGGCCCGGCGGCTGATCTCCGGACGCAGGTGCAGCGCGTCGGCGACCACCTTCACCCGCTCGGTGAGGGCGGCGTGCTGCGAGTCGTCGATGACGAGGGTGCGTCGGATCTGCTCACCCTCGCGGATCCAGCCGGTGAGGAGGGTGAGGGCGTCGCTGAGGTAGTCGTGCTTGGATCGACTGCTGAACAGCGCGCGCATCACCGCACCTCCCAGGCGCCGTTGCCGGCTTGTGGCCAAATCGTCGCCGTCCCGTGTCTTGTCGGTGCCTTCTAGTCTGTCCTCGCATGCTGGGTGTGTCCACGCCCACACTTCCGGGTTCTCCTGCCCTGACGGTCGGCCACGCTACCCAAACCGCCGATTGATCTGGCACGCTGGACGCCCGTGCGGACCGAACGGGCTAATGGCGGCGGGCAGGCCGAGAGACGGGACCTCAGGGTGATCGTCGGGGCGGCGATCATCAGGGACGGCCGGGTGCTCGCCTGCGCCCGTTCCGCCCCGCCCGAGGTGGCGGGCATGTGGGAGTTCCCCGGCGGCAAGGTGGAGCCGGGCGAGAGCGAGACCGCCGCGCTCGCCCGCGAGTGCGCCGAGGAACTGGCCGTACGCGTGGAGATCGGCGACCGGGTGGGCCGCAACGTCCGGATGGCCCACGGCCGCTCGGTGCTCAAGGTGTACGCGGCCCGCCTGCTGCACGGTGACCAGCCGCGGGCCCTCGAACACTCCGCGTTGCGCTGGCTCTCCGCCGACGAGTTGGACACCGTCACCTGGCTCCCCGCCGACGCACCCATCGTCGCGGCCCTCCGACCCATCCTGACCGCCTGAGCGAAAGCGGACATCCGAGCCGAAAGAGGACGGGGGCCGACGGCATCAGCCGCGGCCCCCGTCATCGTCAGCGCACTCAGTGCTTGTCCTGCTCCGGGTGGGCGAAGTTCAGGTGCTCCGGCGGCAGCGGGAAGGTCACATCGTCGCCGAACGGCGACGGCGCCGCCGCCCGGTCGAACGTGAGCTCCGTCAGCGGCAGCTTGCCGTGGTCGTCGACGGCCGGCGCGGTCGGCCTCGGCACCTCGCGGTCCCAGTTGACGCCGCGCTGCGCCTGCACCTCGGCCCGCGGGTCGTGGGAGCCGCCCGCGTGCGAGTGCACGCCCCCGTGCGCCGCGCTGCCGCGCACCGCACCGCTGACGTGTTCGCTGGTCACGCTGGTCTGAGGCACCTGACCCCTCCGGAAGATCTTGCTACCAAGCCACACAAGGGGATCGTACCTGCGGTCGACGACCCGCTCCTTCATGGGGATGATCCCGTTGTCCGTGATCTTGATGTGCTCGGGGCAGACCTCGGTGCAGCACTTGGTGATGTTGCAGAATCCGAGGCCCTGCTCGGCCTGCGCGTACTCCTTGCGGTCGCTCTTCGCGTCCAGCGGGTGCATGTCCAGCTCGGCCGCCCGGATGAAGTACCGCGGCCCGGAGAACGCCTGCTTGTTCTCCTCGTGGTCGCGGATGACGTGGCAGACGTTCTGGCACAGGAAGCACTCGATGCACTTGCGGAACTCCTGCGAGCGCTCCACGTCGACCTGCTGCATCCGGTACTCGCCGGGCGCCAGGTCGGCCGGCGGTGCGAACGCCGGCGTCTCCCGCGCCTTCTCGTAGTTGAACGAGACGTCGGTGACCAGGTCCCGGATCACCGGGAAGGTGCGCAGCGGGGTGACCGTGACCGTCTCGTCCTCCGTGAAGGTGGACATCCGGGTCATGCAGCTCAGCCGCGGCTTGCCGTTGATCTCCATCGAGCAGGAGCCGCACTTGCCGGCCTTGCAGTTCCAGCGGCAGGCCAGGTCGGGGGCGTCGGTCGCCTGGAGCCGGTGGATGACGTCGAGGACCACCTCGCCCTCGTTCACCTCCACCATGTAGTCCTGGAGGTCGCCGCCGTTCTCGTCGCCGCGCCAGATGCGGAACTGGCGCTTCGCGCCCGGCTTCCCGGGCCCCTGGGGGTTCTGGTTACCCATTGCGTCAGCGCTCCTTCTCGGTCTCGACGTCGGCGACCTGGGCGTCGAACTCGGCGAGTTCCTCGTCCGTGAGGTACTTGGCCAGCTCCGCGCGGTCGAAGAGGCCGATCAGCTCCGGGCGCATCCTCGGCAGCGGCTTGCGCTCCAGGCGCACCGTGTCGCCGTCGAGGGAGCAGACCAGGTTGACCCGACGCCACGCCGGATCCATCGCGGGGTGGTCCTCCCGGGTGTGCCCGCCGCGCGACTCCCGCCGCTCCAGCGCCGCCTTCGCGGTGCACTCCGAGACGACCAGCATGTTGCGCAGGTCGAGCGCCAGGTGCCAGCCCGGGTTGTAGCGCCGGCCGCCGCTCGCGCTGACCTTCGCCACCCGCTCCCGCAGCTCCGCCAGCCTGCCCAGCGCGTCGACCAGCTCGCCCTCCCGGCGGATGATGCCGACCAGGTCGCCCATCACCGCCTGGAGGTCCTGCTGCAGGGTGTACGGGCTCTCGCCGGTGTCCCGCTGCAACGGGGCCAGGGCCGTCTCCACCGCGGCCTCCACGGCGGCGACGCCCACCTTGGGGCGCGCGGGGAGGCTGTCGGCGTACGTGGCGGCGTGGCCGCCCGCGCGCTTGCCGAAGACCAGCAGGTCGGACAGGGAGTTGCCGCCGAGCCGGTTCGAGCCGTGCATGCCGCCGGACACCTCACCCGCGGCGAAGAGCCCCCGCACGTGGCCGAACGCGGCCCCGCTGTCCGGGTCGACCTCGACGCCGCCCATCACGTAGTGACAGGTGGGCCCGACCTCCATCGGCTCCTTGGTGATGTCGACGTCGGCCAGCTCCTTGAACTGGTGGTACATCGACGGCAGCCGGCGACGGATCTCCTCCGCGGGCTTGCGGGAGGCGATGTCCAGGTAGACGCCGCCCGCCGGCGTGCCCCGCCCGGCCTTGACCTCGCTGTTGATCGCCCGGGCCACCTCGTCGCGGGGCAGCAGCTCCGGCGGGCGGCGGTTGTTGTCCGGGTCGGTGTACCAGCGGTCCGCCTCCTCCTCGGTCTCCGCGTACTGCTTGCGGAAGACGTCGGGGACGTAGTCGAACATGAACCGCTTGCCGTCGGAGTTCTTCAGCACGCCGCCGTCGCCGCGCACCGACTCGGTGACCAGGATGCCCTTCACCGACGGCGGCCAGACCATGCCGGTCGGGTGGAACTGGAGGAACTCCATGTTGATCAGCGTCGCGCCGGCCCGCAGCGCCAGCGCGTGCCCGTCGCCCGTGTACTCCCAGGAGTTCGAGGTGACCTTGTAGGAGCGGCCGACGCCGCCGGTCGCCAGCACCACCGCCGGCGCCTCGAACAGGACGAACTCGCCGGACTCCCGGTAGTAGCCGAACGCGCCGGCGACGCGGTCGCCGTCGAGCAGCAGCTCGGTGATCGTGGTCTCGGAGAAGACCTTGATCCGGGCGTCGTACGAGCCGTGGTCGCGCTTGTCCTCCTGCTGGAGCGACACGATCTTCTGCTGGAGGGTGCGGATCAGCTCCAGGCCGGTCCGGTCGCCGACGTGCGCCAGGCGGGGGTACTCGTGGCCACCGAAGTTGCGCTGCGAGATCTTCCCGTCCTTGGTGCGGTCGAAGAGCGCGCCGTACGTCTCCAGCTCCCAGATCCGCTGCGGCGACTCCTTCGCGTGCAGCTCGGCCATCCGGAAGTTGTTGAGGAACTTGCCGCCGCGCATCGTGTCGCGGAAGTGCACCTGCCAGTTGTCCCGGCTGTTCACGTTCCCCATCGCGGCGGCGGCGCCGCCCTCGGCCATCACCGTGTGTGCCTTGCCGAAGAGCGACTTGGAGATGATCGCGGTCTTCTTGCCGGCGAGGCGGGCCTCGATCGCCGCGCGCAGGCCGGCGCCGCCGGCCCCGATCACGACGACGTCGTAGTGGTGTCGTTCGATTCGCGTTGTGTTGGTCATGTCAGGGGCCCTCTAGTTGATGAACCGCAGGTCGTTGAACCAGCCGGCCGCGACCGCCATGACGTAGAAGTCCGTCAGGGCCAGCGTGCCGAGGGTGATCCAGGCGAGCTGCATGTGCCGGACGTTCAGGGCCGAGACGAAGGTCCAGGCCCGGTAGCGCACCGGGTGCTTGGAGAAGTGCTTGAGCCGCCCGCCGATGATGTGCCGGCACGAGTGGCAGGAGATCGTGTACGCCCACAGCATGACCACGTTCAGGAGCAGGACGATGTTGCCCAGCCCGAACCCGAACCCCTTGGGGGAGTGGAAGGCCAGGACCGCGTCCCAGGTGTTGATCAGCGAGATGATCGCGGCGGCGTAGAAGAAGTAGCGGTGCAGGTTCTGGCCCAGCAGCGGGAACCGGGTCTCGCCGCCGTAGGACTTGTGCCCGTCGGGGACCGCGCAGGCGGGCGGCGACAGCCAGAACGACCGGTAGTAGGCCTTGCGGTAGTAGTAGCAGGTGAGCCGGAACAGCAGCAGGAACGGCAGCGTCAGCGCCGCGTCCGGGATGATCCACCAGCCGGGCAGGAACCGTCCGAAGTGCGCGGCCTCCGGCAGGCACCGGTCGGTCACGCAGGGGGAGTAGAACGGGGTCAGGTAGTGGTAGTCCTCGACCCAGTAGAAGTCGTGCATGAAGACCCGGACCGTCGCGTACGCCACCCACGCGCCGAGACCGATCACGGTGATCAGCGGGGCGAGCCACCAGCGGTCGGTTCGCAACGTCTTCGCCGCGATGGCGGCGCGCGCCCGCGCTCCCCGCGGCCTCGTTGCCGTTGATGTCATTAGAGTCGTCTCCCTGACAGGACCCTCACGGGCGGATCAAGTTCCGGTCGGCAACGCGGACCGGCAGACCCGCACCCGCTTGCCACGTCATGCGCACACCAACGACCGCGCCGGTGATACGGCGCAGCTAAGTGACACACGTTACGCCGATCTTCGCGAGCCGTCCGCGCAAGGCAGTGTCCCGTGTGTCCCGGCCGGTGGAAAGCCCCGCACGATGATCGATGTCCGGATGTTAAGAACCTCACCCGGCGCCTGTCCGGCGTACCGGAGCGGCTCACCCGAACAGCGTCCCGCGGGGGTGGCCCGTCAGGCGAGCAGGTCCGCCGGCCGGATCGTGGCCCGGACCGGCTCGGTCAGCTCCAGCGTCTCGCCGGCCTTGGTCACCGACCGCTCGACGTAGTGGGCGCCCTGCCGCTGGTAGACGTGCACGCTCAGCGTCTCCTGCTCCACCAGGAGATACCACTCGATGCCGGCCGCCGCGTAGTAGTGCATCTTGAGCACCTTGTCGGTGGCCGCGTTGCCCGGCGAGATGATCTCGCAGACCAGCTTCACGTCGGCCGCCTCGATCCAGGGGTCGTCGAGGTCGATCGGGGCCGTGACGACGAGGTCCGGGATGGGGATGCGCCCCGGCCGGAGCCGGACGTTCACCGCTTCCAGCAGCTCCAGCCCGAGGGCTTCGGCAGCGGGTTCGAGGATGTTGCCCAGCCTGCGTGAGAGGCGCTGGTGGCGGGGCGTGGGGGCTGGGGTCACGTGAAGGCTCCCGTCGAAGAGTTCGACGCGCTGCTGCGTCTCGCCGAGGGCGAGGTACTCCTCTTCACTCCACGGGCCGTCGTGGTCGAACACCGCCGCGGTCATCGTCACCTCCACCTCGTGCCGGGGGACATCCTTGCGGGACTGCCGCGCCCATCGTCGCACCCGCTGTCCGGGCGCGGGAGGTCTACACCGGTGAATGCCGAGGTGAGGGCTGTTCACGCCCGTTGCAGAGTCGTTACGCTGTGGCCCGCTGACAGCTCCGGTTATGTAGCTTATTTTCACCCTCAGTGCTTTCCTGTAAGTTCTCTTCGTCACTGAGGGAGGGGTCGTGGACAGGCCGGAGTCGGCGCCGTCCGGGAAACCGGACCGCCCCAGCGTGCCGGAGCAGCGCTCCGGCCAGGACCCCTACCTGCGGGTGAGCGACCTGCGGGTCCGGTTCGACACCGAGGACGGCGTGGTGCGCGCGGTCGACGGGGTGTCGTTCGAGGTGGCGCGGGGACGCACCCTCGGCATCGTCGGTGAGTCCGGCTCGGGCAAGAGCGTCACCTCGCTGGCCATCCTCGGGCTGCACGGCGCCAAGCGGACCACCATCACCGGCGAGATCTCCGTCGGCGGCCGCCAGTTGGTCGGCCTGCCGGACGAGGAGCTACGCCGGCTGCGCGGCCGGGACATGGCGATGATCTTCCAGGATCCGCTGTCCGCGCTGCACCCGTACTACACGGTCGGCCGGCAGATCGCCGAGGCGTACCGGGTGCACCACCCGAAGGCCGGCAAGCGCGAGGCGCGCAAGCGCGCGGTGGACATGCTGGGCCGGGTCGGCATCCCGCAGCCGGCCCGCCGCTTCGACCAGTACCCGCACGAGTTCTCCGGGGGCATGCGGCAGCGGGCGATGATCGCCATGGCGCTGGTCAACGACCCCGACCTGCTGATCGCCGACGAGCCGACCACCGCCCTGGACGTGACGGTGCAGGCGCAGATCCTCGACCTGCTGGCCGACCTCCAGGCCGAGTTCCACTCCGCGATCATCCTGATCACCCACGACCTGGGCGTGGTCAGCCAGGTCGCGGACGAGGTGCTGGTCATGTACGGCGGGCGCGCCGTCGAGCACGGCAGCGTCGAGCAGGTGCTGCGCCGGCCGCAGCACCCGTACACCTGGGGTCTGCTCTCCAGCGTGCCCTCGCTGCACGGCGACGCCGACGCGGACCTGATGCCGATCAGGGGCAACCCGCCGAGCCTGATCAACCTGCCGTCCGGCTGCGCCTTCCACCCGCGCTGCCGCTACGCCGACCGCAACGGCGACCGGTCCCGCACGGAGGTCCCGGAGCTGCGCCCGGCGGGCGCGCCCGGCCATTTGGTGGCCTGCCACCTCTCCGCCGACGACCGGACCCGGCTGTACGCGGAGGACATCGCACACGTGGGGGTGGCCCGATGAGTGCCCAGGCCGACACCGTGCCGGTGCGACCGGCCGAGACCGCTGAGCCGCTGCTGCGCGTGCGCGGGCTGGCCAAGCACTTCCCGGTGCGCAACGGCCTGCGGCGCACCGGCCTGGTCCGGGCCGTGGACGGGCTGGACTTCGACGTGCGGCCGGGCGAGACGCTCGGCCTGGTGGGCGAGTCCGGCTGTGGCAAGACGACCACCGGGCGGATGCTGGTGCGCCTGCTGGAGCCCACGGCGGGCAGCATCGAGTTCGCCGGCCGGGACATCACCCACGCGGGCCGCCGCGAGCTGCGGGCGCTGCGGCAGGACCTCCAGATCATCTTCCAGGACCCGTACGCGTCGCTGAACCCCCGGCACACCGTGGGTCGGATCGTGGCGATGCCGTTGCAGGTCAACGGGATCGACCCGCCGGGCGGGGTGAAGAAGCGGGTCCAGGAGCTGCTGGAACTGGTCGGGCTGAACCCGGAGCACTACAACCGCTACCCGCACGAGTTCTCCGGCGGCCAGCGGCAGCGCATCGGCATCGCCCGCGCGCTGGCCCTGCAACCCAAGCTGATCGTCGCCGACGAGCCGGTCTCCGCCCTGGACGTGTCGATCCAGGCGCAGGTGGTCAACCTGCTGCGCGACCTGCAACGCGACCTCGGTCTGGCGTTCGTCTTCATCGCGCACGACCTGGCCGTGGTGCGGCACTTCTGCCAGCGGGTCGCCGTCATGTACCTGGGCAAGGTCGTCGAGATCGGCGACCGGGACGACATCTACGAACGCCCGCAGCATCCGTACACCCGGGCCCTGCTCTCGGCCATCCCCGACGTCACCCAGCTCGGCGCGGCGGGCCGGATCCGGCTCTCGGGGGACGTCCCGACGCCGCTGGACCCGCCGTCGGGTTGCCGCTTCCGCACCCGGTGCTGGAAGGCGCAGGAACGGTGCGCCACCGAGGAGCCGGCGCTGGTGCCGCGCGGCGGCGACCAGGCCACCGCCTGCCACTTCCCCGAGACGGGGCCGGTCGGCGCCACCACGGGACCGGTCGGTGACGACGCGCGGCCGGCGGACCCCGGGACGGCCGGGGTCGGCACGACCGCCGAGGAGGTGTCGAAGTGAGCTTGTCCCCGGTCGAGGGCACGGCGCTGGCCGAGATCGAGTCCGGCGGCGACGCCGGCGAGCCGAAGACGCTGGTCGGCCGCTCGCCGGGCCAGCTCGTCCGCAGCCGGCTGCGCGGCGACCGCACCGCGCTGGTGAGCGGCGTGGTGCTGGTCTTCTTCGTGCTGCTGGCGGTGGGCGCGCCCCTGGTCCAGCGGCTCTACGGGGTGACGCCGAACGAGCAGTTCGGCGAGCTGCTGGACAGCACCGGGATGCCGCTGGGATACGTCGGCGGGATCAGCGGCGACCACTGGTTCGGCCTGGAGCCCGGCCTGGGCCGGGACATCTTCATGCGGATGATCTACGGCATCCGCACCTCGCTGCTGATCGCGCTCGGCGCGGCCCTGATCACCACCACGATCGGCGTGGTCCTCGGGATCGTCGCCGGCTACCTCGGCGGGGTGGTGGACGCGGTGATCAGCTGGATCACCGACGTGGCGCTGGCGATGCCGTTCCTGATCTTCGCGTTGGCCGTGGTGCCGACGTTCTCGCTGCGCTTCTACGGCCCGCGCGACGAGGTGCCGACCTGGTTCGCGGTCACCACGCTGATCGTGGTCTTCACCGCGTTCGGCTGGACCAGCACCGCGCGGCTGGTCCGCGGGCAGGTGGTGTCGCTGCGCGAACGCGAGTTCGTGGAGGCGGCCAAGGCCAGCGGCGCGGGGCTCGGGCACATGCTCTTCCGGCAGTTGCTGCCGAACATCTGGGCCCCGATCCTGGTGTCGTTCTCGCTGCTGGTGCCGTCGTACGTGACCAGCGAGGCGGCGCTGTCCTTCCTCGGCGTCGGGCTGCCCGAGTCGGTGCCCAGCTTCGGCCGGATGATCTACCGGAGCATCGACTACCTGCAGACCGACCCGGCATACGTCTTCTTCCCCGGCATCACGATCTTCGCGCTCGTGCTGGCGTTCAACCTCTTCGGCGACGCGTTGCGTGACGCGCTCGACCCGAAGTCGTCACGGTAAGGGGTACTGCGCATGGTGCGCTTCCTGCTGAAGCGGGTGCTGCTGGCGATCTCGGTGCTGTTCGCGGTAAGTGTGGTCAGCTTCCTGCTGTTCTTCGCGCTGCCCGCCGACCCGGTGACCGGCATGTGCCCGAAGAACTGCAACGCCGAGCGCCTGGAGCGGGTGCGGACGGAGCTGGGGCTCAACGAGCCGAAGGTGCAGCAGTACGCCGACTACATGAAGGGCATCTTCGTCGGCCGCGACCTGGGCAGCGCGCAGGGCGGCGAGTGCGCGGCGCCCTGCCTCGGCTACTCGTACGTCAACAGCGAGGCGGTCACCGACACCTTCGCCCGGGTGCTGCCGGTGACGTTGAGCATCGTCCTGCCCGCCGCGGTGCTGTGGCTCGCGATCGGGGTCGGGCTCGGCATGGTCTCGGCCCTGCGGCGCGGCTCGCTGCTGGACCGGATCTCGATCGGCCTCACCCTGACCTTCGCCTCGCTCCAGCTCTACTTCGTCGGCGCGGTCCTGTTGCTGATCTTCGTCTACACCCTGCGGATCCTGCCCACACCGCGCTACACGTCGCTGTTCGAGAATCCCGTGGAGTGGGCGCGGGGGCTGGTGCTGGCCTGGATCACCCTGGCGCTGCTCTTCTCCGCGATCTACGCCCGGCTGTCCCGGGCCCAGATGCTGGAGACGCTCTCCGAGGACTACGTGCGTACCGCCCGGGCCAAGGGCATGCCGAAACGCAAGGTGTACGGCAAGCACGCGCTGCGCGCGGCGATCACGCCGATCGTCACCATCGCCGGTCTCGACGTGGGCACGGCGCTCGGCGGCACGGTGATCACCGAGACCACCTTCGGCATCCAGGGGCTCGGTCGTACGGCGGTGGAGGCGGTCAGCCAGGGGGACCTGCCGACCATCATGGGCACCGTGCTGATCGCCGCGCTGTTCGTGGTCGTCGCCAACATGCTCGTCGACCTGCTCTACGCGTTCATCGACCCCCGGGTGCGCCTCGGCTGACCCGCGGCGTGCGGGGTGCCGATCGTTGTAGCCCCGTTATCTGCTCGAAATTTACCGTCATTGAAGGCTAGGCGAAGCTTTCCTTCATCGGCGATCCGGAGGAGTGAGTATGCGAGCAAGACGCGTCACCGCCCTGGGCGGTGCGATCGCACTGATGGTTTCCCTCGGTGCGTGCAGCGAGAACACCGGTGACGACACCGGCGGGGTGGACACCACCAAGCCGCGCACCGGCGCCATCGCCACCGACCCCAAGGACTCCCTCGGCCCGGCGCCGGAGGTGCCCGGCGCGGCCAAGGGCGGCACGTTCTACATCCTGCGGGAGAACAAGATCTCCCACATGGACCCGCAGCGGATCTACTCGTTCGCCGGCCTGATGGGGAGCCAGCTCTACGCCCGCTTCCTCACCACGTTCAAGGACGACGGCAAGGGCAACGTCACCCTGGTCGGTGACCTGGCCGAGACCCCCGGCACCAACGTCAACAACGACTGCAAGGTCTGGGAGTTCAAGGTCAAGCAGGGGGTGAAGTTCGAGGACGGCCGGCCGATCACCAGCAAGGAGATCGCGTACGGCATCGCCCGGTCCTTCGACCCGGACCTCACCGGCGGCCCGACCTACCTCCAGGAGTGGCTGGTCGACAGCCCGCAGTACGACACCAAGTGGGACTTCAAGGCCAACAAGACCTCGCTGCCGCCGGGGCTGACCACGCCGGACGAGCGGACCCTGCGGTTCGAGTTCAACAAGCCCCGCTGTGACCTGCCGTTCGCCGTCTCGCTGCCGGCCACCGCGCCGCTGCCGGCCGACAAGGACACCGGCGTCAACCTGGACAACCAGCCGTTCTCGTCGGGCCCGTACAAGTTCGCCAAGCACACCCCGGGCGTCGAGATCGTGCTCGAGCGCAACGAGCACTGGGACCCGGCCACCGACGCCGTGCGCCACCAGTACCCGGACAAGTTCGTCTGGTCGCTCGGCGCGGACCAGGCCGCCCAGACCAACCGGGTGCTCGCCGGCACCGGCAACGACGCGGCGGCGGTCGCCACCGGCGGTGTCCCGTCGGAGCTGATCGCCAAGGTCACCGGCGACCCCAAGCTCAAGGAGCGGATGATCGTCGCGGCCACGCCGAACGCGTACCGCCTGAGCATCAACACCGCCCGGGTCACCGACCTGTCGGTGCGGCAGGCGATCAACCACGCGATCGACCGCACCAGCATCACCAAGAACCTCGGCGGCCCCTACGGCGCGGTGCCGATGACGACGCTGCTGCCGCCCACCACGCTCGGCTACAAGCAGTTCGACGCCTACCCGGCCGGCGACGGCGGCAACCCGGAGAAGGCCAAGGAGCTGCTCGCGGGCAAGACGCAGAACCTGGTGCTGCTCACCTCCGACGTGACCAGCTCCCAGGAGCGGGCCACGCAGATCAAGAACGCGCTGGAGAAGGCCGGCTTCACCGTCACGATCAAGACGATCCCCGAGGACGGCTTCCTCGACACGGTGAAGAAGAAGGACAACCCGTACGACCTCTGGGTCGACTCGTGGGCGGCCGACTGGCCCAGCGGCGCGTCGATCCTGCCGGTGCTCTTCGACGGCCGTGGCATCAAGGCCGAGGGCAACAGCAACACCTCGCAGCTCAACAACGAGGCGCTCAACGCGGAGTTCGACCGGATCCTCGCGCTCGACCCGGCCAAGCAGGCCGACGAGTGGAGCAAGATCGACGAGCGGCTGATGAAGGAGACGGCGCCGGCGGTGCCGCTCTACGTCGAGGTGGTCTCCATCGCGCACGGCGAGAAGGCCGGCGGCGTCTTCATCGGCAGCATCTTCGGCTGGCCGAGCTTCGTGGACGCCTACGTCAAGCAGTGACACCACCCGTGAGGCGATGACACCCCAGCGGTGACACGCACGGACCGACCCCCGGTCGACAACGTCGTCGGCCGGGGGTCGCCGTGTCTGTGGGCCGCCCACCCGTGACCTGCCCGGCGGCGCACCTCGGCGACCACCCCGACCGGGTGCTGGCGCCGGGGGTGGAGATCGGCTGTCCGGCGGGAGCCGGCCGGCCCGCGGCGGGGACGGCCAGGTCGGGCGCGCCTAGAGGTGGCGGCGGACGAAGTCGAGTTCGAGCCTGAGCAGGCGTTCGGCGGTGCCGCCGGCGGCCATGTGGGTGGCCCCGGTCAGCGGGAGCACCGAGTGCGGCCGGCCGGTCGCCAGCAGCGCCGCCGACAGCCGCAGCGTGTGCGCGGCCACCACGTTGTCGTCGACCAGGCCGTGCACCAGCAGCAGCGGCCGGGCCTCCTCCGGCCGCTGCACCGGCTCGCCGGCCAGCTCCACCAGCGAGTGGTGCGCATAGATGTCCGTGCCGTCGTCCGGCAGGCCCAGGTAGCGCTCCGTGTAGGCCGTGTCGTACAGCGCCCAGTCGGTGACCGGCGCCCCCACGATGCCGCACCGGAACAGCTCCGGGTGCCGCAGCACCGCCAGCCCGGCCAGCCAGCCGCCGAACGACCAGCCGCGCACCGCCACCCGCTCCAGGTCCAGGTCGGGATGCTTGCCGGCCAACGCGGTGAGCGCGTCCACCTGGTCGAGCAGGACGACGTCGGCCACCCGCCGGTGGATCGCCTTCTCGAAGGAGGGGGCCACGCCCGGCGTGCCCCGGTTGTCGATGGTGACGACCGCGAAGCCGGCGTCGGCCCACCACTGCCGCTCCAGCCACGCCCCACGAGCCGCGAGCACCTCCTGGTGCCCCGGTCCGCCGTAGACGTCCAGCAGCACCGGCAGCCGCCGGCCGGTGACGTAGTTGTCCGGGTAGAGCACGGCCGTCGGCAGCCGCCGGTCGGTGACCCGCTCCAGCAGCGGCAGCGGCGCGTACGGCGGGGTGGCGGCGAGCGAGCGCAGCACGGCCACCTCCTGATCGCCCCGCCACACCGTCCACCGGGTGCCCGCGTGGTCGAGTGAGGCGCTCCCCACCACCAGCACGTCCCCGCCCACGGCGGCGGTGTGCCAGCCCGGGTCGGTGGTGATCCGGCGCGCGTCCACGCCGCCGCCGATGGTCGTGCGCACCCGGAACAGGTGCCGCTCGCTCGGCTCCCCGTCGCTCGCCTCCACCAGCAGGTCGGCCGGGCCGCTGCCACCGGGCAGCCGCCCCACCACCCGCCGGACGTAGAGCGACGGCGGGGTGAGCAGGGTGCCGTCGGCGAAGAGGCAGCGCGCGTCGTACCCGTCGTGGGCGAGTTCGCCGCCGACCAGCACCCGGCCGTCCGGCAGGTGCGCCGGGGTGCCGGGGATCGGCTCCACCCAGCGCGGGTCGGCCAGCTCGGCGTGCACCTGGGTCTCGCCGGTGCGCGGGTCGATCGCCAGCACCAGGCCGTGCTGCTGGGAACGGCGCAGCACGGTGATCAGCGGGCCCCCCTCGGCCCAGTGCACGGCCGCCAGGTACGGGTAGGTCTCCCGGTCCCAGTGCACGTCGACCCAGCCGTCGTCGAGGTCGAGCAGGTGCAGGCTGACCTCGGCGTTCGCGGTGCCCGCCCGGGGGTACGCGACGGTGGTCGGCGGGCTCGCCGGGTCGGCCGGGTCGTGCAGGTGCCAGCGTTCCACGCGGGACTCGTCCACCCGGGCGGCCAGCACCGATCGACCGTCCGGCGCCCACCAGTAGCCGCGGAAGCGGTGGAACTCCTCGGCCGCGATGTGCTCGGCCAGCCCCCAGGTCACCCCGGAGTCCTCGCCGGCCAGCAGGGTGTCCGTGCCGTCGTGTTCGACCACCCGAAGCTGCCCCCGACGGACCCCCTCGGCGGCGTCGGTGACGTATGCCAGACGCTGACCCGTGGGATCGGGCCGGGGGTCGAGCACCGGGCCGACGGTGGCCACCTCGACCACGTCGCCGTGCACCAGGTCGGCCCGGAACAGCCGCCCGGCCAGCGCGAAGACCGCCACCCGGCCGGCGCCGTCCAGCGTGTAGGAGCCGATGCCGGAGGCGCTCAGGCGCAGCCGCTCGCGCAGCGCGCGCTCGCCGGGGCTCAGCGCGTCGGCGGCGGCGTCGGCCCCGAGCAGCGCCGCCGGGTCGGCGACGAGCCGCTCCTCGCCGGTCGCCACGTCGAGCAGCCAGAGCGCGTCGGCCGGGTCCTCCGGGCCGGCCGACCGTAGGAAGACCACCCGGGAGCCGTCGTCGGCCACGGTGACCGCCCGCGGCGCTCCGCGGCTGAACCGGCGGGTGCGGGCGGCCAGCTCCGGAAAGTCCACAGACCAGATCGTAGAGCGGTGACCGGGGGTGATGTGGCCGACCTGCGCGGACGCGTCGGGGCCGGCGGAGGAGAACCGCCGGATAGAGTGACCGGCGTGACGACGCTGCCCGACCGCCGCCTCCTGCTGGTCCACGCGCACCCCGACGACGAGTCCATCGGCACCGGCTCGACGATGGCGCACTACGCCGCCGCCGGCGCCCACGTCACCCTGGTGACCTGCACCCTCGGCGAGGAGGGCGAGATCCACGTGCCGGCGCTGGCCCAGCTCGCCGCGGCCGAGGCCGACCAGCTCGGCGGCTGGCGGATCGCCGAGCTGAACGCCGCCTGCGCCGCGCTCGGCGTCACCGACCACCGCTTCCTCGGTGGCGCCGGCCGTTACCGCGACTCCGGCATGATGGGCCTCGCCACCAACGAGCACCCCCGCGCCTTCTGGCAGGCCGACCTTGACGAGGCCGCCGGGCACCTGGTGGAGATCATGCGGGAGGTACGCCCGCAGGTCATGGTCACGTACGACGACAACGGCTTCTACGGGCACCCGGACCACATCCAGGCGCACCGGGTGGCGATGCGCGCGTACGAGCTGGCCGGCGCGGAGGGCTTCGCCCCGGCGAAGGTCTACTGGACGGCGATGCCGCTCAGCGTGCTGGAGGCCGGCCTGACCCACTTCGCCGAGTCGGCGGACAACCCTTTCGCCGGCATCCAGGACACCTCGGAGCTGCCCTTCGGCACCCCGGACGCGCAGATCGCCGCCCGGATCGACGCCACCGACCAGCACGCCGCCAAGGAGGCGGCGATGCGCGCGCACGCCACCCAGATCCCCGACGCCTCCTGGCTCTACTCGATTGCCGGCAACTTCGGCAGCGAGTTCATGGGCGTGGAGTACTACACCCTCGCGGTGGGCGAGCGGGGGCCGGGCAGCGGCCCGAACGGCTGGGAGGACGACCTCTTCGCCGGGCTCGACGTCGCCGACGGCCCGGACCGGTCTCCGGTCAGGGCCGGTATCCGGTGACCCTGCCCGTCGCGTCGATGTCGGCCGCCCCGCAGGAGACCGCCCCGCCGCCACCGTCCGGGCGGTCCCGACGGCTGCTCGACCTCGCCCTGCGGGTGGCCGGCGGGCTGGTCGCCGTCCTCGGTGGGATCCTCACCGCGGTGCTGGAGCTGCTGCTGGCCACGCTCCGGGTCGGCGGGCAGCTGATCGGCGTCTCGGTGCTCGTCGCCATCGGCGCGAACATCGCCCTGAGCTGGTTCGCGCACGAGGCCGTCGGTCGCCGGTGGGCCGTGGCGCTGCCCGCGGCGCCCTGGTTCGTCCTGATGGCGGTGGCGGCGGTCCGCACCGCCGAGGGGGACCTGCTCGTCACCGGCGACAACTGGGTCGGCCTGGCGATGATCGTGGCCGGCGCGATGACCTTCGCGGTGATGGGTTTCCGGCAGATCCTGGCACCGCCACCGGTCCGGTCGGAGGACTGACGGCGCACAGGTTCCGGTGGTAGACATTCCTGCCAGGAAGCCCGCTGCTGGAGCGGGCGGTACGGCGGGAGGCGTGCGATGAGTGAGCGGTGGCGCGCGACCGGGGTTCTCGCGGTCGCGCTGTTCGCGGTCAACGTGGTCGCCCGGCTGGTCACCCGGTTCGGCTTCGACGGCGACGACACGGCCGCCGCCGACCGGGTGTCGCTGGGGATGTTCGCGGTGATCGGGCTGGTCCTGGCGGCGGTCGCCTTCGTGTGGGGCAGGCGCCGGCCCGTCTCGGCCTGGGGCGTCGACCTGGCCGCCGCGGTCGGGATCGCGCTGCTGCTGACGGTGCTGGTCGGGCCGCTGCTGGTCGGCGACAACCCGTTCGGCGGGGGCGCGGGCACCTTCTTCGCCCAGATCTGGCTCTACCTCGCGGCGGCCGGCGTGGGCGTGCTGCTCGGCTACCTGCTCCTCACGGCGCTCGGCCTGGACCACCGCTCGCAGTCGCTCAAGCGGTACGCCGAACTCAGGGCCACCAAGCCCCGCCGCGTAGTCCGCCGCTGACCACCCACCCCACCCCACGTCACCCCACCCACCCCGCGCCCGGCCCCCGGGCCCTCCGGCCCCGCGCCCGGCCCCTCCGCCGCGTGCCCGGCCCCGCGCCGCGCCTCCGCCCCCCGCCGTGAGGTCGATCATGAGGTTAGCGCCCTGGAACGCGCTTTCCGAGTGCGCTAACTTCATGATCGACGACGCCGGGGGGGCGGGAGGGCGCGACGCCAGCGGGTGGGAGGGCGCGACGCCAGGGGGCGGGAGGGCGCGAGGCGGGGCGGCGGGGGCGGGCGGGGCGGGGAGGGCAGGGCCCGGGTGGGTCAGGGGGGTGGGGTGCGGGTGAGGTAGGTGTGGTGGGTGGTGAAGCCGAGGGTGCGGTAGAGGGCCACGGCCGGGGTGTTGCGCTGCTCGACCTGGAGGAAGGCGCGCGAGGCGCCGGTCGCCACGCCCCAGTCGGCGAGCGCCCGGATGATCCGGCCCGCCAGGCCCTGCCGCCTCGCCTCGGGCAGCACCTCGACGAGGCTGAGCCCGAGCCAGCGCCCCTGCCCGGTGACCGTGCCCCGACCGATGCCGAGCAGCGTGCCGTCGGCGTACACGTGGGCGAAACGGACCTGGTCCACGGCGGTGAGCACGTGCCGGGCGGCGTCCGGCAGGCCGCCCTTGCGACCGGCGGCGACGGCGAGCCAGTCGTCCGACGGACCGGCGGCCAGCTCGACCGGCGGCGCTCCGGCGCGCTCCGGCCCGGCCGGCGGCAGCCCCGCCAGCGGCACGGTCTGCACCAGCACGGGCGGCCTGCCGACCCAGCCACGGGCGTCCAGCTCCGCGCCGACCGGGGCGGCGAGCGGCAGCGGGGTGTTGACCATCGGCGGTTGACCGAGGTCGGCGTACCAGCGCTCCACCGCGTCGAGCGCGGCGGGCAGGGGCCGGTCCGGGTCGCCCACGGGCAGCGCCGAGTTCGCCCGGCCGGTCCAACCGTCGGCGGCGCGCAGCCGCCAGTCGCCGAGCCGCCCCCGCACGGCGGCGGGCCACGCCTCGTCGGCGGCCAGTTCCAGCTCGACCACGGCGGCGGCGGTGGGCCGGCGGGCCGGCGGCACCCGCTTGGCCCGGTGCACCTCGGCCACGGGGACCCGGAGCCGGCCCTGCGCCGTGGCGAGTGTGAGATGGGTTTCGCTCAGCTCGACCAGCTCGCCGAGGGCGTCGGAGAAGAGCGGGCGACCTTCGCGAATCCCCACGATCCGGCGCACCACGATCCGATGTCCCACATCCTGCTGTCGGAGCACGATCGACCCCCTCCCCGGCGAGATACTAGGCTCTAACCGTCGCGGGTGATCGCGGCGTGTCTTGCGGAGGAGAAGACCGGTGACCTACATCATCGCCGAACCGTGCGTGGATGTGCTCGACAAGGCTTGCATCGAGGAATGCCCGGTCGACTGCATTTACGAGGGCAACCGGATGCTCTACATCCACCCCGACGAGTGCGTCGACTGCGGTGCCTGCGAGCCGGTCTGCCCGGTCGAGGCGATCTTCTACGAGGACGACGTCCCGGAGCAGTGGAAGGACTACACCGGCGCCAACTACGAGTTCTTCGAGGAACTGGGTTCGCCCGGCGGCGCCTCGAAGATCGGCAAGGTGGAGAAGGACGCGACCTTCGTCGCCGCGCAGCCGCCGCGCGGCGAGGGCCACTGAACCGGCCCGCGCCGGTCTCGTCACGGCTGCCGGAGTTCACCTGGGACACCCTGGACGCCGCGGCCGCACTGGCCGCGGCGCACCCTGAGGGCCTGATCAACCTCTCCATGGGTACGCCGGTCGACCCGGTGCCCGAGGTGATCCGGCGGGCGCTTGCCGACGCGTCCGACGCCCCGGGCTACCCGCTGACCGCCGGCACGCCGGTGTTGCGCGAGACGATCGCGGCCTGGGTGGCACGGGCCTGCGGAGCCGGCGTCGACGGCCTCGGCGTGCTGCCGACGATCGGCTCCAAGGAACTCGTCGCCTGGCTGCCGACCCTGCTCGGGATCGGTCCCGGCGACGTCGTCGTGGTGCCCTCGATCGCCTACCCGACCTACGAGGACGGGGTCCGGCTCGCCGGCGCCACCGTCGTACGCGCCGACTCGCTGACCGCCGTCGGGCCCACCTCCCGGGTGCGCCTGGTCTGGGTCAACTCGCCGGGCAACCCGACCGGCCGGGTGCTGCCGGCGGCCCACCTGCGCAAGGTGGTCGACTGGGCCCGGGAGCGCGGCGCGGTGGTCGCCAGCGACGAGTGCTACCTGCCGTTGGGCTGGGCCGCCGAGCCCGTCTCGGTGCTCTCGCCCGAGGTCTGCGGCGGGTCGTACGACGGGGTGCTGGCCGTGCACTCGCTCTCCAAGCGGTCCAACCTGGCCGGCTACCGGGCGGGCTTCGTGGCGGGCGACCCGGCGCTGGTGGCGGAGCTGCTCAAGGTCCGCAAGCACGCCGGGATGATCGTGCCGGCGCCGGTGCAGGCGGCGATGGTGGCCGCGCTGCGCGACGAGCGGCACGCCGACGAGCAGCGGGAGCGCTACCGGGCCCGGCGGGACACCCTGCACGCCGCGTTCACCGACGCCGGCTTCACCGTCGAGCACTCCGAGGCCGGGCTCTACCTCTGGCTGACCCGGGGCGAGGACTGCTGGGAGACGGTCGACTGGCTGGCCCGGCGGGGCATCCTCGCGGCGGCGGGCGTCTTCTACGGCCCGGGCGGCCGGCAGCACGTCCGGGTGGCGTTGACCGAGTCCGACGAGCACGTGGCGGCGGTCGCCGGCCGGCTGCGCGCCTGAGCGACCGCCGAGGCGCGTGATGGTGGACAGTTCGCGTGGGCGACCCCGGGTCGCCGTGGTGGGCACCGGCCTCATCGGCGGGTCGGTCCTGCTCCGGCTGCACGAGGCGGGGCTGGACGTCGTCGGCTGGGATCCGGACCGGGCCACCCGGGCGGACGGGCGCGAGCGCGGCGTGACCTTCCCCGACGACCTGGGCGAGGCCGTCCGCGACCGTGACGTCGTGTTCCTCTGTGGCCCCCTGCCGAGGCTGCCGGAGACCCTGCTCACCGTCGCCGAGCACGCCGGGGACGGCTGCGTCCTCACCGACGTGGGCAGCACGAAGGGCGCCGTGGCCGCCTTCGCCGCCGCCAACGGGTTGACCGACCGGTTCGTACCGGGCCATCCGATGGCAGGCACCGAACGCTCCGGGCTCGCCGCCGCCGTGCCGGCGCTGTTCGAGGGGGCCGCGTGGGTGCTCTGCCCGGCGGCCGAGGGCATCGGGCCGTTCCGGATGCTGGCCGGCCTCGTCGTGGACGTCTTCGCCGCCCGGGTGGTGCCGATGTCGCCGGCGGTGCACGACTCGGTGGTGGCGCTCTCCTCGCACATCCCGCACCTGCTTGCCGGCAGCCTCGCCGGTGCGGTGGCGAAGTCGGATCTCCGGGACGCCGTGCTGGGCCTGGCCGCGGGCAGCTTCCGGGACGGCACCCGGGTCGCCGGCACCCCGGCCCGGCGTACGGCCGACATGCTCTTCGACAACCGCGAGCAGGTGGTGCGACAGCTCGGTCAGGTCAGCGCGTTCCTCGACGGGCTGGCCGCCGCGCTGCGCGCCGAGGACATCGACGCCCTGGTCGGTCACTTCGAGCAGGCGCGGGACGTGCGTACCGTCCTCTTCGACCGGGACCTGCTCGCCCACCGGCAGGAGTTCCCCGCCGACGGCGACCACCGCGCCGAGGTGGAGTTCCTGATGGAGTTGGGGGCCGCCGGCGGCTACCTCACCGAGTGCCGGGTCGACGGCGACCGGGTCGGCTACACGGGCCACCTCCCGGCGACGGTCCACGCCGGCTGAGCCGGACGGGCCCGGGGCCGGGGCGTCGAGCCCCCGGCGGTGTGCGATCGGACGGCGGGCGGGCCGGCGGACGCGCGGTTAGGGTGAGGGCATGGTGGACGGGCCGGTGGTGGCGGTGCGCGGCGAGGCGTACCGGGAGGTGGCTCCGGAGATCGCCCGGTTCGCGGTGACGGCCAGGGCGCGCGACCGGGACCGGGAGGCCACCCTGAAGCGGCTGGCCGAGCGGGCCGCCGCCGTCCGGGTGCTGCTTGACGGCGAGGGCCCCGGCATCGACCGGCGGGAGACCGGCGAGCTGCAGGTCAGGCCGGAGACCCGGCGTTCCGGTGAGCGGGTGGTGGCGTACAGCGGCAGCGTGACCACCACCGTGACGGTCAGCGACTTCACCGCGCTCGGCGAACTGATGCTGCGCCTCGCCGACCAGGACCAGATCGAGGTGGCCGGGCCGTGGTGGTCGCTGCGGCCGGACAGCCCGGCCCACCGGGAGGCCCGGCACGCCGCGCTCGCCGACGCCCTGCTGCGCGCCCGCGAGTACGCGGAGGCCCTCGGCGCCCGGGTGACCGCCCTGATCGAGCTGGCCGACGCGGGTGCGGCGGAGCAGCCGATGATGAGCCGGATGGCGTACGCGATGGGCGACGGCGCCGAGAGCGGCCCGCCGGAGCTGGAACTCGACCCGCAGCCGCAGACCGTGCACGCCGCGGTGCAGGCGCGGTTCGCGATCAGCGAGCCGGTCCTCGGCTGATGGCCGGCGCCCGGGTCGTCGGCACCGACGAGCTGGTGGCGCGGGCGCGGACCCTCGCCGAGGCCGGCCCGCGGCAGCTGCTCGGCATCGCCGGGCCGCCCGGCGCGGGCAAGTCGACGCTGGCGGAGCGGATCGTCGAGGCGGTCGGCCCGACCGCCCGGCTGGTGCCGATGGACGGCTTCCACCTCGCCCAGGCAGAGCTGCACCGCCTGGGCCGGGCGGAGCGCAAGGGCGCCGTGGACACCTTCGACGCCAACGGCTACGTCTCGCTGCTGCGCCGCCTGCGCCGCCTGGAGCCGACGGCGGTCTACGCGCCGGCCTTCCGGCGGGACCTGGAGGAGCCGGTGGCCGGCTCGATCGAGGTACCGCCGTCGGTGCGGCTGGTGGTCACCGAGGGCAACTACCTGCTGCTGACCGGGACGCCCTGGGACGAGGTGCGGCCGCTGCTGCACGAGGCGTGGTTCCTCGACCTGGACGCCGAGCTGCGGCTGCGCCGGCTGACCGCCCGGCACGAGGCGTACGGGCGGTCGGCGGAACAGGCCCGGGCGTGGGCGACGGGCAGCGACGAGGCCAACGCCGCCCTGGTGGCCGGCACCGCGCACCGCGCCGACCTGGTCGTCCGGCTCGCCGAGCCGCCGCCGTCACGCTGAGGGCGGCGGCGGCCCGCCGCGTGCTGGTGGCCGCCGTGCGGGTCAGCCGGTGCCGCGCCTCGGCGCCGGTACGCCCCGGCGCAGCAGCCACGCCACCCGCGAGCGTTCCCGGTGGAACTCGGGCGCCTCCGGGTAGCCGCTGTGGTTGCGGATCGGGGGATCGGCCACCTCGCCGTCGTCGGGGTGCAGCGCCTCCGGGTCGTGTACGGCCAGGTTCCGTTCCCCGGCGGCGACGGGCCAGCCGAGCGGGTCGGTGTCCCGCCAGAAGTTGGTCCAGCGGATCGGGCCACCGGGCGGCGTCAGCGCCTCGGCCAGCACCGGCAGCCGCTCCGGGCCGAAGTAGCCGGGGAAGACCCGCCCGTAGAGCCGGGTGAGCTGGCAGCCGTACGAGAAGAACCAGATCCGCCGGCGCGAGCGGGCGGGCAGCTGGAGGAGCACGGCCGCGCAGATCACCGTGCCCTGGCTGTGTCCCGAGAGGATGATCCCGTCCACGCTCCGGGGATCGTCCTCGGCGAGCGCCAGCAGCCCGGCGGTGCGGGTCTGCAACTCCGGTACGGCCCGCTCGGCGTAGCTGGGCGGGGCCAGCGGGTGCGCGGTGCGGGGCCAGAAGGTGCCCACGTCCCAGACCACACCGACCGTGCGGCGGACGACGTCGTTGCGGTAGACCAGCAGGCCCACCGTGGCGATCAGCACCGGCAGCCAGCCGAGCAGCCGCCCGCCCACCTCGGAGATCCACTCGACCACCGCGGCGCCGCCGGTCGCGACCGGCGGGTGCGGCGGGCTGCCGGAGAGCAGGGCGGCGCAGCCGAGGGTCGCCAGCACGGCCGACGCGGCGGCGTAGCAGCCGACCAGTCGTACGGCGTGCTCGCCGATCAGCCGGTGCAGCGCCCGCCACGTGCTGACGTCACGGCAGCGCCGCAGGTCGTGGGCGGAGAGCGGGTCGTCGGTCCGTGCCGTCGCCCGCGCGTACTCGTGCCGGCGCAGGCGGAGGTGGAGCAGGCCGGCCCGGGCGACCGTGACGGCGAGCGCGAGCAGGGCGACGGCGACGACGAGCCCGGCCCACAGCACCGGGACCGGGGGCACGACGGGGGAGCGCCCGCCCGGTGCCGGGCCGCCGTTGAGCCGGCCGGTGACCCAGTAGAGCAGACCGGCGCTGTAGGAGACGCAGAGCAGCCAGCCGAAGCCGGCGACGACCGCCGGCGCCCGGCCGCCCCAGGCCAGGTCGCTGCGGGGCTCCGGTGGCGGTCGCCCGGCCGGCGACGGGACGCGCGGCAGCAGCAGGCCGGTGGCGGCCAGGGCGACGACCGGGACGACGACCGTCCAGAACTCCAGCGCCGCGGGCGGCGGCGGCCCGGGCAGCCAGCCGGTGAACCAGGCGAACCCGAGGACGAGCAGCAGGACCGCCGCCGCCGGCGCGGCCAGCGCCCGCCGCCCGGACCGGGCCACCGACCCGATCGCGATGAGCAGCAGCAACTGCCCCGTGCCCAGCCAGGCGACGATCCAGTCGAGGCCGGGCAGCGACCGGTCCGCCGGACAGAGCGGCGCGACGGCCTGCCGGGCGCATCCGGGCGTCGGGCGCAGGTCGGCCAGGGGCGTGCCCGCGGGGCCATCGGGCAGCAGCAGGACCAGCACCGTCCCGGCCAGCCCGACGGCGGTGAGCACGGCGACCGTGACGCTCCATCCGCCGAGCGGGGTGGCCCCGGCGCGCCGGGTCAGCCCGGGCCGCGCGAGCGCCACGACCGCGACCAGCACGACGGCGGCGAGCGCCGCCACGGTGGGCCAGGCGACGGCCGCCCGGCCGCCTCGGGGCGGGTCCAGGGCGAGGACCGCACCCAGCGGTACGGCGGCGGCGACGACCACCCCGGTGCACAGGTGCAGCACGGCGCCCCTGCGCAACTGGCCTTCGCCGGCCCAGAAGGTGCGGTCCTGCAACGGGTTGCCGGGCGGCGGGTCGGGCGCGGCCGGATCCGCCCCGGGTCGTTCGCGCCCGTCCGCCGGGGCCCCGAGCGGCTGCGCGGCGTGCGCCGGGGTCCCGACCGGCTGCGGGGCGTCGGGCGGGGGGACCGGTTCGGCGGGCATCTGCGCCTCGTACTGGTAGGTCCGCCAGCTCACCAGTCCGAGCAGGGCCAGCACGCCGAGCGGCACGAGCAGGCCGACGGCCAACGACCGCGCGCCCTCGCTCCACCAGCCGTGTCCCAGGAACTCCCAGGGGCCGGGGATCCGGCGCAGGCAGTCGTCGTCGACGCACTGCCAGCCCACGAGGTCGACCCCGACGGCGGTGAGGGTGAGGGCGAAACTGTCGGTGAGGCTCAGGCAGAACAACCGGATCAGCCACGCCGTGATCCCCGAGGTGCTGTGCCAGCGTTCGGTCGCGGGATCGGCCGGGACGGACGGCCGGGCGTGCAGCGCGACGTTGGCCAGCGTGAACGGGAGCAGCAGCGTCCACAGCGCGCGCTCGACGTCCCGTGCGGTCCGCGCGCCGGAGGTCAACTGCCCCCAGCTGTACGCCTCGACGACGACCGGGTCGGCCGGCTCGGCGGTCGGGTCGGCCGGCTCGGCGGCCGGGGAGCGGTAGAAGCCGGTGACCGGGCCGCCCGCGACGAGCCACGGCGGGGCCGGCGCGTCGGTGCCCGGTGCCGGGCGCAGGCCGAGGATCTGACCGGGGGGCGTGTTGGAGACCCCGTGCACGCGCAGTTCGAGCACCCGACCGACCATCCCCGCCTCCCGGTGACGACGTCACCACCCACAGTGCCGTGCGCCGGTCCGGTCGCGCCAGTGGCGGGAGGGTGTTTGTGCAGGTGGCGGGCGTGATGGTGGCTCAGTCGAGCTGACGTACGACGCGGGCGGGGTTACCCACGGCGACGACGTTCGCCGGCAGGTCCTTCGTCACCACGGCGCCCGCGCCGACGACCGTGTTCTCCCCGACGGTGACGCCGGCGAGCACGATGGCCCCGCCGCCGAGCCAGACGTTGTCGCCGATGGTGATCGGCTTGGCCGCCTCCCACTTGTCGCGGCGGGGCCCGGGCTCGACGGGGTGGGTGGCGGTGAGCAGCTGGACGTTCGGTCCGATCTGGACGTCGGCGCCGATGGTGATGGGGGCGACGTCGAGGAGGACCGCGTTGAAGTTGACGAAGCTGCGCGGCCCGATCCGGACCTGCCAGCCGTAGTCGACGTGGAGCGGCGGTCGGACCCAGGCTCCCTCGCCCACCTCGCCGAGCAGGTCGCGCAGGGCCGCGAGCCGGGCCCCGGGGTCGGCGGCCGGGCCGGTGTTGAAGCGTTCCATCAGCCGCGCCGCCCGGTCCAGGTCGGCGGCGATCTCCGGATCGTCGGCGATGTAGGGCTCGCCGGCCAGCATGCGTTCCTTCATGGATGTCACCGGTCGATCATCTCCGAGGATCGGTCCTGTTCGTTGGCTGCTCCGTCATCTTTGTGTCTTCACTTTGCATACTCGGTATGCAACTCTGATGACTGTCAATGCGTCTCTCCCTACAGGTAGTAACGCCCGACGAGGAGGATCCGTTGCAGCGAAGAAGAAAACTGGTCGGTCTCGGTCTGGTGCTCGGGATGGTGCTCGGCACCCCCGGCATGGCCGTCGCCCAGAAGCCCGCCGAACCGGCAGCCCGTCCTGACGCGACCCCGTCGACCCGGTTGGGGGGCGCCGGCAGCCGCCCGGTCACCGTCACCCTGCTCACCGGCGACCGGGTCACCGTCAGCGGCTCCCGGGCCAGCGTGCGACCCGCACCCGGGCGCGAGGACGTCCGCTTCCTGACCCGACGGGAGCGGGGCCACGTCTCCGTCGTGCCCGAGGACGCCGTGGCGCCCATCCGGGACGGGCGGATCGACCGGCGGCTGTTCGACGTCACCGAACTGGTCGCCGCCGGCTATGACGACGCCCGGCGCGACCACCTGCCCCTGCTGATCACCGGCGGCACCGGCGCGGCCCGGCGCTCCGCCGTGCCCGCCGGGGTGACGGTCACCCGTGAGCTGCCCGCCGTCGGCGGGCTCGCCGCCACGGCGAGCAAGCGGCGGGCCGCCGAGGTCTGGGCGGCGGTCACCGCCGCCGGCGCGAGGGTCGGCGCGGCAGGGGGTGCCGACCGGATCTGGCTCGACGGCCGGCGGCAGCTCACGCTCGACCGCAGCGTGCCGCAGATCGGCGCCCCGGAGGCGTACCGGGCCGGGTACACCGGCCGGGGCGTGCGGGTCGCCGTGCTGGACACCGGGATCGACGCCACGCACCCGGACCTGGCCGGCCGGGTGGCGCAGGTGCGCAACTTCACGGAGGAGTCCGCGCCGGGCGACATCGTCGGGCACGGCACCCACGTCGCCTCGATCGTCGCCGGCAGCGGCGCCGCCTCGGGCGGCCGGATGCGGGGCGTGGCCCCGGACGCGACACTTCTCGACGGCAAGGTCTGCGAGACGTTCGGCTGCACGGAGTCGGCGATCCTCGCCGGCATGCAGTGGGCCGCGGTCGAGCAGCGGGCCAACGTGATCAACCTCAGCCTCGGCGGCTTCGACACCCCGGAGGTCGACCCGCTGGAGGAGGCCGTCAACACGCTCACCGCGCAGACCGGCGCCCTGTTCGTGATCAGCGCCGGCAACTCCGGCCGGTTCGCGCCGGTCAGTTCCCCCAGCACCGCCGACGCCGCCCTCTCGGTGGGTGCCGTCGACCGGGACGACAGCCTCGCCGACTTCTCCAGCCGTGGTCCCCGCACGGGTGACGACGCGCTCAAGCCCGACATCACCGCCCCGGGGGTGGGGATCGTGGCGGCGCGCAGCCGGGACGCGGTGATCGGCGACCCGGCCGGCAACGGATACGTCTCGCTCTCCGGCACCTCGATGGCGGCCCCGCACGTCACCGGCGCGGCGGCGCTGCTCGCCCAGAAGCACGGCGGGAAGGCCGACCGGCTCAAGGCCCTGCTGATGTCCTCGGCGAAGCCGCACGCCGAGCTGACCGCGTACGAGCAGGGGGCCGGGCGGGTCGACGTGGCCGACGCGATCTGGCAGACCGTGACCAGCGACCCGCCGAGCGTGTCGCTCGGGCGGGCACTCTGGCCGCACGGCGACGACACCCCGGTCACCCGCACGGTGACCTGGCGCAACGACGGCGCGACCACGACCGACCTGGACCTGGCCGTCGAGGCGACCGGCCCGGACGGCAGGCCGGCCCCGGCCGGCATGTTCACCCTCGGCGTGAGCCGGCTCGCCGTACCGGGCGGCGGCACGGCGAGTGCCACCGTCACCGCCGACACCCGGGTCGACGGCCCGGACGGTCACTACACCGGCCGGATCGTCGCCCGCTCCGGCGGCGCGGTGGTGGCCGTCACCCCGCTGGCGGTGCACCGGGAGGTGGAGAGCTACACGGTGACCGCCCGGCACCTGAACCGCGCCGGCGCGCTCGCCGCCGAGCACAGCACCACGCTGGTCTCGCTGGACGAGCTGAACCCGTACGACCTGTACGACCCGGACGGCACCGCCGAGCTGCGGGTCCCCAAGGGCCGGTACGGGCTGGTCAGCTACGTGTTCGACGTGGACGGCGACGAGCTCACGGGGGCCACCCAGCTCGTCCAGCCGGAGCTGGTGGTCGGCGGGGACACGCGGATCACCCTCGACGCCCGACGGGGCAAGCCGGTCAGGATGAGCGTCCCGCAGCGCTCGGCCACCCCGGCGCTCGTCGTCACCGAGGCGAGCTTCCTCGCCGAGACGGGCAGCTACACCTTCGGCCTGCTGGACTCCGACTTCGACGGTCTCTTCACCGCCGGGCTCGGGCGACCGGTGCCCGCGGAACGGTTCATCGCCTCGGTCAGCAGCCAGTGGGCCGACCTGAAGGCAGCGAGCAGCCCCTACCTCTACGCCCTCAACGAGGCCGTGCCGGGCCGGATGCCGACCGGCTTCACCCGGCACTACCGGGCGAAGGACCTGGCCACCGTCACCCACCGGTTCAACGGCGGCAGCCCGGGGCTGGCCACCGACCGCCTGGTCTTCGCGCACCGGGAACCCGACCTCGGCGGCTGGGCGGTCGGCCTGCGCACCGCCACTCCGGGACAGCGGGTCGAGCACTACAACACGCGGGACGTGCGGTGGTCCTCCGAGCTGGACTTCGGGGTGCCGACCGACGACGGCTGGCTGGATCTCAAGGCGATCCTGTTCTCCGAGGAGCGGAGCCTGCGCGCCGGGCGGCACTACCGGGAGAGCTGGAACAGCGCGCCGTACGGGCCGTCGTTCCCGGCGGCGGGGATCACCCGCCAGGGCGACCGCATCGGGGTGAGCCTGCCGCTGCACAGCGACGCCGAGGGCCACCCCGGCGGCTCGGTCGCCGACACCGCCCGCACCGCCCTCTACCGCAACGGGGTGCTGGTCGGGGAGAGCGAGGAGCCGGCGTACGGCGGGTTCGACGTGCCGCCGGGCGCGGCCGACTACCGGCTGGAGGTGTCGTCGAAGCGGAGCTTCACCGACCTCTCCACCCAGGTGGCGGCCACGTGGACGTTCCGGTCCCGGCACGTCGCCGGGGACGACCCGGCCGTGCTGCCGGCGTCGGCGATCCGGTTCGCGCCCCGGCTCGACCGGGACAACGCCGCCCCGGCGGGCCGGAGCTTCGCGATCCCGGTCCAGGTGCAGCGGCAGCCGGGCGCGCCCTCGGCGCGGGTCGCCGCGCTGACCGTCGACGTCTCCTACGACGGCGGTAAGACCTGGCAGCCGGCCCGGGTCCGCGGCGGCGGAGACGGCTGGACGGCCACCGTGCGGCACCCCGCCGACACCGGACACGTCTCGCTGCGGGCCACCGCCCGGGACACCGCAGGCAACACGGTCACCCAGCGCGTCATCCAGGCGTACCGCCTGCGCTGAGGCGTACCCCCGCCGGGTCCGCGGCCGACCGCGGGCCCGGCGGGGGGCGACCGTCAGTCGTTGGCGTGCAGCGCGGCGTTCAGCTCGATGCCCCGGCCGCTGCGCGGCTTCGCCTCCAGCGCGCCGGTGACGGAGTTGCGCCAGAACAGCAGGCCGTCCATCCCGGACAGCTCGCGGGCCTTGACCACCCGGCCGTCCGGCAGCGTGACCTTGGAGGCGGCGGTGACGTAGCAGCCGGCCTCCACCCGGCAGTCGTCGCCGAGCGAGATGCCCACGCCGGCGTTCGCGCCGATCAGGCTGCGCTCGCCGATGCGGACCTTGTCGGTGCCGCCGCCGGAGAGGGTGCCCATGATCGAGGCGCCGCCGCCGATGTCGGAGCCGTCGCCGACCACCACGCCCTGCACGATCCGCCCCTCGACCATGGAGGTGCCGAGCGTGCCGGCGTTGAAGTTGCAGAAGCCCTCGTGCATGACCGTGGTGCCGGCCGCCAGGTGCGCGCCGAGCCGCACCCGGTCGGCGTCGGCGATCCGCACGCCCGACGGCACCACGTAGTCGGTCATCCGGGGGAACTTGTCCACCCCGTACACGGCCAGGTGGCGGCCGGCGGCCCGCTCGATGACCCGCAGCTCGTCGACCCGCTCAGGGGGGCACGGCCCGGCGGAGGTCCAGGCCACGTTCGCCAGCTTGCCGAAGATGCCGTCGAGGTTGAGCTCGTTGGGTCGCACCAGGCGGTGGGAGAGCAGGTGCAGCCGCAGGTACGCGTCGGCGGCATCCTTGATCGGGTCGTCCAGCGAGCCGATCACGGTGACCACCTGGACGGTACGCAGCCCGGGCAGCGCCCGGTCGCCGACCGCCCCCGGCGGCAGGTCCAGCACGTCCGCCTCGTCCTCGCCGGCGACCAGCGGCAGCTCGCCCAGGCCCAGCTTGCCCGTCGGATACCAGGTGTCGAGCACCTGGTCGTCAGCGGTAACGGTGGCCAGGCCGATGCCCCAGGCGGATTCGGACGTCACTGATTCACCCTCTCGTTCGTGCTGCGGGCCGGCGAGCCCTCCGCGCCCCGCGTCCCCCGCGGGCCGCCCCGGAACGCTCGCTCCTCGCGCTCGCCGGATCTGACGGTACCGTGCGAACCATGGAGAACCCGCTGACCCCCGAGGTCCTGGCCGATCCGGTGGCGCTGACCCGCGCGCTGGTCGACATGGAGTCCGTGTCGCTCAACGAGAAGGCGATCGCCGACTGCGTGGAGGAGGTGCTGAGGGGCGTACCGCACCTGACCACGTATCGGCACGGCAACACGGTGATGGCGCGGACGGACCTGGGCCGCGACCAGCGGGTGGTGCTCGCCGGCCACCTGGACACGGTGCCGCTGAACAACAACTTCCCGTCGACCACCCGCGGCGACCTGATGTACGGCTGCGGCACCTCGGACATGAAGTCCGGCGTGGCGTTCGCGCTGAACCTGGCGGTGAGCCTGCCGGACCCGCGCTACGACGTGACGTACTTCTTCTACGAGGCGGAGGAGATCGAGTCGAAGTACAACGGCCTCTTCCTGGTCGCCGACGCGCACCCGGAGTGGCTGGAGGCGGACTTCGCGCTGCTGCTGGAGCCGACGCACGGCATCGTCGAGGCGGGGTGCCAGGGCACCATGCGCGCGATGGTCACCACCACCGGCGTACGCGCCCACTCGGCCCGTTCCTGGCACGGGGTGAACGCGATCCACGCGGCCGGCGAGGTGCTCGACCGGCTGGCCAACTACGAGGCGCGACGGGTGACCATCGACGGCTGCGACTACCGGGAGGGGATGAACGCGGTCCGCATCCACGGCGGCGTGGCCGGCAACGTGGTGCCCGACCGGTGCGAGGTCGAGGTCAACTACCGGTTCGCGCCGGACCGGACCCCGGCCGAGGCCGAGGCGCACGTGCGCGAGGTCTTCGCCGGCTTCGAGGTGCGGGTCACGGACTCGGCGGCCGGCGCCCCGCCCGGGCTGGAGGCGGCGCCCGCCCAGGAGTTCCTCGCCGCGGTCGGTGCCGCGCCGATCGGCAAGCTGGGCTGGACGGACGTGGCCCGGTTCGCCGCGATGGGCGTCCCGGCGCTGAACTTCGGACCCGGCGACCCCAACCTGGCCCACCACCCCGACGAGCACGTGGAGATCAGCAAGATCCGGGAGGGCGCCGTCACCCTGCGCCGCTGGCTCGCCTCCGCCTGACGGTCTCCGGGGCGGGGCGTCCCCCGCATGCACGGAGGGTCCGCGTCGGCCGACGCGGACCCTCCGTGCACGGTGTCGTCGGTGCGGGTCAGACGGTGGTCGACGCGTCGGCGGTGGGCCGGGCGTCGGTCTGGCCGCCCTGGTCGGTGGACGGTTCCATCAGGCGGGCGCGGCGGCGCTCGGCCACCACGTCGCGGATGCGGCGCTGCATCTGCCGCCGGATCCGGATCATCTCGCTGTTGCTGATCACGCTGACTCCTCCCCCGAAGGCGCGCGCCGGGGCATACCCGGTATGTGAATAGTAAGACGTCCGTGCGACCGAATTAGTTGCCCAAGATCCGGAAAAATATTTTCGATCGTCGCCCGGCCCGTCTCCGCCCGTCGCCCCCGAGGTCGCGTCCGTCGCCCGAGTTCACGCCGTCCATGGGCTCGCCCGCCGACCGGCGGTCGGTCCGGCTCACGGTGCGCGCACCTGGCGCGTGCGGCTCCACTACGGTTGCTCCCATGGGTCAGAGCAACGGGCGGGAGGCCGGCCGCGAGCCGGGACAGGAACGGCACCGGGGGGCCGTGACGCTGCGTCGACAGGCGATGACGGGCAGCACCGCCGACCAGCGCCTGCTCGATTCGCGGGGGCGTGAGGACTGGAAGACCAAGGACGCCTGGCGGGCGCTGCGCATCCTCTCCGAGTTCGTCGAGGGCTTCGACACCCTCGCCGACCTGCCCTCGGCGGTCAGCGTGTTCGGGTCCGCCCGCAGCCACCCGGAGAGCCCGGAGTGCCGGCTGGCCGAGGCGCTCGGCGCGGCCCTGGCCCGGGCCGGCTACGCGGTGATCACCGGCGGTGGACCGGGCGTGATGGAGGCGGCCAACCGGGGCGCCAGCGAGGCCGGTGGGCTGTCGGTCGGCCTCGGCATCGAGCTCCCCTTCGAGCAGGGGCTCAACGACTGGGTCGACCTGGCCATCGACTTCCGCTACTTCTTCGCCCGCAAGACCATGTTCGTGAAGTACGCCCAGGCGTTCGTCGTGCTGCCGGGCGGGTTCGGCACGATGGACGAGCTCTTCGAGGCGCTGACCCTGGTGCAGACCGGCAAGGTCACCCGGTTCCCCGTGGTGCTGATGGGCGCCGACTACTGGAGCGGCCTGCTCGACTGGCTGCGCGACACGATGGCCGCCGACGGCAAGATCGGCCCGGTCGACCTGGAGCTGATCTGCGTGACCGACGACGTCGACGCGGCGGTCCGGCACATCGTGGAGGCCGAGGCCGCCCTCAACGTCGAGCAGGAGGCGGTCCGCGAGGAGGCCGTCGCCGTCACCGCCGCCGACCAGCAGGCCGCCGCCGAGGCGGGCGACGAGAACCGGAAGCGTTGACGTGGCGGCGATCTGCGTGTTCTGCGCCTCCTCCCGTACCCTCGACCAGCGCTGGCTGGACCTCGCGGCCGAGACGGGCGCGGAGATCGCCCGGCGCGGGCACACGCTCGTCAGCGGCGGCGGGTGCGTCGGCATGATGGGCGCGCTGGCGGACGGGGCGCGGGCCGCCGGCGGCCGGACGGTCGGGGTGATCCCGCAGTCGCTGGTCGACCTGGAGGTCGCCGACCTGGCGTCGGACGAGTTGCTCGTCACCGACTCGATGGCCGCCCGCAAGACCCTCATGATCGACAAGTCGGACGCGTTCCTCACCCTGCCGGGCGGGCTCGGCACCCTCGACGAGCTGTTCGAGGTCTGGACGACCGCCACCCTGGCCCTGCACGCCAAGCCGATGATGCTGGTCGACACCGACGGCTTCTACCGCCCGGTGCTCGACTGGCTGGGCGCGCTGGCCGACCAGGCCTTCCTCAAGCCCGCCGGCCTGGGCCTGCTCAAGGTCACCGACACGGTCCCCGCCGCCCTGGACACCCTGGAACTCCACCTCCTCTGACCCCCGCTCCCTCCCTCTCCCCCCCCGGCCCCCTCTCCCCGCGGCGATCATGAGGTTGGCCGCGCGGATCGCCCCTTTCGTCCCCGCCAACCTCATGATCGACGCCGGTTTCGGGGGCCCGGGTGGGGGCCGGCGGGGTGGCGGGGTGGGGGTGTCGTACCGGCGTGGTGGGATGGACGGATGCAGGCGTACCGGCTGGTGCGCCGGCCTGTCGAGGCGGTCCGGGGGGACCAACGGCCCGGCGGGTCGGCCCGGGGGGACGGTCGGTCCGGGGGGCCGGTCGAGGGTGAGCTGCGGTCCGGGGGGCCGGCCGGGAGTGAGCTGCGGTCCGGGGGGACGGCCGACGGGGGCGCGGCGCGGCTGACCGATCCGCGCCAGGTCGAGATCGTGGCGCACACCGCCGGGCCGATGCTGGTGCTCGGCGGCCCCGGCACGGGCAAGACCACCACGCTGGTCGAGGCCGTCGCCGCGCGGGTGGCCGAGGGCGTCGACCCGGAGCGGATCCTGGTGCTCACCTTCGGCCGCCGGGGCGCCACCGCGCTGCGCCAACGGATCGAGGCCCGCGTCGCCGAGGACGGGCACCGCGTGCTGCGCGAGCCGCTGGTCCGCACCCTCCCGGCGTACGCCTTCGGGTTGCTGCGCCGGGCCGCGGCCGAGCGGGGCGAGCCGTCCCCCCGGCTGCTCACCGGGCCGGAGCAGGACCTGATCATCCGTGAGCTGCTCGACGTGGTCGGCGAGGCGCCCGACGACGACCCGGTCGGCTGGCCGGAGGACCTGCGCCCCGCGCTGCGCACCCGGGCCTTCGCGGCGCAGCTGCGCGACCTGCTGATGCGCGCCGCCGAGCGGGGCGTCGGCCCCGTCGAGCTGGCCCGGCTCGGCGAGAAGCTCGGCCGCGCCGACTGGCCCGCCGCCGCGCGCTTCCTGCGGGAGTACGTGGCCGTGCTCGCCCTGCGCGACGTCAGCAACCGCGGCTCCGTCGCGTACGACCCGGCCGAGCTGGTCCGGGCCGCCACCGGGATGCTGCTCGACGACCCCGAGCTGCTCGCGGCCGAGCGCCGGCGGCTGGCGTACGTCTACGTCGACGAGCTGGCCGACACCGACCCCGCCCAGCAGGACCTGCTCGCGACGGTGGCCGGGGGCGGCAAGCCCCTGGTCGCGTTCGCCGACCCGGATTCCTCCACGTACGCGTTCCGGGGCGCGGACCCGGCGGGGGTGACCACGTTCCCGCACCGCTTCCGCACCGCCTCGGGGGCACCCGCGGCACAGGTGGTGCTCACCACCTCCTACCGGGCCGGTCCCCGGCTGCTCGCCGCGTCCGGCCGGCTGGCGCGACGGCTGCGCGGCCCGGCGGCGCACCGCCGGCTGCACCCGCTGCCCGACGCGCCGCCCGGCTCGGTCGAGGTACGCACCTTCCGCTCGGCCACCAGCGAGGCGGCCTGGCTGGCGCACGCGCTGCGCGAGGCGCACCTGCTCGGCGGCGTGCCCTGGTCGGAGATGGCCGTGCTGGTGCGCTCCACCGGGCGGCAACTGCCCTCGCTGCAACGCGCCCTACACGCCGCCGGGGTGCCCACCGTCGTGCACGGTGAGGACCTGCCGCTGCACCTGCAACCGGCGGTCGCGCCGCTGCTGCTCCTGCTGCGCTGTGCCCTGGAGCCCGAGCGGCTCGACGAGGAGGCCGCCGTAGCGCTGCTGCACTCGCCGCTCGGCGGCGCCGATCCGCTGGCCGAGCGGCGGCTGCGGCAGGGGCTGCGTGCCTTGGCGCTGGCCGGCGGCGACCGCCGCCCCTCGGGTGAGCTGATCGTGGAGGCGCTGCGCGACCCGGCCGAGCTGGCCGGGATCGAGCGGCACTGGGCGGAGCCGGCGCAGACGGTGGCCGGTCTGCTGGCCGTCGCCCGGGAGGCCGCCGCGCGGCCCGGCACCACGGCGGAGGACGTGCTCTGGGCGGTCTGGCGGGCCAGCGGGCTCGCCGAGCTGTGGTCCGCGGCAACCGGCCGCGGCCAGACGGTGACCGGCGAGGGCGACGTCGCGCGGCGCCGCCGCGCCGAGGCGGCCGACCGCGACCTCGACGCCGTGATGGTCCTCTTCGACGCGGCGGCCCGCTTCACCGACCGGCTGCCCGGCGCGCGTACGGAGGTCTTCCTCGATCACGTCCTCGGCCAGGACCTGCCGGCCGACACCCTCGCCCCGACCGCCGACCGGGGGGAGGCGGTGCGGCTGCTCACCGCCCACGCCGCGAAGGGGCTGGAGTGGGATCTCGTGGCGGTCGCCGGGGTGCAGGAGGGCGTCTGGCCCGACCTGCGGCTGCGCGGCAGCCTGCTCGGCTCGGAGCGCCTGGTCGACGTGCTGGCCGGTAGGACGGCCGGGGCCGGGGCGGTGGCCGCACTGGTCGGGCAGACCTCGGCGCTGCTCGACGAGGAGCGCCGGCTGTTCCACGTCGCGGTCACCCGGGCCCGGCGGCGGCTGCTGGTCAGCGCGGTCGCCTCCGCCGCGGTGGGTGGCGACGACCACGAGGAGCAGCCGAGCCGCTTCCTCTACGAGCTGGGCCCGACCGACCCGCCCGCCCCGGGCGACGGCCCGGCGTCCCCCGACGGGGGCCCTCCGCCCCCGGGCGGCAGCCCTGCGTCCCCCGACGACGGCGGGTCGCAGGCCGGCGGGCCGGCCACGGGTGGAGCGGCTCCGGTCGGTCCGGATGCGGCGAGGCCGGATCGGGACGCGCCGCAGCGGCCGGGGGACGACGGGCCCGCCGGAGCCGACGAGGAAACGGACCGGCCGGGGGCGTTGCCGGTGAGCCGGCCGCCCCGGGCGCTGACCCTGCCGGCGCTGGTGGCGGAGCTGCGTACCGCCGTCAGCGACCCGGCCGTGCCCTACGCCCGGCGGCAGGCGGCGGCCGCCGAGCTGGCCCGGCTCGCCGCCGCCGGGGTGGCCGGCGCGCACCCGGACGACTGGTGGGGGCTGCGGCAGCTCTCCGACGACCGCCCGCTGGTCGACGAGGGGAAGCCGGTCCGGGTCACCCCGTCGGCGATGGAGAGCGCGCTGCGGTGCAGCCTGCGCTGGCTGCTGGAGCGGCACGGCGGCAGCCCGCCGGCCAGCGCCGCCCAGGGCGTCGGCAACCTGGTGCACGCCGCCGCGATGCTCGCCGAGGACGCCAGCGCCGACCGGGGCGCCCTGCTGGACTACGTCGCCGCCCGGTTCGACGTCATCGAGTTGGCCGCCCGCTGGATGGTCGGTCCGGAGCGCAACCGCGCCGAGGCGATGGTGGACAAGCTGCTCCGCTGGCTGGCCGCGAACCCGCGCCGGCTGCTCGCCATCGAGCACGAGTTCGCGGTGCGCCTCGACGACCCGAACCGGCCCGTCGAACTGGTCGGCCGGGTGGACCGGCTGGAGGTCGACGAGGACGGCCGGCTGGTCGTCATCGACCTGAAGACCGGCAAGTCCACCGCCGTCACGGCCAACGACCTCGCCGAGCACCCGCAGCTCGGCGCCTACCAGGCGGCGGTGGAGGCGGGCGCCTTCGCCGACTTCGGCGAGGAGTCCGGCGGGGCGGCCCTGGTGCAGCTCGGCACCGGCGCGAAGGACGCGAAGGAGCAGAGCCAACCGCCGGCGGGGGAGGGCCCGGAGGCCGGCTGGGCGACCGCGCTGGTGCGGCGCACCGCGGATACGATGGCTGCCGCCACCTTCGCCGCGGTCGCCAACTCCAAGTGCCGGGTCTGCCCGGTGCGTACGAGCTGCCCGGTGTCGGGGCAGGGCCGCCAGGTGGTCGAGCCGCCGACCGCCCGCCGCCCGGAGCACCCGTGAGCGCGAGGAGTGAGCTTGCGAGCCCCGCAGTCGCGAACTGAGCTGGCACAGTGACGCAGCCCGCCCTGTTCAGCAGCGCGACCCCGACGCCCCGGGTCGCCGACGCCGGCCCCCGCTACACCCCGGTGGAGCTGGCGAAGCTGCTGCGGCTGCCCGCGCCGACCCGGGAACAGGCGGCGATCATCGCCGCCCCCGTCGAGCCGCTGCTGGTGGTCGCGGGCGCCGGGTCGGGCAAGACCGAGACGATGGCCGCCCGGGTGGTCTGGCTGGTCGCCAACTCGTACGTGCGGCCGGAGCAGGTGCTCGGGCTCACCTTCACCCGCAAGGCCGCCGGGGAGCTGGCGCACCGGGTGCGTACCCGGCTCGACCAGTTGGTGCGCCGGCTCGGGCGGCGGGGGCGCGACCCGCTCGACGACCCGCTGGCCGGGGAGCCGACCGTCTCTACCTACCACTCGTACGCCGGCCGGATCGTCACCGAGCACGGGCTGCGGGCCGGCTACGAGCCGTCCACCCGCCTGCTCACCGAGGCGTCCCGCTGGCAGCTCGTCGACCTGCTGGTGCGCAACTACGACGGCGACATGTCCGAGGTGGACCGGATGCCGAGCACGGTCACCGACGCGGTGCTGGCGCTCGCCGGGGAGCTGGACGAGCACCTGGTCGACCCGGACGCGCTGGCCGCGTGGACGGGCCGCTTCTTCGCCGAGGTGCAGGCGCGCCCCGGCCGGGTCTACGCCGACGTGCGAAAGGCGCTGCAACTCCAGCAGACCCGGCTGAAGCTGCTTCCGCTGGTGCGCGCGTACGCCCGGCGCAAGGAGGACTTCGAGGCGATGGACTTCGCCGACCAGCTCGCCCGGGCGGCCCGGGTGGCCCGGGACCACCCGGGGGTCGGCGAGATCGAGCGGGACCGCTACCGGGTGGTGCTGCTGGACGAGTACCAGGACACCAGCCACGCCCAGGTCGTGCTCCTCAACGCGCTCTTCGGCGGCGGGCACCCGGTGACGGCCGTCGGCGACCCGTGCCAGTCGATCTACGGCTGGCGCGGGGCGAGTGCCGGCACCCTGGACCGCTTCCCCACGGAGTTCGCCCGCGTCGGCGGCGCGCCGGCCGAGGTGCTCAGCCTCACCACGAGCTGGCGCAACCGGCCCGAGATCCTCGGTGTCGCCAACGCCCTGGCCACCCCGCTGCGGGCCGCCGGCGCCCAGGTGCCGGAGCTGCGGGCGGCGATGAGCGTCAAGGAGCCGGTCCCGCACCGCAGCGCCCGCGGCGCCGCCGGCGGCACCGTCCACTGCGCCCTGCTGCGGACGTACGCCGACGAGGCCGACTGGATCGCCGACAGCGTGCTGCACGCCTGGCGCGGCGCGGCGGGGATGCCCGGCGTGCTGCCCGAGCACATCCCGGTGCCGTTGCGGCCCACGACCGCCGTGCTCGTACGGCTGCGCAGCCAGATTCCGGCGATCGAGTCGGCGCTGCGCGAGCGCGGCCTGCCGGTCGAGGTGGTGGGCCTGGGCGGCCTGCTGGACACCCCCGAGGTGCGCGACGTGGTGTGCACGCTGCGGGTGCTGGCCGACCCGACGGACGGGGCCGCGCTGCTGCGGCTGCTGACCGGCGCCCGCTGGCGGATCGGGCCCCGTGACCTGGTGGCCCTGCACCGCCGGGCGAAGTCCATCGCGGCGGCGCGGCGCAGGCTCGCCGACGACGGCACCCCGGAGATCAGCCCGGACCTGCTGGACGAGGCGACCCTGGTCGAGGCGCTGGCCGACCTGGGCCCGGCCCAGGCGTACTCGGCGGAGGGCTACGCGCGGCTGCGGGCGTACGCCCGGGAGCTGGGCCTGCTGCGCTACCGGCTGGACCAGTCCCTGCCGGAGCTGATCGCCGACATCGAGCGGACGATCGGCCTGGACGTGGAGGTGGCGGTGCGGGCCGGCCGGGACGGGGCCGGGGACGCCGGTCTGGCGCGGGGCCACCTGGACGCGCTCGGCGACGTCGCCGCCCGTTTCAGCGGGGAGACGCCGGGCGCCACCCTGTCGGGGTTCCTGGCCTACCTGACCGCCGCCGAGGACGAGGAGCGCGGCCTCACGCCGGGCGAGGTGGAGGTGGTCGAGGGCGCGGTGCAGATCCTCACCGCGCACGCCGCGAAGGGCCTGGAGTGGGACGTGGTCGCGGTGGCCGGGCTGAGCCGGGGCGTCTGGCCGGGGCCGGTGCGCAACTCCGACCACTGGCTCGGCGGGCTGGGCGTGCTGCCGTTCCCGCTGCGCGGCGACGCCGACGGGCTGCCCGAGCTGGGCCTGCCCGAGGCCGAGGACCAGCGGGGGGTGGCCCGGGCGCTGGAGGACTTCACCGACGCCTGGCGGGCGCACGACGAGCGGGAGGAGCGCCGGCTGGCGTACGTGGCGGTGACCCGGCCCCGGCGGCTGCTGCTCTGCTCCGGCTACTGGTGGGGGGAGGGCACCAAACGGCCGCGCGGCCCGTCGGTGCTGCTGCGGGAGGTGCACGACGCCTGCCTGGACGCCCGCGCCGGGCACCTGGTGGACGAGTGGGCGCCGGAGCCGCCGGGCGACGCGGTCAACCCGACGACCGAGGTGGTGCTGCGCGCCGAGTGGCCGGCCGACCCGCTGGGCGCCCGCCGGCCGGCGCTGGCCGAAGCGGCAGCCCTGGTCCGCCGCTTCCTCGCCGACGGCGACACGGCCGGCCGGGCCGGGCGCCCGCCGGCCGTCGGCGACACGGCTGCCCGACCGCCGGGCGACGGCGATGCGGGCGGCCGACCGCCGGCCGTCGGCGACACGGCTGCCCGACCGCCGGCCGTCGGCGACACGGGCGGCCGACCGCCGGGCGACGGCGACGACAGCGACAGCGAGGGTCCGGACGGGCCGGCCGACGACGCGGACGTGGCGCGGTGGCGGCGGGAGGCAGACCTGCTGCTCGCCGAGCGGGCCGAGCTGACAAGGCAGTCCGGCGCGGTGGAGGTGGCGCTGCCCGGCCAGCTGTCGGTGACCCAGTTGGTGGCGCTGCGCCGGGATCCGACGGCGCTGGCCCGCGCGCTGCGCCGCCCGGTGCCCACCGAACCCAACCCGTACGCCCGCCGGGGCACCGCCTTCCACACCTGGCTGGAGCAGCGGTTCGGCGCCGACCGGCTGCTCGACCTGGACGAGCTGCCGGGTGCGGCCGACGCGGACGCGGCGCCGGACGAGGCGTTGGCCGAGCTCCAGGAGCGCTTCCTGGCCAGCGAGTGGGCCGAGCGGGTGCCGGTGGAGGTCGAGGTGTCCTTCGCCACAGTGATCGCCGGAGTGGTGGTCCGGGGGCGGATGGACGCCGTCTTCGCCCGGCCGGGCGGGCGGTTCGACGTGGTCGACTGGAAGACCGGCCGGCAGCCCGCGGACGCCGCCGCCGAGGTGGCCGCCGTGCAGCTCGCGGTCTACCGGCTGGCCTGGGCGGAACTGGCCGGCCTGCCGGTGGAACGGGTCGGCGCGGCGTTCCACTACGTGCGGGACGGGGTCACGGTCCGCCCGGCGGACCTGCTCGACGCGGACGGGCTGACCGCGCTGATCGCCTCCGTACCGGAAATTCCGGCAGACGGTGGTGCCGGGCCGAATCCGTGATAGGTTGGTCGCGTTGCAGTTATGGTTCCCAGAGACTCTGTGTGCGCCTGGAGGATTGTGGCCCAGGCGCTCTTTGTTGTGTCCGGAGTTCTCCGGGCGGGGCGACCAGAAGCGACAAGCGAGCCAGGCAGTTCCGCGTGGCGCGCTCCTCTTCGAGCCCGCAACAAGTGCGGGTTCGACGTTCCGTCAAGGAGACGAAACAAAAATGGCTATTGGCACCGTCAAGTGGTTCAACGCTGACAAGGGCTTCGGCTTCATCACCCCGGACGGCGGCGGCGCCGACGTCTTCGCCCACTTCTCGGCGATCCAGTCCTCCGGCTACCGGAGCCTGGACGAGAACCAGCGGGTCGAGTTCGAGGTGACCCAGGGCCAGAAGGGCCCGCAGGCGGAGAACATCCGCCCGCTCTGATCTTCGGATCTTCCAGTAACACCCACCGCGCCCTCCGGGCGCGGTGACGGGACCGGCCCGCCGCACCGTCGACCTGCGTGAGCAGGCGGCGAACGGCGGCGGGCCGGGGCCCGTACCCCTTTCGGTTCGTGCTTGTGAGTCACCCGCGGCCTGGTCCGCCGGTGACAGCGCCGCCTCCGGCGCCCTCCCTCGACACGTGCCGCGTCGAGGAAGGCTTCCGCATGACCACCGTCGTACCCTCGTTCGCCCTCACCGGGCTGGCCCCGGCGCTCCTCGCCGAGTTGACCGCCCAGGGCATCACCGAGCCGTTCCCGATCCAGTCGGCGACGCTGCCGGACTCGCTCGCCGGCCGGGACGTGCTCGGCCGGGGCCGCACCGGCTCCGGCAAGACGCTCGCCTTCGGGCTGCCCCTGCTGTCCCGCACCGCCGGCCGCCGGGCCCGCCCGGGCCGGCCGCTGGCCCTGGTGCTGGTGCCGACCCGCGAGCTGGCCCAGCAGGTCACCACCGCGCTCGACCCGTACGCCCGCGCCGTCGGCCTGCGCTGCGCCACCGTCGTCGGCGGGCTCTCGCTGCAACGCCAGGCGGACGCCCTGCGCGCCGGCGCCGAGCTGGTCGTGGCCACCCCCGGCCGGCTGCACGACCTGATCAACCGCGGCGACGCCCGACTGGACCAGGTCGGCATCACCGTGCTCGACGAGGCCGACCAGATGGCCGACATGGGCTTCCTGCCGCAGGTCACCAAGCTGCTGGAGCAGGTCGCCCCGAACGGGCAGCGGATGCTCTTCTCGGCCACCCTCGACGGCGGCGTGGACAAGCTGGTGCGCCGCTTCCTCAGCAACCCGGTCTCGCACTCGGTGGACCCGGGCACCGCCACGGTGACCGCGATGACCCACCACGTGCTGCACGTCGACGCGGTGGACAAGCCCACCGCGCTGACCTGGATCGCCGCCCGCGAGGGCCGCACCATCCTGTTCATGGGCACCAAGCACCGCGCCGACCGGCTCGCCCGGCAGCTGCTGTCCAAGGGGGTACGCGCGGCCGCGCTGCACGGCGGGAAGTCGCAGCCGCAGCGCACCCGGATCCTGGAGCAGTTCCGCACCGGGCAGGTGACGGCGCTGGTCGCCACCGACGTGGCGGCCCGGGGCATCCACGTCGACGGGCTCGACATGGTGGTCAACGTGGATCCGCCCACCGAGGCGAAGGACTACCTGCACCGTGGTGGGCGTACCGCCCGGGCGGGGGAGTCCGGCACGGTGGTCACCCTGGTCCTGCCGGAGCAGCGCCGGGACGTGTCCCGGCTGATGTCGACCGCCGGCATCCGTCCCGAGTCCGTCCAGGTGCGCCCCGGCGACGAGGCCCTGGCCCGGGTGACCGGTGCCCGGGAGCCGTCCGGCGTGCCGGTGACGATCGCACCGCCCCCGCCGCAGGCCGCCTCCGCGGGTTCCGCGGGCGGCCGGTCGGGCGGACGCGCCGGCGAGGGCAGCCGGGCTCCGCACCGCGCCTCGGGGCGGCCCCGCCGCTCGCGCCGCCCCCGCGCCCCGCACGCCTCCTGACCGACCCTTCACGTTCCGCTCCTCCCACCGGCTCCGGGCACCCGTGCCCGGAGCCGGTGTGGCTGAGTCTGGAATCAGCGGACGTTACGTCCGATCGGCGACTGTTTCCGCCGCCGGGGGTGGTGGAAGCTGAGGACGGGGGAAGATCCGGGCGGGACCGCCCGGCGTGGGAGGGGTGACCATGGTGGGCGACGCCGGCTCGGGCGCGGCGCGGGAACTGTTGCTGGTGCTCGCGGTGGCGCTGGCCGGGCTGCTGCTCGCCGTGGTCGCGGTGTTCACGCCGTGGCACGCCACCCCGGACGGGGCCGCACCGGCCGCTCCGGTCGAGCTTCGCAGCCCGACGGAGCGGCCGGTGACCACCGTCGGCTGACCGTCACCGGGCCCCGGCTGCCCGTCGGCCGGAGGGTCCGGTGCGCGGTCAGCGGGCGCGGGTCTCCCCGGCGCCGGCCGCAGAGTGTTCCGCCCCCAGCAGGTCGGCGAGGGTGGTCCGGTCGACCACCAGGGCGATCGCGCCGTGCACGGCCAGCCAGACGTCCCGCAGGCCGGTCGCCACACCCGCGTAGCCGGCCCGCTCGGCCGGCAGCCCGCGGACGGTCGTCAGGGACCCGCCGATCGCGCGGAGCACGTCGCCGACGCTGATCTCCACCGCGGGGCGGGCCAGGGCGTAGCCGCCCTCGGTGCCCCGGTGACTCACCAGCAGACCGGCCCGGCGCAGGTCGACCAGGATGCCCTGGAGAAAGCTCAGCGGAATGCCCTGGCTGTCGGCCAGCGTCCCCGCCTTGACCAGCCCGCCGCCACCGACCGGAGCCGCGGCGGCGACGGCGAGCATGGCCCGGAGCGCGTAGTCACTGCGCGCGGAGACGTACACCTCACTGACCCGCCTGGTCCAGCACACCCCACCGGCGCCGGATCGCCTTGTCCGCCGCCCCGAACGCGGCGTCGACCACCAGGCCCAGCACCAGGATCACGATCATCGTGGAGATCAGCCAGGGCGAGTCGGAAAGTTCCCGCGAGTAGGTCAGCTGCGCGCCCAGCGAGGTCTGCGAGATGCCGACCACGATCAGCTCGCCGGCCATCAGGCTGCGCCAGGAGAACGCCCAGCCCTGCTTGAGACCGGCCACGATGGCCGGCAGCGCGGCGGGCGCGATGACGTACCGGTACAGGTTCAGTCCCCGGGCGCCGAGGTTGCGCCCGGCGCGCAGCAGCAGCGGCGGCACGTAGTCCACGCCGGCGATCACGCCGTTGGCGATGGACGGCGCGGCGCCGAGCACCACCACGAAGAAGATGGCCTTCTCGCTCAGTTCGAACAGCAGGATCGCCAGCGGGAACCAGGCGATCGACGGCATCGTCTGCAACGCGGTGATCATCGAGCCGATCGCGGCCCGCAGGATCCGCGACCGGGCCACCGCGAGGCCGAGCAGCAGGCCGACGGCGACCGAGAAGAGGTAGCCGAGGGCGGCCCGGCGCAGGGTGGTGACCAGCCCCTCCCAGAGCTGGACGCCGCTGACCTGTCGGAGCAGCTCCTGCCCCACGGCCACCGGGCCCGGCAACGAGTACTCGGGCTTCCAGCCGGTCCAGACCACGACCTGCCAGGCGCCGACGGCGAGGGCGAGGGCGGCCAGCTTCGGCCAGGTCGCCGCCCAGAGCCGGCTGGCCCGGGTGCGGCTGTTCTCCCGGCCGGCCAGCTCCAGGGCGTCCAGCCCGGAGATCTCCGCGTCGGTACGCGGGACGGCGGCGAGGGTGTCACCGGCCATGGCGGCCCACCTCCGTACGCAGGCGGCCGGTGACCTCGGCGGCGATCGCGGCGACCTCGGGGGAGTCGATGCGGCGCGGCCGGGGCACGTCGACCGGGGTGGACCAGATGATCCGGCCGGGCCGGCTGGAGAGCAGGATGATCCGGTCGGCGAGCCGGGCCGCCTCGCGGACGTTGTGCGTCACGAAGAGCACGGTGAGCCGCCGCTCGGTCCAGATCCGCTCCAGCTCGTCGTGCAGGAGGTCCCGGGTCATCGCGTCCAGCGCGCCGAACGGCTCGTCCATCAGCAGCACCGGCGTGTCCAGGGCGAGGGTGCGGGCCAGCGCCACCCGCTGGCGCATGCCGCCGGACAGCTCGTGCGGGCGCTTGCGGCCGAAGTCGGCCAGGTGCACCGTGCCGAGCAGTTCGGCGACCCGGTCCCGCCGTGCGGCCCGGGGCAGCCCGCGCAGCTTCAGCGGCACCTCGACGTTGCCCTCGACGGTCAGCCAGGGGAAGAGGGCGGGCTCCTGGAACATCAGTCCCGGCTCGACGCCCTCGTCGAGGTCGATCCGCCCGCCGCTGGCCCGGTCGAGGCCGGCGACCAGGTTGAGCAGGGTGCTCTTGCCGCAGCCGGAGGCCCCGACCAGGCAGACGAACTCGCCAGGTGCGACGTCGAGGGAGACCCCGTCCAGGGCGACGACGGCGTTGGGCCCGCGCCCGTACACCTTGGTGACGCCGTGCAGCGCGACCGAGCCGGTCGCGCTGCGTGGCGTCGTCGTGGTCGACGTCATGGTTGGCCGACCTCGGGCTTGCCCTGGCCCTTGAGCACCTCGTTGAGGTGGGTGAGGTCGTAGAGGCCGTCGAGGCTGACCGGCTGGGTCAGCCCGACCGCGACGGCGTGGTCGAGCCCGGTCTTCAGCGACGAGGCGATCGGGTCGTTGGTGAACTCCAGCGTCGGCCAGGCCTGCTTGATCAGCTTGAGGTCGAGCGGCTTGCCGCTGATCTTCCCGATGTGGTCGGAGATGGCCTGGTGCGCCTCGTCCGGCTTGTTGTTGACGAACTCGTTCGCGGCCACCTGGCCCTCGACCAGCTTCTTGACCACGTCGGGGTGGGCCTTGAGGAACTTGGTGCTGACGATCAGGTTGGTGATGACGAACTTGCGGTCCGGCCAGAGGTCACGCTCGTCGACGAGCACCTTGCCGCCGGCGTTGACCAGCCGGGACACGAACGGCTCGGGCACCCAGGCGCCGTCGATGGCCCCGCTGTTGAACGTCTCCACCGTCTGGGCGTTCTCCTGGGGAATGATCTTGACGTCGCCGCCGCCCTCCTTGGTCGTCGTGAGGCCCTTCTCCTTGAGCCAGTAGCGGATGGCCACGTCCTGGGTGTTGCCCAGCTGCGGGGTGGCGATCTTCTTGCCCCGGAGCTGCTCCACCGAGGTGATCTCGGGCTTCACCACGAGCGCGACGCCGCCGGAGGCCGCGCCGGAGATGACCCGGACGGCCTCACCCTTGGACTTCGAGAAGGCGTTCACGGTCGGGTTCGGGCCGATGTACGTGGCGTCGAGCGCGCCGGAGAAGATCGCCTCGATGGCGGCGGGGCCGGCGTTGAAGGTCTTCGTCTCCAGCTTGACGTCGCCGCCGAGCTTCTCGGCGAAGATGCCCTTCTCCACGCCGACCACGGCCGGCGCGTGGGTGATGTTGGGGAAGTAGCCGAGCCGCAGCGTCGTCGGGCCGGAGCCGCCGCCCGCGCCCTCGCTGTCGTCGCCGCAGGCGGCGGCGGTGCCCAGGGTCGCCACGCCGACGACGGCGAGGGTGGCCAGGGAGACCCACCGACGCATGGGGAGCCGTCTCATCGTCCATCCAATCCGCAGTATTCCTACTTAGTTGGTAGGAAGACTGGGGCAGGCGGTGAACTGGCGTCAAGGGCCGACCACATGGCGGGATCGGCGTCCCAGGAAAAGCGGCAATCTCTACTGGTTGGATGGGCTTTGCGGCAGGTGTTCCCGGCGTCGACCCCGGCCGCCGGGGCGGCCGCGCGCGACGCCCCGGGCGCCGGTCGGGGCCGCTGGCGAGAGGTCGCAGGTGGCGGGGGTGCCGACACGCTAGGGTCGATCCCGTGGCGGCGCGGAGATCGAGAATTCCAGCGACGAAGTACCCGGTCGAGCGGTTCACCCTCGACAACGGCCTGCGGGTGGTCCTGACCCCCGACCGCAGCGCCCCGGTGATCGGGGTGGCGGTCGTCTACGACGTCGGCATCCGCTCCGAACCCGAGGGCCGCACCGGCTTCGCCCACCTCTTCGAGCACCTCATGTTCCAGGGCTCCGAGAACCTGGAGAAGCTGGCGCACTTCCGGCACGTGCAGGGGGCGGGCGGCACCTTCAACGGCTCCACCCACCTGGACTACACCGACTACTTCGAGACCCTGCCGAGCAACGCCCTGGAGCGGGCGCTGTTCCTGGAGGCCGACCGGATGCGCGGCCCCCGGCTGACCGAGGAGAACCTGCGCAACCAGGTCGACGTGGTCAAGGAGGAGATCCGGGTCAACGTGCTCAACCGCCCGTACGGCGGCTTCCCCTGGCTGACCCTGCCGCCGGTCATGTTCGACACCTTCCCGAACGCGCACGACGGCTACGGCTCCTTCGTCGACCTGGAGTCGGCCACCGTCTCCGACGCCGCCGACTTCTTCCGCCGCTACTACGCGAGCGGGAACGCGGTGCTGGCGGTCAGCGGCGACATCGACGTCGCCGAGGCGACCACGCTGATCGAGCGGCACTTCGGCGACGTGCCGGCGCGTCCCGCCCCGGAACGGCCCGACTTCACCGAGCCCGACCTGACCGGGGAGCGGCGCACCTCGTACACCGACGAGCTGGCCCCGCTGCCGGCGGTGGCCGGCGCCTGGCGGGTGCCCGACCCGATCACCGACTTCGCCGCCTACCTGCCGTACGTCGTGCTGGCCGAGGTGCTCACCGACGGCGACGCGTCCCGGCTGGTCGAGCGGCTGGTCCAACGGGACCGGGCGGTGACCAGCCTCGGCGGCTACGTCGGCTTCATGGGCGACCCGTTCGACGTGCGGGACCCGACGGCGCTGCTGCTCCAGGCGCACCTGCCACCCGGCGGGGACGTGGACAAGGTGCTGCGCACCATCGACGAGGAACTGGACCGGCTGGCCACCGACGGCGTGGCCGAGGGGGAACTGGCCCGCACCCAGGCCCGGATGGCGACCCACCTGTTGCGCGACACCGACGCGGTGCTCGGTCGGGCGTTGCAGATGGCCGTGCTGGAGCAGCAGCGCGGCGAGCCGGGGCTGCTCAACGACCTGCCCCGCCTCGTCGGCGAGGTCACCGACGAGCAGGTCCGCGCCGCCGCGGCCACCCTGCGGCCCGAGCGCCGCGCGTCCATCGAGGTCATCCCCGGAGGTGGCCGGTGAGCGCGAGGAGTGAGCCGGGGTTGCGAGCCCCGCAGTCGCGAACGAAGGAGAGCCAGTGACGGTAACCGCACCGGCCGCGCCCCGGGCGCTGCCGCCGCTCGGCCCCAACCGCAGGCTCAAGCTGCCGAAGCAGGCCGAGCGGACGCTGGGCAACGGGCTGACCGTGATCGCCGTACGCCGGCCGGCGGTGCCGCTGGTGGAGGTGCGGCTGTGGATGCCGTTCGGCCGCACCCACCTCGCCCGCGGCGCCATGCTCGCGCAGACCCTGCTCTCCGGCACGCGGACCATGTCCAGCGTGCAGATCGCGGCCGAGTTGCAGAAGGTCGGCGGCGGGCTCTCCGCCGGGATCGACCCGGACCGGCTGATGCTCTCCGGCGCCGGGCTGGTCACCGGGCTGGACCGGATGCTGGAGATCCTCGCCGAGGTGCTGACCGACGCGAGCTACCCGAACGACGACGTCGCCACGGAGCGGGACCGGCTGGTGGACCGGATCCACGTGGCGCGCAGCCAGCCGGCGCACCTGGCCCGCACCGCCCTGCTCCGGCGGGTCTACGGCACCCACCCGTACGCGGTGCAGACCCCCGAACCGGAGGCGGTCCGGGGGGTCCGGCCGGGTGTGCTGCGGACCCTGCACGCCCAGCGGGTGCACCCCGCCGACGCCGTGCTGGTGCTGGTCGGCGACGTGCAGCCGGACCGGGCGCTGGACGCCGCCGAGAAGGCGCTGTCGGGATGGAACGGCGCCGGGCACACCGCCGACCTGCCGCCCGCCCCGCCGCTGGAGCCCGGGCCGCTGCTGCTGGTCGACCGGCCCGGATCGGTGCAGTCCTCGCTGCGGATGGCGCTGCCGGCGGTGCCCCGCACCCACCCCGACCACGCCGCGCTGCAACTGGCCAACCTGATCTTCGGCGGCTACTTCTCCTCCCGCTGGGTGGAGAACATCCGCGAGGACAAGGGCTACACGTACGGGCCGCACTCGCTCGTCGAGCACTCGGTGGCCGGGTCGGTGCTGGTCGCCGCCGCCGAGGTGGCCACCGAGGTCACCGGGCCGGCGCTGCTGGAGACGACGTACGAACTCGGCCGGCTGGCGACCCTCCCGCCCCGCGAGGAGGAGCTGGAGCAGGCCCGCCAGTACGCCCTCGGCACCCTCCAACTCGGCATGTCCACCCAGGCCGGGCTCGCCTCGCTGACCAGTGCGTACGCCGGCAGCGGGCTGCGCCTGGAGTTTTTGGCCGAGCACGCCGCCCGGCTGGCGAAGGCGACCGTGACCGACGTGGCCGAGGCGGCGGCCCGCTACCTCGCCCCGGCGCGGGCGGTCACCGTGGTGCTGGGCGACGCCGAACGGATCGGGCCGCAGTTGGCGGCGCTGGCCCCGGTCACCACCGAGCCGGCACGGCCGTGAGCGGGGAGCCCGCGCCGCCGCTGGCCCGTTCCACCCTGGACCGGGCGGCCCACCGGCGCAACGACCCCGGGTGGCTGGCGCAGGCGTGGAGCCAGGCCCGGGTGCTGGTGCTCGACTCCGCCGACGGCGGCCGGGCGCTGGTGCGTACGGACACGTCGCCGCCGACGCTGGTGCTGGTCGATCCGGCCGGGCTGCCCGGGCCGACGTCGCCGATGTTCCTCGGTGTCGAGCCGGACGGGGTGCCGGTCTTCGCCGTGGACGCCCCGCTGCCGGCGGTGTCGGGGGCCCGGGCGGCGCACCTGCGTGAGGTCGGGCACCTGCTCGGCGACCGCGACGCCGGGCTGTTCACCACCGCGCTGGCGCTGGTCAACTGGCACCTGCGGCACCGCTACTCGTCGGCCACCGGGCACCCGACCGAGGTGGACGAGGCCGGCTGGTCCCGGGTCGACCCGGCCGGGGAGCGGATCTGGCCGCGTACCGATCCCGCGATGATCGTGCTGGTGCACGACGGCGTCCCGGGTCAGGACGGGCGGTGCCTGCTCGGCAACAACGCCACCTGGCCGCACACCGCCGGCGAGCGCCGGTTCTCCTGCCTCGCGGGCTACGTCGAGCCGGGTGAGTCGGCCGAGGCCGCGGTGCTGCGCGAGGTCCGCGAGGAGGTCGGCGTCCCGGTCGACGACATCGCGTACGTGGGCAGCCAGGCGTGGCCGTTTCCCGGCTCGCTGATGCTCGGCTTCCTCGCCACCGCGGATCCGGAGCACCCGGTGCAGGTGGATCCGACGGAGATCGCGTACGCCCGGTGGTTCTCCCGCCGGGAGATCGGCGCGGCGCTGGCGGGACGGCCGGTGGAGGTCGGCGGGGCCCGGCTGGTGCTGCCGCCGCCGTCGTCGATCGCGCTCTTCCTGATCCACCGCTGGCTCGACGGGCACTGCTGAGCCGGTCCCGCCGCGCGCGGGTGTGCCGGTGGGCGGGAGGCCGTGCGCTCCCGGCCCGTGGCCGCCGTTGCCGCGACGGTCACGGGCCGGGATCACGGCCCGTCGTGGTCGGCTGGGGCAAGGAGCACGGCGGGGGAGCCGGTCCGACCACGACGGACGTCTGGGTGCGGGTCAGCTGCCGCGGTCGTCGGGTGCGGCCCGCAGTGCACGGCCCGGCTCGTCGAGCGGGAGCACCTTGACCCGTTGCTTCCCGGAGCGGACCGCGCCGACCGTGGCGAGGGCCCGGGCCAGCAGCAGCGCGGCGTCGCGTTCCTCGGCGTGCACGATCTGGCGGCGCGGCTCGGGCGTGGTGGTCTCGTCCCGCAGTCGGCCACCGCACGCCCATGCGGCGGCGATGTCGACGTCGGCGGCAGCGCGGATGTCGGTGCGAACGATCAGGAACCGCATGCGGGTCTCCGGATGAATCGCGAGGGTGGGGAACGGGTGGAAGTTCCACGTCACTCTGCCGTCATGTTACGCCGCGCGGTCGTCTCATCAAGTGAAACACGACGATTGGTCCGGAGGCTCGTCCGATCAGCGGATGCCTGGTCGGCGGGGTGGAACGGCGCAGACGCGACGGGGCCGCCGGCAGGCTGCCGGCGGCCCCGCGACGATCGACGGATCAGTTCAGATCGAACTGTCCGTTCTTCGCGCCGGCGATGAAGCCCAGCCAGCCCGCCCGGTTGAACAGCAGCACCGGACCGCCCTGGTCCTTGCTGTCCCGCAGGGCCACGGCGGCCGGCCCGGTCCTCAGTGGTGCGACCTCGACGCAGTTCGAGGTCTGGCTGCGCGTGCTCTTACGCCACGGGGCGTGCTCGAGCTGGGCGGGTACGGACGGCGTGTTGCGGATCTCGTTCATCGTGCCACTCCTGAGGTGAACTGCTCCGATGGAACGAGTGGCGCCGCACGACCCGACGGTGGGCCCCCGTGATCACCGCTCCGTCAGGCGCCCGGAGTACCGGCGGCGTTGGGTCGGCGCCGTTGCCGGCCCGTACGCCACCGTGGACGCGGTCGCCGTGCCGGGCAGCCGCCCCGTCGCCTCGATCAGCCAGGAGAGGGTGTCCGATTCGGAGAGCGCCGCCGTGCATAGCCACTCGAACACCACTTTATAGCGATTTAGGGCGTTTACCTCGGTGGACATGACGTCGGTGAACCCCCCTTCGATCGCCAGCGTCTCCGGATCGAGCGGATCGGCGAACCGGTAGACCGAGAACGCGGTCGGCGGGAGGTACCAGTCGCCGACCTGGGTGTCGCGCGGCAGCACGTGCAGCGTGACGTTCGGCAGCATCGCCAGTTCGCAGAGCTGCACGAGCTGCGCGCGCAGCACCTCCGGCGGCGCCGTCCGGCCGCCGAGCGCCGCCTCCTCCAGCACCGCCGTGTAGCGGGGCGCGTCGGTCTCGCGGGTGAGCAGCGACTGGCGGGCCAGCCGGGCCCGCACCTCGGTGTCGATGTCCTCACCGGCCTCGGGGTCGCCGGCCTCCTCGTCGACCTGCCGGGCCGAGGCGATCCGTACCGACGCGTAGTCCGGCGTCTGGAGCAGGCCCGGCACCAGGACCGGGTTGTATTCCGAGATCTCCGCGCAGCCCGCCTCCAGCTCGGCGAAGCTGCGCTGCTGCTGGGTCATCACCGGGTAGTTCCGCAGCCAGCCGCGGATGTCGCCGGCCTCCTGGGTGATGCCGAGGAGCTCCCCGCGTAGCGCCCCGTCGACGCCGTAGAGGTCCAGCAGTACGTGGACGTCCTCCGGGTCCGGGCGGCTGCGGCCGTTCTCCAGCCGGGACAACTTGGACGCGGACGCCCAGCCGATCCGCTCGATGACCTGGTCTCCCGTGAGACCTGCGGCCTCGCGCAGCCGGCGCAGCTCGGTGCCCAACCTGCGGCGGCGCAGGATCGGGCTGGGTGAGGCAGGAGGCACGACGTCCTCTTTTCCCGTGGACCGCCGCAGACGCGACGGTAACTGTATGAAATTCGCCCCCCACGGTCAGTATGGACGGCGCGCCTCCCGCCGGAGGTCCCGGCGGGGGCGTGTCTCGAAGAAAAGAGGACCGTGGAAGGACGCGGCGTGCGGTACGACGCCGTCGGCCCGACCGCGCCACCCCAGACCGCGCCACGCCGCGCACCACCCCCGCCGGAGGGACCCCATGCGCACCGTCCTGCGCCGCCCGGATTTCCGCCTGCTCTTCGGCGGCCTGCTCGCCAGCATGGCCGCCGAGTCGATCCTGCTGCTGGCCCTCGCCATCTGGGTGAAGGACCTGACCGGGTCGGACGGGCTGGCCGGCGCCACCATCTTCGCGGTCATCGCCCCGATGACCCTGGCCCCGCTGGTGGGGTGGATCGTCGACCGCTACCCCCGGCGCCCGTTCTTCGTGGCGGCGAACCTGGTGACGGCCGTGCTGCTCACCCCGCTCCTCGTGGTGCGGGACCGGACCGACGTGTGGATCATCTACGTGGTGGCGGCCCTGTACGGGCTGTCGTACATCACCCTCAGCGCGGTGCTCAGCGGCCTGATCCGCCAGCTCGTGCCGGTGGAGCTGCTGGCCGAGGCGAACGGCGTGCTCCAGACCGTGCGCCAGGGGCTGCGGCTGATCGGCCCGCTGGCCGGCGCCGGGCTCTACGCCGCCGTCGGCGGCTGGATGCTGGCCGTGATCGGGATGGTCGGCTTCCTGTCGGCGGCCGTCGTGGTGGGCCTGATCCGCACGACGGAGACACCGCCCACCGGGCCCGGGCTGCGCTGGCGGGCCGAGGTGAGCGCCGGGCTGCGGCACCTGGCCGGGGAGCCGGCGCTGCGCCGGGCGCTGCTCGGCTACGGGCTGGGCTCGCTGGCCATGGGCTTCAGCGAGTCGTTGATCTTCGCGTACGTCGACCAGGGGCTGCGCCGGGACGCCGCGTTCGTCGGCGTGCTGGTCACCGTGCAGGGCATCGGCGGACTGGTCGGCGGGCTGCTCTCCCCGGCCGTGGTGCGCCGCGCCGGCGAGGTGGGCACGCTCGCCGCCGGGGTGGCGTTCTTCGGGCCGGCCTCGCTGGCGCTGGTGTACCCGAACCTCTGGCTCGGCTTCGTCGCGGTGCTGCTGGCCGGGGTGTCGCTGCCGCTGACCATGGTCGGGCTGCACACGCTGATCCAGCGGCGCACCCCGCAGCGGTTGCTCGGCCGGGTCGCCGCGGCCTCGGAGGCCGTGGTCAGCGGCCCGCAGGCGCTCTCGATCGGCGCGGGGGCGCTGCTCGTCGGGGTGCTGGACTACCGCGTCCTGTTCGCCCTGATCGGGGTGGCCACCCTGCTCGCCGGCGGCTTCCTCTGGCACGGCCGCAGGCTCAGCCCACCGCCGCCCGTCCGGATCCCCGCCCAACGCCGACCCGCCGAGGTGCCCGCCGCCGTCGCCCCGGTCGACGCGGCGGGCCAGGAGGTGGTCGGCACGATCCCACCGGGCCCGGCGCGCTGAGGACCGGGCCACCGCAGCGCCCCTGGCGTGCCGCCCGGGTCGGTGCGTCGGGTGGCCCTGCCGCAACGCCGTCGCCGGGTCGACGCGCAGAACGCGACGAGCGGCCGGCCCGGGTGGGCGGCCGCTCGTCGGCGGTGGTGCGGGTCAGGCGTCGATCGTGGCCAGGTGCTGCTTGACCTGGGTGATCGAGGGGTTGGTCAGGGCGCTGCCGTCGGCGAAACGCAGCGTCGGGACGGTCTGGTTGCCGCCGTTGACGCTCATCACGAACTCCGCGGCCTTCGTGTCCTGCTCGATGTCGACCACCTCGTAGCCGATGCCCTCCCGGTCGAGCTGCGACTTCAGCCGGTGGCAGTAGCCGCACCAGGGGGTCGAATACATCGTCAGCATGGTCAGATCCTCCAACGGTCCGCGTGGCGGCTTGCCGATCAAGCCCAGGCTAACCGCTGCAACGTCCGGCGGAGCTGAGACAATTCCTCGCTGTGGTGGTTCACTCAGCATCCGAACGCGTGCTCGCCGGGCTCGACCCGGAGCAGCGGTCGGCGGTGACCGCCCCGGCCGGCCCGGTCTGCATCCTGGCCGGCGCCGGCACCGGCAAGACCCGCGCGGTCACCTCCCGGATCGCCCACCGGGCGCTCTCCGGGGAGATCTCCGCCCGGCACGTGCTCGCGGTGACCTTCACGGCCCGCGCCGCCGCCGAGATGCGCGCCCGGCTCACCGCGCTCGGGGTGGGCGGCGTCCAGGCGCGCACCTTCCACGCGGCGGCCCTGCGCCAGGTGCGCTACTTCGCACCCCGGCTGCTCCAGGGGCGGGCCATGCCCGAGCTGCTGGACAGCAAGGTCCGGCTGGTCACCCTCGCCGCGGCCAAGGCCGGCCTGCGTACCGACCGGGCGGCCGCCCGGGACCTCGCCGGCGAGATCGAGTGGGCGAAGTCGTCGCTGGTGGAACCGGGGGAGTACGTCGTCGCGGCGGCGAAGGCGATGCGGGACACCCCGCACGAGCCGGCCCGGGTCGCCGAGGTCTTCGCGGCGTACGAGCGGCTCAAGCGGTCCAACGGGGTGATCGACTTCGAGGACATGCTGCGCGCCGCGGTCTGGGGCATCGAGGAGCACCGGGACGTCGCCGAGCAGGTCCGCGCCCAGTACCGGCACTTCGTCGTCGACGAGTACCAGGACGTCAACCCCCTCCAGCAGCGGCTGCTCCAGGCGTGGCTGGGCGGGCGGGACGACCTGACCGTGGTGGGCGACGCCAGCCAGACGATCTACTCGTTCACCGGGGCCACCTCGTCGTACCTGGTCGACTTCCCGCGCCGGTACCGGGGCGCGACGGTGGTCCGGCTGGTCCGCGACTACCGCTCCACCCCGCAGGTCGTCGGGCTGGCCAACGCGGTGATCTCCCAGGCGCGGGGCGCCGAGGCCCGGCTGCGCCTGGAGCTGGTCGGCCAGCGCCCGCCCGGCCCCGAACCGGAGCTGCGGATCTTCACCGACGAGCCGGCCGAGGCCAACGCGGTGGCCGCCCGCTGCCGCGCCCTGGTCGACGCCGGCACCCCGGCGAAGGAGATCGCCGTGCTGTTCCGGACCAACGCGCAGTCCGAGGCGTACGAGAAGGCGCTGACCGAGGCGCAGGTGCCGTACGTGGTGCAGGGGGCGGAGCGGTTCTTCGAGCGGGCCGAGGTCCGGCAGGCGATGGTCGCCCTGCGGGCCGCCACGCGGTCGATCCCCGGGGAGACCCCGCTGCCCGCCGCCGTGGTGGAGGCGCTCACCGCGGTCGGCTGGGCCCCCGACGCCGCCCCGGCCGGCGGCGCCGCCCGCGAGCGGTGGGAGGCGCTCGCCGCGCTGGTGCAACTCGCCGAGGAGTACGCGGCCACGCCGCAGGTGCTGCCGATCGGCCCCGCCGCCTCGGTCGAGCGCCCGGTCACCCTGGCCGACTTCAACGACGAGCTGGCCCGTCGGGCCGCCGCACAGCACGTGCCGACGGTGGACGGGGTGACCCTGGCCTCGCTGCACTCCGCCAAGGGCCTGGAGTGGGACGCGGTCTTCCTGGTCGGCCTCTCCGAGGGCACCCTGCCCACCACGTACGCCAAGACCGTCGAACAGGTCGAGGAGGAGCGCCGGCTGCTCTACGTCGGCGTCACCCGGGCGAGGGAGTGGCTCTGGCTGTCGTACGCCTCGGCCCGATCCCCGGGCGGGCGGGCCCGGCGGCCCTCGCGGTTCCTGCCGCAGCTCGACCGCTCCGGTGGTGCGGAGCGGGCCGGGGCCACGCCGGCGGCGCGCCGGCCGGAGCGCCGCCGGACCCAGATCGTCTCCTGCCGGATCTGCGGCGCCACCCTGCTCGCCGGGCCGGACCGCAAGCTCGGTCGCTGCCCCACCTGCCCCTCGGACATCGACGAGGAGCTGCACGAACGCCTGCGCGAGTGGCGTCAGCGGGTGGCCGGCGGGCAGCGGGTACCGGCCTACGTGGTCTTCACCGACGCCACTCTGGTCGCCCTCGCGGAGCGGCGCCCCGGCCGGGCGGAGGAGCTGATCGCGATCGCCGGCATCGGGCCCCGGAAACTCGGCCTCTACGGGGAGGCGGTGCTGGCGCTGGTGGCGGGCGCGGCGGTCGACGACGTCTGCCCGGAGAAAACTTTCGAAATCTCGCCGTAAATTCGTTTGCCCTCGCCCCGTGGCGAGGAATAGCCTCATGACACACCTCGCGAGCGGCGCCATTCGGGCTGCTCACGAGGGGTAGAGACCGTATCGGCACGAGTGAACGTCAGAGGAGGTGGTCCCAATGGAGAGCGTCTACATCTACGAGCGTCCGGCGGCGCTGCCCGCTGCCGTCGCTCCGCTGTCGGCTGTCCGGGTGGCCCTCGCCGCTGCGCGACCGTCGGTTTCTCAGGTGCACCGGGTCGAGACTCAGGCCGAGCTGATTCTCGCCACCGCGCCGAACGGAAACCAGGGGACCAGTGGCTTCACGGGCAAGGGCGTCGATGCTGTCAAGCGTCACATGGACGTCCGCGGAGTTCCACCTCGAGGTAGACCGGTCTGATCCTCAGACCAACGGCTCACCTCGAGGCCGCGGAACCCGCTACCGGGATCCGCGGCCTCAGTTTTTTGCCCGCCATGTACGTCGGAAATGCGATCCACGAGATCGAAGTGAGAGAGAGGTGACCGGGCGATGAGTCTGGCGTTGGCCCCGCTCGACGTGAGCGTCGAGGTGGAGGCGAACCTGCCCTGCCGGAAGTTCGACCCCGACCTGTGGTTCTCCGACTCGCCCGCCGAGCTCGAGCTGGCCAAGTCGCTCTGCGGGGACTGCCCGCTGCGCGTCGAGTGCCTGGCCGGTGCGGTGGAGCGGGCCGAGCCCTGGGGCGTCTGGGGCGGCGAGATCTTCGAGCGTGGCGCGGTCGTCCCGCGCAAGCGGCCCCGTGGCCGTCCGCGCAAGGAGGACCTCGCCCGCGACGCGGCGCTCCGGGTCGAGGCCGAGGCACGACTGGCGGCCAGTGGGCTGTCCGAGTCGCGCACCACGGTCCGGCTGGCGGCCTGACATGCACCCGATCCAACCCACCCACGCCGGTGTCACGCCGGCGACGAGAGAGCTGACCACCATGCTGAACGTTCTTGACGGAGTCGCCGAGATGCAACTACTTCACGAAGCGTTGTCCCGGGCTCGAATGCGCCGGCCTCAGGCCGGTCGTACCACCACGAGCACTGAGGCAACCCTTTCCGCCCGTACCGTCGCCATGAACAGCCGCAACCGAGCGGCGCGCGACCTGGGCGTTCTCTAGTACCCCACCGATTGTCGAGGGGCGGGGGGGGGGGTTGCGCCCCCCCCCCCCCCCCCCCCCCCCGGCCCCCCCCCCCCCCCCCCCCCCCCCCCCCCCCCCCCCCCCCCCCCCCCCCCCCCCCCCCCCCCCCCCCCCCCCCCCC
>NZ_JBNCKV010000003.1:0-60315 GCF_049841695.1 Micromonospora sp. DT178
ACGTCCGAGATCTTGGTAGGTAACGGCCCCCCAAAGGGCGCTTACCTACCAAGATCTCCCGAGCACCCGAGCACCCGAGCACCCGAGCACCCGGGCAGGCGAGCACCCGGGCAGGCGGGCAGGCGGGCGTCGATCATGCAGTTGTGGCGCCCCACAAAAGGCGTAATTCAGGGCACGACGCCCACCACACCCGACGACCCGACCCCCCGACGCCACACCCCGAACACCGGCCGGACCTCCGCAGGACACCCGGCCAGAACCCACCGTCGCCCGCGATCCCGCCCCACCGTGGTACCCGCGGGACTAGCCTCGACAGGAGGGCCGGGCGCGACGCCTGCGGAGGTGATTCGGATGGGCGCAGCCACCGACGCGGCGGTGCTGGTCGGGCTCGGCACGGAGCGCAACCTGCCGATGGTCAGGCTTGCCGCGCAGGAGGCCGCCGCGCACGGCCGTCCGCTGTGCCTGCTGCACGCGTTCAACTGGGCGGCCGCGCTGAAGGCGCCGTCGATCGCAGGACCGCGCGCGGACGCCGAGGAGCTGATCTCCCGGGCCACCGAGATCGCCCACGAGGTCGAGCCGGCGCTGCCGGTCGGCGGCGAGATCGTCGAGGGCGCCCTCGTCGCCACCCTGGTCCGCCGGTCGGAGCAGGCGTTCCTGCTCGCCGTCGGGGACGGCGGCATGGCGACCAGCGGTGAGTGCGTGTCGGTCGACGCGCCGGCGGTGCAGCTCGCCGCCCGCGCCGGCTGCCCGGTGCTGGTGGCCCGCCGGGAGCCGCCCCCGCAGGGGCCGGTGCTGGTCGGCGTGGACGGCTCCGACAGCTCGCGGGACGCGCTGGAGTGGGCGTTCGAGTGCGCGGCCCGGCGGGAGGCGCGGCTGTTGGCGGTCCGCGTCGTCGAGTCGGAGGAGGGCGGGGAGGATCCCGAGCTGCTCGCCGGGTTGGTGGCGCGGTCGGCGCGCCGGTTCCCGTCGGTGGCCGCGGAGTGCCACACGATCCGGGGCGACCCCGGCACCGTCCTGGTGGAGCAGTCCCGCTCGGCGCAGGTGGCGCTGGTCGCCGCCCGGGGCGACGAGCCGTGGCGCGGCATGCTCGGCGCGGTGAGTCAGGCGCTGCTCTACCACTCCCCCGCACCGCTGATCGTCGTGCGCGGGCTGACGGGGATTCCGGGGGACGGGCGCAACGCCCAGCGTCCACAGGACCAACGGCCCTGATCCACACCGACGCCGACCGGCGATGCTGAGGCCGGCCCGGACGAATCCGCGCGCTGAGGATGCAGGATTCCCCTACCCGCGAGAGGCTCATGCAGTATGGACACCGCTCTCGACCTGCACAGCCCCCTGACCGAAGACGAGCTGCGCCGGCTGGACGCCTACTGGCGGGCGGCGAACTACCTGACCGTCGGGCAGATCTACCTGCTGGACAACCCGCTGCTGCGCGAGCCGCTGGCCCCCGAGCACGTCAAGCCGCGCCTGCTCGGCCACTGGGGCACCAGCCCCGGCCTGAACCTGCTCTACGCCCACCTCAACCGGGTCATCGTCGCCCGTGACCTGTCGGCCCTGTTCGTCACCGGCCCCGGTCACGGCGGCCCGGCGATCGTCGCCAACACTTGGCTGGAGGGCACCTGGAGCGAGGTGTACCACCACATCGGCCGCGACGAGGCCGGCATGGCACGGCTGTTCCGCCAGTTCTCCTTCCCCGGCGGCATCCCCAGCCATGTGGCGGCGGAGGTGCCGGGTTCGATCCACGAGGGCGGCGAGCTGGGGTACGCGCTCAGCCACGCCTACGGCGCGGCGTTCGACAACCCCGACCTGCTGGTGGCCTGCGTCATCGGCGACGGGGAGGCGGAGACCGGCCCGCTGGCCGGGAGCTGGCTGTCCAACGTCTTCCTGAACCCGGCCCGGGACGGGGCGGTGCTGCCGATCCTGCACCTCAACGGTTACAAGATCGCCAACCCGACGGTGCTGGACCGGATCGACGAGGACGACCTCCTGGCCATGATGCGCGGCTTCGGCTACGAGCCGTACGTGGTCGCCGGCGACGACCCGGCGACGGTGCACCAGGCCCTCGCCGGCACGCTGGACCGGGCGCTGGACGAGATCGCCGCCATCCAGCGGCGGGCCCGCTCGGGCGGCGCCGTCGAGCGCCCCCGTTGGCCGATGATCGTCCTGCGTACGCCGAAGGGCTGGACCGGGCCGCGCGACGTCGACGGCAAGCAGGTCGAGGGCACCTACCGCGCGCACCAGGTGCCGCTGTCCGAGGTACGCAAGAACCCGGAGCACCTGGCCGAGCTGGAGCGCTGGCTGCGCAGCTACCGGCCGGAGGAGCTCTTCGACGCCACCGGCGCACCGGTCGCCGAGCTGGCCGAGCTGCCGCCCCGCGGCGAGCGGCGGATGAGCGCCAACCCGGTCACCAACGGCGGGCTGGTGCTGCGTGACCTGGCGCTGCCGGACTTCCGCGAGTACGCCGTCGACGTGCAGCGGCCGGGCGAGACCGTGGCCGGTGCGACCGGTGCCCTCGGCCCGTGGGTACGCGACGTGATCACCGCCAACCCGCAGACGTTCCGCCTCTTCGGCCCGGACGAGGTCGCCTCGAACCGGCTCGGCGCGGCGTTCGAGGTCACCGGCCGGGCCTGGATGGCCGGCACCGTGCCCGGCGACGACCACCTCTCCCCCGACGGGCGGGTGATGGAGGTCCTCTCCGAGCACCTCTGCCAGGGCTGGCTGGAGGGCTACCTGCTGACCGGCCGGCACGGCATCTTCACCAGCTACGAGGCGTTCATCCACATCGTCGACTCCATGCTGAACCAGCACGCGAAGTGGCTGAAGGTGACCCGGGGCATCCCGTGGCGCGAGCCGGTGGCTTCGCTGAACTACCTGCTCTCCAGCCACGTGTGGCGGCAGGACCACAACGGCTTCTCCCACCAGGACCCGGGCTTCATCGACCACGTGATGAACAAGAAGGCCGAGGTGGTACGCGTCTACCTGCCGCCGGACGCCAACACCCTGCTCTCCACCATGGACCACTGCCTGCGCAGCCGGCACTACATCAACGTGGTGGTGGCCGGCAAGCAGCCCGCCCCGAACTGGCTGTCGATGGACGAGGCCGTCCAGCACTGCCGGCGCGGCATCGGGATCTGGGACTGGGCCAGCACGGACGCCGGAAGCGAGCCGGACGTGGTGCTGGCCTGTGCCGGGGACGTGCCGACCCTGGAGACGCTGGCCGCCGCGGACCTGCTGCACCGGCACCTGCCGGAGCTGAAGGTGCGGGTCGTCAACGTGGTCGACCTGATGCGGCTCCAGCCGCCGACCGAGCACCCGCACGGGCTGTCGGACAAGGAGTTCGACACCATCTTCACGCGGGACAGGCAGGTCATCTTCGCGTACCACGGCTATCCGTGGCTGATCCACCGGCTCACCTACCGCCGCACCAACCACGCCAACCTGCACGTGCGCGGCTACAAGGAGGAGGGCACCACCACCACGCCGTTCGACATGGTGATGCTCAACGACCTGGACCGCTTCCACCTGGTCATCGACGTGATCGACCGGGTGCCGGGGCTGGCCGACCGGGCCGCCCACCTGCGGCAGGAGATGGTCGACGCGCGGCAGTCCTGCCGTGACTACACCCGCGAACACGGCGAGGACGACCCGCGGGTCGCGGAGTGGCGCTGGGTCCGCGAGACGGACCCGGGACTACGGGGGGACCAGTGAGCGCGAGGAGTGAGTTCGGTTGTCCGGCGGTCGTGAACGAAAGGTGGACCCGATGAGCGGCAACGAGATCCTGGTCGGCTACGACGGCTCCGCCGACGCCACCGCCGCGCTGGAGTGGGCGCTGGAGGAGGCCGGCCGCAGCGGGCGGCCGGTGCGGTTGGCGTACGTCTTCGAGTGGCTCACGGTGACCGGCTGGATCGGCCCCGGCGTCGCTCCCGGCATCTGGCCGGACGACACGGCCCGCCGGCAGGTCGAGGAGCTGGTCCGCAAGGCGGCGGCGGACGCGTCCGCCGCGCATCCGGAGCTGACCGTCACGGGCGAGGTGTTCGACGGGCCGTCCGCGCTGATGCTCCAGGAACGCTCGGCGCAGGCGGACCTGCTGGTGCTGGGCACCCGGGGGCACGGCGGGTTCGGCGGATTGCTCGTCGGTTCGACCGCGGTCGCGGTCACCGCCCACGCGCACTGCCCGGTCGTGGTCGTCCGCGGCGAGGCCGCCGCCGGTGGGCGCACCGGGCACGTGGCGGTCGGCGTGGACGGTTCCGAGTGTTCGCTGCTGGCGCTGGGCTTCGCGTTCGAGCAGGCCGCCGCCCGACGGGTACCCCTGCACGTGGTGCGGGCCTGGCACCCGCCGGCCGGCCAGCGCCCGCCGGCGGGTCCTGACGCGCGGGAGGCCACGGCGGCCGACCGGGCCGAGCTGGACGAGCCGCTGGCCCGGTGGGGCGCGACGTTCCCCGACGTGCCGGTCAGCGTGGAGGTGACGGAGGGCCGCCCGGCGTCCCTGCTGGTCGACGCCAGCCGCGACGCGTGTCTGGTGGTGGTCGGCACCCGGGGCCGGGGCGGCCTGAAGGGGATGCTGCTCGGTTCGGTCAGCCAGCAGCTCATCCAGCACGCGCAGTGCCCGGTGGCGGTGGTCCGGGAACGCTGAGGAACTCAGGGGGACCCCGCCGTCGCGTTGCGGCGCGCGGGGTCCCTCCGTCACGGGTCGCCCTCGGCCGTGCTCACCGGGTCTCGGCCGGTTCGGCCGGGCTGAGCGAGAAGTAGTCCTCCTCCTCCTGGGCGAGGTGCAGCCGCAGGATCGCCTCCAGGCCGTAGAGGGTGGCGAGCAGGTCGGTGAGCTGGTCCCGGCGTAGCGGGCCGTCGCCGGCCTGCGCGAGGTGGGCGCCGAGCCGCTCCACCAGCCGCCGGATCTCCACGTGGGCGCGGCTCATCGTCGAGGTCGCCTCGGCGCTGCCCAGCGGGTCGGCCAGCGCCGGGTAGAGCTGGCGCTCCTCGGCCGCCTCGTGCGGCAGCACCTCCCCGGTCAGCCTGCGGTGCGTCCCGCGCAGCGCCGGCAGGCACTGCGGCGCGTCCGGTGCGGTGGCGACCAGGTCGGCGGTGTCCCGCAGGGCGGCAAGCACGTCGCGGACGCCGCCGTGTTCTGCCGCGTACCGGTCGAGCAGTTCGCGGGTGCCCGGCGGCACGTCGCGCCGGCGCAGCCCGCCCCCGAGGGCGCGCAACGCGTTGAGGATCACCAGCACGTCGATGCCCTCCTGGAGGAAGGCGCCGGCGACCGGGGGCAGCCGGCCGAGGGCGGCGGCCAGCATCGCCAGCACCGCGAGGCCCATCCCGACGGTGGCGCTCTGCACCGCGATCCGGCGGGCGTACCGGGCGATCTCGACCGCGTCGGCGATCCGGTCGAGCCGGTCGACGGTGAGCACCGCGTCGGCGACGTCGGCCGAGGCGGTCGCCCCGGTGGCGCCCATGGCCACGCCGACGTGCGCCTCGGCGAGGGCGGGGGCGTCATTGACCCCGTCGCCGACCATCACGGTGACCGCCCGGTGCGCCTCCTCGCGTACGCGGGTCGCCTTCTCCCCCGGCGAGCACCGGGCCACCACGTCGTCCACGCCGACCACCCGCGCGACCTGGGCGGCGACGTCGGGCCGGTCCCCGGTCACCATCACGATGCGCCGCAGCCCCGCCTCGCGCAGCCGGCGCACGGTGCGGCGGGCGTCGGGGCGTACCGGGTCCTCCAGCAGGATCGCCCCGAGCGGGCCCCGCTCGCCGCTGACCCAGACCACCGAGCGGCCGGCCAGCTCGGCCCGGGACCGGGCCCGCCCCGCCCAGTCGGGCAGGTCGCCGTCGAGCTGACCGACCCGGACCTGCCGCCCGTCGACCGACCCCCGTACGCCCCGGCCCGGCTCCTCGGTCACGCCCGCCGGCTCGGTCAGCGGCAGGCCCCGCTCGCGCGCCTGCGCCACCAGCGCGCGGGCCAGCACGTGCGGGGAGAGCTGCTCCACCGAGGCGGCCAGACGCAGCACGTCGTCGCGGTCGCCGTCGGGGGCGGCCACGACCTCGGCGGCGCGGGGGCGGCCCGCCGTCAGCGTGCCGGTCTTGTCGACCAGCAGGGTGCCGGCCCGGCCGAGCAGTTCCAGCGAGCCGCCGTCGCGGACCAGCACCCCGCGCCGGGCGGTACGCGACAGCCCGGACACGATCGCGACGGGGGTGGCCAGCAGCAGCGGGCACGGGGTGGCGACCACCAGCACGGCCACCGCCCGGACGAACTCGCCGGAGAGCAGCCAGCCCAGTCCCGCCAGGACCAGGGTGAACGGCACGAACGCGGCGGCGTACCGGTCGGCGAGGCGCACCATCGGCGCCTTGTGGGCGGTCGCCTCCTCGGCCAGCCGGACGATCCCCGCGTACGTGCTCCCCGCCGCGTCGCGCGTCGCGCGCATCGAGAAGCCGGCGCCGGCGTTGACCACGCCGCTGGCCACCTGCTCGCCGGCCGCGCGCCGCACCAGCCGGGACTCGCCCGTCACCACGGACTCGTCGAGGGTCACCGGCTCATCGACCTGCCCGTCGACCGGCACCACGTCACCCGGGCCGACCAGCAGCCGGTCCCCCGCCGCCACCCGGTCCAGCGGCACCTCCTCGACGCCCCCGCCCGGGGCGCGCCGCCGGGCGGTGCGGGGGGCGCGGGCGAGCAGCGTACGCAGGTCGCGGGTCGCCCGCCCCTGGGCGTACGCCTCCAGCGCCCGCCCGGTGGCCAGCATCACCGCGATCACCGCCCCGGCCAGGTACTCCCGGACGACCAGCGCGCCGACCAGGGCCAGTACGGCTATCACGTCCACCCCGAACTGCCGGCGCCACAGCTGCCGCAGCACCGACCAGGCGGCGGGCGCCAGGGCGGCCACGGTGGCGGACGCCCACACCACGTCGGCCGCGTCCCGGCGGTCGGCGAGCCACAGCGCCGCCCCGGCCAGCACCAGCACCGTCACCCCGGCCAGGGGCGCCCAGAGCAGCAGGCGCGACCGGTCCCGCCGTACCGGCTGCTCCGGCACGCACTCCCGCGGTTCCGTTCCCACCTGCGGATCGTCCCAGCGTCCACCGCGCCCGGGAGGGCGTCCGCGCGAACCGGCAGGGGCGAGATGTCCTGCCGCGCGGGGACCTGCGTACCGTGCGTCGGCACGGGGGCATGGCGCAGGATGGAGCGGCAACCCCGCCCGGGGCACCGCCGGGCTGGGGCACGATGGGGAGAAACGGAAAGGTCGTAACGATGAGCCACGAGACGCCGGCGACGGGCCGTCCGCTGACCACCGCACTCGCGGAGGCCGCCGCGACTGCCGGGCACGCCCCGTCGGTGCACAACAGCCAACCGTGGCGGTGGCGGGTGCTGCCGGACGCGCTGGAGCTGCGGGTGGTCCGCGATCCCCGGCTCACGGCCACCGACCCGGAGGGCCGGCTGCTGGCGTACAGCTGCGGGGCGGCGCTGCACCACGCGCGGGTCGCGCTGACCGCGGAGGGCTGGACGGCCGTGGTGGAGCGGATGCCCGACCCGGCCGACGAGGACCTGCTGGCCCGGCTGACCGGAATGGCCCGCGCGGAGGCCGACCCGGAGGCCATGCGCCTGGTGCAGTGCATGCAGGTGCGGCACACCGACCGGCGCCCGGTCAGCGACGAGCCCGTGCCGACCGCCGCTCTCGGGGAGATCGCCTCGGCGGTCGCCGCCGAGGGCTGCCAGCTCCAGTTCCTCGACCGCGACAACGTCCTGGAGCTGGCCGCTGTCGCCAGCCGCGCCGCCTCGGTCGAGGCGGAGGACTCGCAGCTGCGCGAGGAGCTGGAGTACTGGACCAGCCGCAGCGGCACCGGCACCGGCCTGCCGCCGGAGGTGCTGCCCGCGGAGGCGCCGCAGACCACCGTGCCTGCGCGCGACTTCGGCCGCCCCGGCACCCTGCCGGTCGGCCCCGGGCACGACCGGGCCGCCGTGTACGGGGTGCTCTACGGCGACGAGGACGAGCCGGACAGCTGGCTGCGCGCAGGCGAGGCGCTCTCGGCCGCCTGGCTGACCGCGACCCGGCTCGGGATCTCCGTGGTGCCGCTGAGCGGGGTGGTGGAGGTCGCGGGCACCCGGCAGACGCTGCGCGGGCTGCTGGCCGGCCTCGGCTACCCGTACCTCGTGATCCGGCTGGGGCTCGCGGACCCGGCACACGCCGGCCCGCCGCACACCCCGCGCCTGGAGGCCACGCAGGTGGTCGACACCTCGGCGGTGCGCTCCACCGGCGCGTAGCGCAGCCGGGACACGGCCACCGGGCGGGGCTACCATCGCCCGGTGGCCGCCAGCGAACCGAACCCCCGCCCCGAAGCGCACGTGACCCCCTCGCTGGGGCTCAGCCCGCTGTCCCGGGTACGGCTCGACGAGCTGCTCCAGGAGATGCTGGACCGGGTCGGCGAGGTGGTGACCAGCCGGGAGCGGCTGCGTGCCCTGCTCGACGCGGTGGTCGGCATCGGCACCGACCTGGACCTGCGCAGCACCCTGCAACGCATCGTGGAGTCGGCCTGCGAGCTGGTCGGCGCCCGCTACGGCGCGCTCGGCGTGATCGGCCACGACCGCCTGCTGCACGACTTCATCACCTACGGCATCGACGCGGAGCTGCACGCCAGGATCGGTGACCTGCCCCACGGGCGGGGCGTGCTCGGCCTGCTCATCGACGACCCCCGCCCGCTGCGGATGCCCGACATCACCCGGCATCCGAAGTCCTACGGGTTCCCGCCGCACCACCCGCCGATGCACAGCTTCCTCGGCGTTCCCGTGCGCATCCGCGACCATGTCTTCGGCAACCTCTACCTGGCCGAGAAGCAGGGCGGCGCGGAGTTCACCGAGGACGACGAGGAGATCGTCGTCGCGCTCGCCGCCGCCGCCGGCGTGGCGATCGAGAACGCCCGCCTCTACGCGCTGGCCCACCGCCGCGAACGCTGGCTCGCGGCGACCGCCGAGATCACCACCGTGCTGCTGGGCGAGGTGCGCCGCACCGACGCCCTGACGCTCGTGGCGCGGCGCGCCCGCGAGGTCGCCGAGGCGGAGGTCGCCCTCGTGCTGCTCTACGACCCCGACGCCGAGAAGTTCACCGTCGAGGTGGTGGACGGGGCCGACGAGCAGGCCGGCGCCCTCGTCGGCACCGCGCTGCCGGCGGCCGAGACAAGCTTCGCCGCCGCCGTCATCGAGGGCCGGCACGACCAGGTGGCGGACCTGGCCCACGCCGCGCCCTGGCCCGCGCTGCTGCGCACCGGCCCGGCGATGGTCGCGCCGCTGGCCACCGCCGACACCCTGCACGGGGTGCTGGTGATCGCGCACCGGGCCGACCGGGCGCCCGTCGCCAACGACGACGACATGGCCCTGCTGGGCAGCTTCGCCGGCCAGGCCGCGCTGGCCCTGGAGCGGGCCCGCGGGCAGGAGGAACGGGAGCTGCTGGTGGTCCTGGAGGACCGCGAGCGCATCGCCCGGGACCTGCACGACGTGGTCATCCAGCGCCTCTTCGCCACCGGCCTGCAGTTGCAGAGCGCCGCCCCGATGACGACGAAGCCGGAGGTCGCCCGCCGGATCAACGCGGCGGTCGACGACCTGGACGCCACGATCAAGGACATCCGCCGCACCATCTTCGAGCTGCGCACCCCGATGAGCGCGGCGCTGCGCACCGAGATCCGGGAGGCGATCGAGGTGGCCGCGGAGTCGCTGGGCCACCGGCCCCGCCTGGAGCTGACCGGGCCGATCGACAGCGCCGTCCCCGACGCGGTCCGCCCCGACCTCACCGCCGTGCTGCGCGAGGCGCTCTCCAACGCCGTACGGCACGCGCGGGCCGACCGCGTGGCGGTGGCGGTGCGCGCCGACGCCGGCCGGGTGACCGTGACCGTCACCGACGACGGGGTGGGCTGCGACCCGGCCGCCGCGCGGGGCGGCCTGGTCAACCTGCGCGAGCGCGCCGAGCGCCACGGCGGCGAGTTCGAGGTACGCCGGGCGGAGCCCCGGGGCACCGAGGTGTGCTGGTCGGTGCCGCTACGCGACTGAGCCCGCAGCCGTCAGTGGGACTTGCCGAGCAGGCGCGTGGCGAGGACGGCCGCCTGGGTGCGCCGCTCCAGGCCCAGCTTGGCCAGCACGCTGGAGACGTAGTTCTTCACGGTCTTCTCGGCCAGGAACATCTTCCCGGCGATCTCCCGGTTGGTCAGGCCCTCGGCCACGTACTCCAGGATCCGCCGCTCCTGCTCGGTCAGTGACTTCAGCTCGCGCGGCTGCTCGACGCCGCTGCGGATGCGCTCCAGCACCCGGGTGGTGATCGCCGGGTCGAGCAGCGACTGCCCGGCCGCCACCCGCCGCACCGCGTCGACGAGGTCGGTGCCGCGGATCTGCTTCAGCACGTAACCGGACGCGCCGGCCATGATCGCCGCGAAGAGCGCCTCGTCGTCCTCGTACGAGGTCAGGATCAGACCCTTGATCGAGGAGTCCACGGCCCGCACGTCGCGGCACACGTCGATGCCGTTGCCGTCGGGCAGCCGCGCGTCGAGGATCGCCACGTCCGGCCGCAGGGCCGGGATACGCCGGGCCGCCTCCTGGGCGAGACCGGACTCGCCGACCACCTCGATGTCCCCGCTGCTCTCCAGCAGGTCGGCCAGGCCACGACGGACGACCTCGTGGTCGTCGAGCAGGAACACGCGGATCATTCCTCGTTTCTACCCGCTGCCGACCCCTTCCCGCACGGGTCGAAGGTCCCGAACCGGCATCACCTGCCCCGACCCACGCCACCCGCGCCGGAGTCCCCGGCCGGCGGCGGGTCGGTCGGGCCCGTGGGATCGGGACGTCCGGCCCTGCCCGGGCCACGCTCCGGTGACGCACCGTGGACACGTACCACTCGCCGGCGCACGACTGCCACGGAAGGAGCACGACCATGGAGACCGGCTTCACCGTCGAGCAGCTACGGGCCGCCGCCACCTACGCCGTACGCGCGCCGTCGCTGCACAACACCCAGCCGTGGCGGTTCCGGCTGCGCGACGGCGGCATCGAGGTGCTGGTCGACCCGGACCGGCGGCTGCCGGCCACCGACCCCACCGGCTGGGGCGTGCGGATCGCCTGCGGGGCGGCGCTGTTCAACCTGCGGCTCGCCCTGGCCGTGGCCGGCACCCCGGCGACGGTGCGGCTGCGCCCCCACCCGGCCGAGCCGGACGTGGTGGCCCGGCTGGTGCCGGACGTGCCGCGCCGCCCCACCCCCGCCGAGCAGGCCCTGCACGCGGCCATCCCCCGCCGGTTCAGCAACCGCGCGCCGTTCTGGCCCGACCCGGTGCCCGCCGACGCCCGCTGGCGCCTCACCGAGGCCGCCCGCGCCGAGCAGTGCTGGCTGGAACTGGTGGTCGGCGTCAGCGCGGTGAACGCGTTCGGCGAGATCGCCCGCAGCGCCCACCGGGTGCTGGAGCGCAGCCCCGAGTACCGGGCCGAGCGCCAGGAGTGGGTACGCACCACGCCCGCCCCGGACGGCATTCCGGCCGCGTCCGGCGGCCCGCAGGGCGAGCCGCAGGACCTGCTGCCCTCGCGGGGCTTCGGCGGCCTGGACCGGGCCCCGGGGCGGGACTTCGAGCCGGAGCCGCTCGTGGCGGTGCTCGGCTCGCCCGGCAACACGGCCGTCGACCAGGTCGTCGCCGGGCAGGCGCTGCAGCGGGTGCTGCTGACCGCGACGGACTCGGGGCTGGCGGCGTCGATGCTGTCCCAGCCGATCGAGGTGCCGTCGGCGCGCGATCAGCTGCGGCTGTCGCTGGGGCGGTTCGGCACGCCGCAGATGGTGCTGCGCGTCGGCTACGGCCAACCGGGCTGGCCGACCCCCCGCCGGGACGTGGCCGAGGTGCTCGATCTGCCCGTTTCCCAAGTCTGAACAACACACGCCCGCCACCAGCCCAGGGGCGTGACTACCGGTAGCTCCAGACCACCGGCCGGGCCTTGTAGATCGCCGCCCCGGCGAGGTAGCGGTTGCCGACGTAGGAACCGTCCAGCCGGTACAGCCAGACGTTGCCGTTGCCGTAGGTGCCGTCGCCGTTCGCGCCGCTGACCTTGGTGGTGAAGACCAGCCCGCCTGAGTGGTTGCCGACACTCTTAATCTTGCTTGTGTCGATGTACCCGGGTGCCCGCTGGAATCGGTTGCGGTTGATGTCATACCGGTAAACGTGGCTGGTGTTGCTCATCCACAGGTTGGCGGAGGTGCCGTAGACCGGTGACAGGTCATGCACGTTCCCGGTGACCTTCCGGCAGGCGGCGTCGGTGAGTTTAGGAGCGGTGGCCGCGCCGCTCACCTTGTAGCTGCACAGCCGGGTGCCGCCGGCGGCCCAGAGGCGCTTGATGGCGCTGTCCCAGTAGACGGCGTGCGCCTTGGCGAACGCCTTCGTGGCGGCCGGGCTGGTCCGGCCCTTGCCGTAGAGGGTGAGCTTGCCGGGGTCGGAGGAGGCGACCACGACAGCGCCGTTGGGCAGCAACTCGATGGCGTGCGGGTTGCCGCCCGGCGTGACCTGGTACCGCACCTTGCGGGTGGCGTAGTCGACGATCCCGGCCCGGCCGCCCGAAGCGGCCACCAGGACCACGTACCGCGAGCCCTGCTTGCGGAACTTGACGTCGGAAAGGTTCTTCCAGCCACTACCGGCGGGTCGCTTCCACGACCACTGGGCCGAACCCGCCGTCCACCGGCTGGCGCCGGCGCTGAAGATCCTCACCCCGTACCGCTGGTCGACCACCGCGACCCGGTCGCTGGCAGCCTGCGCGCCGGTCGGCGCGACCAGCACTCCCACCATGCCCACCGTCGCCGCGCCGAGGGTTGCGCCGATCGCGCGCCACCGCCGTCGCGTCCTGTCTGCCGATCGCATCATCGCCATGCACCCTTCCCTTGACGAGCCCCGTCGGGGGTGTTGACGGGTGCGGCCGACGGAACACCGGCCCGCACCACGACTCATGGTGTTCGAACATATGCGCTAGATGACGGACTGGCAGTGGTTGCGTCGGATGGGCGACGGGCGTCAGGGGGCGGGCCTTCCTTGCGTGTTGGGGCCGCTTCAGCAGTCCACCGCGGAGAGCAGCGCCGCCTCCCGGTCGGGGTCGAGCCCGACGGGGGCGCGCTGCGGTCGGCCCGCCCGGGGCGGGACGGTGCCGACCTGTCGCAGCCACGCCCAGGTGTCGGCGACCGTCTCGGTCACCGGGCGGCAGATCAGCCCGGCCGCGTACGCGCGCTCGACGCCGCGCTCCTGCATCCAGCGGTACTCGTGCCCGGCCGGGATCCAGATCGGCAGGTCGTTCCACGGCTGCACGCCGGCGGCCAGGATCGGCTCCGGGTCGGTCCAGCGCAGCCGGGCGTCGGCGCCGGTGGCCGCGACGCAGGCGTCGAGCAGCTCCCCCATCGTCGCGTGCCCGGGGCGGCTCACCAGGTTGAACGTCCCGGCCGACCGCGCCGCACCCCGGTCCAGCATCCAGCCCGCCAGGTCGCGCACGTCGACGTACTGCACCGGCAGGTCGACCGGGCCCGGCGCCAGCACGTCCCCGCCCCGCGCGATGCGCGTCAGCCACCATGGCAGCCGGCCGATGTCCTCCCCCGGCCCGAGGATCAGCCCGGCCCGCGCGATCAGCGCGCGCTCGCCGAACGCCTCCCGCACGGCCCGCTCGGCGCCGGCCTTGTTGGCCGCGTAGTCGCCGTCGTCGGCGTCCGGCTCCGCGTCCACCACCGGAGCGTCCTCGCCCACGCCTGGGGCGACGGGCGGCGCGTAGACCGAGCCGCTGGAGACGTAGACGTACCGGTCGACCCGGTCGACCAGCGCGCGGGCGGCGTCCCGCGCCGCGCGGGGCGCGCCGTCCCAGGTGTCGACCACCAGGTCCCACTCGCCGTCCGCGAGCGCCGCCAGGCCGTCGGGCGCGGTCCGGTCACCCCGCAGCCGGCGTACGCCCTCCGGCGTCGCGCCGTGCAGCCCGCGGTTGAACACGGTGACCGTCCAACCCCGCCGCGCCCCCTCGGCGACGGTCGCGCCGCCCACGAAACCCGTCCCGCCCAGCACCAGCAGCCTCATGCGCTCCACTGTGCCCGTCGCGGGCGGCGCGCCGGCCCCGTGTTCACGGTCAGCGGATCTGCCCACGGCAGAAACCCCGACCGGGCAGCACGGATCCGGAGGTGGATGCCGGGAACCCCTGGTGGAGCGGCTTTGACAGCCGCGCACCCGGCTCGCCCGACAGGGCAGGGCCGCCCACAGACCCCGTCGGGAACCCGACACCTGCACCCTCGCCGCGCTGTCATTCCGTAGCGTTCCGGGTGCTTTCGGCTTGGGGTGTACGGGGAGGCACGGGTGTCCGAGGTCGTCGTCGAAGTCAGTTTCACGCCGCTGCCGGAGGACGACGACTTCGTCCTCGACCAGCTGACCGACGAGCTCGTGGAGGACCTGCGCGACATCGGCGAGGTGAGCCGGGTCGAGGCGCCCACCGGCCCTGACAGCAAGGGCGTCGGCGAGCTGGTGCTGGCCACCGCGGCCGTGGTCGCCGGCACCGACCCGGGCTACGCGCAGGCACTCGTGGATCTGGTGGTGGGCTTCCTCAACCGCAATCAAGGTCGCAGGGCACACCTGAAGATCGGCGACGTCGAGCTGACCATCGATCAGGCGACCAAGGCGGAGACCTCTCAGCTGATCGACCTCGTCCGTGATGCGATCGAGCATTCCCGCTGATGGGTCGGCATGCCCTGGTGCTCGGCACGGCGACCTATCACGCCGCCGCGAAGCTCACCGCACTGCCCGGCGTCCGTCAGGACGTCGAACAGTTGCGGACCGTGCTGGACAGCGACGGCGACTTCGACAGCGTCGAGGCCCACGTCGACCTGCCCGTAACGCGCATGAAGCAGGTCGTCGAAGAGTTCTACGGCGCTCGACGCACCGGTGATCTGGCCCTCTTCTACTACTCCGGCCACGGCATCCAACATGACGACCGGCAATCCCTCTTCTTCGGCACCATCGACACGGAAACGGCTCTCCTGCACACCACCGCGTTCGATGTCGAGGGCGTCCTCCGTCACATGCTCAACCACACCAAGGCCAGCCAGAAGGTGGTCCTTCTGGACTGTTGCTTCTCGGGCTCGTTCACCGCCCGTCACCGGTTCAGCGGCGGCGTACGCCAGGAGCCCCGGCGTCTCAAGCGCGAGCGTGGCACGTTCATGCTCCAGTCGAGCAGCCATCTGAAGGCGTCCAAGGCGCAGGGCCCGGACCGGCCCTCAGTCTTCACCGAGGTCCTGCTCACCGGTCTCCGCGGTGCGGCTCGAGCGACGTCGGAGGACGGCTGGATCACCGCGAGCGACCTCTCCCGGTACGCGATGACCGAGATGTCACGTCGCCGGGAAGAGAAGCCGGTCGAGTCGAGCGAGGGTGTCACCGACCCGATCCCGCTGGTTGCGGGGTCGGACGAACGGCCACAGCGGAGCCCGGGCACACGGAGAGACGAGCCGGAGGACGCACCCTTCGACACCGACCGGTGGCGTCGTCTGCTCAACTACTACGTCGCCTGCCTGCAACGCTCCGCCGTCCTGCAGTTCTTCGTGAACCTGGCGGACACCGATTCGTACCTCGCTGCGCCCGCAGGTCGGGAGATCATGCTGTCGGCCACCGAGCCGATTCGGCTCAAGGAGCGCGGCCAGCGGCTGGCCGGGCTGGCCGAGGCCGGTGGCCGTTCCCTGCAGTACGGCTACCCGGTCGTGGCGCTGCAGCAGAAGGGCACCCGGCAGGTACGGCTGGCGCCCCTGCTCGTCTCGGACCTGACCGTGGGAGATGACGGGTTGGCGCACCCGGCGCCGCCGCAGCCCAGCCCGGCTCTGATCGACCATTTCCAGCTGGCTGCGGTCGAGGCGGACGAACTGCGGCAGGCGGTGGCTGAACGACTCGTCCCTGGCGAGCGGAGATCCCTCGCCGAGGTCGCCGATCTGGTGGCGAACACGTTCGGTCTGAAGCCGGTGTCCGCCCTCGACCCGGAGAATCTGGTCGGGATGGTCAGCCGTGGGCCCGTCAATCGGGTGCAGAACGCCGGCATGCTGTTCGCCGCGGGCAGCGCGGAGTCGCCTGAGCGACAGCTGATCGAGGACCTGCAGGACATCGCCAAGAACGCGGGGAAGATCGCATCGACCGCACTCGGTACGTTGTCGAGCGGTGTCGTGGACGGGACGGATGAGCAGGATGCCGAAGTCCTGACGGTGGCGTTGAGTTCGGTCAACGAGACTCAGGAGGACATCATCCGGGCGGCGATGAGCCGACCCCTGACTGTCGCGCAGGGACCGCCCGGCACCGGCAAGAGTCAACTGGTGACCGCGTTGCTGGCGACCGCCACGGCGGCCGGTCAGAGCGTGCTGATCGGCTCGACCAACAACCAGGCCGTCAACGAGGTCGTCAAGCGGGTCACCGCCATGGTCGGCCCGGGACTGGTGTTGCGTACCGGGAACAAGGAGTACCGGCAGCAGGAGCCGCAGTACCTCGCCGAGGTGATGCAGGCATGGTCACCGCCGGTGCCGGAGGCTGACGGGCCGTTCCAGGAGCTACGACTCGTGGCACAGGAGATCAAGCGGCTACGCGAGGATCTCGACCAGCGTCGCCGGCTCGAACGGGATCTCGCCGACCTCGCCTTCGAACGGGACGACTCGCTCGCCGACATCGACGACTCCCTCCTGGCCAAGCTGGTCGACCTCACCGACCGGGCACTGGGAAGTCGATGGTTCGGGTGGTGGTACCGCAGGCGACTGCGGTCGCGAGGGGTGTTCGACCGGGACGGGATCACTGCCCTCGGTGAACGGGCGGTCATCGAGCAGTGCTGGCGCGAGCGACAACGACAACTCCGGTCTCGGCCGGGCACCACCGAAGAAGTCTGGAAGCGGCTACGGACTCTGCAACACGACACCAGACCCGAGCACAGCGACCAGCTGCTGCGTGCACAGATCGCCGCCCGGGTGGTCGGCAACACGACCCTGCTCCGGAACCGAGCCGACGAAATGGCGAAGCCGGAAGCACGGAGCTGGACCCACATGGCCGAGCTTCTCGCCGCGCTACCGGGCTGGGCGGTCACCGCGATGTCGGCCCGCCGGCTGCTGCCCAGAGCGGGGCTGTTCGACCTGGTGATCATCGACGAAGCGGCCCAGTGCACCGTCGCTGCCATCCTGCCGATGCTCTATCGAGCGAAACGCGCCCTGATCATCGGCGACCCGCGGCAGCTCACACCAGTCGTCGAGCTCTCCGACGGTGACGACCGGGGCGAGCAGGCCCGCACCGGGCTCGGACACGAGTGGCTGACCAACCGCCGGCTCACCTACCGGAACCACTCGGCCTACGAGGCGTTCGCGACCGCGGCTGGAAGCACCATCCTGCTCGACGAGCACTACCGCTGCCACCCGGAGATCATCGACGCACCGAACCGGGTCGTCTACCAGAACCGGCTGACGGTTCTCACCGACCCGGCTCGGCTGGCCGCACCGGCCGAGTCCGCCACCCGCTGGGTGGACGTGTCCGGCCACTTCACCCGAGGCGCCACAGGTTCCGGCCGTAACGCCGACGAGGTTCATGCCGTGGTGGGCGAGGTGCAGCGGCTGCGTAAGGAGTACCCGGACGCCACGATCGGCGTGGTGACGCCACTGGCCGAGCAGCAGCGGTTCCTGGACCGCGCGCTCCAGGAGGCCGGCCTCGCCAACGACCTGCGGTGCGCGACCATCCACAAGTTTCAGGGCAGTGAGAAGGACATCATGGTCGTCTCGCCGGTCGGCGCTCAGGGCATCAGCGAGCGCACTCGTGGCTGGCTCGTCGAGCAGACGAACCTGTGGAACGTGGCGATCACCCGCGCCAAGTCCCAGCTGATCGTCGTGGGCGACCGTTCGTGGTGGTCCGGGCAACGCGGACTGCTGGCCGATCTTGCCAGTCCGCCCGCGCCGGCAGCCACTGGCGTCGACGTCGACGCGCGACCGGTCGACCGACTGATCACCGGCCTGCGTGACGCCGGGCTGACAGTGCGTTGGGGCACGCCGCTGCCGGGTTATCCGGTCGACCTCACGCTCAGCCTTCGCGAGAGAAGCCTGGCAGTGCTGGTCGACGATCCCGAGGGTGATCCGGACGGGGGGCCGCTACGTCGAATCCTGAGCAGGCTCGACATCATCGGTGCGGCCGTGGAGGTCAGGCGGGTACCGGCCTGGCGCTGTCTCGCCGAACCGGAACGGGTCGTGCAGGAACTGCGCGACGCCGTCGAGGGAGATCTCGCGCGAGACGACGCCTGATCGAGGCCGTGCGGGAGGGAGGACAGCTGGTGGGCGATACTGGGTTTGAACCAGTGACCTCTTCCGTGTCAAGGAAGCGCGCTCCCACTGCGCCAATCGCCCGGGGGTGACCGCCCGGTCCGGCAGGCCGGACCACGAGGGGCGGATCGCGAGCGGACGACGGGATTCGAACCCGCGACCCTCACCTTGGCAAGGTGATGCGCTACCAGCTGCGCTACGTCCGCGTGCCGCCGGTGTTCCTCGGCGACGGGGGAAACTCTACCCGACGGCAAGATCGCCTGGCACGCCGCCCCGCCGACGGCCCGACCAGGCGATGATTGCGCTGGTCAACCACGGGGTACTGAGGTCCATCGACAGCACACCACATCCCCTGACCAAGGAGGCTGTCGTGGGTATCGGCACCAGCATCTTCCTGATCGCGCTCGGCGCGATCCTCACCTTCGCGCTCGACGCGAGCCTCGGCGGCATCAACCTCGACGTCGTCGGGTGGATCCTGATGGCCGCCGGCGTGCTCGGCCTCATCATGACCACGCTCATCTGGGGACGCCGCCGCCAGGTGGTCAGCACGACCGAGCCGGTCGAGTACCGGCGGGTCGAGGAGCGCCGGGACGTCGCTCCGCCGCTCTGACGCGGGTCCCACCGCGGCCGCCGGAGCTGACCGGTCGCGCAACGCACCGTCGTCGTGCCGGTCACCCGGAGCAGGGTGACCGGCACGTCGCGTACCGCAGCCCGTACGACCAGCCCCGGCGCGGCCGGTGCCCCGGGGTCGCCCCTCGACGGGCTCGCTGGCGACCGCTGCCACCGGGTAATAGCGTCTGCTGCCATGCGGACGGAGCCGGACAGGTCGCGGGCGCGCGGACGGCCACCGCCGCGCCCCCGCCCCGAGCGTGCCGAGGCCGTCGTCGCGATGACCCGGCTCGCCGCCGGCCCCGATCCCGTAGCGGCCGTCCTCGACGAGCTGGCCCGCCGGTCGGCCGCCACGGTCGCCCTGATCGGCGTCGACGGCAGGGTCCTGAGCCTCCGGGCGGGTCGACACCCACTCGCCCCGGCCGTGCTGACCGCCGCCGCCCGCGCCGTACCCGATCTGCACGCGCGCGGCACCCCGGCGGCCGTACGCGGCGGCGACGGAGCGCCCACCGTCCACCTCGTCGCCCTCGGTGCCGGTGAGCCCGGGGACGGCGCGGACTGCGATCCCGACGGTGCGACGGACCCGCCACCGTGGCTCGCGGCCATTGAGCCGATCGACCCGGTCCCGGGCGACCTGCTCGCCGACGCCGCGCGCCTCCTCGGGCTCTGCTGGCGGCTGGACCGCTCCGAGCGGGCCCGCCGCCGGGTGGCCGCCGGCGACGGCCGCGGCCGGGAGGCGGTGCTGCACCTGCTCATGGTCGGCGACGTGGCGCCGGCCCGGCGCGTCGCGGCGGCGCTGCGCCCCCACCTGCCGGACGTGGCCCGGGTGTGCGTCGTCGAGTGCGCCCCCGGCCGGCGCGGCGAGGCGGCCGGGCAGGTGACCCGCGCGCTGGGCGGGCGGGCCTGGGTGGTGCCCTGCCCGGTGCGCTCCCGGCACCTCATCGCGCTGGTTCCGCAGCACGGCGGAGCGCCGGGCGCCCACGGCTCCGACGCGGGCGCGGCGGGCCGGCTGATCAGTCAGCGGGTGCCGGACACCCGGGTCGGGGTGAGCGAGCCGGTCCCGCTGCACCGCACCGCCGTCGGCTACGAGCAGGCGTTCCACGCGCTCGCGGTGGCCCGCAGCCGGCCGGAGGGGCACTGCCGCTTCGACCGCCCGGCAGACCTGCGGTCCGCGCTGGGCCCGGCGGGCAACGACTGGGCCTCGACGGTGCTGGCGCCGTGCCTGTCGTACCGGCCGGGCCGACGCACCGACCCCGACGGGCAGGAACTGCTGGCGACGCTCGGCTCGTGGCTCGCCTTCGACGGCGCGGCCCACCGCCACCTGCGGATCCACCGCAACACCCTCGCGGCCCGACTGGCGCTGCTGCGCGACCGCCTCGCCCTGGACCTGTCCCGGGTCTCCGACCAGTCGGTCGCGTGGCTGGCCCTGCGCCTGCTCGCCCCGACCGCGCCCGAAGACGACGGCGACGGCGGCGACGGCGCGGGTCCGGCCGGGACGGTCGGCGACGGCGACGGCGACGGCCCGGGCGGAACGCCTGGGGACGGCCCGGGCGCAACCCGCGGGAACGGGCCGCGCGGAACGCCCGAAGACCAGCCGGGCGGAACCCGCGACGACGGGCCGCGCGGGGTACGCGGCGACGGCCTGGGCGGCGGGGCTCCCGGCGGCGACGAGGACGTCCGGTGGCACGGCCTGGACCGACTGCTGGCCGCCCCGGCCCTTCGCCTCTGGGCGCACGACCAGGTCGCGCCCCTGGGCGCCGACGGGACGGCCGTGGGCCTGGCGACGGTACGCGCCTGGCTCCGCGCCGACGGCCGGCTTCCCGGCACCGCCGCCGCGCTCGGGATCTCGGTGTCCGCCGTACGCAAGCGGCTGAGCCGGGCCGAGCAGGCCCTCGGACGCTCCCTGCTGCGCGGGCCGAGCGCCCGGCACGAGCTGTGGCTCGCGCTGCGGATCATCGACTCCCGGCCGGACTGAGGGTCCCCGCTCGCGCTCGCGCTCGGGCGGCGGCGGGGCGGCGGTCGCTGTGCAGCCCGGCACCCCCGACGCCCTCGCTGTGCGGATCGCTCCTCGCCTTCGCCCGCAGGGCTTCCTACCGTGGGGGTGCAGCCGGTACGGGACGCCGGCCGCCCACCGGCTCGCGTCCGGACGCGCGGCACGGGGAAGCACGTCCGACCGGTCACTCCGGGGGGAGGTGCGACCGCCCCGTCCACGCCTGACGGCCGTGGGCGGGGCGGTCGCCGTCGGTTCGCCGGGCGGCCCTTCGCCGCCGCTGGCTGCGGATCCTCCCCGCCATGGGCTCCGGCCTACGTCACCGCCGGCCTACGTCGCTAGCCGGCCCCACCCCCGAGGGTGCCGTCGCGCGGGCTCGGCGTGGGCGGACGAACGGCGAAGGCCCGTCACCGGATGGTGACGGGCCTTCGTGTTGGTGGGCGATACTGGGTTTGAACCAGTGACCTCTTCCGTGTCAAGGAAGCGCGCTCCCACTGCGCCAATCGCCCTCGCTTGTTACCGAGGTGGGGACGGGATTTGAACCCGCGTACACGGCTTTGCAGGCCGTTGCCTCGCCTCTCGGCCACCCCACCGAGGTTGCCCCCGTCATGCGTGGCGGCAGCTCCGAGCGGACGACGGGATTCGAACCCGCGACCCTCACCTTGGCAAGGTGATGCGCTACCAGCTGCGCTACGTCCGCGTGTCTCCGGCGTTAACCGGTGACGGGTGAGAACTTTAGCCGAGCCGGCGAGCGGTTGCCAAATCGGGGTGGCTCCCGGCGAGTCGGGTGGGACCCGAACGCCACCACCTGCGGCGGGAGGGTGACGTCCAACCCGTCGCCTGAGCTTCCTAGGAGGATGGACCGGACTCCGTGGCCGGCGCGGTCCACGGCCGGGATCCGCCCCCGGAACTGTCCGGCTTCCGACTGTAGTGGGCCGAAGGGACCGTGATCCGTAACTGCCTGTGTTCGATTGGATGGGCTACGGTAACGGCGTGACGAGACGTGCGGCCGAGATCCGCCTGGATGCCCTGCTGCGCACGGCCTGTGACGTGATCGTGGAACGTGGTCTGGCCAACACCCGCACGGCCGACGTGGCACAGGCCGCCGGGGTGAGCCAGGCGCTGGTCTTCTACCACTTCGCCACCAAGGACCGGCTGCTCGCGCAGGCGTTCGCGTACGCGGTGGAGCAGGATCTGGCCCGCCTGGACGCGGTGATGCGCTCCAACGTCCCGCCCCTGACCAAGCTCCGCCGGATCGTGCGGCTCTACACGCCCGCGGGCCGGGCGACCTCCTGGGCCATGTGGATCGACGGCTGGGCGGAGTCGCTGCGTACCCCGGAGTTGGAGAAGGTCTCCCGCCGGCTCGACCTGCGCTGGCGGGAGGACCTGGCGACGGTCATCTCGGACGGGGTCCGCGAGGGCACCTTCGACTGCGCCGACCCGGCCGGGGCGGCGTGGCGGATCAGCGCGGTGGTGGACGGGCTGGCGGTGCAGCTCGCGGTGCACGACCGGGTGATCTCCCGCCGGCAGTTCGCCGAGTGGGTGCGCCTGCTCACCGCCCGCGAGCTGGGGCTCGACCCGGCGCAGCTGGACTGAGCCGGGCAGGGAGCCCAGTGGGGCGGCCGGCGCACGACGCGCCGGTGCCGATCACCGCCCGCGCGGGTCGACGCGCCGGCGGCCGGGGCCCCCGACGAGGCCGCCCGGGCGCGACCGGCGCTCCGTGCGAGGAGCCGCGGGCACGACCGGCCCTCCGCCCGCCCAGGAAGCCGGCAAAACCGCTCGGCTCCCCCAGGCAGCCGGAACAATCGTCGGCATGGACCCGCTGGAGACGTACCGCCGCAGCCTGGCCGAGTTCACCGACCGGGTGGCGCAGGTCGGCCCCGACCAGTGGTCGGACCCGACCCCGTGCCCCGACTGGGACGTCCGGGCGCTGGTCAACCACGTGGTGGGCGAGGACCGGTGGAGCGTCGCGCTGCTCGCGGGGCGGACGATCGAGCAGGTCGGCGACCGCTACGACGGCGACCTGCTCGGCCCGGACCCGGCCGACGCGGCCCGGGAGGCGGCGGGGCAGGCCGAACTGGCCTTCACCCACCCGGGGGCGCTGGAGCGCACCGTCGGGCTCTCCTCCGGCGAGACCCCCGCCGACGAGTACCTGCACCAGCTGACCGCGGAGCACCTGATCCACGGCTGGGACCTCGCCGTGGCGATCGGCGCGGACCCCCGGCTGGACCCCGACGCGGTCGCCGCGTGCGCGCGGTGGTTCGGTCAGCGGATCGGCGACTACCAGCGGGGCCGGCTGGTCCGGCCGCAGTTCGACGTGCCAGCGCGGGCGGACGAGCAGGACCGCCTCGTCGCCGCCTTCGGCCGCGACCCCGACTGGGCGCCGTGAGGTCCCCGACTGGGCGCCGTGAGGGCCCCCGACCGGACGCCGTGAGGGCCCCCGACCGGACGCCCTGAGCGCCCTCCGGACGGACGCCGCGACGCGACCCGGCGGGAGCCGGCCCGGGCAGCGGGCCGGGACGCGACCCGGCGGAGCCACCCCGGCAGCGGGCCGGGACGCGAACCCGGCCGTCAGGCGGCCGCCGGGCCGCGTCGCCGGCGCTCCCGCAGCCGGCGCAGGGCCGGCGGGTGGACGTTGGCCAGCGACAGGTCCCCGTCGTAGTGGGCGAGCACCCGGTGGTCCATCAGCCGACGCCACACCGGCGGCACCAGCGCGGCCACCACCATCGTGGCGTAGCCGGCGGGCAGCTGCGGGGAGGACTCGAAGGTGCGCAGCGTCTGGTAGCGGCGCAGCGGGTTGGCGTGGTGGTCGCTGTGCCGCTGGAGCTGGAAGAGGAAGATGTTGGTCACGCTGCGGTCGCTGTTCCAGCTGTGCCGGGGGTCGACCTTCTCGTAGCGCCCGGCGGGGGTGCGCCGCCGCGCCAACCCGTAGTGCTCCAGGTAGTTGACCACCTCCAGCAGGGAGAACCCGACCACCGCCTGGAGCACCAGGAACGGCAGCACGCCCGGGCCGAAGGCGACGGCCAGCGCCGCGTAGAGCGCGAGGGTCATCGCGAACGCGTTGAGCACGTCGTTGCGCCACGTCCACGGGCTGCGGCCCCGCAGGCGGAACCGGCCGGCCTCCAGCCGCCACGCCGAGCGCAGGCTGCCTGAGACGGTACGCGGCCAGAACGCCCAGAAGCTCTCCCCCAGCCGGGCGCTGGCCGGGTCCTCGGGCGTGGCGACGCGGGTGTGGTGGCCCCGGTTGTGCTCGACGTAGAAGTGCCCGTACGCGGCCGGCGCCAGGGCCACCTTGGACAGCCGGCGCTCCAGCCTCTCCCGCTTGTGGCCCAGCTCGTGGGCGGTGTTGATGGCGATGCCGTCGACCACCCCGATCGTGGCGACCAGGCCGGCCGCGCCGGCCACCGTCAGGCCGCCCCGGGCCCAGACCGCGCAGCAGAGCACCAGGGCCGCGTACTGGGCGGGCAGGTAGAGGTAGGTCAGCCAGCGGTAGTAGCCGTCGGCGGCCAGCCGGGGCACCGCCTCGTCGGGCGGGTTGCGCCGGTCCTCGCCGACCAGCAGGTCGACCACCGGGATCAGGACGAACACGGCGGCGGGGGTGAGCCACCAGGCCCACGCGTCGCCGGTGGCCCGCCAGGTCGCCCAGCCGACGAACGGCAGCGCCGGGACGAGCAACGCCAGCGGCCAGAACGGCCGGCGGGCGTCCCGCCACCCGGCGGCGGTGGCGGGCGCTGTGGGGTCGAGGGCCATGGCCGGCCTCCGATCTCTCGCGGTCCTTCCTCGACTGTGACAGCCGTCACGTCCGTGTACAAGGGACTGTTTTTGTCGAAACCAGCGCGGGGAGTCGGCCCGCCACGGCGTCCGGAGCCGCCTTGAGTAGGCGCGACCCTTGTTCCCGCCCAGGCAGGCTGATATCCACAGATGCACATGCGTAACCGCGCTGCGCGGGCCGGCGGAGGGCCGGCCACCCCGCTCCCACGAGGAGGTCCCGTGGCACAACCGGAGTGGACACCCTGGATGAGCCGGCGGCGACGCCGGCTCATCCCCGTCCTGGCGGCGACCGCGGTGGCGGCCGCGCTGCTGCCCACCGGCCCCACCGCAGCCGCCGGAACCGGTGGTGCCTCCGCCGAGCGGCGCTCCGGCCCGTTCGCCGAGGGGCAGCACCAGCACGCCGACGTCGACAACCGCCCCGGCACCGCCGCCCCCGACGCGCGGCAGCGGGGCCTGGCGCGCAAGGCCGACCCGGACGCCCGCTGGAACCGCCTCGGCACCCCGCACGCGCTCGGCCCCGGCAGCGCGCCCCTCGCCACCGGTCTCCCCGCCGAGCCGGAGGCGGCCGCCCGCGCGTACCTCACCGGTCACCACGACCTCTTCGGCCTGGACGCCGCGGCGGTCGACGCGATGGACCGGGTCCTGGTCCGCCCGATCGGCGCCGGCGCCGTCGTCACCCTCCGGCAGCGCTTCGGCGACCTGCCGGCCGGGCACGACGGCCTGGTCACCGTCGCGGTCGCCGGTGGCAAGGTCCTCGCGGTCAACTCCTCGCTGTCCCGGGACACCGCCGCGCCAGCGCCGGCCACCCTCACCGACGAGCAGGCGTACGCCGCGGCGCGCGCCGACGCCGGCCGGACCGCCGAGGCGGTACGCAGCCACAGCGTCCGCGCCGTCGCCGTGCCCACCCCGCTCGACGGGCCCCGGGCCGCCTACGAGGTGACCCTGATCGGCGCCGACACCGACCACCCGGAGGCGTTCACCACCTACGTCGACGGGATCACCGGTCAGGTGCTGGTCCGCGAGGACCTCGTCGACTTCGACTCGGACAACCCGAGCTGGGCGGTCTTCCCGGCCCACCCCGCCGCGCGACCTGGGCCCCGGGCAGGACCCCCGGGTGCGCTGGTGCGGCGACCCCGCGCCGGGCTGCCAGGCGGCCTTCCGCGACCCGGCCACCGGCCAGCCGTGGGACGTCGACGCGGCCACCGGCACGCCGACCGGCACCGCCCGGGGCAACTCCGCCAACACCGTGCTCTCCTGGGGCGGCGGCACGCCGGCCGTGCCGGCCACGCCCAGCCCGGAGCGCCGCTACGAGTACCCGTTCACCGACCAGTGGCACCAGGCCCGCTGCAACCCGGAGGTGTTCACCTCCGCGCAGCGCAACGACGGCGACGCCGCGATCGCCAACCTGTTCGCCATGCACAACCGGATGCACGACTGGGCCTGGCACCTCGGCTTCACCGAGGCGACCTGGAACCTCCAGGCGGTCAACCTGACCCCGCAGGGGCTGGGTGGCGACGCCGAGCAGGGCCGCGCCCAGCAGGGCGCGCTCAGCGGCAACCGGAACAACGCCAACCAGGGCACGCCGCGCGACGGCCTGCCGCCCACCACCAACATGTACCTGTGGCAGCCGCAGGCCGGCGGGCCGTACCCGCCCTGCGTCGACGGCGACTACGACATGACGGTGATCGGGCACGAGTACACCCACGCCATCACCAACCGCATGATCGCCGGCCCGGACAGCGGCATCAGCGGGCACCAGGGCGGCTCGATGGGCGAGTCGTGGAGCGACCTGCTCGCCGCCGAGTACCTGTTCCAGCACGGGCTGCGCGCCCCCGGCGAGACCCCCTACGTCACCGGCGGCTACGTCACCGGCAACCTGGTCAGCGGCATCCGCAACCACGACTTCAGCCGCAGCCCGCTGAACTACTCCGACGTCGGCTACAACACCGGCGGGCCCGCCGTGCACGCCGACGGCGAGATCTGGAGCGCCACCAACTTCCGGGTGCGCGCCGCGCTGATGAAGCGGTACGGCGTCGGCACCCCGCAGCGGCAGCTCGACTGCGCGCGCGGCAGGGTGGCGGTGGAGCAGTGCCCGGGCAACCGGCGCTGGTCGCAGCTGGTCTTCGACTCGTTCCTGCTCCAGGCCGCCAGCCAGGTGAGCATGCTCGACATGCGGGACAACATGCTCACCGCCGACCTGCTCCGCTTCGGCGGCGCCAACCAGGACCTGCTCTGGGCCGAGTTCGCCCGCTCCGGGATGGGCCGCGACGCCGCCACCAACGGCGCCGCCGACACGGACCCGACGCCGAGCTTCGCCGCCCCCGACGCCGACAACGCCGTGCTCACCCTCCGGCCGAAGGGCGACAGCGCCGACGCGCCGATCCGGGTGTACGTCGGGGCGTACGAGGCGCGGGCGATGCCGGTGGCCGACACCGACCCGGCCACCGCGCTACCGGACACCGTCGAGCTGGTGCCCGGCACGTACCAGCTGCTCGCCGTCGCGCCCGGCTTCGGCCACCAGCGGCTGACCGTGGTCGCCAAGGCCGGCAAGGAGGGGTACGTCGACCTGCGGATGAGCCGGAACCTGGCGTCCACGGCGTCCGGCGCGACGGTCACCGGTGACGGGGTCAACCTGGAGCGCATCGCCGACGACACCGAGGCCACCAACTGGGCCTCCCTGGACGGGGTGGCCGGCCGGCAGGTGACCGTGGCACTTCCCGGGGACGCGCCGCAGGTCGTGAAGCGGGTGAACGTCAGCGCCATGCTGCGCCCGGCGATCACCGGCGACGCCGACCCGGGCAGCCAGAACGCGCTCAGCGCGCTGCGCTCGTTCGCGGTGTCGGCGTGCAACGCGAAGACGACCGACTGCGCGGATCCGGCGAACTGGCGGCGGATCCACACCAGCGCGCCCGACGCGTTCCCCGGCGGGGCGTACCGGGCGTACGTGCGGGACGTCAACCTGCGCGAGTTCGCGGTGCCGACCACGCTGGCCACGCACCTGCGGTTGGAGGTGCTCGCCAGCCAGTGCACCGGCGGCCCCGCCTACGCCGGTGAGCAGGACGACGACCCGGCGACCACCACCGACTGCGCGACCGCCAGCCCGGCGCGTACCCAGGTGCGCATCGCCGAGTTCCAGGCGTTCTCGAAGTGACCGCCCGTCGGGGTCGGTCGGCGCGCCGGCCGGCCCCGACGGACCACCTCCGGTGACCGGTCCCGGTGGCGGCCCCGGTCAGCGGCGGGCGGCCCGCCACCACCCGGGCACGGCGGGCCGTTCCCAGCGCCGGTCCGGTCCGGCGTCGTCGTCCGCGCCGGCAGCCCGGGTCAGGTGGCGCAGCCGCAGCAGCAGGCCGAGGCCGAGCGAGAGCAGCAGCCCGCCGAGCAGGAACGCGGCCTGCACGGCCCCGAAACCACCGGACCCCGCCACCGGCCGCCCCGCGCCGGCCGCCGGCGGTGCCCCGACGGCGGCGGGCTCGTCGGCAACGGGTTCGTCGGTCACCGGCTCGTCGGCGTCGGGCGCCTCCCCGGGCTCCGCCGCTTCTGCGGTCGTCGCGGCCGGTCCGGTCGGATCGGCCGGGGTGGCGCGGGGCGCCGGTTCCTCGGGCGCGGCCGTCCGGGCGGCCGACCCGACCACCGACCGCGTCGCCGTCTGCCGGGACAGCAACCGCAGGTTCGCGTCGTACGCCTCCGCCACCAGGGTGATCCGCCCCCGGGTGACGTCCCCGGCGAAGGCCAACCGGTAGCGGGCGGTGACCGTCCGCCCGGGGCAGAGCGTGCCCGGGTCGAGCCGGCGGTCGGTCAGCCTGGCCACGTCCCCGTCGGCGCGGATGTCCAGCGGGAACGAGCCGGTCTCCTCGACCCGGTCCATCCTGACCTGGTCGAGCCGGATCCCGCGTACCCGCAGCACCATCGACCAGCGGACCTTCACGCAGCCGCCGTCCTCGCGGGACACCACGGCGGAGACGGTCTCCACCCGGCCCCCGGCGGTGAACTCGTCCGGCAGGCCGCTCAGCTCGGTGGTGAAGGCCGCCTGCGCGGGCACGGGCAGCCCCGCCCCGGTCAGGCAGCCGAGCACCACCCCGGCCCGTAGCGCGTACCGCCACACGGTCGCCACCGTTCCCACCTCCCGTCGGTCGCCGCCAACCCGCAACGCTGCCAGCGCCGCCGGCCGGCCGGTAGACGGGCGTGTTCGCACCGGTCGCCAAGCGCGGGGGCCGATTTCATCGACGGTGGTGAACCGGTCACCCCTCCCCCGCGACACGCCCGGCCCCGACGACCGCGCGCCGGCACCCGGGCGGGGGCGACCCGGGGTGGCGCCGGGCGGCGGGTTCGGGCGGCGGGGGACAATCGCCGGCGTGTCCGACCTCTCCGCCGCCTTCGTCCGGCTGCACGCCAGCCTCTCCCCGGTCGCCTTCGTTCCCGAGGTGCGGCTGCACCAGGCGGACGACGCCATCGGGCTGTGGGAGTTGACCGAGGGCGAGTTCCGCAGCGCGCAGCCGCCGCCGTTCTGGGCCTTCGCCTGGGCCGGCGGGCAGGCGCTGGCCCGGTACGTCACCGACCACCCGGAGCTGGTCGCCGGCCGCCGGGTGCTGGACCTCGCCGCGGGCTCCGGGCTGGTCGCCGTCGCCGCCGCGCGGGCCGGCGCCGCCGCCGTGCGCGCCGTGGAGATCGACGAGCTGGCCGTCGCGGCCGTCGCGGTCAACGCCGAGGCCAACGGGGTACGCGTCGACGCCGAACTCGCCGACGTCCTCGACGGCGACGCCGGTGGGGCCGAGGTGGTGCTCGCCGGGGACGTGTTCTACAGCCAGGCAATGGCCAACCGGGTGCTGCGCTTCCTGCTCCGGGCCGCCCGCTCCGGGGCCCGGGTGCTGGTCGGCGACCCCGGCCGGGCCTTCCTGCCGCACGACCGCTTCGACGAGCTGGCCGTCTACGACGTGCCGGTGCCCGAGACGCTGGAGAGCGTACGGGTGAAGCGCACCACGGTGTGGCAGTTGCGGGCGGGGCTGCCGGGGGCGGGCCGCTAGCGTGTCGGCGTGCTGTTCCGGAGCTGGGCGCAGACCGCCGACGCGCACTGGCCGGACGTGGCCCGGGTGGCCGACCACGTGGGGGTCGCTCACCTGGTCGTGACCCGGCACGCCCTGGTCCGCCAGGTGCTCACCGATCCGGCGACGTACCGGCCGGACAACGCGCTGGACGCGGTGACCCCGATGCCGGTGGCCGCGCTGCGGGTGCTGGCCGGGCACCGGTTCCGGCTGCCGCCGACCCTGGCGAACAACGGCGGCGCCAGCCACCCGGCGATCCGGGCGATCGTCGCCGACGCCCTGCACCCGACGCGGGTCGCCGCCCAGCGGCCCTGGCTGACCGGCCTGGTCCGGGAGCGCGTCGGCGGGATCGCCGCCACCCTGGACGCCGGCGGGTCGGTGGACCTGTACGCCGAACTCGCCGCCGACCTGCCGCTGCTGGTGCTGGCCCGGCTGGTCGAGCTGCCGGACGCGCCGGTCGGCGCGGTGAAGGAGTTCGCCCGCGCCGCGCTGGAACTGTTCTGGGCGCCGCTGGACGCCGAGCGGCAGCAGGTTCTCGCCGCCGAGGTGGGCCGCTTCCACCGGGTGCTGCGGGAGTTCGCGGCGACCGGGGGCGGGCTGGCCGGGTCGCTGCGGGCCGCCGGGCACCCGCCCGACGTGGTGGTCGGCGCGCTGTTCTTCCTGCTGGTGGCCGGCCAGGAGACGACCTCGCAGTTCCTCACCCTGCTGCTGCACCGGCTGACCGGCGAGCCGGCCGTGCTGGCCGGCCTGCGCGACGGCACCGTCGCGGTCGCCGACGTGGTCGAGGAGGGGCTGCGGCTGGAGCCGCCGATCGTGACCTGGCGGCGGGTGGCGGCGGTGGACACCACGCTGGGCGGGACGGCGGTGCCGGCGGGCACCAGCATCGTGCTCTGGCTGGCCCGCGCAGGCCGGGACCCGGCCACCGTCGACGCGCCGGACGAGTTCCGGCCCGGGCAACGCGGCTCCCGCCGGCACCTGGCCTTCGGGGCGGGCACGCACCGCTGCGTCGGCGACCAACTGGCCCGGATGGAGGCGGCGGTGGTGGTCGCGGAGACCGCCCCGCTGCTGGACGGGGTGACCGTGCTCCGCGAGCCGTGGTGCCCGGACAACCTGACCTTCCGGATGCCCGACGCCTTCGTCGTCCGCAGGCGCTGAACCGGCACGCCCGCCGCGGTGCGCGCGCCGTGGCACGCCCGCCGCGGTGCGCGCGCCGTGGCACGCCCGCCGCGGTGCGCGCGCCGTGATGCGCGCGCCGAGGCAGGCCAGGAACACCGGCCCAACCAGCGGTGATCAGGACGCCATGTACCTAAAAAGTGCCCGGTAACGTCCATGGCGCCCTGATCACCGACGCTCTCGCGTGACCATGAGGCAGCGGGGCAATCGGACGGGCCACTCGAACGGCGAGCGTCGTGCGTCGCGGCCCCGCAGCGCGTCGCGGCGCCCGTGCGTCGCGGCGCCCGTGCGTCGCGGCGCCGCAGTGCGTCGCGGCGCCCGTGCGTCGTGGTGTCGCAGTGCGTCGTGGTGTCGCAGTGCGTCTTGGTGTCGCAGTGCGTCTTGGTGTGTCGGCTGTTGGGCTGTTGCGGCTGGTCGTCGGCACGGCACCACCGCACGTCGCACCGCACCGCACCAGACCGGACCAGGCCGCACCGGAACGCGTCGCCCGGCGGGAGGGGGTGGCGGTGGGAGGGACCCGACGAAAGTCAGTGGACGGTGGTGCCGTTCGGGCGCGGCCGGGGCCGGGGTGCCGGACCTAGCGTCAGTACATGATCACATTACGTGGGTTGACCAAGCGGTTCGGGGACACGACCGCCGTCGACGCCCTGACCGTCGACATCGGACCCGGCCGGGTCACCGGGTTCCTCGGCCCGAACGGCGCGGGCAAGTCCACCACCATGCGGATGATCCTCGGGCTGGACCGGCCCACCGCCGGGCAGGCGCTCGTGGGCGGGCGGACGTACCGGGAGCTGCGGCGCCCGCTGCGCGAGGTCGGCGCGTTGCTCGACGCCCGGGCCGTGCATCCCGCCCGCTCGGGTCGGGCGCACCTGCTCGCGATGGCCCGCAGCAACGGGATACCGGACCGCAGGGTGGACGAGGTGCTCGCCACCGTGGGGCTGGACGCCCGCGCCGCGGCCAAGCCCGGCCGCACCCTCTCCCTCGGCATGGGCCAGCGGCTCGGCATCGCTGGTGCGCTGCTCGGCGACCCGCCGGTGCTGATGTTCGACGAGCCGGTCAACGGCCTCGACCCGGACGGGGTGCGCTGGGTCCGGCAGCTGATGCGGTCGCTGGCCGACGAGGGCCGGACGGTCTTCGTCTCCAGCCACCTGATGACCGAGATGCAGCTCACCGCCGACCGGCTCGTGGTGATCGGCCGGGGTCGCCTGCTCGCCGACGCGCCGATCGACGAGGTCATCGCCGGCAGCGCGGTGGCCGTGCGGGTACGCAGCCCGCAGCCGGCCGGCCTCGCCGCGCTCGCCGGGCGGCTCACCGCCGCCGGGGCCGCCGTCGAGCCGGCCGGCCCGGACGAGCTGACCGTCACCGGCGCCACCGTCGAGCGGATCGGCGATCTGGCGTACGAGCTGGGGGTGCGGCTGCACGGGCTCAGCCCGCACGGAGCGTCCCTGGAACAGGCCTTCATGGAACTGACCGCCGACAGCGTCGAGTACGCCGGCACCCCGACCCGGAACGAGGCACGATGAACACGATCTCCGCCGAGTGGACCAAGCTGTGGTCCGTGCGTTCCACCTGGTGGTCGCTGCTGGCCGGGGTGCTGCTGATGGCCGCCACCGCCGGTCAGCTGGCCATCTACGCCGCCAACGCGAACACCAACGACGACCCGGCCGACGACGCCGGGATCGTCACCGTCGGCAGCGTCGTGATCGGCTCGGTCGAGCTGACCCAGTACGCCGTGCTGGCGCTGGGCCTGCTCGTCGTCACCAGCGAGTTCACCAGCGGCACGATCCGTACCACGCTGCAGTGCACGCCGTCGCGCGGCCGGGTGCTGCTGGCCAAGGCCGCGGTGACCGGGGCGGTGACGTTCGCGCTCGGGCTGCTGATCGGCGCGGTCGGCGCGCTGGTGGCGCGGCCGGTGCTCGGCCGCTGGGGCGCCGCGCCGGCCGGCGGCACCGTCGGCGACGTCCTCGCGGTGGCGACCTACCTGGCGCTGGTCGGCGTGCTGGCCCTCGGGCTCGGCGCGGCCCTGCGCAGCGCGGTGCTCACCCTGACCGTGCTCGTCGCCACCCTGATGATCGTTCCGCTGTCGTTGCAGGAGCCGGACATCGCCGTGCTCAACCGGATCGCCGACGCCTTCCCGGGGGTCGCCGGCGGGCACTTTCTGGCCGGGGACACCGACCCGTACCCGGCGCCGGTCGGGTTGCTCCTGCTCGCGGGCTGGGCCGGCGCGGCGCTGTTGCTGGGCCGGGCCGCGATGCGCCGCCGGGACGCCTGAGGCATTCGGGACGCGTGCGGTGCGCGGGGCGGGGCGGGTCAGCCGGTCGGCTCGACCAGCCCCGCCTCGTACGCGAGGATCGCCGCCTGCACCCGGTTGCGCACCTCGAGCCGGGTGAAGATGCTCGTCAGGTAGCTCTTCACGGTCCCCTCGACCAGGTGCAGCCGGCGGGCGATCTCGGCGTTCGACAGCCCGGCCCCGACCAGCGCGAGGACCTCCCGCTCCCGGTCGGTCAGCCCGGCCAGCCGGTCCCGGGCCACGGGCCGACGGGCCACCCGGTCACCGCCCAGTTCGATGACCCGGCGGGCCACCCGCGGCGACAGGTACGCGCCACCCTCGGCGACGGCGTGCACCCCGGCGATCAGCTCGCGCGGGTCGCCGGCCTTGAGCAGGAACCCGCTCGCCCCGTGCCCGAGCGCCCGGGCGACGTGGTCGTCCTCGCCGAACGTGGTCAACATGAGCGTCGCCGTCTCCGGCACGAGCCGGCGGATCTCGGCGGCGGCGGTGAGCCCGTCCAGCCTCGGCATCCGGATGTCCAGCAGCGCCACCCGGGGCCGGTGCGCCCGGACGAGTTCCACCGCGGCCCGGCCGTCGCCGGCCTCGGCCACCACCTCGATGCCCGGATCGGTGGCCAGGATGGCCCGGACACCGGCCCGGATCATCGCCTCGTCGTCGGCGAGGACGACCCGCACCGGGCCGGCCGTGTCGGCGTTCATCCGTCGATCCGCTCCTTGCTGACCAGCCGGCCCTCGACGAAGCAGAGCCGCCACGTCGGCTGGGCCAGGGGGAAGTTGCCGTCGGTGTAGTGCTCGCAGCCGGGGCGTGCCGTCCCGGCGGGCGGGGCCAGTTGCCGTCGGGGCAGCCCGGTCAGCTCGGCGCGCTGCGCACCGACGGGCATCCGCGCGAAGGCCCCGTCGTCGAGGACCGTCCCGGCGGTGGCGACCGGGTAGTAGACCAGGGAGAGGACCAGCGCGAGACCCGCCGGGGCGCCGAGCGCCGTCAGCAGGCTGAGCCGGACCCGTCGGCGGGCGTCGCGCAGCCGCCGCTCGGCCTCGGTCGCGGCCTCGGTCACGGCCTCGGACGCGGTCGCGGTCTCGGACGCGGTCGCGGTCTCGGACTTCGACGGCGACGGCCCCGGCCGCTCCCCCGGCGACCCGCCGTCCGACGCGTCCGCGCCCACCGCCGGGGCAACCGGAAACCCCGGCTGGTCCGCCTCGCCCACCGGCCAGCCGGCCACCGCCCACCTGTCGGCGGGGTCGGGCTCGCCCGTGCGCGACGGGAGGGCGTCGACCCCCGGCCGAGCAGCCACGGGCGGGTGGGCGCCGCTCGGCTCGGCGACCGGCAGCCGGGCGCGGACGGCGAAGCCGCCGCCGTCGCGCGGACCGCTCGTCAGGGCGCCGCCGGCGAGCCGTACCCGCTCGGCGAGGGCGAGCAGGCCGGAACCGGTGGACGGCGGGCCCGGCAGCGGACCGGCCGGTGGCGCCGCGTTGACGACGGCCACCTCGACCTGGTCGCCGTCGCGGCCCAGCACGACCGTGACCGCCGCGCCGGGGGCGTACCGGGCGGCGTTGGTCAGCGCCTCGCGGACCACCCGGTGCGCGGCGTGCGCCGCCATCGGGGGCAGCTGCGCCAGGGCGTCCGCGCCGTCCAGGCGCACCGCCATGCCCGCCTCCCGGGCCCCGTCGACCAGCTCGGCGACGCTCTCGTCGGCCGGCCGGGTGGTCGCCGCGCCGTCCGGCTCCCGGAGCACCCGGATGATCCCGTGCAGCCGCTCGGTGGCGGCGGCGACGCTGGCCCGCAGCTCACCGGCGGCGGCCCGGTGCCGGGGCGCGAGGTCGCCGGCGATCTCCAGCGCGGCGGCACGCAGGGCGATCAGGCTCAGGTCGTGCCCGAGCGAGTCGTGCATCTCCTGGGCGATGCGGGCCCGCTCCCGCAGCCGGATCCGCTCGGCGGCGCCCCGCCGCTCCCGGTCCCGCGCCTCGACGTGCCGGCGGCCGGCGTCGGCCAGCACGGCCTGCTGGCGCCGGTACCGCCCGACGAGCCACGGGAACACCCCGGCGAAGAGCAGCACGGAGGCGAGCAGGAACCAGGTGGCCGCGCCGGTGCCGAGCAGCCCCAGGTTGAGCACGGTGCCGCCGGCCGCGAGCACGGCGAAGGCGACGGCGGCCGGGACGGCGGTGAAGCTGCGGCGACCGGTCAGGTAGGCGAACACCGGGATCGCGAAGAGGAAGTTGCCGTCCAGCAGCGACCCGAGCACCACGACGACCAGGGCGGCCACCGGCCACCGCCGGCTGGCCGCGACCGCCGCGGCGAGCAGCAGCAGCGCGCCGGCCGTCAGGGCGGAGGCGTACGCCGAGTGCGGCGGGGTGACGCCCGCGTACCCGATCGGGGCGGCGGTGGTCAGCCACAGGAGCAGATCGGCGCTCCGCCGCCGGACGGCCGCCCGGGACCACCCACCCCCGCCCGCCCGGTCGGACCACCAGCTCTTCACGGCGGCCAGGCTACCCACGCCCGACCTGCGCCGACACCGACGAAAGTCAGGTGCTCAGCTGATCTCCTCGGCCCACGCGCGCCAGTCGTCGAGCACCCCGTACAGCGTCGGGGTGAGCCAGCCGGGCGCGGACCGGCGGAAGACCCCCGGATCCATCGCCCCGGTGCCGGCGGGCAGGGCGCCCAGCAGCTTCGGCACCAGGTCGGTCAGGTTGGCCCAGTGCACCAGTTCCGGCGCGGCCGGCCAGGCGCCGACCACCACGCCGGCCGGCACCGCCCGGCGCTCCAGCGCCTCCAGCGTCAGCGCGGTGTGGTTCAGGGTGCCCAGGCCGGCCCGGGTCACCACCACGGCCGGGCAGCCCAGCGCCACCGCCAGGTCCGCCACCGTCCAGGGCCTGCCCTCCGGCCGCAGCCCCATCGGTACGAGCAGGCCGCCCGCGCCCTCGACGAGCACCAGGTCGTGCTTGTCGGCCTCCTCGCGGACCGCGTCGACGGCGGTGTGCAGCGCCAACGGCTCCAGCTCGGCGACCCGGGCCGCCGCCAGCGGGGCTAGCGGGTCGGGGAAGCTGGCCAGGGTCCGGCCGGTCAGCGGGGCGGCCAGCCGGTTGACCGCGTCGACGTCGCCCGGCTCGCCGCCGGCCGTACCCGTCTGGGCGGGTTTGACCACCGCGACCCGCAGGCCGGCCGCCTGCGCTGCCGCCGCGATCGCCGCCGTGACCACCGTCTTGCCGACGTCGGTGTCGGTGCCGGTGACCAGCACCGGCCCACGCCACGGCCCGGTCACATCGTGACTCCTCGCGCTCACGGGGCACACTCCACGATGGTCTCCAAGGCCCGCTCGAAGTCCGCCCGGGGGGTGCCGGCGCCGATGGTCAGCCGCAGCCGGGACCGGCCGTCCGGCGTGGACGGGGGCCGGAAGCAGCCGACGGCGACCCCCCGGTCGCGGCAGTCGGCCGCCCAGGCGCTCGCCGCCTCGGGCCCGGGGGCGGTGACCGAGACGACCGCGCCGTCGGGGGCGGAGACCGCCAGCCCGGCGGCGCCCAGCCGGCGTACGACCAGGGCGGCCCGGTCGGCCAGTTCCGCGCGCAGGTCGTCGCCGGCGCGGGCCAGCCCGACGGCGGCGTGCACGCCGGCGGCCACGGCCGGCGGCAGCGCGGTGTCGAAGATGAAGGTCCGGCCGGTCTCGATCACGTGCCGGACGAACTCCGCCGGCCCGGCCACCACCCCGCCCGCGCCGCCGAGGGCCTTGGAGAGGGTGGCGGTGACCACCACGTCGGGCTGGCCGGCGAGGCCGGCGGCGGCGACACCCCCGGCGCCGGCCGGGCCGGTCACGCCGAGGGCGTGCGCGTCGTCGACCAGCAGCAGCGCGCCGTGTTCCCGGGCCACGGCGTGCAGCCGGGCCAGCGGGGCGAGGTCGCCGTCGACGGAGAAGACCGACTCGGTGACGACCACCGCCGGCCGGCCGGGCGCGGCGGCGAGCGCGGCGGCGACCGCCGCGACGTCGGCGTGCGGGGTCACCACGGTCTCCGCGCCGGAGATCCGGCAGCCGTCGATCAGGGACGCGTGGTTGTGGGCGTCGGAGACGAGCAGCGTACGGGGCCGCACCAGCGCCCGGACCGCCCCGAGGTTGGCCAGGTAGCCGGAGGAGAAGACGAGTGCCCGTTCGGCGCCGAGCCAGTCGGCGAGGGCGTCCTCGAGCGCGTGGTGGGCGTCGGTGGAACCGCGCACCAGCCGCGACCCGGTGGCCCCCAGCCCGTACGCCGACAGCGCCCGCGCCGCCGCGGCGGTGACCTCGGGGTGGGTGGCCAGGCCGAGGTAGTCGTTGCCGGCCAGGTCGACCACGGCGTCGCCGGCGGCCCGCGGTCGCAGCCGGCGGGTCAGCCCCGCCTTCGCGCGCAGTGCGGCGCGGCGGTCGAGCGCCGCCAGCCAGTCCGCCACCGTCACCCCCACGCCGCCCGCGCCGGCCGCCGTCGGCCGCTTCCGCCGGGCGAAATTACCACCCGCCGGCCAGCGCCCGGCGTGTCCACCCCGCCTCCCGGGTGCCGACACGCGGGCCGTTCATCCCGGCCAGCTGGCCTTGTAGGGTACGAGCCATGCCAGAGATCCTCGACCAGGCCCGAACCCAGGTGCTGGAGAACGGCGTCGGTCTCGACGAGGCCGGCGTCCTCGCCGTGCTGAACCTGCCCGACGAGCAACTGCCCGCCGCCCTCCAGCTCGCCCACGAGGTGCGGATGCGCTGGTGCGGGCCGGAGGTGGAGGTCGAGGGCATCGTCTCGCTGAAGACCGGCGGGTGCCCGGAGGACTGCCACTTCTGCTCGCAGTCCGGCCTGTTCACCTCCCCGGTCCGGTCGGTCTGGCTGGACATCCCCTCGCTGGTCGAGGCGGCGAAGCAGACCGCGGCGACCGGGGCGACGGAGTTCTGCATCGTGGCCGCCGTGCGCGGTCCGGACGCCCGGTTGATGAAGCAGATGCGCGAGGGCGTCGCCGCGATCAAGGCCGAGGTCGACATCCAGGTGGCCGCGTCGCTGGGCATGCTCAGCAAGGAGCAGGTCGACGAGCTGGTCGACATGGGCGTGCACCGCTACAACCACAACCTGGAGACCTGCCGCTCCTACTTCCCCAACGTGGTCACCACGCACTCCTGGGAGGAGCGCTGGGAGACCCTGCGGATGGTCCGCGAGTCCGGCATGGAGGTCTGCTGCGGCGGCATCCTCGGCCTCGGCGAGACGGTGGAGCAGCGGGCCGAGTTCGCCGCGCAGCTCGCCGAGCTGGACCCGCACGAGGTCCCGCTGAACTTCCTCAACCCCCGCCCCGGCACCCCGCTGGGCGACCGGCCGGTCGTGGAGGGCAAGGACGCGCTGCGCGCCATCGCCGCCTTCCGGCTGGCCATGCCGCGCACCATCCTGCGGTACGCGGGCGGCCGGGAGATCACCCTCGGTGACCTGGGCACCCGCGACGGCCTGCTCGGCGGCATCAACGCGGTCATCGTCGGCAACTACCTGACCACCCTGGGCCGGCCGGCAACCGACGACCTGAAGATGCTCGACGACCTGAAGATGCCCGTCAAGGCGCTCTCCGCGACGCTGTGAGCGCCCCGGTGACGACGAGTGACGCGGTGCCGGCAGCCGACACGGTGACGACGAGTGACGCGGCGACGGTGGCCGGCGGGGCGTCGGCCACCTGGTGCGACCGCTGCGGCGAGGCCGTGGCGGCCGGGTCGCACGACGGGTGCGCGGCGGCCCGGGTGCTGGAGCCGCCGCGCTTCTGCGCGCACTGCCGCCGCCGGATGAAGGTGCAGGTGCTGCCGGTCGGCTGGGCGGCGGTCTGCGTCGAGCACGGCGAGATGCGGGGCTGAGGGCGATGCTGCGGGGCCGGGCGGTGACCCTGCGGCCGGCGGTGGCCGGGGATGTGCCGGCGCTCGCCGCGATCCGGGCCGACCCGGAGGTCCGGCGCTGGTGGCGCGGCGGCGACGACCTCGCCGCCGCCGTCCGGGCCGACCTCGACGACGAGGCCCTGTCGGTGTACGCGATCGAACACGACGGCCGGGTCGTCGGCGCGATCCAGTGGTACGCCGAGGACGACCCCGACTACCGGCACGCCAGCATGGACCTCTTCCTCGACCCGGCGGTGCGCGGCGCCGGACTCGGCGGGGACGCGATCCGCACCCTGGTCCGGCACCTGATCGACGAGCACGGCCACCACCGGTTCACCATCGACCCGGCGGCGGCGAACACGGCGGCCGTGCGGGCGTACGCGAAGGTCGGCTTCCGCCCCGTCGGCGTGCTGCGCCGCTACGAACGCGGCGATGACGGGCGCTGGCACGACGGGCTGCTGATGGACCTGCTCGCCGACGAACTGGCCGACTGACCGCCGGGCGACCGGGCACCGGACGGTCCCGCCCGCCGATCACCCGTCCCAGACGAGGTCGCCGTCGGGCAGCCGGCGGGCGCCCTCGGCGGGGCGGTGCGGGGTGAGCCGGCCGTCGGGCATCAGGTGGGACACCGGCACGCCGTGGGCCAGCACGGCGACGTCGGCGATCAGCCGCCGGTGGCAGCGCCACCAGACGCTCTCGCTGCACATCACCGCCGTGGTCCGGGCCGCCGCGTCGGCCAGCACCGCGTCCAGCGCCGCCCGGAAGTCGGCGGTACGGGTGTACGCCGCGTACGCCCGGAAGGCGGCGACGGTCCACCAGGCATCCGGCTCGTCGGTGCCGGCCGGGGTGTGCCGCCGGCCGCCGAGGCACTGCTCCCAGCGGTAGTCCACGCCGGCCGCCGGCAGCCAGCGGGCCAACTCCTCCCGGCGTACGTCGGGGTTGGTCCGGCTCGCCGGGAACCGCCGCACGTCCACCACGAGCGCGACCCCGGCACCCGTCAGCAGCTCGCCCAGCCGTTCCCGGTCCGCCGCCCCGTGCCCCACCGTCAGCAGTGTCACGAGGAGGATATGCCCCGATTCCCGGGCGGCTACCGCTCACGCGAGGCGGAGACGGCCCGGGATCTCCGCGCGGGGCGGCGGGAGTCGGGACCGGCGGCGAGGGTGGTACGGGTGTGTCCCGACCTCCCGGCCGACGAGGCCGACGCGCTCGACTGGCTGGCGTTCGAACAGGCCGGCATCGTCACCACCGCCCAGGTGACCCGGTCGCTGACGGAGGGCACCGTACGCGGACGCGTGCGCTCCGGGCGGTGGCGCTCGATCTGCCGGGGCGTCGTGCTGATGGGCAACGGCCGGCTCACTCGGGACCAGCAGTTGTGGGTGGCGGTGCTCGCCGCGGGTCCCGGTGCCGTACTGGCCGGTCCGACGGCCGCCGCCGAGGCGGGCGTACGCGGGTTGCGGAGCGAGCCGCTGCACGTGCTCGTGCCGGCGCACCGGCGGGCGGGCCGCAAAGTGCTGGGCCGGCTGCCCGTCGACATGCCGGCGGTCGTCGTGCACCGCGCGTCGAAGCTGCCGCCGGAGCACCTTCAGCTCGCCCGCCCGCCGCGCACCACCACCGCCCGGGCGCTGGTGGACGCGGCCGGCTGGGCCCGCACGGTCGACCAGGCGCAGGCGGCGCTGGCGGCCGGCTGTCAGCAGCGACGGGTCACGCCGGAGGAGTTGTCGGCGGTGGTGGAGGCGCTGCCCCGGGCCCCTCGGCGGGCGCTGATCCGGCAGACCGTGGCCGACATCGCCGGCGGTGCCGAGGCGCTCTCGGAGATCGACTTCGTCCGGCTCTGTCGCCGCCACGGCCTGCCCGCGCCCCGGCTCCAGCAGCGGCGCGCCGACGCCTCCGGACGGACGCGGTGGCTCGACGCGTACTGGCGGGAGTGGGGGTTGCACGTCGAGATCGACGGGGCGCACCACATGGACGTCCGGCACTGGGCGGCCGACATGCGGCGCCAGAACGACGTCTGGACCTCGGGCGACCGCATCCTGCGCTTTCCGGCGTGGCTGGTCCGCACCCGCCCCGACGAGGTCGCCGCCTCCGTCCGCCGCGCCCTGACGGCCGCCGGCTGGCGCCCCGGAAAGTGAATCTTGGACAGTTGCCGTCCTCCAGGAACGGCAACTGTCCAAGATCCTCCGGTGGCGCGGACGGTGACGTCCGCGCCACCGGACTGCGCGTCAGGAGACCGTGCAGGGGGTGCCGTTGAGGATGAATGCCGTGGGCTTCGGGTTCGAGCCGGTGTGGGTGCCGTTCAAGCCGAAGCTCGTCGACGCCCCCGGCGCGAGCCGGCCGTTGTAGGAGATGTTGGTGGCGGTGACCGCGGTGCCGGTCTGGGTCCAGGTCGCCGACCAGCCCTGGCCGACCTTCTGGCCGGCGCTGGGGAAGGCGAAGGCGAGCGTCCAGCCGTCGATCGTGGTCGTGCCGGTGTTGGTGACGGTGACGTTCGCGGTGAAGCCGCTGTCCCAGCTGCTGGTCGTCCAGGCCACCGCGCAGCCGCCGGACGCGGGCGGGTCGGCGGTGGTGACGGCGACCGGCGCGGACGCCGCCGAGGCGTTGCCGGCCGCGTCCACGGCCACCACGAAGAACTGGTACGCGGTGGCGGCGGTCAGCCCGGTCACCGCCAGCGTGGTGCCGGTGGGCGTGCCGACCAGCGCGTCGGTCGCGCCGGCCTCGCGGTAGACGCGGTAGCCGGTGACGCCGACGTTGTCGGTCGACGCGGCCCAGCTCAGCGTGAGCCCGGTGGCGGTGACCGCCGAGGCGGTCGGCGTCCCGGGACGGGTCGGCGCGACGGTGTCGGGGGCCGGCGCGACGGGCGTGGTCACCTCGGCCACGGGCGAGGCGGCGGAGCGGTTGCCGGCGCCGTCGCGCGCCCGCACCGTGAACCGGTACGTGCGCTCGGGCAGCAGTCCGGTCACGGCCAGGGAGTTGCTGGCGGCGTTGAGCAGGACGAGCGCGTCGCTGCCCACCTGCGCCTGGGTGACCTCGTAGCCGACCAGCCCGCTGCCGCCCGCGTCGGTGGAGGCGGGCCAGGTCAGGGTCAGCCCGGTCGCGGTGACGGCCGAGGCGACGGGGGCGCCGGGCACGGTCGGCGCGGTGGTGTCCGGGGTGGCCGGCGCGGGCTCCTCGCCCCAGACGCGGGTGGCGCCGGAATAGAGCGTGACCTTCCGGTTCGGCCCCGCCACCGCCTGGTACGACGGGTCGTTGGTCGGGTCCCAGGTGCCGCCCTCGGGCACGCCGATCTTGAACTGCACCTCCATCCGGTGCTGCGACTGCCCGGCGGGCGCGATGGTGTGCCCGGTGCAGTCCACCTCGACGTACCAGACGTCGCCGGAGAACTGCCTGGCGCCCGACGGCGACGGGCAGCCCTGGGTGTAGCCGGGGGTGACGGTGACCGGGCCGGTGCCGTCGGGGCGGAAGTAGTAGCGGAACCTCCCGTCGGTCAGGGCGCGGGCCGGGAACGCGGACTTGTTGTAGACGATGGCCTTGAGGCCGGTGGCGCGCGGCTCAGCCTGCATCACCGTGGTCTCCACGGTCAGCTCGTCGATGTCCGGCGTCTCGGCGCGGGGGAAGCCGGCGAGCGGGGTGCCGCCGTACTCCTGGGTGAGCCGGGCCAGCGCGGAGCTGAAGCCGGCGTTGTAGTCGGTGGCGACCTCGTTCATCACGTAGTCCGACCGGTTGTCGGTGTACGCGTCGTTGGCCGCCGACGGGCCGCCGACCAGCGCGCCGTAGAGGGTGTGCCGGGTCTCGACGGGCACCGTCTGGCTGTCCCACCAGGAGCCGTGCGCGGTGCGGTGGTGCGGGTTCTTCGGGGAGTTGGCCCCGAAGCCGATGACGTAGCTGGAGGCGCGCGGGTTGTCGCCGAGCGCGTAGTCGATCTGCCGCACGGCGAAGTCGTGGTAGCGGGCCTTGCGGGTGGCGTCGGTGGTCTTGTCGCTGTAGACGAGGGCGGCGAAGGCGGTGTTCGCGGCGTAGCGCAGCGCCCCCCACGAGTCGAGCACGGCCATCCCGCCGGGCGAGTACGGCACCCGCTGCCCGTTGACGCCGACGGTCCAGTAGTCGAGCCAGCGGTTGGCGTCGTCGACGTACTTCTGCTTGCCGGTCAGGTTGGCCAGCAGCACGTACGCCCCGAACTGCTTGTTGTCCCAGGCGATGGTCCACTTGTAGGACCGCGTGGTGCTCTGGTTCTCGGTGCCGAGCTTGTCGTACTCGCTCTCGGCCTTGGCGAGGTAGGCGGCGTCGCCGGTGGCCCGGTGCAGCCAGATGGCGGACCAGACCAGCTCGTCCTGCCAGCCGCTCCAGGATCGGTAGAAGCTCGTCGCGTCGGTGATGCACTCGTGGTAGCTCTTGCGCACCGTGTCGGCGAAGGTGTGCAGCTGCTTCGCGTGCCCGAGCAGCCGGTCGGCGTAGGCGGCGTCGGTGGGCCGGAAGACCATCGACGACGCGGCCATCGCCGCCGCCGTCTCACCGGCCAGGTCCGCGCCGCCGCAGCTCGCGTCGATCTTGTACGCGGGCCGCGCCATCGGCATCACCTCGGCCGGGCCCCACCACTTGTGGTCGTCGTCGCCCTTGCCGACCTGGCCGTAGAGGACGTTGGGGGCCGGGTGCGCCCGGATGAAGTAGTCGTTGACGAAGCGCAGGTTGTTGAGCAGGTGGGGCAGCTGGCCGGAGGCGACGTAGCCGGCGCGGTACTCCACGGCGCCCCAGGCGAGCATGGTGGCGCTGAACGCCATCGGGAAGCCGAACTTGACGTGGTCGCCGGCGTCGTACCAGCCGCCGGTGAGGTCGAGCCCGACGTCGGCGCCGTCGGTGAGCGCGGAGTCGCCGCGCCAGGAGACCCGGTTCCAGTCCGGCAGCGGGCCGGACTGCTGCGCCTCGTAGAAGTAGAGGGACTTCTGCAACGCCTCGGCGTAGTTGAAGGCGGCGGCGGTGGGCCCCGCGGCGGGGACGGGCGCGGTCCGCGTGGCGCCCTTGGCGGCGGGCGCCGCGGCGGAGGCGGGCACCGGGGCGGTGACGGCGAGGGCGAGGCCGGCGGCGAGTGCGGTGCCGGCGGCCAGCAGGCGGGGCAGCCAGGGCTGCTCGCCCGGCCGGCGCGGACGTCTCGGGTGACGCATGACGGTGCTCCTGTCGGTGGCGTCGCCGGCGGCACCGGGGACGGCGCGCGGGATCGTGATCGGGGCGTGCCGGCGAAGGTGGTGGGGGTGCGGCCACGGGTCCGGGAGCGCTCCCATGGATGACCGACAATGTAATGCGGCGGTCACCGGTTTGTGAAGACGCCGACAGCGGGGCGCCCGCGCGGGGCCACTGACGGGAAAGCCCTTACCTGTACACCGGACATTCGTCACACCATCGAAAGGCGTGGATCTAATTTCGGCGTACGGGCAGGTCATCGCCGGGACAGGCGGGCGAGGACGCGCGTCGCGGCCGGGCGGGCGGCGGGCCGGGCGTTCCGGCATACGAACGTACTGTTGCCGCACCGCTTTCCGGCGCGCGACAGTACGCCTCACCAGCGGTGCCATCGACGCCGCCGCTCCCCCGGCCAATCCTGAGGAGATCGCGATGGCTCTACGACTCGCCGACGGCACCGCCTGGTCCGACACCCTCGCCCGCGCGGTGGCCGCCGTGCCCGAGGCGTTCGGTTCCCCGGTCGACGGTGTCACCACGCTGCACAACCTCGTCCGCGGCGACTGGCACGCCGTGGGCTCGCCCAGCCCCGTCCGCACGCCGGTGGACAACACCGTGCTGGTCAACCTGGCCCGCCTCGACGCGGAGTCCGCCCGCGCCGCGGTCGCGCACGCCGCCGCCGCGCACCGCGCCTGGGCCGACACCCCGCTCGCCGACCGCAAGGCCAGGGTCACCGACGCCCTGGACGCGCTCACCGCCCACCGCGACCTGCTCGCCCTGCTGCTGGTCTGGGAGATCGGCAAGCCGTGGCGGCTGGCCTGCGCCGACGTGGACCGGGCGCTCGACGGCGTCCGGTGGTACGTCGACGAGATCGACCGGATGCTCGCCGACGGCCGGGAGCCGCTGCCGGGACCGGTCAGCAACATCGCGTCGTGGAACTACCCGATGAGCGTGCTCGTGCACGCTGAGTTGGTGCAGCTGCTCGCCGGCAACGCGGTCATCGCGAAGACCCCGTCGCAGGGCGGGGCGGTCTGCCTCACCGTCGCGCACGCGCTGATGCGCCGGGCCGGGCTGCCCGCCACCCTGGTCTCCGGCGGCGGCGAGGAGCTGTCCGAGGTGCTGGTCCGGGCGCCGGAGATCGGCGCCGTCGCGTTCGTCGGCGGGCGCTCCAACGGCGGCAAGGTCGCCGCCGCGCTGCTCGACTCCGACAAGCGGCACTTCATCGAGCAGGAGGGCCTCAACGCGTGGGGCATCTGGGACTTCTCGCAGTGGGACCTGCTCGCCGGGCACCTGAAGAAGGGCTTCGAGTACGGCAAGCAGCGCTGCACCGCGTACCCGCGCTTCGTGGTCCAGCGGGACCTCGTCGACGAGTTCCTCGACATGTACCTGCCGGTGGTGCGCTCCGTCCGGTTCGGACACCCGCTCGCCGTCGGCGACGACTGGACCGCCGGTGACCCGCTGCCCGAGCTGGACTTCGGCCCGCTGATCAGCGCCGCCAAGGCCGACGAGCTGCGCCGCAAGGTCGACGAGGCGGTACGCGGCGGCGCCGTGCCGCTGCACCGGGGCAAGCTGCACGGCGCGCCGTTCCTCGACGGGCAGGACACCTCCGCGTACGTGGCCCCGTCGGTGCTGCTGGCCCCGCCCGGCCGGTCCCGGCTGATGCACGCCGAGCCGTTCGGCCCGGTCGACACCATCGTCGTGGTCGACACCACCGACGAGCTGCTGGCGGCGATGAACGCCTCGAACGGCGCGCTGGTCGCCTCGCTGGCCTGCGACGACGAGGAGCTGGCCGGCAAGCTCGCGGTCGACCTCCAGGCGTTCAAGGTGGGCATCAACAAGCCGCGCTCCCGGGGCGACCGCGACGAGCCGTTCGGCGGCCGGGGCGCGTCCTGGAAGGGCGCCTTCGTCGGCGGCGACCTGCTGGTGCAGGCGGTCACCCAGGGCGGCGACGGCCGGCTCTACGGCAACTTCCCCGACTACAGCAGCTACCCGACGACCTGAGGCGCGAGGAAGGGCCCTTCCTGCGCGAGAGTCGTCAGCAGGGGCCCCTTCCGTGCACCACGGGCACGCCCACGGTGAGCGGGACGGTGAGGGTGACCAGCGCGCCGTCCCGCTCGGTCGGGGTGAGCCGGCCGAGCCGCCGCACGGTACGCAGCATCGGGGCGTTCTCCGCGTGGACGTGCAGCACCAGGGCCGCGTAGCCGGCCTGCTCGGCGTGCCGGACCAGCCGGCGCAGCAGGGCCGAGCCGAGGCCCCGGCGCTGCCAGTCGTCGCGCACCAGCAGCGCCACCTCGGCCTCGTCGCCCTCGGCGAGCAGGTTCGCCATCGCCACCACCGGCTCCGTCGCCCCGGCGTCACCGGCCGTGGCGAGCAGGGTCACGCCCCGGGCCGGCTCCAGCAGCCGGCGCAGCCGGGCCGGCGGGGGAACCGCCGCACCGCCCAGGTAGCGGCGGTGCCGGCTGTGCGCCGAGCAGGCCTCGTGCAGCTCGATCACGCCGGGCAGGTCGTCGACGCTCGCGGGCCGTACGACCGCCTCGGCGCCGTCGGGCAGCACCAGGGTGACCTGCTCGGCGGCCCGGCGCGCGACGGCGGCCGACAGCTCGACCAGGGCCTGGGCCCGGGCGTACTCGGCCGGGGTGAAGCCCGGCACGGCGCGGCGCAGCGCGTACGACCCGCCGGCCGGGTCGTCCAGCAGCATGGTGGTGTCGGCGAGCCCGCCGCCGGGGCCCGCCGACGCCGGTCGCCAGGTCACCGTGTCGGCACCGAGCAGGGCGCGCAGCGCCTCCCCGGTCGCGTCCGGGTCCCGCACCAGCCGGGTGGCCAGGCCGAGGGCCCGGGTCGGCTGGTCGGCGAGGCCGCGCGCCTCGCTGCGTGCCACCCAGCAGTCCCGGCCCCGCCCCCGCCGCACGGCGGCGACGAGGCCGGCCTCGTCGAGCGTGTCCGGCGCGTCGACCAGGAAGTCGTCGACGGCGCCGCGCTCGGTGGTGTGCACCTGCACGGCGAGGATGTTGACCCCCCGCAAGGCCAGGCTCGCCGTCAGCACCGACAGGTAGCCCGGCCGGTCGTCCACGGTCGCCCGGATCCGCCACAGCGTCATAATTTCGCTCCCTTCCCCGGTACGAGGCTCGCCGGTCGCTGTTGCGGGCCGGTTGCCCCGGGGTGACGGCTCCGGTTCGGCGGCGCGACCTGCGCCACACCGACCGCCGCCCGGCCGGCCCGGCTCAGGGGTTGGCGGCCACCGGCGGGGCCCCGACCAGGTCGAGCCGGTCGCCGAGGATCACCGCGGCGGCCCGGACGAGCTGCGCCAGCCGGTCCACCTCCGTGGCGTGGAAGGCCGCCGCGGCCGGCGCCCCGGCGCACTCCCGGGCCACCACCAGCACCAGGCCGGCCCGGCCGAACGGCGCGACCGCGAAGTGCGCGCCGCCGGGCGTGCTGAGCGCCCGGGCCCGCAACGGGGTCACCTCCGGCAGCGGCGGCGGTACGGGCGCGCGCCAACTCGCGTACCCGACGGTCGCCTCCCCGGCGGCGCCGGTCCGGGCGGCCCAGTCCACCGGCACCACCGCGGCGACCGCCCAGTCGGCGGCGAGCAGCCCGGGAACGGCGTCGACCAGGGTCGCCACGCCGTCGACCGGGTTGGCCGCGACCTGGGCCAGCAACTCGGCGTCCTGCCCGGAGGTGGTGGGCGCGCCGATCGCCCGCCACACCCCGTCCACCCGGACGCCGGGGATCGCCGCCAGCCCGGCGAGCAGCCGCTCGACCCGCGCCGCGCCCGGCCAGACGACGGTGAAGTCGTCCACCGCCCGCCCGCCGAGCCGCTCCAGGACGACCACCTGGACGATGTCCGCACCGGACACGCCCATGGTGCGCGCCACCTGACCGAGCGTGCCCGGACGGTCCGGCAGGGTGACCCGAACTCGCAGCAACATGTCTGAACCCTCCGCTCGGCGGGCCGGCGCCGCTGGCCGGCAGGCTGGGCCCCAGCCTGGGCGATGGCCGTTTCGCCCCTGTTGCCGCGGCATGTCCCGAGGGTCAAATCCCGACCTTGACAACATGGCGGAGCTGCCATCAACTAATCGGATGACCGAGCCGGCCGTCGACGCGCACGGGCCGGGCAGCGCGACTGCCCCCGCCGCCGCCCCCCGCGGGCTGGATCTCGACCGGCTCGCCGGTTACCTGGCCCGGCACCGGCCCGAGCTGGCCGACGGCCCGCTGCGCGCCCGGCTGATCGCCGGCGGCAAGTCCAACCTGACCTACCTGCTGGGCGTCGGCGAGCGGGAGGTGGTGCTGCGCCGCCCGCCGCTCGGGCACGTGCTGGCCACCGCACACGACATGGCCCGGGAGTACCGGGTCATCTCCGCGCTGGCGCCGACCGACGTGCCGGTGCCGGCCGCGCTGCTGCTCTGCGAGGACGCCGAGGTGATCGGCGCGCCCTTCTACCTGATGGAACGGGTGCGCGGCGAGGTGTTCCGCACCCGCGCCCAGACCGACCCGCTCACCGCCGACCAGCGGCGGGAGCTGGCGCTGGCGATGATGGACACCCTCGCCGCTCTGCACGCGGTCGAGCCCGCCTCGGTCGGGCTGGGCGACTTCGGCCGGCCGGAGGGCTACCTCGCGCGGCAGGTCCGCCGCTGGGCCGGCCAGCTCGACCGGTCCCGCAGCCGGCCGCTGCCCGGCATCGAGGAGCTGCGGGACCTGCTCGCCGGCACCGTGCCGGAGGGCGCCAACGCCGGCCGGATCGTGCACGGCGACTACCGGCTGGACAACCTGCTCGCCACCGTCGACCCGGTGGCCGTACGGGCCGTGCTCGACTGGGAGATGGCCACCCTCGGCGACCCGCTGGCCGACCTCGGGCTGCTGCTGACCTACTGGGACGTGCTCGGCGGCAGCGAGTCGGCCGCCGGCAACCCGGTCGCCGACGGGCTCGGCCCGCGCGCCGGGTTCCCCACCGGGACGGAGCTGATCGCGCGGTACGCCGGGCGCGGCGACGTCGACGTCGGGCCGCTGCACTGGCACGTCGCACTCGGCTGCTTCAAGCTCGCGGTGATCTGCGAGGGCATCCACTACCGGCACACTCTCGGGCAGACGCTCGGCGAGGGCTTCGACCGGATCGGCGACATGGTGGCACCGCTGGTCGAACACGGGCTGACCGCCGCCAGGGAGCGTTGATGGACTTCGCCTACGACACCCGCACCGAGCAGCTGCGGGCCGAGCTGACCGCGTTCCTGGACGAGCACGTGTACCCGGCCGAGCCGGTGCACGCCGCGCAGGTGGCCGCCGCCGGCGACCCCTGGGCCCGGCCCCCGGTGATGGCCGAGCTGAAGGCCGAGGCGCGCAAGCGCGGCCTGTGGAACCTCTTCCTCCCCGACCCGCGCCACGGCGCCGGCCTGACCAACCTCCAGTACGCCCCACTGGCCGAGCTGACCGGGCGCAGCCCGCACCTGGCCCCGGAGGCGCTCAACTGCGCCGCGCCCGACACGGGCAACATGGAGCTGCTCGCCGAGTTCGGCTCGCCGGAGCAGCAGGAGCGCTGGCTGCGGCCGCTGCTGGAGGGCGAGATCCGCTCCGCGTTCTGCATGACCGAGCCGGAGGTGGCGTCCTCGGACGCGACCAACATCGCGACCCGGATCACCCGCGACGGCGACCACTACGTGGTCAACGGGCGCAAGTGGTGGTCGTCGGGGGCGATGGACCCGCGCTGCGAGATCTTCATCGTGATGGGCAAGACCGACCCGGAGGCCGACCGGCACCGCCAGCAGAGCATGATCCTGGTGCCCCGGGACACCCCCGGCATCGCCGTGCGACGGGGCATGACGGTGTTCGGCTACAGCGACGCCTCGCACGGCGGCCACGCCGAGATCGACTTCACCGACGTCCGCGTACCGGCGGAGAACCTGGTCGGGGCGGAGGGCACCGGCTTCGCGATCGCCCAGGCCCGGCTCGGCCCCGGCCGGATCCACCACTGCATGCGGCTGATCGGCATGGCGGAGCGGGCCCTGGAGCTGCTCTGCCGGCGGGCGCTCGAGCGGGTCGCGTTCGGCCGGCCGCTCGCCGAGCAGGGCGTGGTGCGCGAGTGGATCGCCGAGTCCCGGGTGCGCATCGAGCAGGCCCGGCTGCTGGTGCTCAAGACCGCCTGGCTGATGGACACGGTCGGCAACAAGGGCGCGCACTCCGAGATCCAGGCCATCAAGATCGCCACTCCCGCCATGGCCGAGTGGGTCATCGACAAGGCCATCCAGGCGTACGGCGGCGCCGGCGTCAGCCAGGACACCCCGCTCGCCGCCCTCTGGGCCCAGTCGCGGACGCTGCGCCTGGCGGACGGCCCCGACGAGGTCCACCGTTCCTCGCTCGCCAAGCGCGAACTGCGCCGCTGGTCGGACTGACCACGGCACCGACCGGCCCCACCCCGCCACACGCCCGCCGGACGCCCGTCCGGCGGGCGGCGGGCGGCGGGCGGCGGTATCGCCGGCTCACCTCGACAGGCACACCGGTCAGGCGGAGGCGCGTTCGATCAGCTGGGTGTCGAGCAGGATGTGGGGCGACGGGAGCTCGTCGCCGCGGATGCGGCTGACCAGCAGGCGGGCCATCTGCCGGCCCATCTCCTCCACCGGCTGGAAGACCGTGGTCAGCGGCGGCTCGGACTGCCGGGCGATCGGGGCGTCGTCGAAGCCGACCACCGCGACGTCCTCCGGCACCCGCCGGCCCGCCTCGCGCAGCGCGCGCAGCGCCCCGAACGCCATCAGGTCGGAGGCGACGAAGACGGCGTCGAGGTCGGGGCAGTCCTCCAGCAGCCGACGCATCCCGGCGGCCCCGCTGCCCTCGCTGAAGTCGCCGTACGCGATCATGGCGGGGTCGACCTCGCCCCCGGCGGCCCGGACCGCCTCCTTGTAGCCGGTCAGCCGGCCCAGGCCGGCGCCCATGTCCTGGGGGCCGGCGATGGTGGCGATGCGCCGCCGCCCCCGGCCGGCCAGGTGTTCCACGGCCCGCCGGGCGCCGCCGACATTGTCCACGTCGACGTAGTACGCCGGCTGCGCGCCGGGTTGCAGCATCCGGGCCGGGCGGCCGCCGAGCACGGTGGGCAGGCCGCGCTCCTCCAGCAGGGTGGGCAGCGGGTCGGAGTCGTGCAGCGACAGCAGCAGGACCCCGTCGACGTGCTGGTTGGTCAGGTGGTGCTCGACCCGCTCCCGCTCGATCGGCGACTGCACCATGGCCAGCCAGAGCTGCAACGGGGTCTCCAGCAGCCCTGAGCTGACGCCCCGGACGATGCCGGCGAAGAACGGCTCGGTGAAGACCCGGTCGCCGGATTCCGAGACCACCAGGGCGATCGAGTCGGTGCGCTGGGTCACCAGGGCACGGGCGGCCCGGTTCGGCACGTACCCCAGCTCGGCGATGGCCTGCTGCACCGCGGCGCGCGCCTCGGGGCTCACCTGGGGTGAGCCGTTGACCACCCGGGAGACCGTCCCGCGACCGACGCCGGCGCGGGCGGCGACGGCGTCGAGGGTCGGGCGCCCGAGCGACCGGGTGCGCTGCGTTGTCATTGTCTGCTCCTCCGACGGCGGACCGGCCCCGGCGCCACCCCGTGCGGGGTGGCGCCGGGGCCGCCCGTTGATGGCTGGCCCTGGCCTATTGTGCGGCCAGACCGTTGCGTCGGATCACCTCGGCGTACCACCTGGCGCTGGACTTGGGAATGCGGACCTGGCTGTCGTAGTCGACGTGGACCATCCCGAACCGCTTGGTGTAGCCCCAGGCCCACTCGAAATTATCCATCAGCGACCAGGCGAAGTACCCGCGCAGGGGCACCCCGGCCTCGATCGCCTCGTGCGCGGCGCGCAGGTGGGCGTCGAAGTACGCCAGCCGGTCGACGTCGTCGACCTGCCCGTCGACCACCTCGTCGACGAAGGCCGAGCCGTTCTCGGTGACGTAGAGCGGCAGGTCGGTGTACTCCTCGTGCACCCGGCGCAGCGTCTCCACCAGACCGGGGGCGTCGATCTCCCAGTTCATGTCGGTGACCGGGACGCCCCGGGTGACGAACCGGACGTCCTCGCTGCCCGGCCAGCACGACGGCGCCCGCCAGTACGGCTCCGGCTCGGCCCCGGGGACCGGCGCGGCGACCACATGGCGGCTGTAGTAGTTGACGCCCACCACGTCCAGCGGGCTCGAGATGGTCGCCAGGTCGCCGTCGCGCACGTGCCCGAAGTCGGTGACCTTGGCGAGGTCGGCCATCAGGTCCGCCGGGTAGGACCCGCGCAGCAGCGGGTCCAGGAAGAAGCGGTTGGCCAGCCCGTCGATGCGCCGCGCGGCGTCGACGTCGGCGGGCGCGTCGCTGGCCGGGGTGACCGGGTAGAGGTTGACCGTCACCCCGACCTCGGCGGTCGGCCGGGCCGCGCGCAGCGCCTGCACCGCGAGGCCGTGGCCGAGCATCAGGTGGTGTCCGGCCCGTACGGCGTCCGCGCCGTCCGAGCGGCCCGGCGCGTGCACCCCGGAGCCGTAGCCGAGGAACGCCGAGCACCACGGCTCGTTGAGCGTGGTCCAGTAGCGCACCCGGTCGCCGAGCGCGTCGGCGACCAGCGTGGCGTAGTCGGCGAACCGCGCGGCGGTGTCCCGGGCCGGCCAGCCGCCGACGTCCTCCAGCGGCTGCGGCAGGTCCCAGTGGTAGAGGGTGAGCCACGGCTCGATCCCGTGCGCCAGCAGCTCGTCGACGAGCCGCCGGTAGAAGTCCAGCCCCTCGGCGTTGGCGGGGCCGGTGCCGCCCGGCTGCACCCGCGGCCAGGAGACCGAGAACCGGTACGACTTCAGCCCCAGCTCGGCCATCAACGCGACGTCGGAGCCCATCCGGTGGTAGTGGTCGCAGGCCACGTCGCCGGTGTGCCCCTCGACCACCCGGCCGGGGGTGTGACTGAAGGTGTCCCAGATCGACGGGGTCCGGCCGCCCTCGGCCGCCGCGCCCTCGATCTGGTACGCGGCGGTGGCCGCGCCCCAGAGGAAGCCGGGCGGGAAGGTCAGCGGCGGACGGTCGTCGACGACACCGACGGCGGGCGGGCTGGCGGGGTTGCTCACGACTTGACGGCACCTTCCATGATGCCGCCCACGATCTGGCGGCCGAACACGATGAACACGATCACCAACGGTAGAGTGCCGACCGCCGTGGCGGCGAACACCTGCGAATAGTCGGTGTAGTAGGCGTACGACAGGAAGGCCAACGAGACCTGGAGCGTCGGGTTCTCGGAGGTGAGCACCGCGTACGGCCACAGGAACGAGTTCCAGGTCTCCATGAAGGTCAGCAGGCCGAGCACGGCGGCGGCCGGTCGCAGCGCGGGCAGCACGATGTTCCAGTAGATGCGGAAGGTGCTCGCCCCGTCCACCCGGCCCGCCTCGATCAGCTCGTCGGAGATGGCCTGGGTGGCGTACTGCCGCATCATGAACACGCCGAACGCGCTGACCAGGAACGGCACGGTCACCGCGTAGAGGGTGTCGAACCAGTTGAGGTCCTGGATCATGCCCCAGAGCGGGATGAGGCCGAGCTGCGTCGGGATCATCATGGTGACGATGATCGTCAGCAGCAGCGCGTTGCGGCCCCGGAAGCGCAGCTTGGCGAAGGCGAAGCCGGCCAGCGAGCCGGTGATCACCACGGAGACCGTCACGATGCCGGAGACGATCACCGAGTTGAGCAGGCCGGTGAGGAAGTTCGCCGCGTCGTTGTCGAGCACGCGGCCGAAGTTGTCGCCGAACGACCCGGCCGGCGTGACCGGCGGCGGGACGTCGTTGATCGAGTCCAGGCTGCGGGTGGCGATGACCACCATGTAGTAGAACGGGTAGATCGAGAAGAGCGTCGCCAGGACGAGCGCGACGTAGGTCAGCGGGCTGGTGCGCCACAGGCGCCGGGATGCCGAGTTCATCAGGGCGTTCCTCACTTCACCGTGCGGCGGACGAGCAGGAAGTTGATCCCCGAGACGAGGGCGATCATCAGGAACATCGCCCAGGCGACCGCGGCGCCGTAGCCGGCGGTGTTGAGGTTCTCGATGCCCAGCTCGTACATGTACATGGCCAGGGTCTGGAACTCGCGCTGGTCGCCGCCGATGATGTTGCCGTTGGCGAAGACGAGCGGCTCGGTGAAGAGCTGGAGCCCGCCGATCGTGGAGAGGATGACCACGAAGACGAAGGTCGGCGTGAGCATCGGCAGGGTGATCCGCCAGAACTGCTTCCACTGGCTGGCGCCGTCGAGCGCCGCCGCCTCGTACAGGTCGCGCGGGATGGCCTGCATGCCCGCGAGCAGGATCAGGGTGTTGTAGCCGGTCCACCGCCAGTTGACCATGGAGGCGATGGCGGTCCAGGAGCTCCAGCGCTCGGCGTCCCAGTCGACCGCGTCGATGCCCACGAAGCTCAGCAGCCAGTTGATCACGCCGAAGTCGCGCTGGAAGAGCATGCCGAAGACGATCGCCACGGCGGCCACCGAGACCACGTTCGGCATGAAGATCGCCATCCGGAACAGCGTGCGCGCGCGCAGGAAGGTGCGGTTGAGCAGGTTCGCCAGGAACAGGGCGAGCAGCAGCTGCGGGATGGTCGACAGCAGGAAGATGCCGAAGGTGTTGAGCGTGGCGTTCCAGAAGTACTCGTCCTTGACCAGGGCGACGTAGTTGTCGAACCCGATGAAGCTGTGGTCGCCGATCAGGTTCCAGTCGTGCAGGGACATCCAGGCGGTCCGCAGCATCGGGTAGAGCCCGAAGATGCCGAAGATCACGAAGAACGGCGCGATGTAGAGGTACGGCGAGTACTTGAGGTCCAGCCGGGTCAGCGAGTGCGACCGGGACCGGCGCCGCGCGGGCGGGCGGGGTGGCGGTGCGGCGGGCGACGGCGGAGCCGTCGTGGCCGAGAGGCTCATGCGGGGTCCTTTCCCGGCGTCGGCACGGGCGCGCGCCGACGCCCAGGCGCTCTTACGCGAAAACGGGACGGCGCCGATGGCGTCCGGGGCGGAACGGGGACGGCGCCGGTGGCGTCCGGGTGTGTGGACCCGGACGCCACCTGGCGACGAGGTGGGTCAGAAGGCGCCCTGCGTCTTGGCGTCCTTGGCGAACTGCTCCCAGGCCTTGTCCTTCGTGGCCTGTCCCTGTTCGTACGAGCGCAGCGCCGGCTCGAACGCGTTCTCCTTCACCGCCTGGTGCTTCGGGCCGAGGTGCAGCGGCTGGATCTTGGCGACGCTCTCACCGAAGATCTTGCCGGTCGGCGCGTTGTTGAAGTACTCGTTGGTGTAGGCGAGGAACTCCTGGTTCTTCAGCGCCTCCAGGTTGGTCGGCAGCGGGCCCTTGAGCTTGAACGCCGCCACCTGGCTCTGCGCGTTGGTCAGGTACTCGGCGAGCTTCGCCGCCTCCTTGGGGTACTTGCTCTGGGTCGGCACGCCGAGCCAGGAGCCACCCCAGTTGCCGGCGCCGCCGGGCACCGGTGCGACGTCCCACTTGCCCTTGTTCTCGGGGCCGGAGTTGTCCGCGACGATGCCGAGCATCCAGGACGGGCAGAAGGTCGCCGCGAAGGTGCCCTGCTTGAAGCCGGCCGACCACTCCGGCGACCAGGTGGCCGTCTCGGCGGTGATGTTGGCGTCGGCCATCGCGACCGCGGTGTCCCAGGAGGTCTTCACCGCCGCGCTCTTGTCGGCGACGACGTTGTCGTCCTTGTCGTAGAACAGCTCGCCGCCCTGCTGGAACATGACCGCGCTGGCAGCGGTGGTGACCGAGTCGAGCAGGCCCTTGCCGGTGGCGGTGCGGTACTTCTTGCCGGTCTCGATGAAGGCGTTCCAGTCCGGCCAGAGGGCGGCGACCTGGTCCCGCTCGACCGGCAGCTTGGCGGCCTGGAAGAGGTCCCGGCGGTAGCAGACGGCGAGGCTGCCGACGTCGGTCGGCAGGCCGATCAGCCGGCCGTCGGGCGCCTTGCCCAGCTCCCACTTCCAGGGCAGGTATTCCTTGCTGTGGTCGGCGACCAGCGGGGCGAGGTCGGCCCAGTTGGCCGGGTTGGCCTTGAACTCGTTGAGGATGCCCTCCTCCAGGGCGACCACGTCGGCCGCGCCCTTGCCGGTGGCGAGCGCCCGCACGATCTTCGGCCGGTACTCGTTGAGCTGGGCGGTCTTGCGCAGCTCGACCTTGATGCCGGTGTCCTTCTCGTACTGCTTGATGATCTCGTCGTAACCGAACTCGCCGAACGTGTCGACGACCAGCTTGGCGGGCTTCTCGCCGGCCGCGGGCGCGTCGTCGTCCTTGCCGCAGGCCGCGAGACCGCCGATGGCGGTTATCGCGGCCAGGGCGGCAGCCGCCATGCGGGTGCGCCGCGTGGTGAGGCTCATCGGAGACCCCTCTTTCGGTGGTGAGGCTGACTGGGTGTGGTGGGGGGTGCCGTGCGCGCCGTCGGCACCGGTCGGGGCCGGCGGTCGACGTCCGGAGCGGGGCGCGGGTGAGTCGTGCCACGTTCGCGGGAGCGCTCCCATGAGATTGCCGGCGGGTGTCGGGGGTGTCAATAGGCCCTTGGGAGCGTTCCCAGATCGTTACCGCGAGTGCGCGCGCCCCGACCGCCGCACGTCGCGGGGCCGACCCGCCGAGCGGCACCACCTGGGCATCCGCCGCGTTGAAGCGGTTCAGTGCGCCCGGCCAGGGTCGACGGACACGCTGAGCAGCCCGTCGAGCACCCCGAGTGTCGACGGGAGGCGTCTCAGCAGAAGCGGTTCAGCAGAAGCGGCGCAGCAGGGTGCCGGCCCGGCCCGCGTCGAAGGCGGCCGGGTCGAACCGGTCGCCCACCCGGTCCCGCGCCTGGAGGTGCTCCGGGTGACCCGGGTCCGCCAGCGCGGCCAGCAGCGCCTGGTAGCCGGCCGGGCCACCGACGTCCTCCGGCGGGCACGCCCGCTCGCCGTCCAGGCAGGACGGATACCGCTCGTCCGGGTCGGCCGTGAAGGCGTCCTCCACCACCAGGCCGTGCTCCCACCAGTCACCGAAGTCGTACGTGTAGTGCAGGCGGCTGCCCTTGCCGACCACCGCGTCGAGGCGGACGTCCAACTCGTCGTGCAGGGCCAGCTCCCCGTCGGGGTCGGGCTCGCCGTACTGGCGGCCCTCGATCTCGAACGAGTGCAGGTGGCAGTCCCGCCAGCCCATGGCGTGCTGCACCACCCGGTGCAGCCGGTCCAGGGTGTAGCCGCCCGGGACGAGCACCCTGCGCCAGACGGGCGGTCGGACCCCGGCCAGGGAAATCTTCAGCTGGAAGATCTGACGCGGCATGCTGTCCCATCCTTCCTCGGCATAGGCTGCGGGCATGATCTGCCGAGCGTGCCGGGCCAGGCGGCACGACGACTGTCCGGGGCGAAACTGGTGCGACTGCCAGCACCGTACCCCCCGACCCACCCCTCCGGTCACCGGTCCGGCCGGCGAATGAGCGTCGGAATCCCGATTTCGGCGCTCTGGCCGCAGCCGTCGGCCCGACCGCTGGACGACGCCGCGCTCACCGCGCTCTACGACCGCTCCGACCGCCCCCACCTGCGGGTGAACTTCGTGACCAGCGTGGACGGCGGCGTCTCCGTCGACGGCTACTCCGCCGGCCTCTCCGGCGAGCCGGACAAGCGCGTCTTCGGGCTGCTGCGGATGCTCTGCGACGCCCTGGTCGTGGCCGCCGGGACGCTGCGGCACGAGGGCTACCGGGCGGTACGCCTCAACGAGCGGCGCCGGGCGTGGCGCCGCGAGCACGGCCTGCCCGAGTACCCGACGCTGGTCGTCGTCTCCGGCTCGCTCGACCTCGACCCGGCGCAGGCCGCGTTCGCCGACGCGCCGGTGCGGCCCGTGGTGCTCACCCGGGCCGACTCCGTGGCACCGCCCGGCCTCACCGGGGTCGCCGACGTGGTGCGCTGCGGCGACGACCGGGTGGACCTCGCGGCGGGCCTGGCCGAACTGCGCCGCCGCGGCCTCGGCCAGGTGCTCTGCGAGGGCGGCCCGCACCTGTTCGGCGCGCTCACCGCCGCCAATCTCGTGGACGAGGTCTGCCTCACCGTCGCCCCGCTGCTCGCCGGCGCGGGCCCGGGGCGGATCAGCGCCGGCGACCCCAGCGACGTGCGCCACCTGCCGCTGCGACACGTGCTCGCCGCCGCCGACGGGGTGCTCATGCTCCGCTACGCCCGCGACTGACCGTGGTCGGCCGGACACCCTGCGGCTGAGGCCGTCGGCGGCGGCGTGGCGTCCGCCGCGTCGCGTGGCAACGTGTCGTACTCCTCGGGCAGGATGCAGGGCGTGTGCCCCGACCGCGACGACCAGCCGACCGGAGTTGCCCGATGACTGACGACGGGTTCGACGGCCCGGGCGAGGTGGTCGGCCGGGTGCTGGGCACCGCCGACGCCACCCCCCTGCAGTTCTGGACCGCGGTCTCCCCCGGCAGCTACCTCCAGCTCGACGACGTCGTGGTGACCCGGCGGGAGCTGCCCGACCGCGAGCCGGTGACGATCGCCGGGGTGGTCACCCAGGTCCGCGCCCGGCACGAGGGCGCCCAGTTCGACTCCGACGTCTTCGCCATCGCCGACGGCACGCTGCCCGCCCAGGTGCAGGAGGCCGCCGAGATCACCACCACCCGCGTCGACCCGGAGCTCTACGTGCCGCCGTCGCCCGGTGCCGTGGTGCACCGCGCCGAGGGCGACGCCCGGGCCCGGGCGCTGCACTTCGACCGGATGGAGCGGCGCATCCCGATGGGCATGGGGCGCGACGGGGTGCCGGTCTACCTCAACGCCGACTTCCTCGACGGCAGCCGGGGCGCGCACGTGTCGATCTCCGGCATCTCCGGGGTCGCCACGAAGACGAGCTTCGCCACCTTCCTGCTCTACTCGGTCTTCCGCTCCGGGGTGCTGGGCGGCGACGCGGTCAACGCCAAGGCGCTCATCTTCAACGTCAAGGGCGAGGACCTGCTCTTCCTCGACCATCCCAACACCCGGCTGGACGACCCGACCCGCGCCGCGTACGCGAAGCTCGGGCTGGTCGCCGGCGCGTTCCCGGACGTGCGGGTCTACGCCCCGCCCCGGGTGGGCGACTCCTCCGGCACGCCCGACGTGAGCAGCCGCCTCACCGGGGTCGACAGCTTCTACTGGACGCTGAGCGAGTTCTGCGCCGACCGCCTGCTGCCCTACGTGTTCGCCGACGCCGACGACGAGCGCCAGCAGTACACGATGGTGGTGCACTCGGTCACCGCCCACCTGGCCCGGCACGCCCAGCCCGCCGACGGCGGCATCAGCATCGACGGGGTGCGGCTCGGCTCGTACGCCGACCTGGTCGACCACGTCGTGGACCAGCTCAACGACGACGAGACCCGCTCCGACTGGGCCGGCAGCGCCGTCGGGCTCGGCACGGTCAACGCGTTCGCCCGCCGGCTGATCGGCAGCAAGAAGGACCTGTCCCGGCTGATCCGGGGCGACCTGGCCACCCGCCGCCCGCACTCGATCAACACCGCTGAGAGCGCCCAGGTCACCGTCGTCGACCTGCACAACCTCCCCGACCGCGCGCAGCGGTTCGTGGTCGGCGTGACGCTGAAGAGCGAGTTCGAGCGCAAGGAGAAGTCCGGCACCGCCAAGCCGCTGCTCTTCGTGGTGCTCGACGAGCTCAACAAGTACGCCCCACGCGAGGGCTCCTCGCCCATCAAGGAGGTGCTGCTCGACATCGCCGAGCGGGGTCGCTCGCTCGGGGTGATCCTGGTCGGCGCCCAGCAGACGGCGAGCGAGGTGGAGCGGCGGATCGTCACCAACTCGGCGATCCGGGTGGTGGGCCGGCTCGACCCGGCCGAGGCGTCCCGCCCGGAGTACGGCTTCCTGCCGCCCGCCCAGCGGCAGCGCGCGCTGCTGGCCAAGCCGGGCACGATGTTCGTCAACCAGCCCGACATCCCGGTGCCGCTCTGCCTGGAGTTCCCGTTCCCGGCCTGGGCCACCCGGGTCTCCGAGGCCGGCCGCGCCCCGTCCGAGACGCTCCGGTCGATCACCCAGTCCGTCGACCCGTTCGCGGTCGTCGGCTCCGGCGGCGGCACCAGCGACGACGACATCCCGTTCTAGGGGAGACACCGGTGAGCGCGAGGAGTGAGCTTGCGAGCCCCGCAGTCGCGAACGAAAGGCTGGCACTGGTGAGCGCGAGGAGTGAGCTTGCGAGCCCCGCAGTCGCGAACGAAAGGCT
>NZ_JBNCKV010000003.1:60415-485421 GCF_049841695.1 Micromonospora sp. DT178
CGCGAACGAAAGGCTGGCACTGGTGAGCGCGAGGAGTGAGCTTGCGAGCCCCGCAGTCGCGAACGAAAGGCTGGCACCGTGAAGATCCTGCACACCTCCGACTGGCACGTCGGCAAGGTCCTCAAGGGGCAGTCGCGGGCCGAGGAGCACAAGCGGGTCCTGGCCGGCGTGATCGACGTCGCCCGCGCCGAGGCGCCCGACCTGGTCATCGTCGCCGGTGACCTCTACGACACCGCCGCCCCGACGCCCGAGGCCACCCGGCTGGTCACCCGGGCCCTGACCGCGCTGCGCCGCACCGGCGCCGACGTGGTGGCCATCGGCGGCAACCACGACAACGGCCAGGCCCTCGACGCGCTGCGGCCCTGGGCCGAGGCCGCCGGCATCACCCTGCGCGGCGGGGTCCGGGACAACCCGGACGAGCACGTCATCGACGGCACCACCGCCGGCGGTGAGCGCTGGCGGCTGGCCGCGCTGCCGTTCCTCTCCCAGCGCTACGCCATCCGCGCCGTGGAGATGTACGAGCTGACCGCCGCCGAGACCACCCAGACGTACGCCGACCACCTGGGCCGGGTGCTGGGCCGGCTGACCGAGAGCTTCACCGAACCGGACCGGGTGCACCTGGTCACCGCCCACCTGACCGTGGTGGGCGCGACCACCGGCGGCGGGGAGCGCGACGCGCACACCGTGCTGGGCTACGCGGTGCCGGCAACCGTGTTCCCGGGCACCGCGCACTACGTGGCGCTGGGTCACCTGCACCGCTCGCAGCGGGTGCAGGGCCCCTGCCCGATCCGCTACAGCGGCAGCCCGCTGGCGGTCGACTTCGGCGAGCAGGAGAACGTGCCGTCGGTGACCGTCGTCGAGGTCACCGCGACCACGGCGGCGCAGGTGCGGGAGGTGCCGGTGACCGCCGCCACCACGCTGCGCACGGTCCGGGGCACCCTGGCCCAGCTCGCCGAGATGCAGGTGCCGGACGCCTGGCTGCGGGTGTTCGTCCGGGAGCAGCCGCGCGCCGGGCTGCGCGAGGAGGTGCAGGAACTGCTCCCCGGAGCCCTGGAGATCCGGATCGACCCGGAGCTGGTGCCCGCCCCGGGCAGCGGCGCCCGGACGGCGCAGCGGGCGGGCCGCTCGCCCCGGCAGCTCTTCGCCGACTACCTGGACAGCCGGGGGCACACCGACGACGGGGTGCGGGATCTCTTCGACGAGCTCTTCGAGGAGGTCGATCACTGATGCGGCCGATGCGGCTGGACATGGCGGGCTTCACCGTCTTCCGCGACGAGACCACTGTCGACTTCACCGACGCCGACTTCTTCGCGCTGGTGGGGCCGACCGGCTCCGGCAAGTCGACGGTGCTGGACGCCATCTGTTTCGCCCTCTACGGCACGGTGCCCCGCTGGGGTGGGGCCCGGGGCCTGTCCAACGCCCTGGCCCCGTCGGCCACCGAGGCGCGGGTCCGGCTGGTCTTCGAGTCCGCCGGTTCCCGCTACGTGGCGACGCGGGTGGTCCGCCGGGACGGTCGGGGCAACGTCAAGACAGCCAACGCCGGGTTGCAGCTGATGCCGGCCGGCTTCGACGTGACCAAGCTCGACACCGGGTTGAGCCCGGACGACCTCGGCGAGGCGGTGGCCGGCACCCCCGCCGAGATGGAGCAGGCGGTGCTGGAGGCGGTCGGGCTGCCGTACGAGCAGTTCACCAGCTGCGTGGTGTTGCCGCAGGGGCAGTTCGCGGACTTCCTGCACGCCAAGCCGGCGACCCGGCAGCAGATCCTGGTCAACCTGCTCGGCCTCGGCGTCTACGAGGACGTGCAGAAGCGGGCGACCGCGCGGGCCGCGCAGGCCGAGGCGAAGCTGGAGGCGGTCGACCAGGCCCTCGCCGGGCTCACCGACGTCGACGACGCCGCACTGGAGGCGGCGACCGGGCGGGTCGACCGGATGCGGGAGCTGGCCGGGGCGGTGGCGAGCGCCGTACCGGAGCTGGAGGCGGCCCGGGCGACGGCGCGGGAGGCGGGCGCGGCCCTGGCGGCCCTCGACGCCGACCTGGCGGTGCTGGCCGCCGTGCGCGCGCCGGACGGGGTGGCGGAGGTGGCCCGGGCGGTCGCCTCGGCGCGGGCCGGCGCGGACGAGGCGGCGACGGCGGTGTCGCTGGCCGAGGAGCGGGAGGAGAAGCTGCGCGGCGAGCTGGCCGCCGCCGGCGACGAGAGCGCGCTGCGGCTGCTGCTGCGGGCGTACAACGATCGGGAGAAGCTGGCCGGCGAGGCGGCGGCGGTGCGCGCGGCGGTGACCGGGGCGCAGGCCGAACACGGCGCGGCGGTGGCGGCGCTGGCCGAGGCGCGGGCGGCGGCCGAGCGGGCCGAGGCGGAGCTGGAGGCGGCGTTCCGCGCCCACGAGGAGGCGAAGGCGACCGACCAGGCGGTGGCGTTGCGCGCGCACCTGCGCGACGGGGCCACCTGCCCGGTCTGCGAGCAGACCGTCGCGGCGGTGCCGGCGGTGCCGGCCGACTCGGCGGTGGCCGCCGCGACGGCGGCGGGACGGGCGGCGCGGGCCGCCAGCAAGGCCGCCCAGGCGGTGGTGCAGGAGCGCGACGGCGCGGCCCGGGAGCTGGAGCGGGTGCTGCTGCGCGCGCGGGCCCGACAGGACCAGGTGCAGGCCCGCCTGGCCGAGCTGGACGACCAGCTGGCCGGGGCGGCCGAGCCGGCGGTGCTGCGCCGCGAGCTGGACGAGCACGCGCGGCTGCGCCGGGCGCTGGAGGAGTCGGCGGCGGCGGTGCGGGCCGGCCGGGACGCCGCCCGGCGGGCCCGGGCGGCGGTGGACGCCGCCGAGGAGCGGCTGCGGGCGACCTGGCGGGCGTTCGACGCGGCCCGCGACGGGCTGGCCCGGTTCGGGCCGCCGTCGGCGGACCGGGAGGACCTGGGCGCCGCGTGGGCCGCCCTGACCGGGTGGGCCGGCGAGGAGGCGGCGCGCCGCCGCGCGGAGCGGGCCGGGCGGGCCGCGGCGGTGACGCAGGCCGAGGCGGTGGCCGCCGGCGTCGGCGAGCGCATCGCGGGCGTCCTCGCCACCGCCGGGCTGCCGCCCGCCGACGATCCGCTACGCGCCACCGACCGCGCCCTGGAGCGGGCCGAGGCCGACCTGCGCGAGCTGGAGCGGCGCCGGGAGCAGGCGGGTGACCTGCGCGAGCAGCGAGCCGGCTACGAGCGCGAGGCGCAGGTGGCGCGGGCCCTCGCGGGGCACCTGCGGGCCAACAACTTCGAGCGGTGGCTGCTCGCCGAGGCGTTGGACCTGCTGGTCGACGGCGCCTCGGGCATCCTGCGGGAGCTCTCCGGCGGGCAGTACGACCTGGTGCACGACAAGGGCGAGTTCTTCGTGGTCGACCACCACGACGCGGGGCTGCGCCGGGGCGTGCGCACCCTCTCGGGCGGCGAGACGTTCCAGGCGTCGCTGGCGCTGGCGCTGGCGCTCTCCGAGCAGCTCGCCGGAATGTCCACGACGGCGGCGAGCCTGGAGTCGATCGTGCTGGACGAGGGCTTCGGCACGCTCGACGCGGCCACCCTCGACACGGTGGCCGCCACGCTGGAGAACCTGGCCGCCCGGGGCGACCGGATGGTGGGGGTGGTCACCCACGTGCCGGCCCTGGCCGAACGCATCCCGGTCCGCTTCGAGGTCAGCAAGGACGCCCGGTCGGCGCGCGTGGAACGGACCGGCCGGTGAGCGGGGCCCCGGCGCGCGCGACGGGAGGTCCGCTGCGGTGACCGATCCCCGGTTCTTCGTCGACGCGTGGGATCCGGCGTACGGCGCCTCGTTCGAGGCGGCGGGCGGCGGCGGTCCCGCCGCGCCGAGCAGCGCCCAGGTCGACCCGGACGCCGAGCTGCCGGCGGTCGACTGGCGGGCGATCGGGCCGCGTCCCGGCGTACGGGCCCCCGACGTGGTGCTGCTCGTCGACGGGGTGCGCCGGATCGACGCGAGCGTGTGGACGGCGGAGGAGGACGGGGCGTCCTTCCCCGGCCTGGCCGCGTCGTACGCCGCGGGGGTGGTCCGGTGCGACCTGGAGCGCGGCGCGGCGCAGCTGGCCGGCGCGCGGGTCGGTCGGGGGCTGTTCACCGCCAGCCCCTCGGCGGTGGACGTGGTGGCCGGCAGCGTCCGCTACCCGGTGCACCGGGTCAGCGGCACGGGCGAGCTGAACAAGCTCCCGGCCGCCGTGCAGGGGCCGCTGACCGCGCTCGAGGTGGAGGTCTCGGGGGCGGCCCGCACGGACGGCGACCTGCTGGTGGTCGACGGCCCGCTGCGCAACCGGCGGCAGCTGCCGCGCACGGTCGGCTACATCAAGACGCAGCACAGCCAGTACCTGGACGCCCGGCTGACCGCCGTGGTCACCGGGTTGGCGGCCGGCGAGCGCTCCCCGGTGTTCAAGCTCGGCACGGCCTGGGGCGGCTGGTCGTGGTATCTGCGGCTGCCGGTGGCCCTCGGCGCGCCGTGGGCGGGCATCGTCCGGATGGAGTGCTCCGCCGAGCTGAGCGTGGACGAGGCGGTGGGTTTGGCCGACCTGTCGCTGGTCACGCTGCCCCGGTTCGCCTCCACCCCCTACAAGGACCCGCGCGCGCCGCAGAACCTGATCCCGATCGCCGGCCTGGAGCGCCGGCTGCGGGCGCTGCTCGGCGACGCGCGGCTGCTGCACCGGGTGCTCACCGCCGCCGCCCGGGGCAGGCGCTGATGGGCCGCAAGCGGGCGGCCGACACCGTGGCCGCGCGGGTGGACACCGGCCAGGCCGAGCTGGTGCCCGATCCGGACCGGCCGGGGTCGTGGACGCTGCTGCTGGACGGCGCCCCGCAGTCGCACGTGGACCTGGCCGATCCCACGCACCTGGAGTTCGAGTACGTCCGGCGGCTCGCCGCCGCGATCGACCTGGTGGCGCCGGCCGGCGCGCCGCTGCGGGTGCTGCACCTCGGCGGCGGCGCGCTGACCCTGCCCCGCTACGTGTCGGCCACCCGGCCCGGCTCCACCCAGCGCGTGGTCGAGGTGGACGGCGCGCTGGTGGAGCTGGTCCGGCAGGCCCTGCCGTGGCAGCCGGATCCCCGGCTCAAGGTACGGGTGGCCGACGCCCGCGCGGTGCTCGCCGCCAGCCGGGACGCCAGCTACGACGTCGTGGTGGCCGACGTCTTCGCCGGTGCCCGCACCCCGGCCCACCTGACCTCGGCGGAGTACGCCGCCGAGGTGGCCCGGGTGCTGCGGCCCACCGGGTTCCACCTGGCCAACGTGGCCGACGGCCCGCCGCTGCGCCACGCCCGGGGGCAGGTCGCCACGGTCCGGTCGGTGCTGCCCCGGGCCTGCCTGGTCGGCGACGCGGCGGTGCTGCGCGGGCGGCGGTACGGCAACCTGGTGCTGGTGGCCGGCCGCGTCGAGCCGCCGGTGCCGGAGCTGACCCGGCGCGCCGCCGGTGACTGGTTCCCCGGCCGGGTGCTGGCCGGCGAGGAACTCGACCGCTTCGCGAGCGGGGCACCGGTCGTCCGCGACGCCGACGCCACCGACTCGACCCCGCCGCCGCCCGGGATCTTCTCCGTGCGCCGTTGAACGGAGTCTCCTGCTCCGCGCGCCGTCGAACGGGGTAGGCGCGCCGGCGACCGGCGCGGCGGGTGCGGAAGCGGAATCTTTTCCGCGCGCCGTTGATCCGTTCGTCCGGGCGCTGCGTACCAACGGGCGGCCGTGCCCGTGGGAGGCGGCCGATGTCCTCGGACACCCGGAGGTCTGCATGCACGCGGTGGCGGCCGGTTGGCACGGCGACAGGGCGCGACCGGACTGGATGTCCGCGCGGTCCCAGTCCCGGCCGGGCGCGGCGGCACGCGGGGTCGACGCCCGCCAGACGCCTCGCCAGAATGGGCCGGTGACGCCGAAATCCGCCCCGGGGCGCCACCAGGCGGCACCGTCCACCGAGGCGGGTCACTCGGATCGGCTGATCCGGCTGCTCTACGCCGAGCACGCCGGGCCGCTGCTGGCGTTCGTCATGCGGCTCACCGGCGGCGACCGGCAGCGGGCGGAGGACATCGTCCAGGAGACGCTGCTGCGGGCGTGGCGCAACGCGCACCGGCTGGGTGTGCAGGGGCAGGGCTCGCTGCGACCGTGGCTGGTCACGGTGGCCCGGCGGATCGCCATCGACGAGCACCGCAGCGAGCAGGCCCGGCCGGCCGAGACGTACGACCGGGACCTGACCGCGTTCGCCGAGGCGGACAGCACCGACCGGGTGCTGCGCACGATGACGGTGGCGGACGCGCTGCGTACGCTGAGCCAGTCGCACCGGGAGATCCTGGTGGCCACGTACTTCCGGGGTCGGACGGTGCCGGAGGCGGCCGAGGAGCTGGGCCTTCCGCTCGGCACCGCCAAGTCGCGGGTCTACTACGCGCTGCGCGCGCTGCGCACGGCTCTGCAGGAACGGGGGGTGACGGAATGAGCCGGGCGGACCACATGGACGTCGCGGCGTACGCGCTCGGCGTGCTGGACGAGCGCGACACGGAACGGTTCGAGGAGCACCTCGCCACCTGCTGGGCGTGCGCCGCCGAGCTGGAGACGATGGTGCCGGTCGTGGGCCTGCTCTCCGACATCGACGGCGAGACGATGGCCGCGCTGGAGCAGACCCGCACCGACCCGGCCCTGCTGGACCGGACGCTGGTCGCGGTCCGCGCCCACCGGCGGCGCAACCGGTTCCGGCAGCTGCTCGCCACGGCGGCGGCGGTGCTGGTCCTCGGTGGCGCGACCGGGCTCGGCTTCGCCAGCATCGCCGGCGACAGCGCCCCCGAGGTGGTGGCCGAGCCGACCGCCACCGCGCCGGTCGTCCCGCCGACGGCCAGCCGTTCCAGCGATCCGAACGACCCGGACATCGGCGGGACGTTGCCGGAGGGCGACCCGGTCAACGTCGTCGACGCGACCACCGGCGTCGAGGCGACCTTCTTCGTCGTGTCGAAGGACTTCGGCACGGGTGTGGACTTCATCCTCGCCAAGCTGCCCGGGCCCCGGACGTGCCGGCTCGTCGTGGTGCGGAAGAACAACAGCACCGAGGTGATCTCCACGTGGTCGGTGCCCGGCACCGGGTACGGCACCAACGCCCGCCCCGACAAGCTGAGCCTGTCGGCGTCGACGTCGACGCGGCTCGATGACATCAAGCAGTTCCAGGTGCAGTCGGTGGACGCCGGCGGGGTGGCGAGCCCGCTGGTCACGGTGCAGATGTAGCACCCGCTGCGGGATCGGCGCCGGCCAGTACGACGACCGGCGCCGATCCCGTGTGCCGTTTCCGGAATCGTATCGGCGCAATTGCGTCTCGTCGCGGGAAACGGATTCCGGGCCCTTTCGGTTCAACGGTTTTCCGTGACATCGACCACGGTTACGAATTAAACCTTGACAACGCCCCCTCCGTATCAACCGGTGAACGACGCCATAAACGAGGAGGGCACGTGGCACAGATGAAGCGAACCGTCATCGTCGCGAGCGCGATGGTCGCGTTGACGGCCTGCGCTCCCGCGGGTTACGAGGGGGCGAACCCGGGCGCGGCCGAGCCGGTCGCCGTGACCGCCGCCGAGTCCACCGCGGCGCCCGGGCCGGAGGCCTCGCCGTCCCCGGCCGCGCCGCCCGCCGACGCGGACCTGACCGAGGAGCTGAACGGCCGGAGGGTCGCCCGGATGGGCAGCGTGGTCACCGACCAGGACGGGTGGATCCTCTACCGCTTCGACAAGGACACCAACGACCCGCCCTCGTCGAACTGTGTCGACAAGTGCGCGCAGGTGTGGCCCCCGGCGCTGACCGACGGCAACCCGGAGCTCAACGGCGTCTCCGACGACAAGGTCGGCACCGTCACCCGCCAGGACGGCAGGCGGCAGCTCACCCTCGACGGCTGGCCGCTCTACCGCTACGTCGGGGACAGGAAGCCCGGCCAGTGGAAGGGCCAGGGCGTCGGAGGCACCTGGTTCGTGGTGGCCCCGGACGGCAAGAAGAACCTCAGCTGCCTGCCGACGGGCACCCCGAAACCGGTCGCCCCGCCGTCCGACGAGAAGGCCGGGCAGGGCGACTCGAACTACTCGTACTGACCACCGGACCCGGTGGCCGGTCGTGACCGGGGAGGGCGCGGCCGGTGCCCGCTTCGTGACCGGCCCACGACGCCGGACCGGCCAGGACATCGGACCGGCGACACCGCCGGACCGCCCCGCGCCCGGCGGTGTCGCCGGTCACGGGGCGGGGACGTGACAGCATGTGCGGGTGACCGGGACCGAACCCACCGCGCGTCGGGAGCTGCGCCCGCCCGCCGGGTACCGGTTGGCCGCGTCGGTCCAGGCGTTGACCTTCAGCCCGTACGACCCCTGCGCGCGCGTCGCGGCCGGCACCTTCTGGTGGGCCGCCCGCACCCCGGACGGTCCGGCCACCCTCGCCCTGCGGCCGGCCGGCGGCGCCCTGCTCGCCGAGGGCTACGGTCCCGGGGCCGACCGGGTGGTGGAGTCGGCGGACGCGGTCGCCGGGCTCCGGGACGACGTGGGCGGGTTCGCGGCGCTCGCCGCCGCCCACCCCGTGGTGGCGCGGCTCGCGGCCCAGCACCGGGGGCTGCGCATGCCGGCCACCGGGCAGGTCTTCCCCCGGCTGCTGCGGGCGGTCTTCGAGCAGAAGGTGACCGGCAAGGAGGCGTACCGGGCGTACGCGGCGACGGTGCGGCACTTCGCCGAGGCGGCGCCCGGGCCGATGCAGCCGCTGCTGCTGCCGCCGGACCCGGCGGCGGTGGCCGCCACCCCGTACTGGGTGTTCCACCCGTTCGGCGTGGAGCAGCGCCGGGCCGAGACGCTGCGCCGCGCGGCGGCCGTCGCCGACCGGCTGGAGCGCTGCGCGGACTCCGCCGAGGCCACCCGCCGGCTGACCGCCGTCGCCGGCATCGGCCCGTGGACCGCCGCCGAGGTGGTGCGCGTCGCGTACGGGGACCCGGACGCGGTCAGCGTCGGCGACTTCCACGTGCCGAACACGGTGGCCTGGGCCCTGGCGGGCGAGCCGCGCGGCGACGACGCCCGGATGCTGGCCCTGCTGGAGCCGTTCCGGGGGCACCGGGGGCGGGTCTGCGTGCTGCTGGCGGCCGGTGGCGTGCAGGCGCCGAAGTACGGCCCGCGGATGCCGATCCGCTCCTTTGCCCGGTTCTGACCGGTCCCGCCCGTCGGGCTGCGCGCCGGGGTGCCGCCGCTGCACAACGCGGTGACGGCCGGCATGCGGGTCGTCGTGGCGGGCCGCGACGACGGCCGGCGACGGTGCGGGTCAGGGGCGCGCGCAGAGGCGGCGCAGGGTGCGGCCGAGCCACCGGGCGTACGCCCGCTGGAAGGCCCGGCCGGCGGGCCCGGCGGCGCGCATGACCCAGCGGTCCGGCCGGCTGAACGCGACCACCTCGAACCAGACGTGGCCGGCGGCGTCGCGGCTGACCACGAACGCCTCCTCGCCGCGCGCCGGGTGCCCGGGCAGCGTGCCGTACCCGAAGCCGGCCCGCCGCCCGTCGTCGACGGCCCAGACCACCTCGCAGGGCGCGGCCAGCCGCAGCGGGCCGACGCCCAGCCCGGAGACCACCCGGACCCCGGGCGCGGCCCGCTCGGCGGCGGCGTCGATCCGGATGCCGGCCGCCCGGTGCAGGCGCCAGCCGAGCACGGCGTCCCCGGCCGCCGGGAAGCAGGAGTCGGGCAGCCGGACCCGGTGCCGCACGTGCCGCCAGCCGGCCGGCAGCTCGCCGGTCTCGGTGGCGCCCACGTGCGGATAGGTCAGTGCCGGCACGGCGCACCCCCACGGCTCGACGGGACACCGCCAGCGTACGGGCGGTGCGGGCGGCCCGCCCGGCGGCCTGTGGTTGGCTGTCGGAGTGATCATCGAGCCGCGCATCGCCCCCGCCGTCGTCACGGACGCCGGCGAGATCCTCACCGTGCAGCGCGCCGCGTACGTCACCGAGGCCCAGCGCTACGCCGACCCGTTCCTGCCCCCGCTGACCGAGACGCTGGACGAGGTGCGGACCGCGCTGGCGGGCCCGGCGACGGTGCTCACCGCCCGGCTCGGCGACCGGCTGGTCGGCTCCGTGCGGGCACACGTCGACGGCGACACCGCGCACGTCGGCCGGCTCTCCGTCGCCCCGGACCAGCAGGGCCGGGGCGTCGGCGGGCGGCTGCTGCGCGCGGTGGAGGCGGCCTGCGCCGCCCGGGTGCGCCGCTTCGCGCTCTTCACGGGCGCCGACAGCGCGCAGAACCTGCGCCTGTACCAGCGGCACGGCTACCGGGTGGTCGGGCACCGGCCGGACCCGAACGGCATCCGGCTCGCCCTGCTGGAGAAGGCGGTCAGTCCCGCTCGCAGCGACGCCTGAGCCCGTCTGCCTCCAGCCGCAGGTAGCGACGCATCAGGTCGCCGTAGAGCCAGCCGACGGGCCCGGCGAGCGGCCCGGACTGCGTGAGGGCCAACTCGACGCGGCTGCGCCCGTCGGGCAGCGGCAGCACCCGGTGCTCGCCGAGCGTGCGCACCCCCGGGCTGCCCGACACCCACGAGAACGACCGGCCCTCGGTCAGCTCGGTGACCCGCCACACCGCCGGTCGCAGCTTCGGCTGCTCCAGCCGGGCGGTGGCGCCCAGCGCGAGCGGTCCCGCCTCCCCCCGTAGCGCCCGCCGCACCGAGGGCGTCCACTCCGGCCACCGCTCGACGTCGACCAGCACCGCCCAGACCCGTCCCGCCTCGGCGGCCACCTCCGTACCGGCCTCGAACCGCATCGCGCCCCCTCCCCGTGTCGGCGCCCGGCGGCGCCGCTGCCAGTCTCGACGACGCCGGCTGGGGAATCGTGACGGGGCGTCCGCCGGCCGGCCCGCCCCGTCGGCCCGGCGGGCCGACGGGCCGCCGGGGTGTCCGCCGGGCTCGGCCGCCGCCGGGTCAGGCGGCCTCGCGCAGGTCGGCCAGCCCGAGGGGGGTACGCCGGCGCAGCAGTTCCTCCAGCTCCGCCACCGTGCCGGCCTCGCCGAGCACGTCCTTGCCCCCGCCGAACTGGCGGGGATAGCGGCGCACCAGCCGGTACCGGTAGCGGCCCCGGATCAGCTCGACGCTCACCCGCCACCGCCCGCAGCACCCGCACACCCACTCCGACACCCCGCGAAGGTAGCTCTGACCTGGGCTTTTGTGATTCGCCCGGTGCGGCACGAGCGGCGCGCGGCCGGACACGCCGCCCGCTGGCGGAACGTGTTCTGCCTCACGACTGTCGGTGCGGTCTGGTTGACTGTCGCCGTGAAGCTGCCGATCAGTCCGCCGGTCGAGCCGATGCTGGCCAAGAGCGTCCCGCGGATCCCCACCGCGCCCGGGATGACCTACGAGCCGAAGTGGGACGGCTTCCGGTGCATCGTGTTCCGCGACGGCGACGAGGTGGAACTGGCCAGCCGCGGCGGCAAGTCGATGACCCGATACTTCCCCGAGGTGGTCGAGCAGGCCCGCCGCCAGCTGCCCGCGCGGTGCGCGGTCGACGGCGAGCTGATCGTGATCCGGCGCGACGGCCCGGGTGGGCAGCCCCGGCTCGACTTCGAGCTGCTCGCCCAGCGCATCCACCCGGCCGCGTCCCGGGTCAGGCTGCTGGCCGAGACGACCCCGGCCGACTTCGTCGCCTTCGACCTGCTCGCCCTCGACGACGAGACGCTGCTCGACGAGCCCTACCCCCGGCGTCGGGCCCGGCTGGAGTCGGCGCTGGCCGGGGTGCGCCCGCCGGTGCACGTCACCCAGGTGACCACCGACGTCGACACCGCACACCGCTGGTTCGACGTCTTCGAGGGCGCCGGCCTCGACGGCCTGATCGCCAAGCCGGCCGACCTGCCCTACGAGCCGGGCAAGCGGCTCATGTTCAAGGTCAAGCACGCCCGCACGGCCGACGTGGTGGTGGCGGGCTTCCGCTGGCACAAGTCCGGCCCGGTGGTCGGCTCGCTCCTGCTCGGCCTGCACGACGACGACGGGGTCCTGCACCACGTCGGGGTGAGCGCGTCGTTCACCATGGCCCGCCGCGCCGAGCTGCTGGAGGAGCTGGAGCCCTACCGTGACGTCGGCGCCGACCACCCGTGGGTGCACGGCGACCACGAACGCGGCCAGCGCCTCCCCGGCGGGGTGAGCCGCTGGACGGGCGCCCGCAACCTCGAGTGGGAGCCGCTGCGCCCCGAGCTGGTGGTCGAGGTCGGCTACGACGCCATGGAGGGCGACCGGTTCCGGCACACCGCCCGGTTCGTCCGCTGGCGGCCCGACCGTGATCCCCGCTCCTGCCGCTACGACCAGCTCGACCGGCCCGTACGGTTCGATGTGGACCAGGTGCTGCGCGGCGATCCCACGGTGACCGTGGGGTCCGCCAACGGTCCGGCGTAGCCTGGCCGTCGACCCGACACGGAGGCCCGCTCGTGACCCGCACCCCCGACCGGATCCGCCGGTTCCGGCTCACCCTCGCCGGGCTGGCCGCCGCCGCGCTGGTCGCCGCCGGCTGCACCATCCCGGCGATCGCCCCTCGGACGGAGGCCGGCGGCGAGGCCGCCGCCCCGGGCACGGCGCCCACCTGGCGGGCCTGCCCGGAGGTGGCCGAGGAGCTGGTCGGGCGCGGCGCGCCGAACATCCGCTACGAGTGCGCGCGGATCAAGGTGCCGCGCGACTGGGGCACGGGCCCGGGCGGCGGGGCCACCGCCGGGCCGGGCGCCGGGCAGACCTTCGAGATCGCGCTGCTGCGGGCCCGGTCGACCAAGCAGCGCGACCGGATCGGCTCGCTGGTGATCAACCCGGGCGGGCCGGGCGGCTCCGGCGTGGACACGGCCGTCTACCTCTCCTTCGGCCCGGCGTTCGGCGGCCTGCCCGCCTCGATCACCGACCGGTTCGACATCGTCGGCTTCGACCCGCGCGGGGTGTCCCGTTCCAGCCCGGTCAAGTGCATCCCCGACGCCGACCTGGACGCCAGCTTCGGCTACGACCCCGACCCGGAGAGCCAGGAGTCGTTCGACGGGTTCGTCGCGCTCAGCCAGCGGATCGGGCGCGGCTGCGGCGACCGCTACGGCGACCAACTGCCGCTCTACGGCACCGAGCAGGCCGCCCGGGACATGGACGCGGTCCGCGCCGCCGTCGGCGACGACAAGCTGACCTATCTCGGCTACTCCTACGGCACCCTGCTCGGGGCCACCTACGCCCAGCTCTTCCCGCAGCGGGTACGGGCCCTGGTCCTCGACGGCGCGGTCGACCCGAAGCAGGACCTGATCGCCGGCTCGGAGGGCCAGGCCAAGGGCTTCGAGCGGGCCTTCGGCAACTTCACCACGTGGTGCGCGGCCAACGCCGGGCGCTGCCCGATCGCCCCCGACGCCCGGGCGGCGGTCACCTCGGCGATCGAGAAGGCGCGGGTGTCCCCGGTGCGCGGCGACGACGGCCGGGAGGCGACCGCGGGCTGGGTCTTCTACGCGATCATCTCGTCGCTCTACACCGAGTCGGGGTGGCAGGAGCTGGCCCGCGCCATCGACAAGCTGGAGGGCGGCGACCCGGCAGACGTGTTCCGCCTCGCCGACGCGTACGCCGACCGGGACTCCGACGGGCACTACTCGAACATGTTCGACGCCAACCTGGCGGTCAACTGCGCCGACGAGGAGCAGAAGCCGAGCCGGGAACGCATCCGGCAGCTCCAGTCGCAGTGGCGGGCGAAGTACCCGCTGTTCGGGCCGGCCCTGGCCGTCGGCCTGCTCTCCTGCGCCGAGTGGCCCGGGGGGCGCGACCCGTACCCGACCGGCCCGGCCGCCGGGGCGCCGCCGATCCTGGTGGTGGGCACCACCGGCGACCCCGCGACGCCCTACGAGCAGACCCCGGCGCTGGCCGCGATGCTGGGCGTGGGCCGGGTGCTCACCTGGGAGGGCGAGGGGCACACCGCGTACCCGCAGACCTCCTGCGTCACCCGGGCGGTCGACGCCTACCTGATCGACCTGGTCGTGCCCAGGGAAGGGCTGCGCTGCCCGGCCCGCTGACCGGTCGCTCCGGCGGCAGGTCGGGCAGGTCGATGCCCTGCCGGGCCGCGATCTCCTCCAGCAGCGCCCGCATCCGGCGCACGTCGGCCTTGAGCTGCTCCTGCTCCTCGTGCTCGAAGGCGTCGTCGTCGACGATGAGCTGACTGGCGAAGTGCGCGGTGATCAGCGGGATGACCAGCAGCACCATGGTCGAGATGAGCAGCGCGGCCAGGGTACGGCCCTGCCAGCTCACCGGGGAGATGTCGCCGTAGCCGACGGTGGACGCAGTCACCACCGCCCACCAGACGGCGTCCGCCGGGCTGCGCTTCTCCACATGGCCGTAGATCACGCCGGCCACCACGATCATCAGCAGGTAGGAAATGATCAACGTACGGGGCGAGTTGGCGAACCAGACCAGCCCCCGGTAGATCAACCGGAACGGCAACAGCAGGACGTCCATGAACAGTCATGTTGCCCCCCGTACGCGAGCGCTGCCCGCCCATCGGTCCGGCTCACTGTGCCACGCTGAGCGGCATGAGTGACGTGATCTTCCGCGAGGCCGTCCGAGCCGACCTGCCCGCCGTGATCGCCCTGCTCGCCGACGACGTGCTCGGCAGGAACCGCGACTTCACGGAGGTCGACGCCCGGTACGAGAAGGCGTTCGCCGACATCGACGCCGACCCGCGCAACCAGCTGATCGTGGCCGACGCGGACGGTGAGCTGCTCGGTTGCATGCAGCTCACCTACATCCCCGGCCTGGGCCGGCACGGCGCGGAGCGGCAGCTGATCGAGGCGGTCCGGGTCCGCTCCGACCTACGCGGGCGGGGCCTCGGCCGGCAGATGATCACCTGGGCGGTCGACCAGGCGAAGCAGCGTGGCTGCGCCCTGGTCCAGCTCACCACCGACAAGACCCGCCACGACGCCCACCGCTTCTACCTCAACCTCGGCTTCCTCCCCTCCCACGAGGGCATGAAACTCCCCCTCTAACCCGCTCCCCGCTCCCCTCTCCCGCCCCGCCCAGCGCCATCCCTGTCGCCCCCACACACAGCCCGCCGCCCCACGGCCGCCGCCTTACGGCCGCCGCCTTACGGCCGCCGCCCACGGCCCGCAGCCCCACAGCCCGCCGCCCCACAGCCCACAGCCCACGGCCCACGGCCCCACAGCCCGCCGCCCCACAGCCCACGGCCCACGGCCCACAGCCCCACAGCCCGCCGCCCCACAGCCCACAGCCCACGGCCCCACAGCCCGCCGCCCCACAGCCCACGGCCCACAGCCCCACAGCCCGCCGCCCCACAGCCCACGGCCCACGGCCCACGGCCCGCCGCCCCACGGCCCGTCGATCACGCGGTTGTGGTGCTAGACAAAAGGGATGAAGTAGCGGGGAACTCCCACCACAACTGCATGATCGACGCAGACGGGGCCGGGGCGACGCGGGTGGGGCCGAGCGACGCGGACGGGGGCGGGCGGCGCGGGCAGGGCGGGCACGGCTGGGCTGGGCGGGCAGCGAGCGGGCGGAAGGCGTGGAGGGGTGGTGGGAGTGGTTTCAGGTGGGGAGGAGGTGGCCGTCGCGGAGGGTGAGGACGCGGTCGGCGAGGTCGATCAGGGCCGGATCGTGGGTGGCGACCAGCGCGGTCATGCCTCGGGCATGCACGACCGCCCGGAGCAGGTCCATGATCGACCGGCCGGTCTCGGAGTCGAGTTGACCGGTCGGCTCGTCGGCGATCAGCAGGTCCGGCTCGTTGGCCAGGGCCCGCGCCACCGCCACCCGCTGCTGCTGCCCGCCCGAGAGCTCGTACGGGCGCTGGCCCGCGTGCCCGCCGAGGCCCACCAGCTCGAGCAGCACCGCCACCCGCTCCTCCCGCTCGGCCGCGGGGACCCGCGCCAGCCGGAGCGGTACGCCGACGTTCTCGGCGGCGGACAGGATCGGCACCAGCCCGAAGGTCTGGAACACGAAGCCGACCGTGCCGCGGCGCAGCTCCAGCAGCTCCTTCTCACCGGCGCCGGTGACGTCGTGCCCGGCGACCACCACCCGGCCCGAGTCGGGCCGGTCCAGCCCGCCGACCAGGTTCAGCAGGGTCGTCTTGCCCGCACCGGAGCGACCCCGCACGGCCACCAGCTCGCCCCGCCCGGCCGAGAACGACACGTCCCGTACGGCGTGCACCGCGTGCTCGCCGCGACCGAACGTGCGGCTGACCCCCTCCACCCGGACCACCTCGTCGGTGACCGTGGCGCCCGCCACCGCCCCGCCCGACCGTCCGTCCCGCGTCACGTCGCGCTCGCTCATGATCCCGCCCCGCTGTGCTCGGCGCGGTCGACCGGGTCGACCACGCGGTACCGACTGATGCCCCACCCGCGCACGGCGACGGCCTTCCACCCGCCCACCGCACGGGCTTCCCGCCCGCCCGGCGCGGCAGCTTCCCGCCCGCTCACCGCCACGACGACCCGCCCACTCACTGCGGCGTCTCCCGCTCGTCCCGCGGCCGGTCGCCCGGGCGCACCTCCACGTGGTCCGGCTCCAGGTTGAGCCGCACCCGGTCGCGCAGCGACAACGCGTCCACGAACGGCGCCGGCAGCTGCATCCGGCCGCTGCGGTCGAGCACGGCGTACTCCTCGCTGACCAGTTCGGTGCTGCCGTCCGCGCCGATCCGCGCGGTCCGGCGTACCTCGGAGGCGGTCCGGCCGTCGCGGATCGCGACGGTCCGGCGGACCTGGTCGGCCACGGCGTGGTCGTGGGTGACCACCACGATGGTGACGCCGAGTTCGGCGTTGATGGTGCGCAGCGCCGCGAAGACGTCGGCTCCGGTCGCCTCGTCCAGCTCACCGGTCGGCTCGTCGGCGAAGAGGACCTCGGGATCGTTGGCCACCGCCACCGCCACCGCGCAGCGCTGCTGCTCGCCGCCGCTGAGCTGCCCGGGCCGCCGGTCGGCGCAGTGACTGACCCCGACCATGTCGAGCAGTTCCCGGGCCCGCTCGCGGTGGGCCCGGCGGCCGCCACGCCGCCCGGCGAGCCGCATGGGCAGCTCGACGTTCTCCAGCGCGGTCAGGTACGGCAGCAGGTTGCGGCCGGTCTGCTGCCAGACGAATCCGACCATGTTCCGCCGGTAGCTCAGTCGCCGCCGGGTGGAGAGGTTGAGCAGGTCGTACTCCCCCACGCGGGCGATGCCGGCGGTGGGCGTGTCCAGCCCGGAGAGGATGTTCAGCAGTGTCGACTTCCCGGAACCCGAGGCGCCGACGATCGCCACCAGCTCACCCCGGTCGATGACCAGGTCGAGCCCCTGCAACGCGACGACCTCCACCCCCTCGGTCTTGAAGATCCGGACCAGCCCGTCGCAGACGATGTGCCCGCGCAACCGGTCCCGGCCGCCGGCCCGCTCGGCCGCACGCTGGGCGGCCCGCTGTTGCAGGGCGGCCAGGTCCGGCACGGCGGTGGTCTCCGCGGTAGCGGTCATTGTCAGTTCTCCTCTCCGAGCCGGAGCACCTCGCCGAGGCGCATCCGGCGGTTGTTCAGGGCCTCGACGGCGACCGCGAAGCCGAGGGCGAGCGCACCGAGCGCGACGACCGCGGCCGCCAGGCCGGGCTCGAACGCGACCCGGACCTCGACGCCGTCGGTGAAGGCGGACAGTCCGAGCACCGGGGTGAGCAACAGCGGCAGGGCCGTGCCGACCAACGCACCGGTCACCACCGAGACGCCCACCAACGGAACCAGCTCCACCAGCAGCAGCCCGCGCCACTGGCGTCGCGACAGGCCGAGGGTGCGCAGCCGGGAGAGCACCTGGCCGCGCTCGCGGGCACCGGCGAGCACCGTGAAGGCGATCGCGAGCAGGCCGAGCGCCGTCCCGCCGGCCGCGCCGGCGGTGAAGCCGAAGGCGAGCACCCCGTTCGCGCCGCCCTCGCCCACCTGCCGGCGGGTGTCCGCGAAGGTCAGCACCTCCACGCCGCGCGGGCGCTCCCGGCCGGTGACCGCCCCGCCGGTCTGGAAGCGGGACTGCCCCGCGTCGCCGGCCCGGCGCAGCGCGTCGCCGTCCAGGTCGTCGCCCGCCACGAGGAAGCCGGTCGGCACGGCGGCGTAGTCCCGCCGGGGCAGGGACTGCCAGGGCAGGACGACGAACCGGCTGCTGTCGGCGCGCAGCAGCGGAAAGCTCTCCGCCTGCCCGGCGACCCGGAACTCGTACCGCTGGCCCTGGGCGCTGACGAAGGCGGAGCCGTCGAGGCCGGCGTCGGCCAGCTCGGCGGCGACCGTCGGGGAGACCACCGCGGGCAGCGGGCCGCCTCCCCCGGCGGGGGCGAGCAGCGCCGCCGGCACCGTCACGTCGACGCCGGACTCGCGGACGATCCGGGCCAGGGCCGGACCGTCGACCATGAGGACAGTCACCCCGCCGAGCCGGGTCTCGGTGCCGACCGCGTCCTTCGCCAGGCGTTGGCCCGCCTCGTACAGCACGGGGCTCGCGGCGCGGACCCCCGGCAGCCGCTCCAGCTCGGCGCCCGTGTCCGGGGCGATCCGGTCCCCCAGGATCAGGGCGTCGGCGGGGACCACCCGGCTGGCGGCCCGGTCCCGGCTCGCCTCGATCCCGGCGGCCGTCACCGCGCAGAACGCCGCGGTCGCGATGGCCAGCACGACGACCACCAGCGGCACGGCGACGACGGAGCGGCCGGCCCGGGCCGTGCCCAGGAAGGCGACGCTGCCCCGGGCCCGGGCCGCGAGCCGGCTGACCAGCCGCAGCGGCCACGGGTACAACCGCATCGCGACCACCGCCGCGGCGACGGCCAGCAGCACCGGCACCGAGACCAGCAGCGGGTCGACCTCCCCGGGGGTGAGGCCGCGGCGGCGCAGCAGCACGACCGCGAGGCCCGCGAGGACCAGCAGTCCCGCCTCCACCGTGAGGCGACGCGCGGAGGGGCGCGACCGGACCAGGTCGCGCCGACCGGCACCGCCCCTGGACGCGGCGAGGGTGGCCACCGGCAGCGCGAACGCCACCAGGACGGTCGCGGCGACGGCGAGCCACAGGGTCTCCCCCGCTGCCCCCGGGGCGAGGCCACCGACCAGCCAGCCGAGCGCGCCGGCGGGTGGCACCACCAGCAGCGCCTCGGTCAGGCTGCGGCCCGCGCTCGTGGTGGCCGCCCCGCCCCGGGCACGCAGCAGCGTGAACTCCGAGCGGCGGCGGCGCACCAGCAGCCCGGCGGCCAGCACGACGAGCCCGGTCAGCGTGGCCAGTACGCCCGCGGCGATGACCCCGAGCACCGTCCGCGCGCTGTCCACCTCGGCGGAGAACTGCCGCAGCGGGATGTCCAACCCCTGGACGAGGTTGCGGCCGCCCGCCTCCCGGGTCATCTGCTGGAGGCCGTCGATCACCTGGTCCAGCTCGCGGGCGTCGACGCCGTCGGCGCCCAGGCGGTAGCGCCAGCTGAACGTCAGCGGCCAGCCGGCGACGGCCTGGCGGTTCAGCGCGGCGCCGTCGACGACACCGACGGCGATGAAGGGTTGGCCGTCCCCCACCGGCTCGACGATGCGCAGCAGCGGCGGCAGCCCGTCCCAGAACCCGTCGGCGGCGTCACGGGGCTGGAAGAGGCCGACCACGGTGATCCGGGTGGGGGGCGGGGAGTCGGCGGTGAGCGGCTCCGGCGCGGCGAGGGTGAGCCGGCTGTTGAGCCGCAGGTTCAGCTTGCCGGCGACGTCCGCGGCCAGCGCCACCTGCACCGGCTGGTCCTTCGGCGTGTCGGCCGGCCAGCGCCCCTCGACCAGCGTGCCGGCCTCCTCGATCCCGGTCACGGACCGCAGGCCGAGGTGGACCAGGAGGTTCTTCGCCGCCAGGTCCGGGCCCCGCACCAGGCTGGCCGGGGTCTCCCCGGCGTACCACCGCTGCTCGACCATCCGCCGGACGACCGGCGGCATCGCGCCCTCGATCGCCGCCAGGTCGCCCTCGTGCGCGGCCACCACGGAGGTGCCGTTGTCCGCCGCGGCGAGCGGCCCGGACGAGTACGTCACGTCCCGCTGCTGCGGCGGCACGGCACCCAGGTGGGCCTCCAGGCCTTCCTGGGCGTGGCCGTTGACGATCCTGGGCACCCCGCTGATCACCAGCGTGGCGACCAGCGTCAGCGCCGCGAGGAGCAGGAACTGCCCGCCGTACGCCCGGACCCGGCGGACGACCGCCCCGATGCTCACCACGCCCCGTCTCCGCTCCTGGTCGTCCCTACGCTCCCGGTCACCGGTCTCCCCCGATCCGCAGCTGCGCCACGGCCACCCGCTGCCGGATGCCGAGGGCGATGAACGCGCTGAAGGCGAGTGCCGCCAGCAGCAGGCCGAGCGCGGTCAGGCCGATGGGCAGCCAGGGCAGCACGAAGGCGGCCTCCGGCACCGGCCGGCCCGCGGACGGCGTGAGGATGACCAGCGGGGCCATGGTCGCGCCGACCGCGGCGCCCAGCAGCAGCCCCACGCCGACGCCGATCCCGGCCAGGAAGGTCTGCTCGGCCAGCAGCGCCCGGGCCAGCAGCCGAGGGCTGGCGCCGAGCGTGTGCAGCACGGCGAACTCCCCCAGCCGGTGCCGGGCGGTCGCCCAGACGTCGACGATCAGGCCGACCAGGGCCAGCAGCACCGAGCCGAGCGCGGCGGCAAGCAACCCCGTGCGGGCCCCCTGCCAGTACGGGTCGTCGGCGGCCCGCGCGGCCACCTCCCGCCGGTCGAGCAGCGTGGTTCCGGTCAGGCCGGCCGCCGCGCGGGCCGCCTCGGCGTGGCCGCCGTCGTCGGTGCTCAGCCACCACTCCCCGACCGGTCGGACGCCGCCCCGGTCCCGGATCAGCCACTCCGCCGCCGCCGGCAGGTCCAGCAGCACGCCCTCGCCGGCGGTGGACGGCACCTCGTCCAACTCGCCGACCAGCGTGACCGGCACCGTCGCGCCGGACAGCACGAGATCGACCGTCTCACCGACCTTCAGGCTCAACGCGTCGCGCACGGCCGGGGTCATCAGCGCGGGCACCGGCCGGTCCTCGCCGGCCGGCACCACGGCGAACCGGCTCGGCGGCTGGAACGCGAACCGGCCGCCCGCCTGGTACTCGACCTCCCAGTCGACGCTCAGGCCGGCGGCCGTGACCGGCGCGCCGACCGGCTTGCCCTGGCCGTCGACGGCCACCCAGTCGCCGTCCAGCGACGCCGGCCGGGCCGTGCCGTCGGCGCCGACCAGCCGCAGGTCCGACACCTCCAGGCGGTACGCCCGCCCGCGCGCGCTCCCGCCGTCGGCCTCGAAGCCGGACAGTCGTACGGGGCCCTCCCCCGCGGGGACGGCGACGGTGAACGCCGCCGGCCGGCCGTCGCTGCCGGTGCTGCCCGCCGGCAGCCGGAAGACCAGCCCGTCCGCCCGGGTCAGCAGCACCCAGAGGCCGATCTGGTGCGGCGTGACGGCGTCGCGCACGGGGGTGCGTGCCGTGCCGGTGACCGAGCGGGTGCCGGCGGGCAGTTCCACCCCGGTCGGCGCGCCGCGCGCCCGGGTCAGCCGGTCGAGCAGTGCCGGCGCCGGCTCGTCGGTCAGCCTCTCGTTGAGTCGCAGCACGTCGGCCGCGGCCGCGGCGTCGAGGCTCACCACCGTCGTCGGCAGGTCGGCGCGGCCGAGGCGGATCTCGTCGCGCCAGGCCGGCAGCGCCTCGCCGACCCCGGGCAGCGCGGCGAGCTGACCGGCCCGGCCGTCGGGCGCCGAGCCGGTGCGCTCGATGACCCGCAGGTCGGCGCCGACGGTGTGGTCGGCCTGGTCGGCCTGCGACAACTCGCCCGTGGTGACCAGCGACCACGCCAGGGTGCTGCCGCCGACTGCGAGGGCGAGCAGCAGCACCGGGCCGGCGTGCGGGCGTCGCCCCGCCTGCCACATGCCGAACATGGTCGCGGTCCACGGTCTGCGGTCGACGAACCGCTCGGCGAACCGGGTCGCGGGCGGCAGCAGCCGCAGCGCCACGACCGCGCCGGCCAGCACGCCCAGCGTCGGCGCCGCGACCAGCAGCGGGTCCACCCCGAGCCGGCCGGCCGCCCCGGCGACCGGCGACGAGTACTGGCGCAGCTGGGTCCAGGCCAGCACCGCGAAGCCGACCAGCACCAGGTCGAGGCTGGCCCGCTGGACGCTCGCGGCGCGGGTGGGCCGGGACCGGGCCGCCATGTCGGCGACGTAGGTGCCGGCGCCCCGCAACGTCGGGACGACCATCGCGACGAGGCAGCCGGCGGCGGTGGCGGCCGCGGCGGCCCAGACCAGCGTGGTGTTACCGGCGGCGAGCGTCAGCGGGGTGGCGCCGCCGGTGCCCACGTGCCGCAGCGCCTCGCCGGCGATCAGGGGCCCCAGCACGCCGGCGGGCAGGACGACCAGGGCCGCCTCCCGGGCCGCCAGGCCGGCCAGTTGCCGCCGTGCGGCGCCCCGGGCCCTCAGCAGGGCGGTCTGGCCGCGCCGGTCCTCGTGCAGCAGGGCGGCGACGAGCACCAGCGCGTACCCGCCGAGGACGACGATCAGCAGCAGCGGGGTGGCCAGCGAGGAACGGCCCACCAGGTCGGCCCGGGTGACGCGGTCGAGGAGGCGGTCGATCGCCGTGACGGTCTGGCCGGAGGAGCCCAGCCCGGCCGCCTCGGGCACCTCGGCGAGGGCCGCGGTGAGCGCCTGCCGCACGTCGGGCAGGCGGCCCGCGCCGGCCGCCGCCGCGAGGTCCGGCTCGACGACCCAGGACGCCGACACCGAGCCCGGGTAGGTGGCGACGAAGTCCGCCGGGTCCAGCACGAACGGCCCGTACGAGGTGCCGGCGTCCGCGGCGCCGCCGGCCCCGACCCCGGGTGCCAGCCGCCAGTACGGGTCGGCCGGGTCGCGGGGCCGCCACGTGCCGACGAGCACCACGGTGCTGGCCTCGTCGGACCGGCGGTCCAGCATCGGCACCCGGTCGCCGACGGTCATCCCGAGCAGGCCGGCGACCTTCTCCGGCAGCGTGACCTGCAACGGGGAGGCTCCCGGGGAGGGCCAGGCGCCGCTGCTCAGCTCGGCGTGGCGGGGCAGGTCGTCGAGGGCCGCCAGGGTGGCGAAGACCGGGTCGTCGTCGTCGCGGACGACGGTGCCGAGGTCGCCGGTCAGCTCGCGGCCACCGCCGTAGCGGGCGGCGTCGACGGTGACCGGCGCGCCGCCGAGGCCGGCGGCGAACCCGTCCCGGATGGCCCGGTCCCGGGTGGCGAACTCGGCCGCGTCCCGGCCGGCCGTGCCGCTGACCAGGAGGCTGCGCTCCTCGAACGACGCCCCGCTGAGCAGGGCACGCTGGCCCGCCTCGACGGCCCGCCGGTTGTAGTCAGAAAGCCCGGTGACCAACGCGACCGCCACCAGGGCCGCGACCACCGCGGCGAGCAGCAGCCCACGCGCCTCGCGGGCCCGCCTCCACACCAGCTTCATCCGATGCCCTCCCCTGGCCCGCTGTCGGGCCGACGATCAGGGAGAGCGGCGACGTGCCGGGAAAGGTTCGCGCCCGTTACTTGATCGTTATCCGGAGGCGCCGGCCGGTCGCCGGGTCGCCGGCCCGTCGATCGGAGGGGCGCGGTGGCGCGGATGTGCTTCGATCACCGGATGGAGATCGCCCTCACCGCCCTGATGGTGGCCGTCGTCGCGCTGCTCGCCGCCCAGTTGCCGGGCAGGGCCGAGCAGGCGCGCACCGCGTACCGGCTCGCCGAGATCGAGCGCCGGCTCGGGCTGGTGATGGACCACCTGGGCGTGGTGGACGCCTCGCCCGTGCCGCCCGAGGTGGGACGGCACCTGGCCCGGGGCGACAAGATCAAGGCGATCGCCGCCTACCGGAAGGCGACCGGCGCGGACCTGCGCTCGGCCAAGGAGGCGGTGGAGGCGTACGGCGACCGGCGGTGACGGGGCGGGGCGGTCAGCGGGGGCGGTCGCGGTCCTTGGAGGGCTGCACGCGCTTCGGCTCGCCGGGCATCTTCGGGTGGTCCGGCGGGTAGGGCATGTCGCCCTGGCCGGCGGTGGCGTCCCGGTCGGCCCACTCCAGCAGCGGGGTGATGTCCCACGCGGTGTCGTCGATGCCGGCGTGCGGGTCGCCGCGCTCGGCCAGCCGGGCCGGGACGGTGCGCAGGTCGAAGTCGTCGGGGTCGACGTCGGGAAGCTCGTCCCAGGTCACCGGGGTGGACACGGTGGCCCGGGCGTTGGCCCGCAGCGAGTACGCGCAGGCGATCGTGCGGTCGCGGGCCATCTGGTTGTAGTCGACGAAGACGCGGGCGCCCCGCTGCTCCTTCCACCAGGCGGTGGTCACCAGCTCCGGCCGCCGCCGCTCCAGCTCGCGGGCCAGCGCGATGGTGGCCCGGCGCACCTCGGTGAACGTCCAACGGGGCGCGATCCGCAGGTAGACGTGCACGCCACGGCCGCCGGAGGTCTTCGGCCAGCCGGTGACGCCCAGCTCGTCGAGGAGCCCGCGCAGCTCGCCGGCGGCGGAGGCCGCGTCGGCGAAGTCGGTGCCGGGCTGCGGGTCGAGGTCGATGCGCAGCTCGTCGGGGCGGTCGACGTCGGCGCCACGCACCGGCCACGGGTGGAACACGATGGTGCCCATCTGGGCGGCCCACGCCACGTGGGCCAGGTCGGCCGGGCAGAGCTCGGCCGCGCTGCGCCCGCTCGGGAAGCTGATCGTGGCCGTCCGCACCCACGGCGGCACGCCCCGCGCGGGCACCCGCTTCTGGAAGAACGCCTCCCCCTCGACGCCCTCGGGGAAGCGCTGCAACGTGGTGGGACGCTCGCGCAGGGCGCGCATGATGCCGTCGCCCACCGCGAGGTAGTAGTGGAAGACATCGGCCTTGGTGAAGCCGCGCTGCGGGAAGATCACCCGGTCGGGACTGGTCAGCCGGACGTCGCGCCCGGCCACCTCGATCTGTTCGGCCGCGGCCTTCGTACCACCCATTGCGCGACCATATGCCACACCCCCGACGTCCGGCGTACCGTTGGCGGGTGAGTCTTGACGAGAGTGAACTGCCCCGTACCGAGGAAGAGTGGCGGGTCCGGCTCAGCCCGGAGGAGTTCCGGGTGCTGCGGGAGGCCGGCACCGAGCGCCCGTGGACCGGCGAGTACGTCGACACGAAGACGCCCGGGACCTACCACTGCCGGGCCTGCGGCGCGCAGCTCTACCCCAGCGACACGAAGTTCGACTCGCACTGCGGGTGGCCCAGCTTCGACGACGCGATCCCCGGCGCGGTCAAGGAGATCGAGGACCGCAGCCTGGGGATGAGCCGCACCGAGATCCGCTGCGCCCGGTGCGACAGCCACCTGGGTCACGTCTTCCGGGGCGAGGGTTTCACCCCGAAGGACACCCGGCACTGCGTCAACTCCGTGTCCATCCGGCTGGAGCCGCGCGCCGACGCCTGAGTCGCCCCGGCTCCGACGCCGGCGGCCGGTGGACCTCCGGGGCGCCGGCTCGCCGGGTCCCGGCCGACGCCGGCGCGCCCCGGAGGGTCAGGCCCGCCGGCCCGGCGCCAGGCCGGCCATCAGCGAGACCTCGGCCGTACGCGACCGCTCGACGCGCCCGGCGAAGTCGCGTACGCGTGGGTCGGCGCCGACCGTCTGGTGCGCCCGGGCCAGGTCGGCCGCCGCGTCCTGGTGCGGGGCGAGCAGGTCGAGCAGGACGCGGTCGACCTCGCCGTCCGGGGCGGCCCGCAGGCGTGCCATGTCCTCGGCGGCGGTCCCGTGGTGCCCGTGGTCGTGCCGGCGGGCGGCCTCCGCGGCGGCCGGTCCGGCGTCCGTCAGCCAGCCGCGCATGGTGGCGAGTTCGTCGGTCTCGGTGACCTCGATGGCGGCGACGAGGGTGCGCAGCTTCGGGTCGGTCACCCGGTCGCGGCTGAGCCGCACCAGCTCCAGCGTCTGCTCGGTGTGTGCCGCCAGCGTGGCCAGGAAGACCACGTCCAGGCCGTTCATCGCGGCCCCGCTGGTCGCGGCCGGCCCCGGCGGCACGGGGGCGGGCGACGCCGGGGTGGTCTGCGCGGCGCAGCCGGGGACGATCAGCAGGGCGGCGAGCAGGGCGACCGTGGGCAGCCGTCGCATGGCGTACTCCGATCCGGGGAGGGGTGACGGGTGCGGCGGACGCCGGGAGGCGGGCCGCACCCGTCCGGTCAGACCTGCGACCAGAGCGCCGGCACGTGCGGCGGCTCCCAGCCGGGGATCGCCGTGTGCGCCTGCCGGCAGCGGTACGTCAGCCCGCCGTAGGTGACCTGGTCGCCGACCTGGTAGGCCCGGCCCGCCGTCCAGCTGCCGCCCGGGGCGGGCGGGGTGGTCGGGGCGGCGGTGGGGGTCGGGGTCGGCGACGGGGCCGGCCGCGTCGGGCTCGGGGTGGGCGACGGGTTGCCACCCCCGCCGACCTGGAGGTCCACGCAGGAGTAGAACGCGTTGGCGGTGTCCGCGATGTTCCACACGGCGAGGACCTTCTGCCGTCCCGAATAGCCGCCCAGGTCGACCGTGTGCGAGACGGTGGCGCCGGGCTGCTGCCCGCCGCCGTTGAAGACGGCCACCCGGGTGCCGCCGATGAAGTACTCCCAGTTGCTGGTGGCGTGCCGGGCGGTGTTGGTCCAGGTGAAGGTGACGGAGCTGCCGACGGAGGTGGCGGGCCAGCCCCGGCTGTCGTCGTTCAGGACGGCGAACTGGGCGATCCCCGCGTGGCAGCTGCGCAGCCCCTTCGGCCCCTCGACGCTCTGCGGCTCGTACTTGATCTGCCCACAGTCGGGGACCCGGCCCTGGGCGCAGAGCGCCTGGCGGCTCGGCGGGCCGGAGACGTAGCCGTGGGCCTGGGCGGGCGCCGCGACGGCGAGTGCGGAGACGACGGCGCCCGTCGCCACGAGCGGGATCGTGATTCTTCGGCGCATGGTGGCAGCTCCTTCGGACTTCGGCCTGGTGAGGTGCCCTTCAACATAAATTAAAGCTTGTTAACAGTAAAGACTCCTGTCGATAAAAACATCGAGCGATCTGAGTACGCAGGGTGACCGTCAGAGCAGCAGCAGGCTGCCCCGCTCGTCCACCCGGTCGGCGGACTCGTCGTCCAGCCAGACGCCGCCGGTGGCGAGATAGCGGAAGCGGTACTCCCCCGGGCCGAGTCGCACGGTGACCGTCCGGGTGCCGTCGCGGCGCGGGACGAGTTCGTGCCGCCCCGGCTCCCAGCCGTTGAAGGAGCCGACCACGCTGACCGCGCCGGGCGGGGTGTCGCGGGGCAGGCTGAAGGTGACCCGTACCTGGTTGCCGAAGAGCTTGTTCCGCTTGATCATGTCGTGTTCCTCCGGGGTCGTGCGCGGTCACCGGGTACAACGCCCGACACGCCGGGGGCGACACGCCGCCACCCCGGAGTGACCCGGGCCGTTCCGCCCGCCCGGCACGGTTCGGCTGCCGCACGCTCGGGGAAACCGTGTCGGCGTTCGGGGGGTTCTGTCGTGGCGACGTGCGAGGTCTGCGGTAACGACTACTGGATGGCGTTCGAGGTGCGGACCGTCAGCGGCGAAGTGCACACCTTCGACTGCTTCGAGTGCGCCGCGCACAAGCTGGCGCCGATCTGCGAGCACTGCGAGGTCAAGATCGTCGGGCACGGGGTGGAGGTGTCCGGCCGCTTCTTCTGCTGCGCGCACTGCGCCCGCGCGGAGGAGGGCACCCGGGGCGCCGAGATCCGCGACGCGGTCGGCGCCCGCCCCGCCTGAGGCCGGCCACCGGACCGGACGCCCGGCGGGGCGAGGATCGGCGGGCCGACGGGCGCGGCCTACCATCGCGGGGTGCCGCAGATCCCCGTGACGAGGACCGCCTCGTTCGCCGACCTCGACGCCCGCACCTTCCATGACCTGCTCCGGCTCCGCATCGACGTGTTCGTGGTGGAGCAGGCGTGCCCGTACCCGGAACTCGACGGGCGCGACGTCGAGCCCGGCACCCGGCACCTCTGGCTCGACGACGGCGGCGCGCCCCTGGCGTACCTGCGGATCCTCGCCGACCCGGGCGGCGTGGCGCGGATCGGTCGGGTGGTGGTGGCGCCGAAGGCGCGCGGCGGCGGGCACGCGGGCCGGCTGATGGCCGCGGCGCTGGAGCTGGTCGGCGACCGCCCCTGCGTGCTGGAGGCCCAGTCCCACCTGGTCGGCCTCTACGCCCGCCACGGCTTCGCCGTCGCCGGTCCGGAGTACGTCGAGGACGGCATCCCGCACACCCCGATGCGCCGGGAAGGCATTGACGAGAGCCGATAAACGTGGCAGCCTCCGGGCAGAGCCGTCGCGGAAGCCACGCAGCGCGCACGGGAGGGGCAACTCCCGGGCCGTCCGGGCGTCGTCGTCCGACCTCTCCCCCCGGGGGCTCCATGTCCACTCAACTTCGATCTTCCCGCCTGGCATGGCTGCTCGCCGTCGCGGCGACCGCCGTGCTGCTGCTGACCACGGCCCTGGCCAACCCCGTGTCGGCGCACGGCTCCGTGGTGGACCCGGCGTCACGCAACTACGGCTGCTGGCAGCGCTGGGGCAGCGACTTCCAGAATCCCCGGATGGCCACCGAGGACCCGATGTGCTGGCAGGCCTGGCAGGCCAACCCCAACGCCATGTGGAACTGGAACGGCCTGTTCCGCGAGGGCGTCGCCGGCAACCACCAGGCCGCCATCCCGAACGGCCAGCTCTGCTCGGGTGGCCGGACCGAGGGCGGTCGCTACAACGCCCTCGACACGGTCGGCGCCTGGAAGACCGCCCCGGTCTCCAGCAACTTCCGGGTCCGCCTGTACGACCAGGCCAGTCACGGCGCGGACTACATCCGGGTGTACGTGACGAAGCAGGGGTTCGACGCGCTCACCGAGCCGTTGGGCTGGGACGACCTGGAACTGGTCGGCCAGATCGGCAACACCCCGGCGTCGGGGTGGAAGCCGGAGCCCACCGGCGTGTCCATCGAGATCCCGGCGAACGCGCCGGGGCGGACCGGGCGGCACGTCGTCTACACCATCTGGCAGGCCAGCCACCTGGACCAGTCGTACTACCTGTGCAGCGACGTCGACTTCTCCGGCGGGCCGACCAACCCGCCGCCGACGACGCCGCCGCCGACCACTCCCCCGCCCACGACCCCGCCGCCCCCGACGACCCCGCCGCCGACGACGCCGCCGGCCGGGGCCTGCACGGCCGCCTACCGGGTCACCGGGCAGTGGGGTGGAGGCTTCCAGGGTGAGGTGACGGTGACCGCTGGCGGCGGGGCCGTCAAGGGCTGGTCCGTGACCTGGACCTACGTCGACGGCCAGCAGGTCACATCGATGTGGAACGCGACCCTGACCACCAGCGGAACGCGGGTCGTCGCCCGCAACGCGGCCCACAACGGGGCGCTGGCCCCCGGGGCGAGCACCACGTTCGGCTTCCTCGGCTCGTGGTCCGGCACCAACAGCACGCCGACGCTCACCTGCACGACCGTCGTCTGATCCGCACCGGAACCCCGGCCGGGGTCGCGTCCCACTCCCTCCGGGGCGCGCCCCCGGCCGGCCCGCGCCTCGGCACCGTCACGTCGCTGTCGAGCTGCCCCACCGGTGGGACCACCACCGGGCGGGCGGCCGGGCGTCAGACGAGGCAGTTGACGATGTCGGCGACCGAGCGGCGACGACCGGTGTAGAACGGGATCTCCTCCCGTACGTGCCGGCGGGCGCCCGAGGCCCGCAGGTCGCGCATCAGGTCGACGATGCGGTGCAGCTCGTCGGCCTCGAACGCGAGCATCCACTCGTAGTCGCCGAGCGCGAACGAGGCGACCGTGTTGGCCCGCACGTCCGGGTAGCCGCGGGCCATCTTGCCGTGCTCGGCGAGCAGCTCGCGCCGCTCGGCGTCCGGCAGCAGGTACCACTCGTAGGAGCGGACGAACGGGTAGACGCAGACGTACGGGCGGGCCTCCTCGCCGGCCAGGAACGCCGGGATGTGGCTCTTGTTGAACTCCGCCGGCCGGTGCAGCGCCATCTGCGACCAGACCGGGGTGAGCGCCCGGCCCAGCGTGGTGCGGCGGAACCGCAGGTACGCGTCCTGGAGGTCGTCGCTGGAGGCGGAGTGCCACCAGATCATCAGGTCGGCGTCGGCGCGCAGCCCCGAGACGTCGTACGTGCCGCGGACGACCACGTCCTTGCCGGCCAGCTCCGCGAAGAGCGCCTCGACCTCGCCGGTGACGTTCTCGCGCAGCGACGGCAGCGGGCTGGTGGCCCGGTACACCGACCACATCGTGTAGCGGATGCTGTCGTTGAGCTCCCGCAGCCGGGCCGCGTTGGTCTGCTCGGTCATGTCCCCGATCCTCCCAGTGCTGTGATGATCTCCTCGGCCGCCGTCTCGCCGGAGCGGACGCAAACCGGGATGCCGACCCCGTCGTACCCGGCGCCGGCCAGGACCAGCGTCGGATGACTCGCCCGCAGGGCCGCCCGCGCGGCGGACACCCGGTCGGCGTGACCTGGGGTGTACTGCGGCAGTGACCCGCCCCAGCGCTGCACGTGGCCGGCGACCGGTGCGGGCAGCGGCACGCCGAGCACCGCCGACAGTTCCCGGTGCACGGTGGCGGCCAGGTCCTCGTCGGTGCGCTGCACCTGCCGTTCCTCGCCGTAGCGGCCCACGGAGGCGCGGACCAGCGCCAGCCCGTCGGTCCGGCCCAGGTGACCCCACTTGGTGGTGAAGAAGGTCGACGCCTTGATCAGCAGCCCCTCGGTGCTCGGCACCAGGAAGCCGGACAGCTCCGGCAGCTCCGGCTCGGGCAGCGCCAGGGTGACCAGCGCGACGCTGGCGTAGTCCAGCCCGCCGACGCCCTCGGCCGCCTGCGGGGCAGGGCCGGCGAGCAGCCGGGCCGCCGGGCGGGCCGGCACGGCCAGCACCACGGCGTCGACGTCGACCGACTCCGGATCCCGGGTGGGGCCGACGGTCAGCCGCCATCCGGCACCGGCCGGGGTCAGCTCCCGCACCGCCGCGCTGCGCCGGATCGTCGCCCCGCTGGCCGCCGCCGCGGCCTCGACCAGTGTGCTGAGCCCGCCGGCCAGGGTGCCGAAGACCGGCGCCCCCGGCGCGCGGGGGGCCGCGGCCTGCGCGGCGCGCACCGCGCCCACCAGGGTGTGCTCCACCCGGGCGGCCCGGGCCAGCGCGGGCATGGTGGTGGTCAGGGAGAGGTCGTCGGCCCGGCCGGCGTAGACGCCACCGAGCATCGGGTCGACCAGCCGGTCGACCACCTCGTCGCCGAAGCGGGCCCGGACCAGCGCGCCGACGGAGACGTCGTCGTCCGCGCCGAGCAGCGGACGGCCGGCGTCGACGTCGGCGTCCGCCGCCGGCCGCGCGACCGTGGCCACCCGCTCCAGGTCCCCGGGTACGCCGACCAGCGTGCCGCCGGGGATCGGGCGCAGCCCCCCGTCGACGACGAGCGCGGCCTGCCCGACGGTGGGGTGCACGATCCGCTCGCCCAGGCCGAGCCGGCGGACCAGGGCCACGGCGGCGGACTCACCCCCGGCCGGGTCGCGCATCAGGAACGACTCGGCGCCGAACTCCACCGCCGAGCCGGCCAGCTCCCCGGTGCGCAGCTTGCCGCCGAGCACGCCGGACTGCTCGTACACGGTGATCTCGGTGCCGGCGGGGGCGCGGTCGCGCAACCGGACCGCGGCGGCCAGCCCGGCGATCCCGCCGCCGACCACCGCCACCCGCCACGGCGCCCGCATGCCGCTCAGCCCCGGTCGGCCGGCTGGGCGGACAGCTCGTGCACCAGGGCCACCACCCGGGTCAGCACGTCGGGGTCGGTCTCCGGCAGCACGCCGTGCCCCAGGTTGAACACGTGCCCGGGCGCGGCTCGGCCCTGCTCCAGGATCCGCCGCACCTCGCCCTCGATCACCGGCCACGGCGCGAACAGCACGCACGGGTCGAGGTTGCCCTGCACCGCCCGGTCCGGCCCGATCCGCCGGGTCGCCGCGTCCAGCGGCGTACGCCAGTCGACGCCGACCACGTCGGCGCCGGCCTCGCCCATCGCGCCGAGCAGCTCGCCGGTGCCCACCCCGAAGTGGATCCGGGGCACGCCCGCGTCGGCCAGCCCGGCCAGCACGCCCGCCGAGTGCGGCAGCACGAAGCGGCGGTAGTCGGCCTCCGACAGCGCCCCGGCCCACGAGTCGAAGAGCTGCACCGCGGACACCCCGGCGGCCACCTGGACCCGCAGGAACGCGAGCGTCACCTCGGCCAGCCGGCCGCAGAGCGCGTGCCACAGCTCCGGCTGGCCGTACATCATCGCCTTGGTCTTCGCGTGGGTCCGCGACGGGCCACCCTCGACCAGGTAGCTGGCCAGGGTGAACGGCGCGCCGGCGAAGCCGATCAGCGGGGTGTCGCCCAGCTCGGCGACGAGCATCCGGACCGCCTCGTCCACATAGGAGACGTCGTCGCGGGTGATCGGCCGGATGCGTTCCACGTCGGTCAGGGTGCGTACGGGCTCGGCGACCACCGGGCCGGTGCCGGGCACGATGTCCAGGTCCACCCCGGCGGCGGCGACCGGCACCACGATGTCGCTGAACAGGATCGCGGCGTCCACCCCGTGCCGGCGTACCGGCTGGAGGGTGATCTCGGTGACCAGGTCGGGGCGGCGGCAGGACTCCAGCATCGCCACGTTGGCCCGGATCGCGCGGTACTCCGGCAGCGACCGGCCGGCCTGGCGCATGAACCAGACGGGGGTGTGCGGGCCGGGCTGACGCCGGCAGGCCCGGACGAAGGGCGAGTCGGCCGGTCCGCCGCGGCGGGGGTCTTCGTCTCGGGCGTCGGCGCCCGTCGTCGTGGTGGTCATCGCGGCCATCGTGCCACGCGGGACGCGGGCGGCAGCGGGCAGCGCCGCCTTTTGTGACCCGGTCGGCCCGGCGGGAGGCGGGCGCCCGCGGAGCGTCGTCCGGGGCCGTGGCACGGCCGCCGCGTGGCCGGCATCGGCGCGCCTCTCGGGCGGCCGGCCGGCCGGCGGCATAGGCTGCCGGCATGGCCCCCCCGATCGCGCTCCCGGAGACCTTCGCCCGCGCGGTCACCGGGCTGCGGTCCGCGGCGCCCCGGTCGGAGATCGTGCTGGAGGAGGTCGGCGCGCCGCAGCGACTCGCCCCGTACGCCTTCGCGCTCTCCGCCACCGTCCTGCGCGACGGCGAGGAGGTGGCCTCCGGGCGGCTGATCCTGCTGCACGACCCGGCCGGCCACGAGGCGTGGCAGGGCACCCTGCGGCTGGTCACCTACGTGACGGCGGAGCTGGAGGTCGACCTGGCCGCCGACCCGCTGCTGCCGGGGGTGGGCTGGACGTGGCTGACCGACGCGCTGGAGGCGCAGGACGCGGAGCACCGGGCGATCGGCGGCACGATCACCCAGACCATGTCGACCCGGTTCGGTGACCTGGCCGGGCCGCCCGCCGCCGCCGACATCGAGATCCGCGCCTCCTGGACGCCGGTCGACGACGACCTCGCCCCGCACCTGCTGGCCTGGTGCGCGCTGCTGGCCTCGACCGCCGGGCTTCCCCCGCCCGGGGTGACCGCGCTGCCGGAGCGTCGCCCCGCCGGCGCGGCCTGACCCCGCGACGGGTCACCTCACAGGTACTTCTCGGCCTCGTTGCAGACCTTGTCCATGCCCTGGATGGCCTTGTCGTAGGCCGCCTTGTTGCCGTTCGCCGCCGCGGCGAGCGCGGTGGTGAGCTTGTCGAGGCAGCTGGCGATGACCTTCTTCTGCCGGGCCTGCTCGTCCCGGTCGTTGCGGGTGCCGGTGAGGTCCTGCTCGGTGTCGCCGAGCTTGTCCCGGACCGCCTGGAGGTCGGTCTTGAGCTTCTCGATCTCCTTGCCGTTCGCCGCGATGGTGCCGTCGCGCTGGCTGACCTCGCTGGCCATCTTCTTCTCGGTCCGGTCCAGCTCGTTGGTGGTCGAGACGAACAGGCCGGTCATCACCCCGCCCAGGACGAAGAGCAGCCCGGCCACGACGGCCAGGATCAGCACCTTGTGGCTCTTGCCGGGGCCGCCCGGCGCGGGGGCGCCGAAGGGCGGGGCGGAGCCGGGCGGGGCGGACAACGGCTGCCCGTACGCCGGCCCGGAGGCCGGGGGCACGGACATCGGCTGCCCGAAGGCCGGCCCGGAGGCCGGGGGCACGGACATCGGCTGCCCGAAGGCCGGCCCGCCGGAGACCTGGCCGGCGTGCGGCGACGCGCTGCCGGGGGTGTAGCCGGGCGACGCGCTGCCCGGGGTGTAGCCGGGCGACGCCGGCGGGGCGGACTGGGGGTAGCCGCCGGACGGGGCCGGGTTGTACTGCTGCGGCGCCGGGGAGTACTGCTGGCCGGCGTCCGGCTGTTCGGGCGTGTACGGGCGCGGGCTGCCGTAGGTGGTGCCGTGCGGGGCGCCGCCCGACGGCGGCTGACCGGGCGCGGCCGGCGGGTACGGCGGGTAGCCCTCCGGCCCGGTCGGTGGCTGGGACATGTCGTTCTTCCTCCACGTGTACTGGTCCGCGCGGCATGCTCCGCCGGGCCGAGGGGGGTTGGGCGCTGACGGGGTCAGCAGATCTTGAAACCGTCGCAGGCGACCTTGATCGGTACGGCGAGCCCGATCCCCTCGGCGTTGCGGGCCTTGGCGGTGGCGATGCCGACGACCTGCTTGCTGCCGTTGATGACCGGGCCGCCCGAGTTGCCGGGGTTGATCGGGGCGTCGAACTGGATGACCGGGCCCTCGCCACCGCCGGCCTCGCGGAAGGCGCTCACCACGCCGGTGGTGACGCTGTCCTCCAGGCCGAGCGGCGCGCCGACGACCACGATCTGCTGCCCGGACTTCACGGCGGCGGGCGCGGCGACCAGGCCGGTGAACTTGCCGTTGGTCCGCAGGTGGGCGACGTCGTTGGCCTCGTCGACACGGACGATGGTCGCCGGGAAGCGCTGGTCGGTGCGCTCCAGGAAGACCTCCCGCTCACCGGTCTGCCAGAGCGCGTCCACGACGTGGTAGTTGGTGAACAGGTTGGTGCCCCCGCCCGCGGCCGGCTTGCCGATCGCGAACGCGGTGCCGGTGGAGCTGCCGGCCCGGACCCGGAACACGCTGGGCAGCACGGCGCTGGCCACGGCCTCCGGGTTGAACGCGGCGCCGGCCTGCTTTTCCAGCGCCCCCGCCCGGGACTCCAGGCCGTCGAGCCGGGTGCCGTCGGCCGCCTGCGCCGCCGCCATCCTGCTGTCGGTGTCGCCCAGCCGGTTCGAGAGCCGGTTGATCTGGTACGCCTGCACGCCCGTCACAACGGCCAGCAGGCCGGCGAGCACGAGCGCGGTGATGGTGAGCCCGCGCCCCTTCGTCGCCGGGGCGGGCCCGGCGGGGTACGGCTGGCCCGGGCCGGCGCCCTGCGGGTGGCCGTGGGCGGACGGCTGGCCGGGGACGCCCGGCGGCGTCGAGCCGGACGCGGGGGGCCAGCCGGGCCCAGGGGTGGCACCGGGCGGCGGCGTCGACGGGCCCGGGGCGGTGGACGGCGCGCCGCCGCGCCCCCAGCCACCGGCGGCGGGCGCGGCGGCCGGGGCCGGGGCCTTGGCGGGGGCCGCGCCCCACTGGCCCGGCTGCGCCGGCGGCGACCAGGCGGGCCGGGGGGACGGGGCGGGCGCGGGCTGCCCGGGGGCGCCCGGCGGGAGGTACGCGGAGCCGGCCGGCTCGATCCGGGGCGGCAGTGGCCCGGGACGGGCCGTCCCCGGCGGGAACCCGCCGTCGCCCGGTCCCGCCGGGCCCCTGTCCGCCGACCCGTAGCCAGCAGTCATGATCGCCTTGCCCTCCCCGTAGACGCCCCGCTCCGTTCACGGGACCCTGATGATGCCGTACCCGCGCAACGGCCCGATGGACCGTACCTGCGTCAACGGGCTTTGTCTTCCCCTATGTCCGGCCTCCGGAAGGACATCCGGCGGTCGCCCGGCGACACACACCGGACCGGCTTCACCCACCGCGTCGCGTCGCGCACTAGGGTTGTCAGGTGACCGACGAACCACCCCTGCGCCGTCGGCCCGCCGAAAGCCGTACGGGAAACGATGCGCACCACCCGCCGTCGGCCCGACCGGAGCCGGAGGCCGCGGGGACCGAACCGACCGCCGACGGGCCCGTTCCGCTGACCGCCCCGCGCGAGGGCACACCCCAGCCGGCGGCCACGCCCGGCGAGCTGGCCGACGTCGTGGCCCGCTTCGCCGCAGGCACCGGCCCCGTCGCCCTCGACGCCGAGCGCGCCTCGGGCTACCGCTACAGCCAGCGGGCCTACCTCGTGCAGCTGCGCCGGGCCGGTTCCGGCACAGCGCTGATCGACCCGCTGCCGCTGCCCGACCTGAGCGCCCTCGACACGGTGATCGGCGAGGCCGAGTGGGTGCTGCACGCCGCCAGCCAGGACCTGCCCTGCCTGGCCGAGCTGGGCCTGCGCCCGCGCCGGCTGTTCGACACCGAACTGGCCGCCCGGCTGGCCGGATTCGAGCGGGTCGGCCTGGCCGCGCTGACCGAGCAGGTACTCGGCTACAGCCTGGAGAAGCACCACTCGGCGGCCGACTGGTCGAGTCGCCCGCTGCCGGAGTCCTGGCTGACCTACGCCGCGCTCGACGTGGAGATGCTGGTCGACCTGCGCGACGCGCTCGACGAGGAGCTGACCCGGCAGGGCAAGTCCGCGTGGGCGGCGGAGGAGTTCGCCGCGCTGGTCCGCACCGGTGCCCGGCCGCCGAAGGCGCGTGCCGAGCCGTGGCGCCGCACCTCCGGCATCCACCGGGTGCGCGGGGCGCGGGCCCAGGCCCGCGTCCGTTCCCTCTGGTACGCGCGGGACCAGATCGCCGCCCGGCGGGACGCCGCACCGGGGCGGGTGCTGCCGGACTCGGCCATCGTCGCGGCGGCGGAGCTGGACCCGAAGGACGAGAAGACCCTGCTCACCCTGCCCGGCTTCGGTGGCCGCTCGGTGCGCCGGCTGGCCCGCACCTGGCTGGCCGCGCTCGACGACGCGCGGCAGCTGCCCGAGGACGCGCTGCCGGTCGCCCCGACGGTCGAGGGTCCCCCGCCGCCGCACCGCTGGGCGGAACGGGATCCGGTGGCGGCGGCCCGGCTGGCCCGCTGCCGGGAGGTGGTGGTCCGCATCGCCGGCGCGCACCAGCTGCCGCCGGAGAACCTGATCGCCCCCGACTCGATCCGCCGGCTGGCCTGGGTCCCTCCCGAGGAGGTCACGGAGGCGGCCGTCGCGGAGACCCTCCGGGGCTTCAACGCCCGCGAGTGGCAGATCACCCTGCTCCTGCCCGACCTCACGGAGGCCCTCACCGATCCAGCCCTCGCCCCCTGACCCGGCGGTGTGGGGTGGGCCACACGGGAGCGGGTGCCAGCGATGGTTACTGGCGAGTAGCATCCGGAGGAACACGCCCGTGCCGGCGACCTTCGTCCGGCCCGTAGTGCCGCCTGCCGGCGCCGAGGCCGGGTCAGGTCGAAGAGGAGGCTCAAGTGCCCCGTGAAGTTCGGGATGTCGTCTTCGTCGACGGCGTCCGTACCCCGTTCGGCAAGGCGGGTGGCATGTACGCCAACACCCGCGCCGACGACCTGGTGATCCGCTGCATCCGCGAGCTGCTGCGTCGTAACCCGCAGCTGCCGCCGGAGCGGGTCGAGGAGGTCGCCATCGCCGCCACCACCCAGATCGGCGACCAGGGCCTGACCATCGGCCGGACCGCCGCCCTGCTGGCGGGCCTGCCCAAGACCGTCCCCGGCTTCGCGATCGACCGGATGTGCGCCGGCGCCATGACCGCGGTGACCACCGTCGCCAGCGGCATCGCCATGGGCGCCTACGACGTCGCCATCGCCGGCGGCGTCGAGCACATGGGCCGCCACCCGATGGGCGAGGGCGTCGACCCCAACCCGCGGATCGTCGCCGAGAAGCTGGTCGACCCGTCCGCGCTGGTCATGGGCGCGACCGCGGAGAACCTGCACGACCGGGTCCCGCACATCACCAAGGAGCGCACCGACGCGTTCGCGCTCGCGTCGCAGCAGAAGACCGCCAAGGCGTACGCCAACGGCAAGCTCCAGGACGACCTGGTGTCCGTGGCGGTCCGCGACGAGGAGAACGCCTGGGGCCTGGCCACGGTCGACGAGGCCCCCCGGGACACCTCGCTGGAGAAGCTCGCCACCCTGAAGACCCCGTTCCGCCCGCACGGCAAGGTCACCGCGGGCAACGCGGCCGGCCTGAACGACGGCGCCACCGCCAGCCTGCTCGCCTCCGAGGACGTCGCCCGCGAGCTGGGCCTGCCGGTAGCCATGCGGCTGGTGTCGTTCGGCTTCGTCGGCGTCGAGCCCGAGGTGATGGGCGTCGGCCCGATCCCGTCGACCGAGAAGGCGCTGCGCCTCGCCGGCCTGACCATCGACGACATCGGCCTGTTCGAGCTGAACGAGGCGTTCGCCGTGCAGGTGCTCGCCTTCCTCGACCACTTCGGCATCGCCGACGACGACCCGCGGGTCAACCCGTGGGGCGGCGCGATCGCCATCGGTCACCCGCTCGCCTCCTCGGGCGTCCGGCTGATGACCCAGCTGGCCCGGCAGTTCGCCGAGCACCCCGAGGTCCGCTACGGCGTCACCGCCATGTGCATCGGCATCGGCATGGGCGGCACGGTCATCTGGGAGAACCCGCACTGGGAGGGAGACAAGTGAGCGCGCTCGCCGCACCGAACGAGGTCGTCACCAGGGCGCTGCTGCGCCAGGTGAACGTACCGGGGCTGGACCGGCCGGCCGCCCTGATCACCCTGGACAACGGCTTCGACCACACCAAGCCCAACAGCTTCGGCCCGGGCGGCCTGACCAGCCTGGACGAGGCGATCACCGCCGCGCTGGCGGCCGAGCCGGCCTTCGTCGCGGTCACCGGCAAGCCGTACGTCTTCTGCGTGGGCGCGGACATCACCAGCCTCCCGCAGCTCGCCGACCGCGAGCAGGCGCTGGAGATCGGGCGGCTCGGCCACCGGGTCTTCGCCCGGCTCAAGGACAGCGAGGTCCCGACCTTCGCCTTCGTCAACGGCGCGGCGATGGGCGGCGGCCTGGAGCTGGCGCTGCACTGCCACTACCGGACGCTCTCCGGCGGCGCGGCGGCGCTGGCGCTGCCCGAGGTCTTCCTCGGCCTGGTCCCCGGCTGGGGCGGCACCCAGCTGCTGCCGAACCTGATCGGCATCCCGGCGGCGACCCAGGTGATCATCCAGAACCCGCTCATGCAGAACAAGATGCTCAAGCCGAAGCAGGCCGCCGAGATGGGCATCGCGGACGTGCTGCTGGAGCCGGCGGACTTCCTGGAGCGGTCCCTGGAGTGGGCCGCCGGCGTCGTCCGGGGCGAGGTCACCGTGACCCGGCCCGAGGTCGACAGGGACATGTGGGCGGGCGTGCTCTACTTCGCCCGGCAGACCCTCGACCAGCGGTTGCACGGCGCGGTCCCGGCCGCGTACAAGGCGCTGGACCTGCTGGAGACCGCCAAGGACGCCGACTTCGCCACCGGCACCGCCGCCGAGGACGAGGCCCTCGCCGACCTGGTCTTCTCCGAGGAGCTGCGCAGCGGCCTCTACGCGTTCGACCTGGCGCAGCGGCGGGCCAAGCGGCCGGCCGGCGCGCCGGACAAGGGGCTGGCCCGCCCGGTCACCAAGGTGGGCATCGTCGGCGCCGGCCTGATGGCCAGCCAGCTCGCCCTGCTCTTCGCCCGCCGCCTCCAGGTGCCGGTCGTCATGACCGACCTGGACCAGGCCCGGGTGGACAAGGGCGTCGGCTACGTGCACACCCAGATCGAGAAGGCCGTCAGCAAGGGCCGGATGGACAAGGGCACGGCCGCCAAGCTGTACGGCCTGGTCAGCGGCTCGGTCGACAAGGGCGTCTTCGCCGACGCCGATTTCGTCATCGAGGCCGTCTTCGAGGACCTGGCCGTCAAGAAGCAGGTCTGGGCCGAGCTGGAGAAGATCGTCAAGCCGGAGGCGGTGCTGGCGACCAACACCTCCAGCCTGTCGATCACGGCGATGGCCGAGGAGCTGGAGCACCCCGAACGGGTGGTCGGCTTCCACTTCTTCAACCCCGTCGCGGTGCTGCCGCTGCTGGAGATCGTCCGGGGCGAGCGGACGGACGACGCCACGCTCGCCACCGCGTTCGCCGTCGGCAAGCAGCTGAAGAAGTCCTCCGTGCTGGTCTCCGACGCCCCGGCGTTCGTGGTCAACCGGCTGCTCACCCGCTTCCTCGGCACCGTCTTCGCCGCCGTCGACGCGGGCACCCCGCTGGACGTGGCGAACAGCGCGCTGGACCCGCTGGGCCTGCCGATGCGCCCGCTGGCCCTGCTCCAGCTCGTCGGGCCGGCCGTCGCGTACCACGTGGGCGGCACCCTGCACGCCGCGTTCCCGGACCGCTTCGGCGTCAGCGAGAACCTCAAGCGGATCGCCGACTCCGGTCAGCCGATCGTCGTCGACGACCAGGTCAACGACGAGGTGGCCAAGCTGCTCGTGGTCGGCGACCAGCCGCTCACCGCCGAGCAGGTGCGCCAGAACGCGCTCGACGCGCTGGCGCAGGAGATCCGGCTCATGCTCGACGAGGGCGTCGTCGCCGAGGCGCAGGACATCGACCTGTGCATGATCCTCGGCGCCGGTTGGCCGTTCCACCTGGGCGGCATCACGCCGTACCTGGACCGGACCGGCACCTCGGAGCGGGTCACCGGCCGGCGGTTCCTGCCGCACGGGGTGGCCAGCCTGCCCGCCTGATCCACACCGCCCCCCGCGTTCGCGGTGGTTGCCCCGTCCAGCTTGGATGGAGGTGGCCACCGCGTTCGTCGTTGCGGCCGATACGGTCGGGGTCGGGACAGCGGTACCGTGCCGTGGCTGGCTACGATCACCCGTTCGCACCCTCGCCTGGAGCTGATCATGTCCCAACCGCCGGTCGATCCCTGGTCCGGGCAGCCGGAGCACGACACGCACTACGACTTCCCCCCGCCACGGCCGGACGGCTACCCGGCACCGCCCGCCGACGGCTGGGGATCCCCGCCGGGCGGCCAGCCCCCGGCGGGCGGCGGCTGGCCCAGCACGCCGCACCCCGGCCCCCCGCAGGGCCAGCCGTACCCCGGCCCCACGTCGGCCCAGCCGTACCCCGGGCCGACGTCGGCCCAGCCGCACCCCGGGCCCCCGCAGGGCCAGCCGTACCCCGGGCCCACGTCGGCCCAGCCGCACCCCGGGCCCACGTCGGGCCAGCCGTACCCCACCCAGCCCTACGGCGGCTATCCCGTCACGCCGCAGGCCGGGTTCCCCACCAGCCCGTACGCCGGCTACCCGCCGTCCCCTCCCGGCGCGGGCCGACCGGCGAGGCCCCACCAGCTGGTGCTGACCCTGGGCCTGGTCGGGCTGCTGGTGCTCTGCCTCGGCGGGGGCGGCATCGCCTACCTCGCCTACGAAGGCGACCAGGGCGCCGACCCCCGACCCACCCCGACCGCGTCCCCGACCGGGGCGGCGTCGAGCGCCACGCCGAGCGCCCCCACGTCGTCCGAGCCCGCCCCGTCGCCGGAGTCCAGCGACGCCCCGCAGATCCGGGTCGTCACGCCGGAGAGCCTCGGCAGCCGCCCGAAGAGCACCGAGCCGACCCTGCGCAAGGCCGCCGACGACATGGTCCGCGAGCTGCGGTCCTCGGTGCGCGGCGAGACCGGCGTCGCCGGCGCCTTCTACGGCAGCGCCGAGGAGCGGAACATGGTCATGGTGATCGCCGCCTCCTCCTTCGTGCTCAACCCGGAAGGGGAGCTCGACGACGCGATCAAGGGCATCTCGAAGGACCTGGCGGTCAAGCGGCTGACCGCGATCGCCCCCGGACCGCAGGGCGGCCTGGCCAAGTGCGGCGACGGCGAGTCCGCCGGCGTGCCGCTGGGCGTGTGCGCGTGGGCCGACCACGGCAGCGTCGGGCTCATCGTGATGTTCTTCTCCTCGTCGGCAGCCGCGGCGGCGGAGTTCGTCGCCATCCGCGGCCAGATCGAGCAGAAGTACTGACCGGCATCCGCCCGTTGCGCGCCGCCGCCCACAGTGGACGCGGCGCGTCGGGCGGGGTCGCACGGACCACCAATCCCCTCGCGCAGACCCGGAGCTGACCGATGTCCTACCCACCCGCCAACTCCTACCCGCCGCCGGACGGCGGGGGCGGCCCGTACGGCTCGTACCCGCCCCCGCAACCCGGCGGGTACGGGCCACCGCCCCAGGCCGGCGGGTACGGGCCACCCCCGCAGGCCGGCGGGTACGGGCCACCGCCCCAGGCCGGCGGGTACGACCCGCTGCCCCCGCAGCCGGGCGGGTACGGACCGCCGCAGCAATCGGGCGCGTACGGGCCGCCGCCCCAGGCCGGTGGGTTCGCCCAGCCGCCGCCCGGGGGCGTTGCGGGGGCGCCCTACGGCGGCCCGCCGGTCGCGCGGAAGTCGAACGCCGGCAAGATAGTGCTGATCTCGCTCGCCGTGGTGCTGGTGCTCTGCCTGGGCGGCGCGGCGATCGCCGCCTTCGCCGTCAAGGACGAGGTCAAGGAGACCGTCGACGCCACCCGGATCCGGGTCGTCGCCCCGGCGACCCTCGCCGGGCGGCCCAAGGCGACCGACCCGGCCCTCCAGTCGGGCGCCCGGCAGCTCGAGGCGGAACTCAACAAGGCGATCCCCGAGGCCACCAGCACCGTCGGCGGGTTCTACGGCACCCCCGCCGACAAGGACCTCGTGATGATCGCCGCCGCGTCCGGCTTGAACCCGGACCCGGCAAGGACGCTCGAGGACACCATCAGGGGCGCGCGCACCAGCGACGTGCGGCTGGGCGAGATGAGCTCCGTGGACCCGGGCCCGCTCGGCGGCGAGGCCAAGTGCGGCGACGCCAAGGCGCAGGACGTGCCGCTCGGCGTCTGCGTGTGGAGCGACAAGGGCAGCGTCGGCATGGTCATCATCTACTTCAAGACGGGCCAGCAGGCCCACGCCGAGTTCGCCACCATCCGGGGGCAGGTCGAGCAGAAGTCCTGACCCGTACGGCAGCGGCGGGGGCCCGCCCACGACGGTGGACGGGCCCCTTTCGCGTCAGCCCGCCGTGGCGGCCCGCTCGGCGGCGCTGCGCAGCACGCAGAACTCGTTGCCCTCCGGGTCGGCGAGCACCACCCAGCCCGAGCCGTCGGCGCGGCGCTGGTCGGCGACCTGGGTGGCACCGAGGGCCACCAGACGCGCGACCTCCTCGTCCCGGGTCCGGTCCGTGGGCTCCAGGTCGAGGTGGAGGCGGTTCTTCACCTCCTTGCCCTCGGGCACCGCCACGAAGAGCACCTCCGGGCCACCCGGGGGCAGCAGCATGGCCTCCGGGTCGCCGGGGAAGTCGTCCGGCTGGCGGGAGCAGCCGAAGACCTGCCCCCAGAAGCCGGACAGCGCGTACGTGTCGCGGCAGTCGATGCTGATGTTGTGGATCCGTGCGCTCACGGGTGTACCTCCTCGATGGTCGTACCCGCCCGCTCCGCCGCGGCGGGGCCGAGCACCCGCGCGACCTCCCGCTCCCGGTTCCGGCCGGCCGGTCCGGGGCGGGCGGGCGCCCGGTCCCTGGCCGCCTCGGCCTCGGTCACCTGCGGGAAGAAGACGTTCGGGGTGGTACCGCCCGGCGGCGGCAGCACCGCCGGGTCGCCGGGGTCCTGCCGGGCGTGCCCGGGCACCGCCGGCCGGGAGCCGGAGCGGGCATGGGTGTCGTGACAGTCGGAACTGACGTGGTGGATCCGTGGATACACAGGTTCCTCCGCTGAGGATGGAGGCGCCCCGCGTACGGGAGAGTCAGCCGGCGAGACGGGGCGCGGAGATCATGACGGTGAACATCGACGCACCCCCCCTCCGGTCCTCGAGCTGACGCCATGATCCTTCCACCGGGCCCGCCCGGCCCGCAACCCCCGGGGTGGCCCGTCACCGCCGGGCGACCGGCTCCTGGGCGGTGACGGCCGGGGCGGCCTCCGCCGCCGGCAGGGTCACCGTGACCTCCAGCCCGCCACCGGGCTGGGCGATCACCTTCACGGTGCCGCCGTGCGCGTCGCAGACCGCCCGGACGATGGAGAGCCCGAGGCCCGAGCCCCGCGCGCCGGTACGCTCCCGGCCGCCGCGCCGGAACGGCTCGAACAGGCCGGGCACGTCGGCCTGGTCCACCTCGAAGCCGGTGTTGCCCACCACCAGCCACGACCGGCACCCGTCCGAACCGGTGCGCACCCAGAGCCGGCCGTGCAGGTGGTTGTAGCGGATCGCGTTCTCGATCAGGTTGCCGGCCAGCCGGTCGAGCAGCCCGGGATCGCCGACGACCGGCGCGGACTCCAGCGAGGTCTGCACCCGCAGCTTGATCCGCTCCACCTCCCGGCGTACCGCCGACAGGGCGTTGGCGGTGCCGGCGGCGAGGTCGCACTCGGTGCGGCGGCCCAGCCGGCGGCCCGCCTGGGCCTCGCTGCGGGCGAGCACCAGCAGGGCGTCGACCAGCCCGTTGGCCCGCTCGGAGGCGTCCCGGACCACGGTGGCCATCCGGCGGTACTCGGCGGCGTCCGCCTCGTCGTCGCTGAGCGTCACGTCGATCTCGGTACGCATCACCGCGAGGGGGGTCCGCAGCTCGTGCGAGGCGTTGGCCACGAAGCGCTTCTGCGCCTCGAACGCGGCGGCGATGCGGTCCAGCATCTCGTCGAAGGTCGCCGCCAGTTCGGCCACCTCGTCGTCGGCGCCCGAGTAGCCGATCCGCTGGTCCAGGGTGGTCTCCCCCAACCGGCGGGCGGTGGCGGTGACCTGGTGCAGCGGACGCAGCGCCCGGCCAGCGACCGCGTACGCCCCGGCCACCCCGACGACGCTGATCGCCAGCAGCGCCACCAGGCCCTTGGCCAGCAGCTCCGCGCTGGCGGCGTCGACCAGTTGGTGCTGCCACTGCGCGGCGTCCAGCGACCGGCCGTCGGCCAGCACCACCGTGGTGCCGGGCAGCAGCTCGTCGGTCGGGCGCAGCGCGTCCCGGACCAGCAGCCAGGCCAGCAGCACCAGGATCGCGCCCGCGCCGACCAGCAGCACCCCGTTGAGCAGGGTCAGCCGCAGTCGCAGCGTGGGCCGCAGCCGGGCCCGCCGGGTCGCGGCGCCGGCCGCCGTCCGCGACTGCGGGGCTCGCAAGACCGGCTCACTCCTCGCGCTCACCGTGCCACCTTCATTCGCGACTGCGGGGCTCGCAAGACCGGCTCACTCCTCGCGCTCATGCCGACGCCTCCGCCGTGCGGTAGCCCGCTCCGACCACCGTCTCGATCAGCGGCGGGTCGCCGAGCTTCTTGCGCAGCGTCATCACGGTGACCCGGACGATCGTGGTGAACGGGTCGGTGTTGGCGTCCCAGACCCGTTCCAGCAGCTCCTCGCTGGAGACCACCGCGCCGCGCGCCTTGAGCAGCTCGCAGAGCACACCGAACTCCTTGTTGGTCAGATCGACCGGCTGGCCGCCCCGGGTGGCCACCCGGCGGGCCGGGTCGAGGACCAGATCGGCGAGTTCGAGCACCGGCGGCGCGGCCGGGGTGGCCCGGCGGCCGAGCGCCTGCACCCGGGCGACCAGCTCGTCAAAGGCGAACGGCTTCGGCAGGTAGTCGTCCGCGCCGAGCTGCAACCCCTCCACCCGGTCGGCGACGGTGCCGCTGGCGGTCAGCATCAGCACCCGGGTGAGCGTGCCGGAGCCGGCCAGCTCGGCGCAGATCTGGTCACCGTGCATGCCGGGCAGGTCCCGGTCCAGCACCACCACGTCGTACCGGGTGACGAACGCCATCTCGTGGCCGCTGTCGCCGTCGTAGGCGACGTCCACCGCCATGCCCCGCTTGCGCAGCCCCCGCGCGATCGCGTCGGCGAGGTTGCGCTCGTCCTCGACCACCAGTACCCGCATCCCGGCCTCCTCGCGCCCCTGACCACCCACAACCTAGTGCCGGCGGCCAAACCGGGCCGCACCCGCCGTCCCGGTCCGACCCCGTTGCAGAAAACCTTCGTCGTACGCGATGCTTTTGGCGGCAACCTTCACGACGGACGGGAAGACGCATGACCGACGCGGCGCCGACGATCCGACGGGACGTCACCTACCGGGGCTTCCGCCTCCCCGGCGACGCCGGGCTGGGCAGCCTGTCCGGGCTGCGCGCGGGCGGACAGGGCCTCGAACTGGCCGACCCGGTCGACCGGCTCGACCACACCGACGCCGACGGCCGCACCCGCCGGTACGCGGCCGGCAGCTGGACGTCCCCGCCCGTGCCGGTCGACTTCGCCGTGCGCGACGTGGTGCCCTCGTGGAACGGGGACACCCCCGGCGACTGCTGGCTGCGGGTGGAGTTGCGGGGCTGGCGCGACGACGCACCGGCCACCGGGTGGTACGTCCTCGCCGACTGGGCGGCCGACGACCACGTGATCCGCCGGACCTCCGTGCCCGGGCAGCGCGACGCCGACGCCCGGGTGGACACGGACACGCTGGTGGTCACGGGCGCGACCGTCACCGGCTGGCAGGTCCGGGTCACCCTGCTCCGGCCGGAGGACGCCGACGCGTCCCCGGTGCTGCGCGCGGTCGGGGCGGTCGCCGCGGGCCCGCGCCCGACGGCCGCGACCGGGCCGTCCCGGCCCACCGGAGAGGGCGCCCCGCCGGTGGGGGCCGGGCCCGCCCCGGTCGCCGGGCCCGGGTCCCGCGCGCCGGCTCCGACGCCTGCCGGCGGCTCCGCCGCGACGATCCCGGCCGCCTGGGGCACGGTGCTGGAGGTGCCGCGGTACTCGCAGCGGCTGCACGCCGGCGCCCACCTGCAGTGGGGCGGCGGCGGGGACTCGTGGTGCAGCCCCACCTGCACCTCGATGGTGCTGGCCTTCTGGGACGCCGCCCCGGCCCCGGCCCGGTACGCCTGGGTGGACCCGGCCGGTCCCCGCCCGGTGGTGGTGCACGCCGCGCGGCACTGCTACGACCACGCCTTCGCCGGGGCCGGCAACTGGCCGTTCAACACCGCGTACGCGGGCCTGCACGGTGTGGACGCCTTCGTCACCCGGCTGCGGTCGCTGACCGAGGCGGAGGCGTTCGTGGCCGCCGGCATCCCGTTGATCGTCTCCGCCGCGTTCCGGGTGGGCGAGGTGCCCGGGTTGGACTACGACACCGCCGGGCACCTGATGGTGCTGGTGGGCTTCACCGCCACGGGCGCGCCGGTGCTCAACGACCCGTACGCCCCCGACGACGACGCGGTGCGCCGGACCGTCGACCGGGACCGGTTCGAGGCCGCCTGGCAGGGTGGCAGCGGCGGGGTGGCGTACGTGCTCCGGCCGCCCGGCGTGCCGCTTCCCCCGGCGCCGGAGCAGCCCAACTGGTGACCCCGGCGGCGCGCCCGGCACCGGTCGCCACGCGGCGGGCTCAGTCGCGGTAGCGCCACACGCCGAACTCGCCGGTGCGCAGCCGGCACACCACCGTGTCGGCCCGGCTGCGGCAGTCCCCGGAGACGTCGCGGAGCACGTCCAGCACCCGGGCCCGGCCCGCGGCGAGGTCCAACTCGGCCACCACCAGCCCGCCACCGGCGACGGCCGGTCGCACGGCCAGGAGCCGTTCGTCGGCGTACCAGGGCAGCAGCTGCCAGGTGCCCAGGTCGGCCACCTCCCGACCGGTCGCCGCGTCGAGCACGCCCAACCGTTCGCCGCCGCCACCGGGCGCGATCGCCAGGAGCCGGCCGCCCTGTGCCGACAGCGCCCCGAGCCACCGCTCGCCGACCCACCGGAGCGCGCCGGTCGCCGGGTCGAGCGCGACGAGCCTGTTCCCTCCGGGCACGCACAACAGCTCGCCGCACTCGTTGACGTGCTCCACCATGGGGACGCGCGCCTCCCACCGCCGCCGCAGCCCGTCCAGCCCGTAGGCGGTCACCGCGCCCGCGGGCGGCCGGACGACCAGCAACAGGTCCTGCGCCACCACCGCGTGCCCGGACGCCTCGCCGAGGCCCACGTCCGCCGCGTGCACCAGAGCGCCGGAGCGGGGGTCGCGCACCTCGACCCGCCCCTTCGCGGGGGCCAGCACGATCCACTCGACCCGCCCGTCGCGGAGGCTGTACGTCGCGGCCTCGGGCGACGTCGGCACCGACCAGAGCGCCCGCCCGGAGGCCGGGTCCACCGACCGCACGGCGCCACCCGCCACCCCGCCGGTCTGCATCAGCAGGTTCCCGGACGGGTCCCACCAGGGGTAGCCGGGCTGCCGCCAGCGTTCGCGGCCCGTCCGGCGTCGAGGGCGAGCGTCTGCCCGTCGTCCTGGTCCCCCGTGACCGAGAAGAGCACCGTCCCCGGCCCGGTCTGGACCTGCCAGAACCGGCCCTCCGCCACGATCCGGGCGCGCCACACGGGAGTGGGCGGGGCGTCGTCGGTCGGCGCCCGCTCGGGCAGGGCGTACGCCCGCACCTCGACGGTCCCCTCGGGCTCCCCCTCGGCCGGTTCGACGACGTAGAGCCGGTCGCCGTGCGGGAACGCCTCCGATCCGAGCCGGGCCGGCACGACGACCGCGATCCGTGCCGGCACCGGCGCGGCCGCCGCCACGGTGGCCACCAGGAACGCGAGCACCAGCGCGACCCGCAGCGGCCTGCCGACGGCGCGCGGCGGGCGGGGCGGCGGCGCCTCCCGACCCGGCTCGTCGCGCAGCTCGCCGAGGTCGATCAGCGTCACGCCCGCCCCTCCCGGTCCCGGTCGCCGGGCAGTTCCCAGACGCCCAACCCACCACCCTCGTGCCGGCACACGACGACCGACCCGTGGGCGCCGCACCCCCCCACCACGCCGCGCAGCGCCGCCAGCACCCGGACGCCCTCCCCGCGCTCGTCGATCCGGCCGACCAGGTACCGCCCGTCACGCTGCCGACGGTGCATGGTCGTGCCGTCGGCCGAGAGCATCCCCGGGGCGCCGGCCCGCCAGCGGCCCAGTTGCCGCACCGGCCGACCGGTCGCGGCGTCGAGCAGCACGTGCTCCGCGTCGCCGCCCGAGGAGCCCCGGACGGCCAGCAGCCGGCCCTCGACGGCAGCCGGCCACAGCGCCGCGTTCTCGGTCTGCCACCGCACGGCGCCGGTGGCGGGATCGAGCAGCCGGATGGCGGGCGACCCGTCCTCGATGCAGATCAGGACGCCGCAGTCGAACGCCTCCGGCTGGTCGGCCGGGCCACGGGGCACGCCCCACCGCCGGCGCAGGGTGGCGACCTCGTAGCCGCTGAGGGTGCCGCTGTCGTCGGTGAGCAGCACCAGTTCCTCCGTGACCGTCAGCATGCGGGAGCGGCCGGGCACGGCCGTCGCGGCGCGCACCGCGCCCGTGTCGGGGTCGCGCAGCTCCAGCCGGCCGCCGGCGAGCACCGTCAGCAGGCTCACCCGCTGGTCCCGCCGGGACAGGAGCGCGTCCTCGGAGGCCAGCGGCTGCGACCACCGGACGGCGCCGCCCGCGGGATCCACCGACCGCAGCACGGACGCGCCCGACCCGTCGGAGCCCCAGAGCAGCAGGTTCCCGGCCGGGGTGGCACCGCGCAACTGCCCCTCGACGCGCCAGCGCACCCCGCCGTCGCCGAGGGAGAGCCCGACGACCTGGGGCGTCGTCCGGTCCCCGGCCAGGCCGACCGCCAGCAGGTCGCCGACCCGAACGGCGTGGAACACCCGCCCCGGTGCGGGCATCGGCACCCGCCACAGGGGACGGCCGGAGGGCAGCCGGTGGGCGGCCAGTCGCGGCACCGGGTCCCCGTCGGGCACCGCGTCGGGGCCCGACGAGTCGGCCACCAGGAGCACCTCGTCGACGAACAGGGCGTGCGCGTCCGGGCTGGCCGGGACCGTGGCGCTCGGCGGCTGCGTGGGCCAGGGCGCGGCGGCGGCCGGCGTCAGCAGGCAGAGCAGGGCGACCAGGGCCGGAGCCCACCGGCGGAGAAGGCGGCCCGGGCCGGGGCCGGAGGGAAGCGCGGTGTCCCGCTGCTCGCCGAGGTCGATCAGCGTCACGTGGCGTCCTCCCCGTCACACCGTGGCCTCCGGCGGACCGGCAAATCGGCCGTGGGGGCACGGGCCCGGCAAAAGCGACGCCCGAGCGCCTGTACGATGGCGCGTCGTGGCTGTGCCGGTGGTAGACCCCTCGCTGAACTCCGTCTCCGAGCCCGTCGCGGCCGAGCCGACGCGCCGGCCCCGGCGCAGGCCCTCCCGCGCCGACGTACTGGCCATCGGAGCCTATGTCCTGCTCGGCGTTTTCGTGTGCCTGAACTACTGGGTGGACGTGCAGAACCGGGTGTCGTCGCACCTGCCCACCGACCACAGCTGGTTCGAGTGGCTCTTCTCGCACGGCGCGTACTCGGTGCGGCACCTGGAGAACCCGCTGTTCACCGAGCGGCAGAACGCCCCGGACGGGGTGAACATGATGGCGAACACCTCGCTGCTCGGGGTGACGCTGCCGCTGGCGCCGCTGACCATGCTCCTTGGCCCGCAGGTCATGTACGCGCTCTACCTGGGCGGCGCGCTGGCCGCGACCGCCGGCACGTCGTACTGGATGCTGTCGCGGCACCTGGTGCGCTCCCGCGCGGCGGCCTTCGTCGGCGGCGCGTTCCTCGGCTTCGCGCCGGGCATCGTGCACCACGCCAACGGCCAGCCCAACTTCGTCTCGAACTTCCTGCTGCCGCTGATCGTGGTGCGGGTGCTCCGGCTCGGCGAGCCCGGCCGGTGGCGGCGCAACGGCCTCGTGCTCGGCCTGCTGGTGGCGTACCAGATCTTCATCAACGAGGAGATGCTGCTGCTCACCGCGCTGGCCTGCCTGGTCGTCGTGCTCGCGTACGCGATCATGCGGCCGGCGCGGACGCGGGCGGTGGCCGGCACCTTCGCCGCCGCGCTCGGCGTCGGCGGCGGGTTGGCGCTGCTGCTGACGGCCTACCCGATCTGGTTCCAGTTCAACGGCCCGCAGTCCTACCGGGGGTTGCAGGGCGGGGTGTTCCACAGCTGGGGCGAGGACCTGGCCGCCTTCGTCACCTTCGCCCGCGACACCGTGGCCGGCGACGAGGCGGTGGAGAAGACCATCGGGCTGACCGAGCAGAACACCTGGTTCGGCTGGCCGCTGGTGCTGCTGTCGCTGGTGGCGCTGGTGCTGCTGGTCCGCCGCTCGCTCGCCGCCCGGATTCTCGCGGTGCTGGTGGTGGTCTTCACGGTGGCCTCGATCGGCCCGAAGGTGCGGATCAACGGGGTGGAGACGGAGACGGACGGCCCGTGGGCCTACGTCTCCGACGACCTGCCGCTGGTCGAGATGATGATGCCGACCCGGCTGGCCCTGGTGGTGGCGGCGGCGCTGGGCGTGCTGCTCGCCCTGGCCTGGGACACCGTCGCCGGCTACGGCCGCCCGCCGGTGCCGGCCCCCCGCGCCGGCGACGACGCCGTCGACGCCGCCGGGCCGCGCCGCCGATGGCTGCGGCCGGTCGGATACGCGGCCGTCGCGCTCGCCGTGCTGCCGCTGTTCCCGCGTCCGCTGCCCGCGCAGCCCGTCGACCCGCCGCCGCACTTCATCACCGCCGGCGGCTGGCGCCCGTACGTGCCGGAGGGCCGGACCCTGGTGCCGGTGCCGATCCCGAGCAACGTGCACGGCCTGCCCACGCTGCGTTGGAGCGCGCTGACGCAGCAGGCGTTCCCCGTCCCCGGCGGCTACTTCATCGGGCCGAACGAGCTGGGCGAGGGCGTCTTCGGCGCGCCGAACCGGCCAACCAGCACCCTCGTCTACTCCACGATGGACAAGAACGCGGTACCCGCGCTGACCGACGAGAACCGCCGCCAGGCGGTCGAGGACCTGCGCTTCTGGCGCGCGTCCGTGGTCGTCCTCGGCGCGCATCCCCGCGAGGCGGCCCTGCGCGAGCTGATGACCGCGCTGATCGGCCCGCCCCAGCGCGTCGACGACGTGTGGCTCTGGGACGTCCGGCCGCTCGTCGGCTGAGCCGTCGCCCGTCGCCCGACCGGCGGGCGGGGCTGAGCCGTCGCCCGGCGGGAGGCGCCGGCGGGCGCGCGAGGCCGGGACGTCAGCCGACCAGCGGGCGGACGTCCCAGACATGGGCGCCGGCCACCTCCCGGCCGGGCCCGAGCAGCGCGTCGACCGTACGGCGCACCGGGTCGCCGTGGTGCAGGCCGCCCTGGACCACCACGGCGGCGCGCCAGTGCCGCAGGTCCTCGACCGCCTGCCGGCGGTGCTCGTCGGTGACCACCGGCACCTCGCCGGTCTCGGCCACCCGGCGCAGCAGCGCGGCGGTGGGGCGGTCCGGGGCTCCCCACCGGGCGGCCGGATCGTCGGCGGCCCGGGGGCCGATGAAGTAGCCGCCCGGAGCCGGGAAGGCCAGCCCGGTGCGGGCCGACCAGAGCATCGCCGGGCTGACCCCGGCGCCGGTCACCGGCGGCACCGGAACCAGGGTCCGGCCCGGCGGGACGTGGGCCCGCCAGCCGCCCTCGGCCACGAACGCCGGCACGGGCCAAGCCGGCACGGTCCGGATCGGGGTGGGGGTCAGCGGCAGCAGCGCGGCGGCCACCGCCCCGCCCCACAGCAGCCGCACCGGCACGCCGCCCGCCCGCGCTCCGGCCGCCGGCTGGGGCCGCAGCCGGTCCAGGGACAGGGCCAGCAGGATGCCCAGCACCGGGACGCAGACCAGCGGGAAGCGCGCCGGCACCGCGTGGTCGAGCAGCGGCAGCTCGGCGACCAGCCGGTACGGCCCGGGGATGCCGGTGGACGTGCCGTCCAGGCGGACCTGCTCGCCCAGCGAGAGCAGCGCGAAGAGCAGCCCGCAGGCGGCCAGCGCGCGCACCAGCGGCCGGCGCCACAGCCAGATCACGATCACCACGGCGAGCACCAGCAGCCCCGGGCCGAAGAAGGAGTTCTCCTCGGTGGGGTTCGGCGCGAGCAGGCCGGGCAGGTGGTCGTCGCCGAGCACCGTCTGTCGCGCCGAGGCGGTGAACGACGCGGCGTCGAGCTGGTAGCCGTACGCGTGGAAGGGCATCCCCCGGTAGTGGCCCGGGCCGAAGAACTGGAACCACAGCGGGTACGCCAGCAGCGGCAGCGCCACCGCCACCCCGACCGCGAGCCGGCCGAGCAGTGCGGGCGCCAGCCGGCGCGCCGTCGCCCGGTCGGCCACGGCGTACGCCAGCACGAACGTCCCGGCGGCGAGGACCAGGAAGACCAGCACCTCCTCGCCGAGGAAGAGCTGGTACGCCACGAGCAGCCCGAGCAGCGTGCCGTGCCGCCACACCCGGCGCGGGTCCGGGTGGAACACCAGCGCCAGGATCACCGGCACCAGGAACTGCGCCGCCATGTGCAGGTGCGCCCCGGCCTGCGCGACCATGCCGGGGGCGAAGCCGCAGAAGAGCCCGCCGACGGCCGCCGCCGCGCGGGAGTCGACCAGCCGGCGGCGCAGCAGCGCGTACCAGGCGGTCGCGGTGCCGGCGAGGCAGCAGACCACCGCCACCAGGAACGCGACCTGCGAGCCGAAGATCAGGGTGACCGGCGTCAGCGGCACGCCCAGGCCCAGCACCGAGGTGTTGGCCATCAGGTTGACCCCGTCCGGGGCGTTCAGCTGCGCGCCGTACAGCGGGTTCTCCAGGCCCGTCACCGCCCGGGCCGCGCGGGCCAGCATCCACTCGAAGAGGATCTGGTCCCCCGCCTGGTGGAACAGCCGCCCCGGACGACCCCACTGGCCGCAGGTGAGCAGCACCGCCAGGCCGAGGTAGCCGGCGACGACCAGCGCGTCCGGCGTGCGTACCGGCAGCCGGCGGGACCGCCGGGCGGGTGCCGCCTCGGCGGTGCCGGTCGCCGCCGGTGCGGTCATCAGGTCGGCTGGTCGGTCAGCGCCCGGACGTCCCAGACCCAGACGTCCAGCTCCCGGCGGCCGGGACCGACCAGCTGCTCGACGGTGCGCCGCAGCTGCTCGGAGTGGTGCTGGCCGACCGGGAGCACCAGGATGGCCGCCCGCCAGTGCCGCAGCTCGTCGAGTGAGCGGCGGCGCTGCCGGTCGTCCAGCTTCGGGATGCGGCCGGTCGAGGCGACCTCCTCCAGCAGTCGCCCCACGCCGCTGGGCCGGCCGCCGAAGCGGCCGGGGTCGCCGGTGTTGCCGTTGCGCGGCGCCAGGAAGTAGCCGCCGGGGATCTTGAAGTCGAGGTTGGTGGAGGCGGCCCAGCGCATCCCGTGGGTGTGCCCCATGTTCGGCACCGGGATCGGCACCAGGGTCTGGTCCTCACCGACGTAGCCGCGCCACCGGTCGGCGGTGATGAAGTCCGGCACCGGCGGGCGGGAGGTCACCTTCAGCGGCATCGGCGCGATCGGCAGCAGCGCGAGGACGAGCCCGGCCACGGTGAGCGTACGCAGCGTCCGCCGCTCGACCGGCAGCGTCCGGGAGCGCTCGACGGCGAGCGCCAGCAGGATGCCCACCACCACGCTGGTGATCAGGCCGAACCGGGTGGGCACCACCGCGTCGAGCAGCGGCAGCCGGACCAGCCACTCCCAGGGCCCGGTGAACAGCTCGCGGTCCCACCAGGACACCCGCTCGCCGAGGGAGAGCACCGCGAAGAACGCCCCGGTCGCGGCGAGCGCCCGCACGAGCATCTCCCGGCGCAGCCAGGCCACGATGCCGACGGCGATCAGGGCGAGGCTCCAGCCGAAGAAGGCGTTCTCCTCCGAGTAGTTCGGCGCGAGGTTCACGTTCGCGCGTTCGTCGCCGCCGATCGTCGGCGAGCCGGGCGCGAAGAAGGCCGCGATGTCGTTGCCGTAGTCGCGCACCGCGTCGCTCAGGCCGTGGTACGCCATCGGCCCGGCGAACTGGACGTAGAGCGGGTACGCCAGCAGCGACCCGGCGAGCACCGTGCAGATCGCGAGGGCCTTGGCCAGCGGTCGCCACGCCGCCGACCAGAGCGCGGGCCGCTGGGCGAGCACGGCGAGCAGGAACACCCCGCAGGCGAGCGCCGTGAAGAGCAGGATCTCCTCGTTGATGAACGCCTGGGCGGTGACCATCAGGGCGAGCAGCACGCCGTCGCGCCACGGCCGTCGGGACCGGGTGATGACCAGCACCCGCCAGACGATGAACGGCAGCAGGAACTGCGAGATGATGTTGGGGTGCCAGTTGGCGTGCGACAGCATCGCCGGCGAGAACCCGCAGAACCAGCCGCCGACGGCCGCCGCCAGCGGGCTGCGCACGACGTGCCGGGAGAGCACGAAGTACCAGGCCGAGGCGGTGCCGGCGAGCGCGAGCGTGACCAGCACCACGAAGGTCACGGCCGGCCCGAAGAGCAGCGTCACCGGCACCATCGGGATGCCCAGCGCGAGGATGGCCGTGTTGGCCATCAGGTTGACCCCGTCGGGGTAGTTGAACTGCTCGGTGAAGAACGGGAACTCGCCGTGCAGCACCACGCGTACCGAGTGGGCGAGGAAGAACTGCACCTGGGCCGGGTCGCTGCTGTAGAGCGAGGCCACCCGGCCGGCCGGGTCCACCCAGATCTGGCTGGTGACCCACACCGCAGCGAGCAGGAACAAGCCGAAGACCGTGAGGTCCTGCCGTCGCCGGGTCCACCGCCGCGGCCGGGCCGCGCCGGCCGCCCCGCCGGCCTCGCCGGAGGGGGTGGCGTCGGTCGCTCCGGTGGCCACGGCCGCGCCGGGGGCGTCGGCCCCGTCGGCCGGGGCGGCCCCGCCCGGCGTACGGTCACCGGCGCCGTCGCCCACGGGCGGCGCCACGGGTTCGGACGCGGGGGCCGCGGCGGCGTCGGATTCCGACCAGGATTCGGCGCGGGTCTCGGCAGGCGTCACAGTCGGCGGAGTCTACCCGAGCGGGACATTCACCCTGAAACCACGGCAGTGTCCTCTGTGGTCGGCGTCGGTCACCGCCCGCCACCTGCGCACGGACGGTGGGCGAGGTGGCGCGTCCCGGTGATCCGACATCTCGTACTATGGCGCTTTCCGTTGAACGACGGCTGAGGCGATCGAGGGGGCGTACAGGTGGCTCCAGTCCGCCGGCGCGGCATCACGGCCACCGCTCTGCTGACCCTGCTGCTCACGGCGACCGCCTGCGGTCCGGTGGCCGACCGGCAGCCGGGCGACCTGCGGGTCGGCTACGACAGCCTGGACGGCGACCTGACGGTCTGGCCGCCACGCGGCACCCTGGCGGGCGACACCACCGTCAGGTCGGCCGTGACGGAGGCGGTCCGCGACTGGCGGTCACCGGCCGACGACCGGGTGCACCTGCCCACGTCCGGGATCCTCTGGTCCGGCGAGGTCGGCGGGGCGCCGCTGGCCCTGGTCGCCGCGGACGTGCCCGGCGAGAGCGCCTCCTGGCTGCTCCAGGTCACCGCCGAGGGCGGCCGGTACGCGGTCACCCGCGCCGCCGAATACACCGACCCCGGCTACCTCGTCTACTCCGACGTGCTCCCCGTGCACACCTCCGACGGGCGGCGCTACCTCACGTCGGGCCGGGTGCAGCGGCTGCTCGGGCCGGACGGCCGCGCCCTGCGGCACACCGACGGCCTCACCGAGCCGGTGGACGTGCCGGCCTGCCGGGCGGTGCCGGTGACCGCCACGCTCCGGGCCACCGAGGCGCTGCCCCGGGGCCGGGCCGCCGACCGGCTGCTGGACCTCGGCACCGGCACCACCGACCCGCGCTACCCCCTCGTACGCGACGAGAGCGGCTCCGGCAAGCGGGCCCTCACGGGGCTGGACACCTGCGCGCTCGCCGGCGAGGAGGGCCCGTTCGGCAGCGTCCCCCGGCGCATCGGCGACCGGGACGCGCCGCGCTCGGTGCCGTCGTCCTGGCCGATGACCAAGCTGACCGTACGCACCCTGGGCGAGGTCGCCCTCGGCGGCGGCGAGCCGGCGGAGCTGGAGCAGCTGAGCTGGGAGACGGCCGACGGCACGATGACCGCCGTGGTCTACCGCCCCGCCGACGGGGGCACGCCGGTGGTCTCCCCCGCCGACCGGGCCAACCCGTTGCAGACGTACACGCTGCCGGTGCCGGGGCAGCCGCTGGCCGTGCTGAGCTGGCGGCCGACCGCCGACAGCTCGCTGTCGACGCCGCCGGACACGCTCCGGCTGGTGGACCGGCCGGGGCTGGTCGTGGTGCCGATGCCGACCCGCTCGGAGACGTTCAGCCTCGCCGAGGCGGAGAAGACGCACTACCGCTCCCTCGGCGGTCGCTGACCGGCACGCGGGACGCCGACGGCGGGTGGCCCGGTCTCCCGGGGCACCCGCCGTCGGCGGTCGCAGGCTCAGTTCTGCGCGGTCGCGTCGTCGGCGGTGATCACCGGCTCGACGGGCTCGACGTCCAGCCGGGAGATCCAGCCGGTGACGTCGCGGGCCACGTCCTGCGCGGTCAGGCCGAGGTCGGCGAGGATCTGCGCGCGGGTGCCGTGCGGGTGCCAGTCGGCCGGTACGCCCAGGTCCTTCAGCGGCACCCGGACGTCGGCGTCCCGCATCGCCTGGGCGAGGGCGTCGCCGACGCCACCGACCCGGACGCCGTCCTCGACGGTGACCACGAGGCGGTGCCCGGCGGCCAGCTCGACCAGCTCGGCCGGGACCGGGCGGACCCAGCGCGGGTCGACCACGGTCACCCCGAAGCCCTGCCCGGCGACCCGGGTGGCGACCTCCATGCCCAGGTGCCCGAAGGAGCCGACCGCCACCAGCAGCACGTCCTTGCGCGCCGACTCGGCCAGCACGTCGACGGTGCCGACCCGGCGCACGGCCGGCAGGTCGGCGGCGACGGTGCCGGTCGGGAAGCGGACGATGGTGGGGCCGTCGTCGACGGCCACCGCCTCACGCAGCTCCTCGCGCAGGGTGGCGGCGTCGCGGGGCGCGGCGATCCGCAGGCCCGGCACGACCCCGAAGACGGACATGTCCCACATGCCGTAGTGGCTGGGCCCGTCGGGGCCGGTGATGCCGGCCCGGTCCAGCACGAAGGTCACCGGCAGCCGGTGCATGGCCACGTCCAGCAGGACCTGGTCGAAGGCGCGGTTGAGGAACGTCGCGTAGACCGCCACCACGGGGTGCAGCCCGCCGAGGGCCAGGCCGGCGGCCGAGGTGGCCGCGTGCTGCTCGGCGATGCCCACGTCGTAGACCCGGTTCGGGTGCTTGCGGGCCAGCTTGGCGATGCCGGTCGGCTCGGCCATCGCGGCGGTGATGCCCACCACGTCGGGCCGCTCGTCGGCGATCGCGACCAGCTCGTCGGCGAAGACGTGGGTCCACTTCACCGACGGCGCGGCGACCAGCTTGCCGGTCTCGATGTCGAAGGCGCTGCCCGGGCCGTGCAGGCAGTCGGCCTCGTCCTCCTCGGCCGGGCGGTAGCCGTAGCCCTTGCGGGTGACGGCGTGCACGATCACCGGGCCGCCGAAGTTCTTCGCCGCGCGCAGCGCCGACTCGACCGCGGTCACGTCGTGCCCGTCGACCGGGCCGACGTACTTGATGCCGAGGTCCTCGAACATCGCCTGCGGGGCGACCGCGTCCTTGATGCCCCGCTTGACCGCGTGCAGCACCTCGTACATCGGCCTGCCGACCAGCGGCGTCGAGCCGAGCGCCTCCTTGACGGTGTCGAGCACCTTCTCGTAGCCGGGGTTGAGCCGCAGCGACGAGAGGTGGTCGGCGAGGCCGCCGATGGTCGGCGCGTAGGACCGGCCGTTGTCGTTGACCACGATCACCAGCGGGTTGCGGGCGGTGGCGATGTTGTTCAGCGCCTCCCAGCACATGCCGCCGGTGAGCGCGCCGTCGCCCACCACGGCGACCACGCTGCGCTGCTCGCCCCGCAGCGCGTACGCCTTGGCCAGGCCGTCGGCGTAGGACAGGGCGGTGGAGGCGTGCGAGTTCTCGATCAGGTCGTGCTCGCTCTCGGCCTGGCTCGGGTAGCCCGAGAGGCCGCCGCGCTGGCGCAGCTTGTCGAAGCCGGTCTGCCGCCCGGTGAGGATCTTGTGCACGTACGCCTGGTGGCCGGTGTCGAACAGGAGCCGGTCGCGCGGGGAGTCGAAGACCCGGTGCATGGCCAGGGTGAGCTCGACCACGCCCAGGTTGGGACCGACGTGCCCGCCGGTGCGCGAGACCTTGGCGATCAGGAAGTCCCGGATCTCGGCGGCGAGGACGTCCAACTCCTCGGCGGACATCCGCTTGACGTCCTGCGGACCCCGGACGGTGGCCAGCAGCCCGGTGTGGTGGACCGTGCCCTCTTCAACGCTCATGACGCAAGAGTCTATCGGCCGCCCGGTACTCCGCAGCCCGGCCCGCACGCCCGCCCACCGGCCGGGGGTGCTGAGCGCCTGGTCAGCCCCCGGATGGATCGCGGCCGGTCGGGGCGCCTGCGGGAGTCAGGCCGCGACCCGCAGCCGCCGGGGCGCCGGGACGGCCGGGGCGCCCCGGTACGCCGGCCCGGACGGGGTCCAGGAGCCCAGCACGGCGGCCCGGGCGGCGCCGGTCACCGAGGGCAGCGCGCCGGGCAGCCCGTGCCAGGAGAGCCAGCCCAGCAGCGCGAACGCGTACGCCTCCTTGGCCTGCGCGGGCACCCCCAGCTCGTCGGTGGTGCGCAGCCGCCAGCGCCCCGCCCCGAGGGCGGCCAGCCGGGCGGTCAGCGTGGGGTTACGCACCCCGCCGCCGGCCACCACCACCTCCGCCACGCCGTGCCGGTCGCACTCGGCGGCCACCACCCGGGCGGTCAGCTCGGTCAGGGTGGCGAGCACGTCGTCGGCCGGCACCGGCTCGCCGAGGGCCGCCAGCCGGGCGTCCAGGTAGCCGGCGTGGAACAGCTCCTTGCCGGTCGACTTGGGCGGCGGCGCCGCGTAGTAGGGCTCGGCGAGCAGGGCGTCGAGCAGGCCGGGGTGCACCCGACCGGCCGCCGCGTGGGCGCCGTCGAGGTCGCAGGGCCGCCCCAGGAGGCGCCGGGCCGCCGCGTCGAGCAGCGCGTTGGCGGGCCCGACGTCGTACCCGAGCACCGGCGCGCCCGGCGCGAGGACCGTGAGGTTGGCGATGCCGCCCAGGTTGAGCGCGGCGCGCGGGGCCGCGCCGTCCGCCGGGTCGAGCAGCAGCGCGTCGAACGCCGGGACCAGGGGCGCGCCCTGCCCGCCGGCGGCGACGTCCGCCGAGCGCAGGTCGCTGAGCACGGGTACGCCCACCCGGGCGGCCACCCGGGCCACCGCGCCCAGTTGCAGGGTGCCCCGGGCGCGTCCGTCGGCGACCCAGTGGAAGACCGTCTGCCCGGGCGAGACCACCGCGTCGACCACGCCGCCGGCCAGCTCGACGCCGAGGGCCGCCGCCTCGGCGAAGACCTCGCCCAGGCGGTTGTCCAGCCGGCAGACCGCCTCGACGGTGGTGCTCCCGGGCGGCAGCAGCGCGCCGATCGCCTCGCGCAGCCCGTCGTCGTAGTCGAGGCCGCGGTGCCCCAGCGGGCGCAGCAGCAGCGTGTCCCCGTCGAGGGTGAACTCGGCGGCGGCCACGTCCACCCCGTCGTAGGAGGTCCCCGACATCAGCCCGACGATCTTCATGGCGTCAGGCTAGCGGGCGGCTCCGTCGGGCGGCAGGAGCAGACCGACCAGCTCGACGTGCTGGGTCATCGGGAACAGGTCGAAGCCGCGCAGCGCGGCCAGCCGCCAGCCCAGCCCGGCGAAGGTGCGCACGTCGCGGGCGAAGGCGGCCGGGTCGCAGGCCACGTACGCCACCGCGCGCGGCCCGGCGGCCGCCACGTCGCGCACCACCCGGGCGCCCGCGCCGGAGCGCGGCGGGTCGAGCACCACCACGTCGACCGGGCCGGTGATCCGGCGGCGGGCCAGCGCGGTCTCCACCCGGGCCGGCACGACCTCCACCCGGGGCAGGTCGCGCAGGTTCTCGCGGGCGGCGGCGACGCCCTGCGCCGCCGACTCGACCAGGGTGACGCGGCCCGCCTCGCCGACCCGGCCGGCGAGCGCGGCGGCGAAGAGCCCCGCCCCGCCGTAGAGGTCCCAGGCCCGTTCCCCCGGGCGCGGGTCGACCAGCTCCAGCACGGCGTCGACCAGTGTGTCGGCGGCGGCCGGATGGACCTGCCAGAACGACGACGCCGGCAGCGTCCACTCCCGGCCGGCCGCCACCTCGCGGACCCGCTCCGGGCCGCTCACCGTGCGGGGCACCCCCTCGGCGACGGCGGTCACGGCCACGTCCCCGCCGGTGGAGGCGACCGTCTCGACCGCGTCGGCGTCCGGCCAGCGCGTCCCGGTCGGGGCCAGCACGGGCAGTTCCCGGATCGCCGGGTGGGCGATCAGGCAGCGGTCGATCGGGACCACCTCGTGCGAGCGGTGCTTGAGCAGCCCTGCCCGGCCCGCCCCGTCGACGGCGTAGCGGACCCGGGAGCGCCAGCCCAGCGGCCCGCCGGGCAGCGCCTCGACCCGGACGCCGAGGGCGTCCAGCTCGGCGTCGGCGAGCCCGCCGAGGCGGGTGAGCTGCTCACGCACCACCGCCGCCTTCCAGTCGAGCTGGGCGGCCGGGGCGACGTGTTGCAGGTCGCACCCGCCGCACCGGCCCGGCTTCGCGTACGGGCACGGCTGCTCGACCCGGTCCGGCGCGGCCTCGAGCACGCTCACCGCGTCGGCCCGGACGAACCCCTTGTGCACCTCGGTGACCTCGGCGACCACCCGCTCGCCGGGCAGCGCGTGCCGGACGAAGACCACCTGGCCGTCCACCCGCGCGACGCAGTGCCCGCCGGGTGCCACCGCCCCGACGGTCAGCTCGACGCGCTCGGCCTCCTCCAGCCCCCGGCCGTTCCCGTGCGCGGTCACCGTTCACCTCCACCACTCGGGCCGCTCTCGCCGGGCGGCGCGGACACGACGGGCGGGACGCTCGGCGGCAGGGTGCCGCGCGGCGCGACCCGGGGGCCGCGTGCCGGGCCCCGGCTCAGGGTGGCGTCCAGCCGGTCCAGGTCCTTGCCGGCGGTCGAGGCGAGCTGCCACGGCACGCTGGTCACCATCACCCCTGGTTCGAAGAGCAGCCGGCCCTTCAGGCGCAGCGCGCTCTGGTTGTGCAGCAGGTTCTCCCACCAGCGCCCCACCACGTACTCCGGGATGAAGACCGTGACCACGTCGCGCGGCGACTCCCGGCGGACGCCGGCCACGAAGTCCAGGATGGGGCGGGTGATCTCCCGGTACGGCGAGTCGACCACGGTCAGCGGGACGGGCAGGTCCCGCCGCTCCCACTCCGCCTGCAACTCCCGGGTGTCCTTCTCGTCGACGTTGACGGTCACCGCGGTCAGCGTGTCCGGCCGGGTGGCCCGGGCGTACGCGATCGCCCGCAGCGTCGGCTTGTGCAGCTTGCTGACCAGCACGACGGCGTGGTTGCGGGCGGGCAGCACGGCGCGGCCCTCGTCCGGCGGGGTCAACTCCTCGGCGACCCGGTCGTAGTGCCGGCGGATGGCCAGCATCAGCACGTAGATCATCGCCATCGCGGCGATGGCGATCCACGCGCCGAGCAGGAACTTCGTGACGAGCACGACGATCAGCACCGCGCCGGTCATCGCCATGCCGAAGGTGTTGATCGCCCGGGAGCGGAGCATCCGCCGGCGCGCCTGCGGGTCCCGCGCGGTCTTCAGGTGCCGGTTCCAGTGCCGGATCATGCCGGCCTGGGAGAGCGTGAAGGAGACGAAGACGCCCACGATGTAGAGCTGGATGAGCTTGGTCACCTCGGCCTGGAAGCCGACGATCAGCACGATCGCGGCGACGGCCAGGAAGACGATGCCGTTGGAGAAGGCCAGCCGGTCGCCGCGGGTGTGCAGTTGCCGGGGCAGGTAGCGGTCCTGGGCGAGGATCGAGCCGAGCACCGGGAAGCCGTTGAACGCGGTGTTCGCGGCCAGGAAGAGGATCAGCGCGGTGACCCCGGCGAGCACGTAGAGCAGCACCGAGCCGGAGCCGAAGACCGTCTCCCCGAGCTGGGTGGTGACGGTCTTCTGCACGTACCCCTCGGGGCCGGAGATGATCTGGAGCCTCGGGTCCTCGACGAACTGCAGGCCGGTGAGGCGGGACAGCCAGATGATGCCGACCAGCATGGCCACCGAGATGGTGCCGAGCAGCAGCAGGGTGGTGGCCGCGTTGCGGCTCTTCGGGGCCTTGAACGCCGGCACCCCGTTGGAGATCGCCTCCACCCCGGTCAGCGCCGCGCAGCCCGAGGAGAAGGTGCGCAGCAGCAGGAAGACCAGGGCGAAGCCGGTGACGCTGTGCTCGGCCTGGATCTCCAGGCCGGCGCTGGGCGCGCGCAGGTCGTGGCCGAGCACGAAGACCCGGACCAGGCCGGTGAGCAGCATCCCGACCATCACGATGATGAAGCCGTACGTGGGGATGGCGAAGGCCGTGCCGGACTCCCGCAGGCCGCGCAGGTTCACCGCGGTGAGCAGCACCACCGCGGTGACCGCGATCAGCACCTTGTGGGTGGCCACGAACGGCACCACCGAGCCCAGGTTGGCCACCCCGGAGGAGACCGAGACGGCGACCGTGAGCACGTAGTCGACCAGAAGCGCGCTGGCCACCGCGACCCCCGCCCGGGGGCCGAGGTTGACCGTGGCCACCTCGTAGTCGCCGCCGCCGGAGGGGTAGGCGTGCACGTTCTGCCGGTAGCTGGCCACGACGGTGAGCATCACCACCACGACGGCCAGGGCGATCCACGGCGAGAAGAGGAACGCCGAGGCGCCGGCGATGGAGAGGGTCAGCAGGATCTCGTCGGGCGCGTACGCGACGCTGGAGAGCGCGTCGGACGCGAACACGGGCAGCGCGATGCGCTTGGGCAGAAGGGTGTGCTTGAGCCGGTCGGACCGGAACGGTCGACCGAGCAGCAGCCGCTTCAGCAGCGAGGTGGGTCTGGCCACAACCGCCAAGCGTACGACCACCCTGATGGACGTCGCGGGGTGGTCGATCGCGGCGGGGCGGACCGGCGGAGTACCGTCGGTCCGCGCCCGCGCCGGGAACGTGGCAGGCTCGCAGACGGCACGTTCACCGGGCCGGGCGTTGCGCACCTTGAGGAGGGACGCGGTGCATGTCGTGATCATGGGTTGTGGCCGGGTCGGCTCGACCCTCGCCTACAGCCTGGAGTCCCGGGGGCACTCGGTCGCGGTCATCGACCACGACGCCGACGCCTTCCGCCGGCTCGGCCCCGACTTCGCCGGGATCACCGTCACCGGCGCCGGCTTCGACGGCGAGGTGCTGCGGCAGGCCGGCATCGAGCGGGCGGACGCCTTCGCGGCCGTCTCCAGCGGCGACAACTCCAACATCATCTCTGCCCGGCTCGCCCGGGAGACGTTCGGCGTGTCCCGGGTGGCGGCGCGGATCTACGACCAGCGCCGCGCGCAGGTCTACGAGCGGCTCGGCATCCCCACCGTGGCCACCGTCCGGTGGACCGCCGACCGGATGCTGCGGCACCTGGTGCCCGAGGGGAACGTGGAGATCTTCCGGGACCCGACGAGCACCGTGTCGATCGTCGAGGTGCCGGTGCACAAGGACTGGGTCGCCCGGCCGTTGCGCGCCCTGGAGGAGGCCACCGGGGCCCGGGTCGCGTACCTGATCCGCTTCGGCATCGGCACGCTGCCCACCCCGTCCAGCGTCGTCCAGGAGGGCGACCAGCTCTTCATGCTGGTCACCGACGACATCGCGGCGACGGTCACGTCGGTGGCGGCGACGCCGCCGGAAGGAGGGCTCTGAGCATGCGCATCGCCATCGCTGGCGCGGGCAACGTGGGCCGCTCGATCGCGCAGGAGCTGATCGACAACGGCCACCAGGTGATGCTCATCGAGCGCCAGCCCAGGATGCTCCGGCCGGACCGGGTGCCGGCGGCCGACTGGGTGCTGGCCGACGCCTGCGAGCTGGCCAGCCTGGAGGAGGCCGACATCGCCGGCTGCGACGTGGTGGTCGCGGCCACCGGGGACGACAAGGTCAACCTGGTGGTCTCGCTGCTGGCCAAGACCGAGTTCGCGGTGCCCCGGGTGGTGGCCCGGGTCAACCGGGCCGAGAACGAGTGGCTCTTCACCGAGCAGTGGGGCGTCGACGTCGCGGTGAGCAAGCCGCGGGTGATGGCCGCCCTGGTCGAGGAGGCGGTCACCGTCGGCGACCTGGTCCGGCTGATGACCTTCCGGCAGGGCGAGGCGAACCTCGTGGAGATCACCCTGCCGCCGACCGCCCCGTACGTGGGCGAGCCGCTGCGCGCCGTCCCGCTGCCCCGCGACTCGGCGCTGGTGGCGATCCTGCGCGGCAAGCGGGTGCTGGTGCCCACCCCGGACGATTCGCTCGAGGCCGGCGACGAGCTGATCTTCGTGTGCACCGCGGAGGTCGAGGACGCGGTCCGCGCGGTGGTGCTCGGGGCGGACAGCGTCGAACGCACCCGCGAGCAGCGCTGAGCCTGCGGTTCAGTCGCCGGGTGGCGCTGGGGCGGCCTCAGCCGCCGGGTGGTGCTGAGGCGGCTCAGCCGCCGGGCAGCGCCTCGGGCTCCGACTCCCGGGTCACCCGCCGGACCGTCCAGACCGTGATCAGCAGCAGCAGCACGTACGGCGGGTAGCCCAGCACCAGCCGCGCCACGCCGAGCGCCGTGTCCTGGTGGGCGAGGTAGAGCCCGGCCTGCACGCCCACCTTGGCCAGCCACACCACGCCCCACAGCACGGTGAGCCCGGTGAAGGTCCGCACCAGGCGCGGGTCGTCGCGCCACTCCGAGCGGCCCTTGGCCACCAGCACCGACCAGATCCACCCCACCAGCGGCTGACGGACCGCCGCCGAGACGAGCAGGGCCAGCCCGTAGCCGATGCCGTAGAGGATGCCGGGGAGGTAGAAGTCACGTTCGTCGCCGGTGCGCCAGGCGATCGCGGCGCCGACGGCGACGCCGAAGAGCCCGTTGACCGCGTGCCGGACCGGCCGGCGCTGCGCCAGCCGCAGACCGGCGATCACGAGCGCCACCGCCACCGAGGCGATCACGGCGGGCCGCAGCTCGCCGATGATGTTGGCCAGCACGAAGACGACCACCGGGATGCTGGACTCGACCAGCCCCCGCCAGCCGCCGAGCTGGTCGGCCATCTGCTCGGCGAGGGTGGGCAGCGGCTCCTCGCCCTGCGGGTCGCTCTCCGGCTGTGCCGCCCGGTGCTGTCCCGTCGTCATCGCACGCCTTCCGTCCGCCGCGGCCACCGGGTCACTTCGGCGGTTCCAGCTCGTAGTACGGGTTGTAGATCACCTTGCGGTCGTCCCGCAGGGCCACCCGGCCGCGCGCGGTCAGGTGGCGACCGGGCTCGATCCCGGCGATGTGCCGCCGGCCGAGCCAGACCAGGGTGACCACGTCGCTGCCGTCGTAGAGGTCCGCCTCCAGCGTGGGCAGGTTGGTCCGCGGGGTGTAGACGACCGTACGCAGCCGCCCGGCCACCGAGACCAGCTGGCCCCGCATGCACTGCCCGGCCGGGACACCGCCGTGCTCGGCGCTCTCCCGACGCAGCTCCTGCGCCTCGATCTCCGCCTCGCTCGCGGTGAGCCGGCGCAGCATGCGGCGCAGCGGACCCCGGCCCTCGTCGGTCGACATGACCTCCGCGTCACCCTCTCCACGCTGAGCCGACGCGACGCCGGCACCCGGGACGGCCCCGGCGGCGCCGGAACCGTCCCGCCAGCGTACGCCGACGGGGCCGGTCCCGGCGCGTCGTGACGGACGGTCAGGCCTCGCGGGGCGCGGGCGCGGGGTTGCCGTCGGCCGGCGCCCCCTCGACCGCCTGGTCGGCCACCTCGCGGGGCAGCCGCAGCGGCAGCGGCTCGCGCACCGGCTTGGCCTCCTGGCCCCGGTCGACCACCAGGCCGTCGAGGCACTCGGCCAGCGGGCCGGCGGCGGCCGGGTTGGTGGCCACCTCGCCCTGGTAGACGCCGCGGACCATCCAGCGCGGCCCGTCGATGCCGACGAAGCGCAGGTCGGTCAGCCCGTCCGGGGTACGCACCCGGGCGTGCAGCTCGATGCCGTACTCGCCCTGGACCTCCTGGGCCGCCGCGCCGTCGTTGAACAGCGACTGGCGGATCTCCTCGCGCACCTCGTCCCAGATGCCCTCGGAGCGCGGCGCGGCGAAGACGCCGAGCTGGAGCGCGTTCGGACCGTGCACGAGCACGACCTGCTGGATCACGCCCTCCGGGTCGGCCTGCACCCGCACCTCGACGTCGCGCACCGCCGGGATGTGCAGGCTGCCCAGGTCGAGCCGCTGCACCCCCTCGGGCGCCTCGGAGATGTCGTACGGGCCGCGGGCCGGGGTCGACTCCTCGTGCGAGTCGAGGACCTCGGTCGTCCGCTCGTCACGGGCGTGCCGTCCGGCACTGTCCCGCTTCCGGGAGAAGATCACTGCGCCAACCCTCCGCTGTTCGGTCTCACCCTGCCACCTCTTCCGTCCGGCCGTCTGCCCGGTCCCGCTCTTCCCGTCGGGCGTCCGGCACGTCCGGCGCCCGCCGTCCGTCCGGTGCCTCCGGGGCCGCTGCCGGCCCGCCACCGGCGGGGGACGGCACCAGGCCGGCGTGGCCGCCCGTGGAGCCGTGCCCGCCGGTCCCGCGCCGGGACGCGGTCAGCTCGGCCGCCGGCCGGAAGTCCGCCCGCGCCACCCGCTGCACGACGAGCTGCGCGATCCGGTCGCCACGGGAGATCTTCGCCGGTGTCTCCCGATCATGGTTGATCAGGTTGACGAGGATCTCACCCCGGTAGCCGGCGTCGACCGTACCGGGCGCGTTGAGCACCGTCACGCCGAGTCTGGCCGCGAGCCCCGAACGGGGGTGGACGAGACCCACGTACCCCTCGGGCAACGCGATCGCCACGCCGGTCGGGACCAGGGCCCGGCCGCCGGGTGGCAGCTCGACGTCCGCCGCCGCCACCAGGTCTGCCCCGGCATCGCCGGGATGGGCGTACGCCGGCAGCGGCAGCTCGGGGTCAAGCTGCCGTACGGGCACGGGTACGACGTCGGTCACGGTTCCCCTCTTCCGTCCGTTTTGCTGGGGTGACCCTGCCATCCTGCCGGTTCGGCCGCCCGTCGTGCGCCGTACCCTCGCAGGAGTGAGCCTGTCACCATCCTCGCCGTCCCCGGCGCCGCCCGCCGCGGCGCCCCCGCAGCACGCCGAGCGGCTCGGCCTGCCCTGGTGGCTGTGGCTGGGCGGGCTGGGCGCGGCCGCCCTGCTCGCCGTGGAGGTCTGGATGGGCGCGCCCGGCGTCCGCGCCTGGCTGCCCTTCGTGGTGCTGCTGCCGGCGACCGTCGCCGGCCTGGCCTGGCTCGGCCGGATCCGGATCGCGGTACGCGACGACGAACTGCGGGTGGACGACGCCCGGCTGCCGGTCCGGTTCGTCGCCGACGTCGTCCCGTTGGACGCCGCCGGCCGGCGCGAGGTGCTCGGGGTCGGCGCCGACCCGCTGGCGTTCGTGGTGCAGAGACCCTGGATCCCCGGCGCCGTCCAGGTGGTCCTCGACGACCCGGCCGATCCCACCCCGTTCTGGGTGGTCAGCACCCGCCGCCCGGTCGAGCTGGCCGAGGCGCTCCTCGCCGCCCGCGACGCCGCCCGCCCCTGAGCCCGCCCGGCGCCCGGCCGCGCCGTCGCCTGCCCGGCACCACCCCTCAGCGGTCGCCGGGGAGGGCCGGCGGGGTGCCCGGCAGGGCCGGGCTCCGGCGCCGCAGGTCGCTGCGGAGCTGGTCCGCCATCGTCCGGGTGGCCCGGCGGTTGAGGTAGCTGGCCACCGCCGCCCCGGTGAGGAAGGGCCCGAGGGTGGTCAGGTTGCGGCCGAAGCGCTTGAGCAGCGTGTCCCGCAGCTCCCTGCGCGCGGCGGTGCCCAGCACGGCGCTTACCCCGACGCCGGGCATCATCGGGTTGATCCCCCGCTGGCCGGCCCAGGACTGCACCAGCGCGACCGCCCGCTGGGTGCCGCCGCTCGGCACCGGGGCCCCGTAGACCTCGTGCAGCTCGCCGATCAGCTTCAGCTCGACCGCCACCACGGCGACCGTCTCGGCGGCCAGCAGGACCGGCGCGGAGAGCAGGGTCGGGGCGACCGTCCACTCCACCGCCGCCACTCCACCGCCGGCGGCGCCGATGCCGGCCGTCGTCCGCGCGGCGTTGCGCACCAGCCGCTCGGCCAGCGCCTCGCCGTCCAGGCCGTCGAAGTGCCGACGCAGGGTGGCCAGGTCGCGTACGGGCACGTGCGGGGCGATCTCGGCGACCGTGTCGACCATCCAGCGCACCGCGCTCTTCGGCTTGAACAGGTCGCTCAGCCCACGCGCCCGCGCCTGCCCGACGAGGCGGCCGAGCAGTTGCCGCCGGCGGGCCGGCTCGATGTCGTCGGCGGTCAGGGCCGCCACGGTGGCGCCCAGCTCGTCCGCGCCGCGCGCGGGCACGGCGTGGACGTGGGCGTCCCGCGCGCCGGGGTCGCCCGCGCCGTCGACCCGGCCCGGGTCCGCGCCGCGCGTGCCGCTGGACTCGCTCCGCTCGCTCATGGTGCGACCTCCCGAATGGACCGACGTCGACATGACGGTCACCCGTCAACGAGTCAAGCAGGTCCCCCGGGTGGCCGCACGGCGACTCGGGCAGCGGCGGCCCCGACGAGGGAGCCGCCGCTGGTGCGGACGCACGGTGTCAGACGCACTCGCGGCAGATGAGGTCGCCGTTGCGCTCGACCGCCAACTGGCTGCGGTGGTGTACGAGGAAGCAGCGGGCGCACCGGAACTCGTCCTGCTGCATCGGCAGCACCTTGACCGTGAGTTCCTCGTCCGCCAGGTCGGCGCCGGGCAGCTCGAAGCTCTCGGCCACCTCGGCCTCGTCGACGTCCACGGCGCCCGATTGTGAGTCGACGCGTCGGGCCTTGAGCTCTTCCAGGCTGTCCTCGCCGAGGTCGACCTCGTCGCGACGCGGGGCGTCGTAGTCGGTGGCCATCGGTTTCACTCTCCCATATCGATGTTGTCGCTTCCGGTTGTAACGCCGGACGACGCTGTTTCGGTTCCGCTGGCCGGCCACCACTTGTGTCGGTCACCCGACCCGAAGACAGCACGGACGGAGGCATCCCGCAGGAACACCCGACGAGCGCGGAACCATACCCCCCCTTTAGGCGAGGCATGTATACCGCCCTCGTGGCTGAGATGTACGCCCCCGCACGCGAAGTTGTTCCCAATGTGACTCAGGCGACACGAAGATAGGGGTAGTACTACCCGGTTCCCGGATGGCGCGCCGGCATGTCCGGCTGTTTCCACGCGACGGCCGGACAACCGTTAACCTCAGCGGCGTACTCGACGGCCGGCGGGGCGGCCCGTCCACCGGCGGCCGCCACCACCCACCCACTGTCCGGGGAGCACCCTGATGAGCTTTGCGCGAGTGCGAGCACTCGTTGTCGTCGGCCTGCTGGCGGTGCTGGCCCTCGTCTTCGTGGTCGTCGCGCTGGTCCGCGACACCCAGAGCAGCGCCGGCCTCGCCGGAGGTTGCCCGGAGGGCTGGCCGATGGCCGACGTGACCCTGCGGGAATCCAAGGACGTCAAGATCAACGTCTACAACGCGACCGACGAGCCGGGTCGGGCCAGCACCGTCGCGGACGACTTCCGCAACCGCAAGTTCCAGGTCAAAAAGGTCGGCAACGAGAAGAAGCAGATCGACGACATCGCGGTCCTGCGCTACGGCCCGAAGGGAGTCGGCTCGGCGCACCTGCTGCGGGCGTACTTCCTCGACAACGCCGAGTGGGACTACGACCCCAAGCGCACCGACGACGTCGTGGACGTGGTGCTCGGCAGCGGCTTCCAGCAGCTCGCCACCACCACCGAGGTCAACCAGTCCCTGGGCGACCTCGGCGCGCCGGTCGCGCCGGCCGAGTCCTGCCCGATGTCCGAGGACGACTGACCGCGCCGTGCCCCCGGTCCCGCCGGGGGCACGGCACCGGCCGGTCAGGGACCGCCCGAGGCGTCCAGGTCGGCGAGGCGGTCGTGCAGCGGCTCGAACAGCGCCGCCGGCGCGGCGATCACCAGGTCCGGGCCGGCCGGCAACCCGCCCAGCCCGGCGACCAGCAGCCCGGCCTCCGTGGCCACCAGGGCGCCGGCGGCCTGGTCCCAGGCGGCGAGCCCCTTCTCGTAGTAGGCGTCCACCCGCCCCTCCGCGGCCAGGCAGAGGTCCAGCGCGGCGGCGCCGAAGCGGCGGATGTCCCGGATGTGCGGGATCAGCTCGGCGACCACCCGGGCCTGGTGCGCCCGGCGCCCCGGGTCGTAGCCGAACCCCGTGGCGACCAGCGCCTGGCCGAGATCGGTCTCCGTGGAGCAGCGCAGCCGCTCGCCGTCGCGCCAGGCGCCCCCGCCGACGGTGGCCGTCCACTCCTCGCCGGTGCTGACGTTGCGCACCACCCCGGCGACCACCTCGCCGTCGACCTCGGCGGCGAGCGACACCGCGCAGTGCGGGATCCCGTAGAGGTAGTTCACGGTCCCGTCGATCGGGTCCACGATCCAGCGGACGCCGCCGGGGGCGACCGGGCCGGTCTCCCCCGCCCCGTACTCCTCACCGAGGACCGCGTCGCCCGGCCGCAGCCGGCGCAGCGCGTCGATCACCTGCCGCTCGACCGCCCGGTCGGCGGCGGTCACCACGTCGGTGACCGTGCTCTTGGTGGCCGCCACCGACACGCCCTCGACCCGCATCCGGTGCGCCGTGGCGGCCGCGTCCCGGGCCACCTCGACCGCGATCTCCAGCAGTTCCGCCGGCGCCGAGCGATCCATCGTTCGTCCCCTTCCCGCACGGCCGGGGTGTTCCGGGTCACGCGCGGTACCATCCTTACAAAGTCCACATCTACGTCGAATCGGCGGTCCCCGCCGCCGGTCCGCCGTGCGGCGAGGGATGATCGCCGCAGACGGCGTTACAATTCACCCCTGCCCACGCTGCGACGGACCGCCACGACCGGCCGGCCCGGGACACGGGGGTCCCTCAACCACATCGCCCGGCAAGGTGCCCCGCTCTGCGTCGGACGACCCGGCCGTGCTCGCTCTTCGCCTCCGGAAGGTCATTCGTGACAGAACCCCGCCAGACCGGCGCCGACGTTCGCTCGCTCACCGACACTCTGATCGCCCACGCGCAGAGCGCCGGCGGCCAGCTCACGTCGGCTCAGCTCGCGCGCACCGTCGAGTCCGCCGAGGTGACTCCGGCCCAGGCCAAGAAGATCCTGCGGGCGCTCTCCGAGGCGGGAGTGACCGTGGTGGTCGACGGCTCGGCGAGCACCCGCCGCCGCGTCGCCGCCGCCCGATCGGCCACCCCCGCGTCCCGGGCCACCACCGCCAAGACCACCAAGAAGGCCGTCGCGCCCGCCCCGAAGCAGGCGCCCGCCGCGGACGAGGCCCCGGCGCCCGCCCCGCGCAAGGCCGCCCCGCGCAAGGCCACCGGCACCACCGCCGAGGTGGCCGCCAAGGCCGCCGCGCCCGCGAAGGCGACCAAGTCGACCCGGGCCACCAAGGCGACGGTCGCGGCGGCCGGCGCCAAGCCGGCCAAGGCCGGCGGCAAGGCCAAGGGCGAGGGCGCCGAGGGCGACATCGACCCGGAGGAGCTCGCCAAGGAGATCGAGGACGTGGTCGTCGAGGAGCCGGCGGAGCTGACCCGCGCCGCCGAGACCGACGCCGCCAACTCGGCCAGCGACAACGACTTCGAGTGGGACGACGAGGAGTCCGAGGCGCTCAAGCAGGCGCGTCGCGACGCCGAGCTGACCGCCTCCGCCGACTCGGTCCGGGCCTACCTCAAGCAGATCGGCAAGGTCCCGCTGCTCAACGCCGAGCAGGAGGTGGAGCTGGCCAAGCGGATCGAGGCCGGGCTCTACGCCGCCGAGCGGCTGCGCGCGGCCGAGGAGGGCGAGGAGAAGCTCACCCGCGAGATGCAGCGGGACCTGGGCTGGATCTCGCGGGACGGCGAGCGCGCCAAGAACCACCTGCTGGAGGCCAACCTCCGGCTGGTCGTCTCGCTGGCCAAGCGCTACACCGGCCGCGGCATGGCCTTCCTCGACCTGATCCAGGAGGGCAACCTCGGCCTGATCCGCGCGGTCGAGAAGTTCGACTACACCAAGGGCTACAAGTTCTCCACGTACGCCACCTGGTGGATCCGGCAGGCGATCACCCGGGCCATGGCCGACCAGGCCCGCACCATCCGCATCCCGGTGCACATGGTCGAGGTCATCAACAAGCTCGGCCGCATCCAGCGCGAGCTGCTCCAGGACCTGGGCCGCGAGCCCACCCCGGAGGAGCTCGCCAAGGAGATGGACATCACACCGGAGAAGGTGCTGGAGATCCAGCAGTACGCCCGGGAGCCCATCTCGCTGGACCAGACCATCGGCGACGAGGGCGACAGCCAGCTCGGTGACTTCATCGAGGACTCCGAGGCCGTGGTCGCGGTCGACGCGGTCTCGTTCTCGCTCCTGCAGGATCAGCTCCAGCAGGTGCTGCAGACGTTGTCCGAGCGTGAGGCGGGTGTGGTACGCCTGCGCTTCGGCCTGACCGACGGCCAGCCGCGCACGCTGGACGAGATCGGCCAGGTCTACGGGGTGACCCGGGAGCGCATCCGGCAGATCGAGTCCAAGACGATGTCCAAGTTGCGTCACCCGTCGCGTTCGCAGGTGCTCCGGGACTACCTGGACTGATCGCGATCGTCAACCGAACGTGTCGTTTTGACCACCTGGCGTGCAACGTCGGAAGGTGATCGTTCGGTTGCACGATTGTGATCGTTGACGTGGCACCCTTGGTGCACGGCACACTGTCCCTGCCATGTGTGACCTCGGTCCCCCGCGGGCACACAGGGAAGGCAGCGCCGGGACAGGGTGTTGCACGATAGGTGAGCAAAGACCGAAGAGAGTGTTCATCGGTGACGACCAGAGGAGGAAGGCGATGACCCCGACCCTCACGCCGCCGCCCGAGACGGTGGCTCCCCCAGCCGCCGATGAACGGTGCGACCGCTGCAATGCTGCCGGCAAGCTCCGGATCACTCTGGCGGGTGGGAGCGAGCTGGTGTTCTGTGGGCACCACGCGAACAAGTACGCGGAGGATCTCGTGAAGATCACCGTGCGGTTCGCGACGGACCCGGAGTTCAGCTGGCGTGGCGCCGATCTGATGGCGAACTGAGATCCGCAAACTCACGACATAGCCGGCCGGAGGCCCCCTGAGGGGGCCTCCGGCCGGCTTTCGGCGTCTGCCCGCCGTCGCCGCCCGATCCCGGGCACCGGCGACGGCGGGGGCCGTCAGAGGGTCTGCACGGTGGCGATGCGTTCCTCGAGCTGCTCGATGGTGGCCTGGGCGCTCGGCGGTCCGCCGCAGAGGCGACGCAGCTCCGCGTGGATCTTCCCGTGCGGCTGGCCCGTGCGGTGGTGCCGGGCGGCCACGAGGGCGTTCAGTTGGCGGCGTAGGGCGACCCGACGCTGGGCGGCACTCATCGGTGCCGGCGGCGCCGTGGGGGCCGCAGCGGCCGCCTCAGCCGGCCTGGCGGCCCGGCGGCGCTGGGCCGCGAGCTGCTCCTGCTGCCGCTTGGTCAGCAGCAGGGCCACCTGGTCGGCGGTGAGCAGCCCGGGCAGGCCCAAATACTCCTCCTCCTCGGGGGTGCCGGCCTGGGCGGCGGTGCCGAACGAGGCGCCGTCGAAGATCACCTGGTCCAGCTCGGCCGTCGCGGAGAGCGCGGCGAACCGCTTCTCCAGCTCGCCGCTGGCCTGGTCGTCGCGCTGGGCGCGCTCCAGCAGGTCGTCGTCGAAGCCCTCGCGGTCCTTGGGCTTGCCGAGCACGTGGTCCCGCTCGGCCTCCATCTCGCTGGCCAGCCCGAGCAGGTGCGGCACGCTGGGCAGGAAGACCGAGGCGGTCTCGCCGGGGCGGCGGGCACGGACGAACCGGCCAATCGCCTGCGCGAAGTAGAGCGGGGTGCTGGCGCTGGTCGCGTACACGCCGACCGCCAGCCGGGGGATGTCGACGCCTTCGGAGACCATCCGGACCGCCACCAGCCAGCGCTGCTCGGACGCCGCGAACGTCGCGATCCGCGCCGAGGCGCCCACGTCGTCGGAGAGCACCACCGCCGCGCGCTCGCCGGTCATCTGCGCGATGAGCTTCGCGTACGAGCGGGCGGTCTGCTGGTCGCTGGCGATGATCAGCCCGCCGGCGTCGGGCATCCCCGCGTTGCGCAGCACGGTCAGCCGGGCGTCGGCGGCCCGCAGCACCTGCGGCATCCAGTCGCCCGCCGGATCCAGCGCGGTACGCCACGCCTGCGCGACGAGGTCCTGGGTCATCGGCTCGCCGAGCCGCGCCGCCAGCTCCTCCCCCGCGTTGGTGCGCCACCGGGTCTCCCCCGAGTACGCCAGGAAGAGCACCGGCCGGACGACGCCGTCGCGCAGCGCGTCGGCGTAGCCGTAGACCGAGTCGGCGCGGGAGCGCAGCAGGCCGTCCCCGCCGCGCTCGTAGCTGACGAACGGGATCGGGTTGTCGTCGGAGCGGAACGGGGTCCCGGTGAGCATCAACCGGCGCTCGGCGCCCTCGAAGGCCGCCTTCACCCCGTCGCCCCAGGAGCGGCTGTCCCCCGCGTGGTGGATCTCGTCGAGGACGACCAGGGTGCGCCGGGTGAGGGTGCGCCGCTTGTGCACCTGCGGCGCCATGCCCACCTGCGCGTACGTCACGACGGCGCCGTGGAAGTCGGCGGAGGAGTGCAGGTCGGCGTTGCGGAAGGCGGCGTCGAGCTGGATGCCGACCCGGGCCGCCGCCTGCGCCCACTGGGTCTTCAGGTGCTCGGTCGGCGCCACCACCGTCACCGCCTCGACGGTGCCGTCGGCCAGCAGCTCGGCGGCGATCCGCAGGGCGAAGGTGGTCTTTCCGGCGCCGGGGGTGGCGACCGCCGTGAAGTCGGGGTCCCGCCGACGCAGGTACTCCACGAGTGCCTTGCGCTGCCATGCGCGCAGTGCCGGAAACGTCTCGATCGCCGGCAACCGGGCCGCCACGGGAAGCTCCTCTCCGACCGCCTGACGGCGGACCCCGGGCGAGGGCCACGGGTACCGCCGCCCATGAAAACGCCTCCGCGCAGATGGTGCCGCGAAGGCCGACTCAGCATAACCAGCGCGGGCCGTCCGACCCAGCCGACGCCACGCTGGTCACATCCGCCACGCGTGTCAGGGGTGCGTGCCGGGGGTTCCCGTACGCGGCGGACGCAGGGTGGCCACCGGCGCCGACCAGCGCCGCCGCAGCGCCACCAGGCGCAGCAGGAAGACCACCGCGGCCGCCGCGGTCAGCCAGGCGGCGTTGGCGTGCCCGAGGGCGTCCAGCAGCGCCACGAGGATCGAGCCGGCGAGCGCGGCGACGGCGTAGATCTCCCGCCGCAGCACCACCGGGATCTCGGCGGTGAGCAGGTCCCGCCCCAGGCCGCCGCCGATCGCGGTGAGCATGCCGATCACGCAGGCCCCCACCGCCGGCACCTGGGCGTCGAGGGCCTTGACCGTGCCGGTGACGGTGAACAGCGCCAGCCCGGCCGCGTCCAGCACCAGCACGGTGGTGCGCAGCCGGGCGAACTGCGGATGCAGCCAGAAGACGGCGGCGGCGGTGACGGCGGCCGTGGCGGCGTACCGCCAGTCGCCGAAGGCCAGCGGCGGCGCCTCGTCGATCGCCAGGTCCCGGAAGATCCCGCCACCGAGCGCGGCCACGAAGCCGACGAAGACGACGCCGAAGAGGTCAAGCCGTTTGGCCACCGCCGCGGAGGCCCCGGAGGCGGCGAAGACCGCCACCCCGGTGAGGTCGGCGAGGAGCAGGGCGGTGGAGGTGGTCACCGGCGAAGGTTACGTGCGCGACCGGGAGGGTCGCCCACGCTCACTCGCCCCAGGAGTCGTAGATCTCCTTGCACTTCGGGCAGACCGGCGAGCCGGGCTTGGCGGCCTTGGTGACCGGGAAGGTCTCCCCGCACAGCGCGACGACGAAGGTGCCCATGACGGCACTCTCGGCGATCTTCTCTTTGCGCACGTAGTGGAACATCTCGGGACCGGTGTCGGCGTCCTTCAGCTCCGGACGCTCGAGAACCTCTGTGCTCACTTCTGCACCTCCGACCGTCAAGTCTGGCAGGTCACCCCCGCTCGGTCCACTTCAGGTCGCCCGGCCGGGGGCCGTACGGTGGTGACGTGACTGACTTTCACATCCGCTACGGCAGCGAGGTTGCCGACGCCCTGCGCGACGGGCGGCCCGTCGTCGCCCTGGAGAGCACCATCGTCTCGCACGGCCTGCCCCGGCCGGACAACCTCCGGGTGGCCCGCGAGATCGAGCAGGCCGTCCGCGACGCGGGCGCGGTCCCGGCCACCATCGGCATGGTCGGCGGGCGGCTGGTGGTGGGCCTGGACGACGCGGAGCTGACCCGGCTCGCCACCGTCGACGGGGTCGCCAAGCTCTCCGTACGCGATCTCGCCCTCGCCGCCGCGACCGGCGCGGACGGTGCCACGACCGTGGCCGCGACCAGCGCGGTGGCCGCCGCCGCGGGGATTGCGGTGTTCGCCACCGGCGGCCTCGGCGGGGTGCACCGGGAGGCGGCGCAGACCTTCGACGAGTCGGCCGACCTGGTCACCCTGGCCCGTACGCCGATCGCGGTGGTCTGCGCCGGGGTCAAGTCGATCCTCGACGTGGGCGCGACCCTGGAGCGGCTGGAGACCCTCGGCGTCGGCGTGGTCGGCTTCCGGACCCGGCGCTTCCCCGGCTTCTTCATCACCGACGGCGGCTTCGACCTGGACTGGTCGCTGGACTCGGCCGAACAGGTCGCGGACGTGCTGGCGGCCCGGGAGCAGCAGCGCGTGCACCACGGCGGCCTGATCGTGGCCAACCCGCTGCCGACCGACGAGCAGCTCGACCCGGAGCTGCACGACCGGACTCTCGCCGACGGGCTGGCCCTGCTGGAGCGCGACGGGGTGACCGGCAAGGCCGTGACGCCCTACCTGCTCGCGCACTTCCACTCGGCGACCGAGGGGGCGAGCCTGGCGGTGAACGTCCGGATCATCCTGCGCAACGCCGACCTCGCGGCCCGGATCGCCGTCGCCGCGGCCGCCCGCCGCGCCGGGGCATGACCGCAGGCCGCGTCCTCGTCGTCGGTGACCTGATCACCGACGTGGTGGCGGTGCTGGCCGGGCCGATGGCCACCGGATCCGACACGCCGGCGGCGATCAGGTTCAGCGGTGGCGGGCAGGCCGCCAACACCGCGGCCTGGCTCGCCGCCCAGGGCGTACCGGTCACGCTGGTGGGTGCCGTCGGCGACGACGACGCCGGGCGGGACCGGGTGGCCGAGTTGGAGCGCGCGGGGGTCGACTGCGCGACGCGGGTGTGCCCGGACCGCGCCACCGGGACGGTGATCGTGCTGGCCACGGCCGGGGAGCGGTCGATGGTCACCGAGCGGGGCGCGAACCTGCGGCTGGCCCCGGCCGACGTCGACGCGGCGCTGGCGGCGACGCCGGACGCGCGGCACCTGCACCTGTCCGGGTACACCCTGCTGGACGACGAGTCCCGGCCGGCGGGGCTGCGGGCGTTGGCCGCCGCCCGCGAGCGCGGGCTGAGCACCAGCGTCGACGCGGCCTCCGCGGCCCCGCTGCGGCGGGTCGGCGCGGCGGCCTTCCTGTCCTGGGTACGCGGGGTCGACCTGCTCCTGGTCAACGCCGACGAGGCCACGGTGCTGGCCGGAGGGCTGGACCCGGCGGCGCAGGGGCGGGCGCTGTCGGCCTCCGCCCGACGGATCGTCGTCAAGCAGGGGGCGGCCGGGGCGGTCTGGGTGGACCGGGACGCCTCGGTGGCCGTGGCGCCGGCCCGCCGGGTGGCGGTGGTCGACGTCACGGGGGCCGGGGACGCGTTCGCGGCCGGGCTGCTGGCTGCCTGGCTCGACGGCGCGCCGCCGGCAGTGGCGCTGGGCCGCGCCGGCGACCTCGGCGCCCTCGCGGTCTCCCAGATCGGCGCCCGTCCCACCTCCTGACGGGAGGCGTCGGGTCGGGTCAGGGCTCGGCGTCGATGATCTTGTGGGGGCGCTCCTCGGCGGTGAGGCTCATCGGCGGGGTCTCGTCCCGGTGCCGCGGCTGGAACCGGTTGGCCAGCCGGTGCTTCTCCTTGGGCGGGCGGTCGTTGGCCAGCAGCACCGCCAGCCACGGGATGAGCACCATGCCCAGGGCCACCATCGGCAGCCAGAGCCAGAGCAGCGGGGCCTGCACGCCGACCAGGACGGCACCGACGATCACGCAGGCCACCCGGATGCCCATCATCAGCACGTAGCGCTTCTGGCGGCTGGTGAGCTGGTCGTCCTGACTGCGCGAGGCGTCGGTGATCAGGATCGGCTGGTACGCCTGACGCTTCACCATGGGCCTCCTCGAGGGGGTTACGCCCCATCCTGTCACCTGCGGCGCGTGATCAGCGAAAATCGCTCGACCCGGCCCCGTGTTACGTGCGTGGTACGCTCGCGCCGTGGGCAGCAGGTTCAGTTTCACCGACGAGGCGTTGGCCAACCTGAGGGTCTACGACGTCACGCCCGGGGAAGTCTGGGAGGCGCTGCACAGCACCCGCCGGGTGATCCGGCACCTCGGCGACGACGTGATGGTCGTCTACGCCGCCGCCCGCCGGGGGCGCCGGTTGGCCGTGCTGCTCGCCGAGGCCGACGGCACCGACAACGACTGGGACATCCTCTCCGCCCGTGAGCTGAGCGACGTCGAGGCGAAGCGCTACGACGAGGCCGTGCGGAGATCTCGCCGATGAGGAGGCGGTGACGATGAACCGTAACGACGCGACCAAGCAGTTCCACAGCGGCGGTGACCGGCTCGCGGAGCTGATCGACGCAAGCCAGCCGGTGGAGCTGCCCACCCCCGACACCGACAACCCCATGGTCAGCCGCTCGGTGCGCCTGCCGCTGGAGACGTACGAGCGGGTCCGGGCCGCCGCCGACGCGCGCGGCATCGGGGTCACCACGCTCATGCGGCAGTGGATCGAGGCCGGCCTGGCCGACCTGGACGACTCGGCCACGGTCTCCCTCGCCGACGTCCGGCGGGCGCTGGCCGCCCTCTCCCGGCCGACCGCCGCCTGACCCGCCCGGTCACGGCGCGGGGAACTCGCCCCCGCCGGTCCCGCCGTGCCCGAGCGGCGACGCGGCCGTCTCCGGCGGGCGGCCCCTGCTGCGCCACGCGTCGGCGGACGCCACCCCCGCCAGCACCAGGGCGACCAGCGCCAGCGCCAGCATGGGCGGCCCCAGGGTGAGCGCCGGCGACAGCAGGAGCAGCACCAGCAGGCCCGCGACCCGCGACCGGGACACCCGGCCGAAGATCTCGTACTCGAAGCGGGCCCGGGCCGCCAGGAAGATCGCCGGGCCGCCGACGACGAAGACCAGCCAGGTCGGGTCGGTGCGCCCGTGCGGGTGCGCGATCACCAGTTCGTAACCGACGGCGGTGCTCAGCACGCCGATCACGATGACCAGGTGGGTGCTGCTGGCGGAGGCGCCCAGCCGCCCGGGCGACCGGGCCACCCGCAGCGCCTCGGCGAGCAGGTGACCCGCCCGGTGGAAGTAGATCCGCCAGAGCAGCGCCGTGGTGGCGAAGGCGGTCGCGAAGGCGCCGGCCCGGTCGGCGGTGAACTCCGCGCCGCTGTAGGTCAGCCCGATGACCAGGATGGTCTCCCCCAGCGAGATGAGGAAGATCTGCTGGTACCGGTCAGCCAGGTGCTCACCGGCGATCAGCCAGCCGGCGGTGCGCGCCGGCCCCAGCCGGGGCAACGGCCAGCCGAGCAGCAGGCCGGCGTAGTCGACGACCACGGCGAGCGTCCAGAGCGGCAGGCGCAGCTGCTCCGGCCCGAACGCCCCGGCCAGCCACGGCACGGCCCCCGCGACGGCCCAGGCGAAGAGCCGCAGCGGGACCGTGCGGCGCGGATGGTGGCGCAGGGCCGCGGCGATGACCATCGGGCGGACGAGCATCACCGCCAGGTACGCCAACACGAACGAGGGCGCCCGGTCCTCGAACGCCCGGGGCAGCGCCACGGCCATCACCATGGCGCCGAACATCGTCCCGACCACGACGAACTGGATCACCGGCTGCTCCGGCTCGTACCGGCTGGTGACCCAGGTGGTGATCGACCAGAGCAGCCACAGGGCCAGGAAGAGCACGCCCGTGCGCCCGACCTCGGCGAGCAGCGTCCCGACGGAGCCTCCGGTGCCGTCGACCAGGCGCAGCGAGACCCGGGTCAGCGCGAAGACAAAGACCAGGTCGAAGAAGAGCTCCAGGAAGGTGGCCCGGGGCGAGCTGTCCTCCGGCCGCAGCAACCGCCCGCCGCGTTCGTCCGTCATCGGCTGCCCGTCGTCGCCATCCTGGCTACAACGACCGCCCCGACGGTGCGGTTGCGTCAGCCCCCGGCGGCCTTCGCCTTCGCCGCCGCCTTCATCTGCTGCTTGTACTCGCGCACGAGGCGCAGCGAGTCCGCGTCGGTGACGTCGGCCACCGACCGGTGGGCGTCCGGGTCGCCGTAGCCGCCGGCGGCCTCCCGCCAGCCCGCCGGCGTGACCCCGAACCGCTTGCCGAGCAGCGCGAGGAAGATCTGCGCCTTCTGCGCGCCGAAGCCGGGCAGCTCGCCGATGCGGCGCAGCAGCTCCCGGCCGTCGGCCGCGTCGGACCAGAGCCGGGCGGCGTCGCCGTCGTACCGGTCGACGAGGGCCCGGCACACCTCCTGCACCCGGGCCGCCATCGCCTTCGGGAACCGGTGCAGCGCCGGCGGCCGGGCGAACAGGGCGACCAGGTCCTCCGGGTCGTGGTCGGCCAGCTCCCGGGCGTCCAGGTCGCGCCCGAGTCGCTGCGCCAGCACGTACGGCGAGGAGAACGCCTTCTCCATCGGCACCTGCTGGTCGAGCACCATGCCGAGGAGCAGCGCCAGCGGGCTGCGCTCCAGCAGCCGGTTGGCCTCGGGGTCGATGGGCAGTGCGAGCGTCATGGCGACAATGCTGTCACCACCCGGGCCGGCGGGCACCGGGACACGCGCATCGGTCCCGGTACGGCGACACCCGCGCCGGACGTTCGCCCGGGTGGCCGCATGCCGGCGCCGGGCACCAGGCAGGATGGCGACGTGGACGGACACGACATGTTGCTCTCCCCCGCCGGCGTCGAGGCGCTGCGGACCGCGCTGACCCAGGCCGGGTTCACCTCGAACGGCATCGCCACCCGGCTCGGCCCGCAGGCCACCGGCGGAGTGGCCCGCAACGACTTCCGGGCCGCGCTGCGCGCCACCGAGGACCGCGACCCGCTCGGCACCCTGATCCGGGTGTTCATCTGCGAGCAGACCGAGCCGGAGGCCGCCGTGGCCGCCGCGCTGGCACCGTTGTCGCTGGACGAGGCGCTCGCCGGTGGCCTGGTCGAGCGGCACGGCGACGGGCTGCGGATGGGCGTGGACCTGGAGCCGTACGGGGACGACTGGTGGGTGCTCGCCGACGTGCCCGCCAGCGCCCGGCCCGGCCATCCGCTGCACTCCGAGCACGTGCTCGGCATCGGCGGGGCCACGCAGACGCTGATCGGCGCGACCGTCCGCCGGCCCGTCGAGGCCGCGCTGGACCTGGGCACCGGATCCGGCGTGCAGGCCCTGCACCTGGCCGGCCACGCGCGGCGGGTCACCGCCACCGACCTCTCGGCGCGGGCGCTGCGCTTCGCCGCCACCACCGCCGCGCTCAACGGCCAGGACTGGGAGCTGCTCCGCGGCGACATGGTGGCCCCCGTGGCCGGGCGGCGCTTCGACCTGGTGGTGAGCAACCCGCCGTTCGTGGTCGGCCCCGGCACCACCACGCACGTCTACCGCGACTCGGGGCGGGTGGGCGACGCGATCGGCGCGGAGCTGGCCGCCGCCGCGCCCGGCCTGCTCACCGAGGGCGGCACCATGCAGTACCTGGCCAACTGGGTGCACGTCGCCGGGGAGGACTGGGGCGAGCGGGTGACCGGCTGGTTCGCCGGCACAGGGCTGGACGCCTGGGTCATCCAGCGCGAGGTGGCCGACCCGATGGCGTACGTCAACCTGTGGCTCACCGACGTCGGCGAGGCGGCCGACCCGCGCCGGATGGCGGACTGGCTGGACTGGTTCGACGCGCACAAGGTGGAGGCGGTCGGCTTCGGCATCGTCTCACTGCGCCGCTCCGGCCACGACGACCCGGTCGTGCGGGTGGAGGACCTGCGCCAGCGGGTGGAGGCGCCGCTCGGCGACCGGGTCGGCGCGTGGTTCGACCGCCAGGACTGGCTCCGCGCCCGCGACACCGACGGGCTGCTCGCCGCCCGCTTCCGGGCCGCCGACGGCCTCCAGCTGCGGCAGGAAGCCACCATGGGCGACGAGGGCTGGGCGGTGGACCGGCAGGTGCTGGCCATGCCGCACGGCCTGCGCTGGACCGAGGAGATCGACCCGCTCGTCCTGGCCCTGATCGGCGGTGCCGACGGGCGGCTGCCGCTGCGCGACCAGCTCGCCCTGCTCGCCGCCGCGCACGACGTGGCCCCCGGCGAGCTGGCCGAGGCGGCCGGGCCGATCGTCGCGCACCTCGTCGAGCGCGGCTTCATCGAGCCGGTCGCCGACTGATGCGGGCCGTGGTGCAGACCGTCGGCCGGGCCGCCGTGACGGTCGACGGCGAGGTGGTCGGCGCGATCGACGACGGGCTGCTGGTGCTGCTCGGGGTGACGCACACCGACACCGTCGAGACCGCCCGCACGATGGCCCGCAAGGTGCACGAGCTGCGGATCCTCGACGAGGAGCGGTCCGCGGCGGACACCGGCGCGCCGGTCCTGGTGGTCAGCCAGTTCACCCTCTACGGCGACGCCCGCAAGGGTCGCCGTCCGAGCTGGACGGCGGCCGCCCCGGCCGAGGTCGCGGAGCCCCTGGTGACGGCGGTCGTGGAGGCGCTGCGCGCCCGGGGCGCGAAGGTCGAGACCGGCCGCTTCCGCGCCCACATGCTGGTCGAGAGCGTCAACGTCGGCCCCCGCACGGTGCTGCTCGAACTCTGACCGGCGCCGGTGGCGGAGTCGCGCCGTGGCGCAACCCCGCCGACGTCAACTGTTCCCGGGGGCGGAACGACGACGGTAGAACCATCGCATGCCAACCCCCTCACAGCCCTTCACCTGGGGTCGCGCGAGACGGCGGCTCACCGCCGCCGCGGCGGCGACCGGAATGGTCGCGGCCGGCCTCGCCGCGATCCAGGCGCCGGCGACGGCGGCAGCCCCGTCCCCCGCCGCCCAGGCCGCCACCCGGGACACCCACACCGTCACCCTGATCACGGGCGACGTGGTCACCGTGACCACCTTCGCCGACGGCAAGGCCACCGCCGAGGTCGACCGGCCCGACAACGCCACCGGCGGCGTGCGCGTCCGGCAGAGCGGCGACGACCTGTACGTCCTGCCCGACGAGGCCCTGCCGCTGCTGGACGGCGACAAGCTCGACCGGCGGCTGTTCAACGTCACCGACCTCATCGAGATGGGGTACGACGACGCGAAGACCCCGACGCTGCCGCTGATCGCGGCGTACACCCCGGCGAAGGCGCGGTCGGGCAAGCCGACGGCACCGCGCGGGGCGAAGCTGGTCCGCGACCTACCCAGCATCCGGGGCGCGGCACTGGCCACCGAGAAGAAGCAGGCCCGGGCCTTCTGGTCCACCATCGCGCCCGCCTCGGCCACGGCGCCGGCCAGGGCCCTCGGCGGCGGGGTGGCGAAGCTCTGGCTCGACGGCCGGGTGACGGCGGCGCTGAAGGAGAGCGTGCCCCAGGTCGGCGCGCCCGCCGCGTGGGCCGCCGGGTACGACGGCAGCGGGGTGACGGTCGCGGTGCTCGACACCGGGATCGACCCCGGCCACCCCGACCTGGCCGGCCAGATCGACGACAAGGCCAGCTTCGTGCCGGGCGAGGACACCTCGGACGTCAACGGGCACGGCACCCACGTCGCCTCCACGATCGCCGGCACCGGCGCGGCCTCGGGCGGCGAGCACCGCGGCGTCGCCCCGGGCGCGGACCTGATCGTCGGCAAGGTGCTCGACAACGACGGGTACGGCCTGGACTCCTGGATCATCGCCGGCATGCAGTGGGCGGCCGAGTCCGGGGCCGACGTGGTCAGCATGAGCCTCGGCGACGGCTCGCTGACCGACGGCACCGACCCGATGGCTGCCGCCGTGGAGACGCTGTCCGCGCGGCACGGCACGCTCTTCGTCGTCGCCTCCGGCAACTCCGGCCCGCAGACCATCGGGTCGCCCGGCACCGCGCCCAGCGCGTTGACGGTCGGCGCGGTCGACAAGCAGGACGCGCTGGCGGGCTTCTCCAGCACCGGCCCGCTGGCGCGCACCGGCGCGCTCAAGCCGGACCTCGCCGCGCCCGGCGTCGGGATCGTCGCGGCCCGCTCGCAGCAGTCCGCCGGCGAGGGCGCGTACCAGAGCATGGACGGCACCTCGATGGCCACGCCGCACGTGTCCGGGGCCGCCGCGATCCTCGCCCAGAGACACCCCGACTGGTCCGGGCAACAGCTCAAGGACACCCTGATGAGCAGCGCGAAGGGGCTGGCCGACGAGTACCGGCCGTACCAGGTGGGCACCGGCCGGCTGGACGTGGCGGCGGCGGTACGCGCCACCGTACGGGCCACCGGCTCGGCGTTCTTCGGCAACTTCGACTGGCCGCACGAGCCGACCGACGCCCCGGTCACCCGGTCGGTGACCTTCACCAACTCCGGCACCACCGCGGTGACCCTCGGCCTCGCCCTGACCGGCGGCGGCCCGTTCGCGCTGGGCGCCTCCTCGGTGACCGTGCCGGCGGGCGGCAGCGCCGACGTCGCGGTGACGGGCGACCCGCGCGGCGCCGCCCACGGTGAGTTGACCGGCTACCTGGTCGGCAGCGACGCCACCGGCGCGGCGGTCACCCGTACCGCGCTGGGCCTGCTCAAGGAGCCCGAGCGGCACGACCTGACGATCAAGCTGGTGGGCCGGGACGGCAAGCCGGCCAGCGCGACGGTCCTGGTGAACCGGGCCGGCGACCTCAACCCCGGGCAGTACCCGGTCGCCGGCGAGCGGGCGCTGCGGCTGCCGCCGGGGACCTACACGGTGGAGGCGGTACTCGACGTGCCCGGCGAGCGGCCCGACCGCCTCGGGTTCGCCCTGCTGGTGGACCCGGAGACCGTGCTGGACCGCGACGCGGAGGTGGTGCTGGACGCGCGCCGGGCACGCCTGCTCGACACCGCCACCCCGGAGCGGACCGAGGACCGGCAGCGCCGGCTGGACTACACGGTCGGGTACGACGAGGGCAACGACTTCCGCGCGGCGTACCAGCTGCCGGTGCGCTACGACGACCTGTACGTCCTGCCCACCGAGCCGGTCCGCAAGGGCTCGTTCACCATGGCGGCGCGGTGGCGCAAGGGCGAGCCGATGCTGAGCCTGCGCGTCCCCGGCCGGCCCCCGATCGACGCCACGGTCCAGCCTGGCAGCACCGTCACCGCCGGCACGGAGACGCTGCGCCCGGTCCACGCGGGCACCGGCACCCCGGGCGAGTACGCCGGCCTCGACGTCAAGGGCCGGGCCGTGGTGGTGACCCGCAGCGACGCGGTGAGCCCGCCGGAGCGCGCCGCCGCCGCGGCGGCGGCCGGGGCGAAGCTGCTGCTGGTCGTCAACGACGGCACCGGCATCCTCAACGAGTACGTCGGCGAGTCCCCCATCCCGGTCGCCACGGTGCACCGCGACGCCGGCAGGCAGCTGATCGCCGCGACCCGGGGCGGGCCGCGGAAGCTGACCGTCACCCGGGTCCCGTACGCCGGTCACGTCTACGACCTGGCCCGGGTCTGGCCCGGACAGGTGCCGGACCGGCCGCTCGTCTACCACCCCCGGCAGCGGGACCTGGGCCGCATCGACGCCCGCTACCACGCGGCCGTCGACTCCCCCGGCTCCGGCTACCGGTACGACATGGTCTTCAGCCCCTCCTTCGGCTTCCAGGAGCCCGAGTCGCACCCGGGCACGCGCACCGAGTGGGTCACGCCCGACGTGGTCTGGCACGAGGTGCACGACCAGGGCGGCTGGACCGACACGGCCTACCTGAACACGTACGCCAGGGGCACCACGACCAGGCTGGACTGGTTCGCGCCGGCCGTCCGGCCGGCCTTCAGCCGGGCGTTCGGGGTGCGCAACAGCCGCTACCGGGACAACATGACCCTCAACGTGCAGGCCTGGAGCCCGTCGGACGACGTGCTGGAGCACGGCGGCAACCTGGAATGGGGCTCGGTGCCGACCAACCTCAAGCTCTACCAGGGCGACAAGCTGGTGGGCGAGAACAAGTGGAACGCCGACCTCCAGTGGACGCCGGTGCCCGCCGGCACGCTGCCGTACCGCCTGGTGCTGGACGCCTCGCGGCCGGCCGGGCAGTGGCGGCTCTCCACCCGCACGCACACCGAGTGGGACTTCGTCTCCGGCTCGAACGACGCCGACACCTTCATCCCGTTCGCGCTGCTCCAGCTCGACTACGCGCTGGAGACCGACCTGCGTGGCGACGTCAGGGCGGGCACCACCCAGCGGATCAGCGTCAAGGCCGGGCCGCAGCCGGGCGGCACCGGAACCGGCACGGTGACGTCGGTCACGCTGGACGTCTCCTACGACGACGGCGCCACCTGGCGGAAGGTCACCCTGCGTAAGGGCGCGGGCGACCGCTGGGACGGCTCGCTCACGCTGCCGAAGCAGCCGGGCGGCTTCGTGTCGGTGCGTGCCAGCGCCACGACGGACGCCGGCTTCGGCATCCGGCAGGAACTCATCCGGGCCTACGGCCTGCGGTGAAGTGGTTGGCGGGGCCCCGGGACACAGAGCGTCCCGGGGCCCTTCCCGACGACCGGCCGGGCCTTTCGGGCTGGTCGGGACCGGCGGGCATGTCCCATACTCTCCGTGCCGCGGCGGGCAGAGGGAGGCAGCCACCGATGCTGGGCGCGTTGGGCCTGAGCCCCGAGGACGAGGCGGTCTACGGCCTGCTGGTCCGGCGGGCCCAGGCCGGGCCGGCCGAGCTGGGCGACGCCCTGCGGATGCCCGCGGCGACGGTCGAGGCGGCGCTGTCGCAGCTGACGGCGTACGGGCTGGTGAAGTGCGGCCCGGACGGGCAGTTCTCCGTGGCGCCGCCCGCGGTCGCGCTCGGGGCGCTGATCAGCGAGCAGCGGGGCGCTCTGCGCAGCGCGGAACTCGCGCTGGTCACGCTCGCCGAGGAGTACCGGTCGTCGATCGCGGGACGCACGATCGACGAGCTGATCGAGGTGGTCAGCGGCGTCGACGCCGTCCGGCACCGGTTCGCGCAGGTGCAGCACGCCGCCCGCACGGAGGTGCGCAGCTTCGTCACCACCCCGTTCATCGCCGTACCGCCGGGCACCAACGCGGTGGAGTCGGCGGTGGTCAACCAGGGGGTGCGCTTCCGGGTGGTGATCGACCGGCCGACGCTGGCCGAACCGGGGGTGGTGGCCGAGACGCTGGAGTCGCTGCGCGACGGCGTCCAGGTGCGGGTGGTCGACCACCTGCCGATCAAGCTGATCCTGGCCGACGCGGAGCTGGCCCTGGTGCCGTTGACCGCCACGCCCGGTGGCGAGCCCGGCGCGGTGCTGCTGCACCGCACCGGGCTGCTGGCGGCGATGGACGCGCTGTTCGAGATCGTGTGGCGGCACGCCCACCCGCTCGACTCGGCGGCGCTGACCGACCCCGCCGACGACCGGACCGCCGCGCAGGCGGCCGACGGCCCGACCGAGCTGGACCGGAGGATCCTGGCGCTGCTGCTGGCCGGGCTCACCGACCCGGTCGTCGCCGCCCAGCTCGACCTGTCGTTGCGGACCCTCCAGCGGCGCCTGCGCCACCTGATGGACCTCGCGGGGGTGGAGACCCGGATGCAGCTCGGCTGGCACGCCGCGCGCCACGGCTGGGCCTGACCGCCCGGCGCGCGTCGCGTCAGGAGAAGAGGCCGCGGCGCTGGAGCGACTGGCGGATCCAGCCGTCGAGCTGGGGGGTGAAGTCGGTGCGCTCGGCGGTGGCGTGGTCGACGGTGAAGCGGCCGAAGGCGTCCCGGCCCTCGGTGAACACACCGCCGCGCTTGTCCAGCTCCAGCACCACCTGGATCTGCTGGGGGTCGGTGACGAGGGTGACCTCCAGCTGGTTGATCGCCCCGGCGTACTGCGGGGCCGGGTAGAACTCGATCTCCTGGTAGAACGGCAGGCTCTGCCGCACGCCGTAGATGTGGCCCCGCTCCACGTCGGCCCGGGCGAACCGGAAGCCCAGCCGCAGGAACGCCTCCAGGATCTTCTGCTGGGACGGCAGCGGGTGCACCGCCACCGCGTCCAGGTCGCCCTTGTCGACCGCGCGGGCCACCTCCAGCTCCGTACGCAGCCCCATCGTCATCCCGTGCAGGTGCTGCCCGTACAGCTCGGTGAGCGGCGTCTCCCACGGCACGGCGAAGCGGAACGGGACGTCGTGGCGCTGCCCCGGGTCGAGCCGGAACGCGCCGGTCGCGGCCTGCCGGTGGAACTCCTGCGTGGTCTCGTAGTCGTTGTCGCCGCTCTCGACCTCGACCCGGGTGACCAGGCCCAGGGCGACGTACGACACGTCGACGGGGTGGTCGCCGCCGGCCACGTGGATGACGCCCTCCAGCTGGCCGCCGGGGCGGCAGTTCGGATTCGTCAGCACGGTTTCCACGGACGGGCCACCCACACCCATCGCCTGCATGAGCCGCTTGAAGACCACGACACCCTCCACAACCTGTTCGGTACGCCGACGTCGCCGGCGGGCCGGCCGTGCGGGCCGACCGCTGGCACGGTAACCGCCTGCGGCAACCAGCGCTCGGCAACGAGTCGGCCACGCTGAGCAGGGCATCGACGGAATTCGTGTCGGGTCCCCGATCGCCTCACTCCCGTTTCACGCCCCGCCCGCCAAGCTGTGTGTCACACCGGCACCACTGGGCCGGATCCAACGGCACAGACGTGGACACGGGGAGAAACTGAGATGGCCCTGCAGATGACGGAGCACCGGACGCGCCCGGCCGGCACCACCGAGGCCGCGAACGCCACCGACACCCTGACCGACCTCGACGCCACCGACGAGCGCGGCGTCTCCACGGACCTGGTCCGGGCATACCTGAACGGGATCGGCCGGACGAAGCTGCTGACCGCCGCCCAGGAGGTCGACCTCGCCAAGCGGATCGAGGCCGGCCTGTTCGCCGAGGAGAAACTGGCGACCTGCACCCCCGTCTCGACGGAGCTGCGGGCCGACCTGGAGCTGATCGTCGCGCAGGGCCGCGCCGCGAAGGACCACCTGCTGGAGGCGAACCTGCGCCTGGTCGTGAGCATCGCCAAGCGGTACACCGGTCGCGGCATGGCCTTCCTCGACCTGATCCAGGAGGGCAACCTCGGCCTGATCCGCGCGGTCGAGAAGTTCGACTACGCCAAGGGCTACAAGTTCTCCACGTACGCCACCTGGTGGATCCGACAGGCGATCACCCGGGCCATGGCCGACCAGGCCCGCACCATCCGCATCCCGGTGCACATGGTCGAGCAGGTCAACCGCATGGTCCGGGCCCGCCGCGAGCTCTCCGTCTCGCTGGGCCGCGAGCCCACCGTCGCCGAGGTCGCCCGGGCCATGGACATCCCGGAGTTCCAGGTCATCGAGCTGATCTCGTACGACCGGGAGCCGGTGAGCCTCGACCAGGCGGTCGGTGAGGACGGCGAGAGCGCGCTCGGCGACTTCGTCGCCGCCGTCGACCCGAGCGCCGAGCCGGGCGACGCCGCCGCGCAGGGCGAGCTGCGCAACGAGGTGAGCATCGTGCTCTCCACCCTCTCCCAGCGGGAGCAGGCCGTGATCCGGCTCCGCTTCGGCCTCGACGACGGCCGGCAGCGCACCCTCGACGAGGTCGGTCGGGAGTTCGGCCTGTCCCGGGAGCGGATCCGGCAGATCGAGAAGGTGACCCTGCTGAAGCTGCGTGACCCGGAGCGGGCGCAGCGCCTGGAGGCGTACGCCTGCTGACCTTTCCTGGACACGCGGGGCCCCGGCGGTTCGCCGGGGCCCCGCGTCCGTCCGGGCCGTGGTCCTTGACCCGGGGCGCCCGACGGGCTACCAACGGGTGTGAACTGGACCCTGGAAGTGGTGATCGTGCCGGTCTCCGACGTGGACCGGGCCAAGTCGTTCTACGCCGACCAGCTCGGCTTCGTCGTCGACCACGACACGGTGATCAACGACGACGCGCGGATCGTGCAGCTGACCCCGCCCGGCTCCGGCTGCTCGATCGTGATCGGCAAGGGTGTGGTGCCGGACATGCCGCCCGGCTCCCTCAAGGGCCTCCAGCTGGTCGTGCCCGACCTGCGCCGGGCGCGGGCGGAGCTGGTCGGGCGCGGCGTCGACGTCAGCGAGATCCAGGTGGTCGGCGAGAATCCTCGCCCGGTGCCGGACCCGCTGGACAACGTCGGCTTCGTCCACTTCGCCGACCCCGACGGCAACGCCTGGGCCGTGCAGCAGATCTCCGACCGGGCCTGACCGCTCCGCGGCCGGGAGGGTGCCTCCGCCGGCCGTGCGGAGGGTGGCCTTCTCACAGCCGGCGGGGGCCGGTGTCGGGGCGGGCCGCGGCGGAACCGACCCGGACGGTGGCGTGCAGCACCGAGATGCCGTCGGGGCGGGCGAGCACCGGGTTGAGGGTCAGCGCGCGGACCCGGGGCTGCTCGTCGGCGAGCCGGCCGACCCGCAGCAGCAGGTCCGCCAGGGCCGCCCGGTCCACCGGCGCCGCGCCCCGGTGCCCGCGCAGCAGCGGCGCCGCCCGGGGCTCGTCGACCAGCTCGGCCGCGTCCAGGTCGGTCAGCGGCACCGCCCGCCAGGCCCGGTCGCCGAGCAGCTCGGTGGCGACGCCGCCGAGCCCGAAGCCGACCACCGGGCCGAACGCCGGGTCCTCCACCAGCTCGACCACGCAGGCCACCCCGGGTGGGACCATCGGCTGCACCAGAACGTCCGCGCCGAAGACCGCCGACAACTCCGCGTACGCGCGGTGGACCGCGGCCGCGTCGGGCAGGTCGAGCCGGACCGCGCCGAGGTCGAGCCGGTGCCGCAGGCCGGGGGCGGCGGCCTTGAGGGCCACCGGGAGACCCAGCCGGGTCGCCGCGTCGACGGCCTCCGCGGCGGAGCGCGCCGGCACCGACTCGACCACGTCGATGCCGTACGCCGCGAGCAGTCCCGCCTGGTCGAGGGCCTCCGGGCGCAGGGCGGCGTGCGCCGCCTCCCGGTCCACCCGGGGCAGCTCCGGCGGCACCCCGGCGGGCCGGCGCAGCCAGTCGGCGTACGCGGTGACCCGGGCGAGGGCGCGGACGGCCTCCTCCACGCTCGGATAGGCGGGCACCCCGGCGGGCGTCCGGCCGGCCAGGAACGTCGCCACGGCCGGCTTGCCGGCGGCGAACGCGCTCGGCAGCGCGGTGGTGAAGTCCGCCTCCGTGTCGGCGAGCTGGCCGGGCAGCGGCGGGGCGAACACCACCACCAGCGCGTCCACCTCGTCGTCGGCGCCCGTCCCGGCGAGCGCGGCGGCGAACTCGGCCGCGCCGCCGCGCGGGCCGACGTCGCGCGGGTAGCCGCGGGCGACGGTGAGTCCCTGCGCGACGCAGGCGGTGGCCGCCAGCCCGGTCAGCGCCGACGAGTTGCCAACCACGCCGACCCGCGGCCCGGCCGGCAGCGGCTGGTGGGCCAGCAGCACCCCGACGTCGAGCAGTTCGGCGACGGTGTCCACCCGGATCACGCCCGAGTGGGCGAACAGCGCGGCGACCGCCACCTCGTCCGGGCCGGCGGAGTCGCCCACCCCCGGCGGGCGGGCCGGCGAGGCCAGCGCCACGACGGGCTTGTCCCGGCCGATCCGGCGGGCCAGCCGGGCGAACTTGCGCGGGTTGCCGAAGGTCTCCAGGTACAACATGATCACGTCGGTGCCGGGGTCGTCCTGCCAGTACTGGAGCAGGTCGTTGCCGGAGACGTCGGCCCGGTTGCCCGCCGAGACGAAGCTGGACAGGCCCAGCCCGCGCCGGTCGGCCTCGGCCAGCAGCGCCACCCCGAACGCGCCGGACTGGCTGAAGATGCCCACCCGGCCCGGCACCGGCAGCCGTGGGGCGAGGGTGGCGTTGAGGCGTACCGCCGGGTCGGTGTTCGCCACCCCCAGGCAGTTCGGGCCGACCACCCGCATGCCCGCCGCGTGCGCCGCGCGGACCAGCGCCCGCTGCGCGGCCGCGCCCTCGCCGCCGGCCTCGGCGAAGCCCGCCGAGATGACCACCAGGCCGTGCGCGCCCGCGGCGGCCGCGTCGGCGACCACCTCCGTCACCGCCGCCGGCGGGACCGCCACCACGGCCAGGTCGACCGGCACGCCGGCGTCGACCGCCGAGGAGTACGCGCACAGCCCCGCCACCGTCGCCGCGCTCGGGTGCACCGGGACCACCGCACCGGGGTAGCCACCGTCGCGCAGGTGACCGAGCACCGCTGCGCCGACACCCTGCCCGGAGGCGCTGGCGCCGTAGAGGGCGACGCCGCGCGGGGCGAGCAGCCGGGCGATGGAGCGGGCCTCGGTGCGGTGCTCCCGGCCGCGCTGCACCTCCAGCGTGGCGTCGGTGGGGGCGATCGGGAAGGTCAGGTGCACCACGCCGTCGGCGAACTGCCGCTGGACCTGGTAGCCGAAGTCGGAGAAGACCCGCAGCATCGTGCCGTTGGCCGGGAGCACCTCCGCCACGAAGTTGGCGATGTCGTTGCGGCGGGCCGCGTCGGCCAGGTGCTCCAGCAGCACCGAGCCGATGCCCCGGCCCTGGTAGGCGTCCTCGACGACGAACGCCACCTCGGCCTCGGGCGCCTGCGGGCCGAGCCGCTCGTAGCGGCCGACGGCGACGATCCGGTCGCCGACCAGCACCACGAACGCCTCCCGGTCGCGGTGGTCGACGTTGACGAAGCGTTGCAGGTCCCGCTCGGGGATACGCGGGTACGGCGAGAAGTAGCGCAGGTAACGGGTGCGCTCGGAGAAGCGCGAGTGCATCGCCACGATGCCCGGCGCGTCCGACGGACGGATCGGGCGCAGCTGCACGGTGGTGCCGTCGCTGAGCAGCACGTCCACCGGTTGTTCCACCGTGGTCACCTGTGCGGTCCCCTCCGCCCGCCGGATCAGTCGCGCGGGTCGTGCGGGTCGAGCCCGAACAGCGGGAAGGCGGTCTTGCGGGCCGCCGCGATCGCCCGGTCCACGGCACTCGGCTCGCCGGTCGGCTGCCACGGCTCGTACGCCGGGTCGACGTCGTCGGTCATCCGCAGCGGGATCTGCCGGCCCGGCCGGCGCGCGGCGGCCAGCTCCCGCCACGCCGGCGGGGTCAGCGTCGCCGGGTCGATCGGCTCCCCGGCCGCCACCGCGAGCAGGTGCGTCCAGGCCCGGGGCACCACCTCGACCAGCGCGTACCCGCCGCCGCCGGTGGCCACCCAGCGGCCCTCGCAGAGCTCGTCGGCGAGCGCCCGCAGGGCCAGGTAGGTGGCGCGCTGCCCGTCCACGGAGAGGTTCAGGTCGGCGAGCGGGTCGAGCCGGTGCCCGTCGGCGCCGCACTGGGTCACCAGCACCTGCGGCCGGAACGCGCGCAGCACCGACGGCACGACCGCGTGGAAGGCCCGCTGCCAGCCGGCGTCGTTCACCCCGGGCGGCAGCGGGACGTTGACGGCGCTGCCCTCGGCGCCCGGCCCGCCCGTCTCGTCGGGGAAGCCGGTGCCCGGGAAGAGCGCCAGCGGCGTCTCGTGCACGCTGACCGTCAGCACCCGGGGGTCGTTCCAGAAGACCTGCTGCACCCCGTCGCCGTGGTGCACGTCCACGTCCACGTACGCGACCCGCTCGGCGCCCAGGTCGAGCAGGCGGGCGATGGCCACCGCGGGGTCGTTGTAGACGCAGAACCCGGCGGCGCGGGCCGGCATGGCGTGGTGCAGGCCGCCGGCCACGTTGACCGCCCGCCGGGCCTCGCCCCGCCAGACCGCCTCGGCCGCCGCCACCGTGGCGCCGGCCACCAGCGCGCTCGACTCGTGCATGCCGTCGAAGACCGGGTTGTCGGAGGTGCCCAGCCCGAAGCCGGCGAAGAGCGGATCGCGGGGGGCGGCCCGCACCGCGGCCAGGTAGCGCGGGTCGTGCACCCGGCTCAGCAGCGCGTCGTCGGCCGGCTCCGGCTTCACCAGCCGCACCCCGGGACGCGCCAGGACACCCAGCTCCCGGGCGAGGGCGAAGGTCAGCTCCACCCGTACCGGGTCGAGGGGATGGTCCCCCATGTCGTAGGCGAGCAGCGACTCGTCCCACACCACCACCGTGTCGTCGGACATTGCCCCATCGTCGCACGCGCACCCCGGCACGCCCACGCACGCGCTGCTCAGCCGCCGGGTGTCGCCCGGTACCCGTTCCCGCTCAGCCGCCGGGTGTCGCCCGGTACCCCTTCCCGCCCGGCCGCCGGTCCACGTTCCCCGCTCAGCCGGCCGGGGTCGGCCCGCTGGCCACCGGGCGGGCCGGGTCCGCGACCCAGTTGCTCCACGAGCCGACGTAGAGGGCGGCGTCCGGGCGGCCGGCCAGGTGCAGCGCGAACACGGCCTGCGCGGCGGTCACCCCCGACCCGCAGTACGCCCCGACGGGACGTTCGTCACCCACCCCCGCGGCGGCGAAGCGCTCGCGCAGCGCCTCGGCGGCGGGGAACCGGCCCTCGGCGACGTACTCGCCGGCGGGCAGGTTCACCGCTCCGGGGACGTGGCCCGCGACCGGGTCGATCGGCTCGGTCTCGCCCCGGTAGCGGGGCGCGGCGCGCACGTCGAGCAGGACACCCTCGCCGCCCGCGGCCAGCCGGGCCGCCTCCCCCGCGTCGAGCACCGGCAGCGCGCCGGGGCGCACCTCGACGTCGCCCGGTGGCGGGTCCGGCGCCGTCGTGCTGGTGGGCAGCCCGGCCGCCAGCCACGCCGGGAAGCCGCCGTGCAGCAGCCGTACCGGCCGGTGGCCCGCCCAGCGCAGGGTCCACCAGGCGCGGGCGGCGGCCATGCCGTCGCCGCCGTCGTACACCACGACGGGATGACCGGCGCGCACGCCGGCGGCCCGCAGCGCGGCCCGGAGCGCGACGGGGTCGGGCAGCGGGTGCCGGCCGGCGGGGCCGGGCGGCCCGCAGAGCGCGGTGTCCAGGTCGACGAAGACCGCGCCGGGCAGGTGGCCGGCGGCGTAGTCGTCCCGGCCGGGCGGGCCGGCGAGCCGCCAGCGGACGTCGAGCAGCGTCGGCGGGTCGGCCTGGCCGAGTTCGACCGCGAGCCGCTCGGCCTCCACCAACAGATCCTCGGTTGCGGACATGGCGTCCAGTCAACACCATCCCGGCACCGACCTGGCGGTTCGCCGTGGGTCGTTCGGTGAACGCCGAGGTAGCATCGTTGGCCGGAGGTCCGCTGACGTGAAGCATGATCTGGTCGACACGACCGAGATGTACCTCAAGACCATCCTCGAGCTGGAGGAGGAGGGGGTGCCGCCCCTGCGTGCCCGCATCGCCGAGCGGTTGGGGCAGAGCGGGCCGACCGTCAGCCAGACCGTCGCCCGGATGGAGCGCGACGGCCTGTTGACCGTCGAGGGTGACCGCCACCTGGCGCTCACCGCGCACGGCCGCAGCAACGCGGTCTCCGTGATGCGCAAGCACCGGCTCGCCGAGCTGCTGCTGGTCAACGTCATCGGGATGCCCTACGAGGAGGCCCACGAGGAGGCCTGCCGCTGGGAGCACGTGATGAGCGACGCCGTCGAGAAGCGGGTCTACGACCTGCTCAACCGGCCGACCCGCTCCCCCTACGGCAACCCGATCCCGGGGCTGGAGGAGCTGGGCAAGCCGGAGCAGACGGCCGCCGCCCCTATCGAGGGCGAGCGCAACCTGGCGTTCCCCGGGCTGTCGGGGCCGGTCGTGGTGCGACGCATCTGCGAGAGCGTGCAGACCGACTCGGACGTCCTGCGGCAGCTGCACGCCGCCGGCGTGGACCCGGGCGCGACCGTGCTGGTGGCGCAGGAGCGCGACGGGGTCTCGATCGACCGCTCTGGCGAGCGGATCAGGCTGCCCCGCGAGATCGCCTCCCGCGTCTTCGTCGCCGCCCACTGACCCGCCAGCCCTCGCGTGCGGGCGGGGTCAGACGGCGCGGGTGTCGAGCTGTCGGGCCAGGGCGACCAGGGCGGTGGTGAGCTTCTCGGCCTCGGCCCTGTCGGCGTCGCGCGGGGTGGCGTAGCGCAAGGTGGCGAGGCGTCCCTCGGCGGCCAGCCAGCCCACCTCGGCGACCGGGCCGAGGGCGCCCTTGGCCGAGGTGGTCCGCCGGTACGCCCGCTGGCCGAGCCCGGAGACCTTGGCCGCCTTCTCCGGCACCACGTCCGAGGTGAAGCTCGCCGCGTCGATCGACGTCCGGGTGACGGTCAGCGTCAACTCCGGCAGGGCCTCGCGACCGGCGCGCACCACGCAGGTGTGGCTGTCGCCCGTCGCGCTGGCCGCCGCGACGTCGAAGCGGACGCCCGCGTGCTGCTCGATAACGCCGAAGTCCAGCAGCCGGCACGCCCCGCCGGAGGATGCGGCGGCCACGTCGACCGTGACCGGCGCGGGCGGCGGTACGGCCACCGGTTCCGCCTCCCCGCCACACCCCGTCACCAGCAGCAGGGTCACCCCGGCGCCCACCATTCGCCCGCGCACGATCACTCCTCCGCTGTCTCACCCCGACGTGCCCGCCGGACACCGTATGGCCCGCCAGAGCCACTTGTGAAGACCGAAGGAGCACAGGGGTCCGACATTGGGCGAGGACGCGGCGCGAACCACGCCTTCACCGGCAGAGGCAACAAGCCCCGCCCTGCTGGCCGCGATCACCGGCCGCCTGCCGGCGGCGAGCAGCGCGTACACCGATACCGAACGGCCGCAGCGGCTACCGTGGCACCCGCACGAGCTGTGCGGACCCACTGGTGTCGACGGCCCGAGCACGGTGCGGCTCTCGGCAGTCGTGACCGCCGAGAGCCGGGACCGGGTGAGGGCTCAGGCGACCGGACGCATCCGGCCCCAGTGCCACCAGGGGATGGAGAAGCCGAGTTGGTCGGCCCAGCCGAAGAACTTCTCGCTGCGCGGGTAGTACGTGCCGTACCAGAACAACGGCACCCACTCGGTGTCCCGCGCCCACACCTTCTGGAGCTCCCGGTAGTGCTCACGACGCTCGGCGCGTGTCCCGGCGTTGCGCGCGGCCAGGTAGGCGGCGTCCACGTCGGCGTTGCGGTGCATGCACATGTTGTTCTGCCCGCCGGTGGAGTACTTCGTCGCCGTGATCTCCGGGTCCGGCGCCATCGAGCCGCCGACGATGATCAGGTCGAAGTCGTGCTGGTCGCGGACCTGCCGCGCCCAGTCCACCGAGGACAAACCGGCGAAGGTCGTCTCGAACCCGACCGCGCCCAACTGGCGGCTGATCATCTCAGCGATCGGCTTGTGACCGTGGAACGTGTCCATGTAGAACATGGACAGCCGGCCCCGGACACCCGAGGAGTCTGCGGTGACACCCGCCTCGTCCAGCAGCGTGCGGGCCCGCTCCGGGTCGAAACGGGGGGCCTTGGCGTCGGCGTCGAACGCCCATGATGAGCCGATCAGGTAGTGGTCCCAGGCCTGGGACACCCCGGGGTCGCCCAGTTCGGCGATCTCGTCCCGGTTCACCGCGTGCGCGATGGCTTCCCGTACCCGCTGGTTCTGCCACAGCTCGCGCCCGTGGTTGAAGTCCAGCAACGCCATGCCGGGGCCCCGCCGCTTGAGGACCTCGATCCCGGGCACGCCCTCCACCAGGCCCAGCCGGTCCCGGGTGACGGTGTCCTGCGGCGCGAAGTGGGCCTCGCCCCGGGCGATCATCCGGGCGCACTCGTCGCGGTCCGCGACGATCTTCAGGATGATCCGGTCGATCTCCGGCTGCGGACCCCAGTGGTTCTTCACCGCCTCCAGAATGATGTGCTCACCCGGAATCCACTCGGCCAGTCGGAACGGCCCCGAACCCACCGGGTCCAGGTTGTGCGGGTTCGTCGCCCAGTCCGTTCCCTCGTACAGGTGCCGGGGCAGGATGTGCGCGAAGATGAAATTCCCCAGGAGCACGAGGAATCCGGCGTTCGGGGTGTGCAGGTGGTAGTCGACGGTGTGGTCGTCGACCGCGACGATCGTCTCCACGTCCCGCAGGAACATCCCACCCTGGTAGCCCATCTTCTTGGCGTGCAGATGGGTGTAGACGATGTCGTGCGCGGTCAGCGGGGTGCCGTCCTGCCAGCGGGCGGCCTTGTTGAGGTGGAAGCGCCAGCGACGCGACCCGTCCAACTGCTCCCAGTGGGTCGCCAGATCCGGGAACGGGTTCACCTCGTACCACTCGTTCAGCACGACGCGGTTGTAGATGTTGTTGCAAGCCAGATAGCCGGCGCTGCCTGTCACGTTCCGGTATACGTCATTGAACTCCACCGCGTCGTGCGGAGTAGCCACCACGAAATCTACGGACATGCGTGCCTCTCTGTTCTGTTGTTCGGTGACGGCTACAGGGCGTCGCCGTGCGGGCACGGCGGCAGGCCGTCGGTCTCCGTCGGCCACCGGCGTTGCAGCATTCGCGGCTTGGCCCGCTCGATCCGGGGGTCCGGCACCGGCACCGCGGCCAGGAGTTCCCGGGTGTACGGGTGCGCCGGCTCGCCGATCACCTGTCCGGTCGGGCCGAGCTCGACGAGCTGACCGCCGTACATCACCCCCACCCGGTGGGAGATGTCGGCAACCACGGCAAGGTCGTGGGCCACGAACAGGTAGGAGACCTGCCGTTCCCGCTGCAACTCCTTGAGCAGGCTCAACACCTCCGCCTGGACCGACACGTCCAGCGCCGACACCGGCTCGTCGAGCACGATCAGCTTCGGATTCAGGGCCAGTGCGCGGGCGATGGCGATGCGCTGACGCTGGCCGCCGGAGAACTCGTGCGGGAACTTCCGCAGGCTGGCGGCGGGCAGGCGTACCTGGTCGAGGAGCGTCCGGGCCCGCGCGCCGTCCACCGGCAGCCGGTGGATCCGCATCGGCTCCGCGAGCAGGTCCGCCACCGTCATCCGAGGATCCAACGAGGTGTACGGGTCCTGGAACACCACCGAGATCTCCTGCTGCAACGCGCGGGCGGTGGCGCCCTTGCGCTGGGAGACATCCTGGCCCAGGAACAGCACCTGACCCGAGGTCGGCTGCTGCAACCCGAGGATGGTCCGCAGCAGCGTGGTCTTACCCGACCCCGATTCCCCGACGATGCCGAGCGTCTCCGCCGGGCCGACCGAGAACGAGGCGGAGCAGAGGGCGTGCACGATGGCCTGCCCGCGTCGTCGGGCCGCCCGGGGAGCCCGGAAGTGCTTCACCAGGTCCGTGACCCGCAACAGCTCGGCGGACCCGCCGATGGGCGTCTGCGCGCTCATTGCCCCTCCCCCGCCTGACTGGTGATCCGGGGTGCCAACGACAGCAGCTTCCTGGTGTAGTCCGACTCCGGGTTGTCGAAGATGGCGAAGACGTCCCGCTGCTCGACGATCTCGCCCTGGTACATCACGGCGACACGGTCCGCGATGCCGGCGACGAGGGCCAGGTCGTGGGTGATGAAGAGCATCGCCGCGCCGGTACGTTCCCGGGCCAACGCCAGCGTCGCCATCACCTGGGCCTGCACGGTGACGTCCAGGGCAGTGGTCGGCTCGTCGGCGATGATGAGATCCGGATCGTGCACCATGGCCAACGCGATCGCGATCCGTTGGCGCATTCCGCCGGAAAGCTGGTGCGGATACTGGTCGAGCCGAGCCTCCGCGTCCTTGATCGCCACGCTCTCCATCAGCTCGATCGCGCGCCGTCGCGCCTCGGCCCGTTTGACCGTGCCGGCCAGTGCCATCGAGTCCGCGAACTGGGCACCGATGGTGAGCACCGGGTTGAGGGTGGTCGACGGGTCCTGGAGGATCATCGCGATCCGCCGACCCCGGTATTCGCGCCACTGCGCGAAGCTCAGGCCACTGAGCTCGGCGCCGTCGAAGTTGATCGACCCGCTGCCCACCGCGTTGCTGGGCAGCAGCCCCACCACGGACAGCGCGGTGAGTGACTTTCCGGACCCGGACTCACCGACGAGGGCCACCACCTCACCCGGCCTGACCTCCAGGTTGACGGCGTCCACCGCGATGTGTCCACCGAACCGTACGGAGAGGTCCGACACCTTGAGCAGCGGCTTCTGCGATGGTGCCGGATCGCCGGACACCGGATGCGGCTTGCGCCTGCGCAGCCGGCGAGGTGTCGCCAGCGGGTTGGTGGGCGAGGACTTCGGGTTGAAGGCGTCCCGCAACCCCTCCCCGACGTAGTTGACCGACAGCACGATCGTGACGATCAGCAGACCCGGGAAGTAGAACAGCCACGGGCGGGTCAGCACCGCCGACTGTGCGTTGGCGACCAGCAGACCCAGGGAGGTGTCCGGGGGCTGCACACCGAATCCGAGGAAGGACAGGCTGCTCTCGGCGAGGATGGCCACGCCGAACATGAGCGTTCCCGACACCACGATGTGGTCTGACGCGTTGGGCACCAGGTGCCGGAACATGATGCGGATCGGACTCGCCCCCATCACCCGGGCCGCGTCGATGAAGGCCAACTCGCGCATTCCGAGCACGACACCTCGGACGAGGCGGGCGACCGACGTCCACATCAGCGCGCCGAGGACCATGGCCAGGCCGAGCCAGGAGACTCCCTTACCCGCGACGAGCGAGCCCAGGAACGCGGCGAGCGCGATGGTGGGCAGGGTGAGCACGAGGTCGACCGTGCGCATCACGGCCGCGTCGACGAACCGTCCGAAGTAGCCGGCCGCGACACCCATGACGACGCCGATGACACAGGCGATGATCGTGACCGAGCCCGCGATGAGCAGCGACTGCTGCATGCCCCGCAGCACCAGCGCGAACAGGTCACGGCCCAGGGTGTCCGTGCCCATCGGGTGTTGCAGGGACGGGGACTGCGACAGTTCGGGGGTGATGTCGGTGTGGTCGTAGGGCCACAGCGGCGGCACGATGACCGCCGCGAGGATGACGATGAGCAGGACGGCGAGTGCACCCATGCCCACCTTGTGCCGGACGAACCGTCGGAAGGTGACGGCCATCTTCGACGTCCCGGCCGTTGGCGCGAGATCGTTGGCCAGCTCAGGACTTTGCATAGCGCACCCGAGGATCCACAAGGCCGTACAGGATGTCGGCGATCAGGTTGAATACGACCACTGCGGTGGCGGCGATGAGCAACCACGCGAGTACGGCGTTGGTGTCGCGGATCGCGATCGACTCCAGCAGGAAGCCGCCCATTCCGCGCCACTGGAAGACCGTCTCGGTGATCACCGCGCCGGAGAAGACGACCGGAAGGTCCAACGCGACGATGGTCACGATCGGGATGAGCGCGGGACGGACCACGTACGACCTGACGATCCGGCCTCGGCTGAGGCCCTTGAGCACGGCGAACCGGACGTGGTCACCGGCCAGTCCCTCGGCGACCGCCGCACGTTGGTAGCGGCTCCAGGTCGCGAAGTGGACCAGGGCCAGCACCAGCGTCGGCAGGATCAGGTGCCCGGCGATGTCCGCGATCCGGGCGCCCATCGCCTCCGGTTGTGGCACGGAGACCGCACCCACCGTGTAGAAGAGCTGATAGCCGGTCGCGTCGTTGAGCCCGATCGCCCACTGCTTGAACAGCACGGCCAGCCAGAACGACGGCAGCGCGAGGAGCACGAACGCGGTGGGAGTCATGATCAGGTCCGGCCAGCGGCGCTGGTGCAGTGCCGAGACCGTGCCGGCGATCAGGGAGAGGACGAGTGCGAGCACGATGGCCAGCACCACGAGCCGCAGCGTGACACCGACCCGGGTGCCCAACTCGGCCCCGATGTCCCGGGTCGCGATGGTCGACGGGCCGAAGTCACCGGTGAGCACCCCGCCGAGCCAGTTCAGGTAGCGCACGGGGAGAGGCTTGTTCAGCCCCAGACGCTCTTCCTCAGCGGTGATCACCGACTCCGGGACCGGCGGCTGCCGGTCCCGGAGCTCAGCCAACGGGTCTCCCGAGACCGAGATCACAGTGAAGATCACGACGGAGGCGAGCAGCAACACCAGGACGGCGCTGGCGAGCCGTCTAAGGATCAGCCGAAGCATGGCTTCGCTCCTCCTTCCCTCGGGAAGATCTGCATGTTGGGTACCGGGTCCCTAGACGGCGCGGATTCTGCCCCAGTGCCACCACGGCACCGAGTAGCCGACCTGGTCGGACCAGCCGAAGAAGTCCCGGCTCCGGGCGAAGTAGGTGCCGTACCAGAACAGCGGCACCCACTCGGTGTCCCGGGCCCAGATCTCCTGAAGCCGGCGGTAGTGCTCACCACGCTCGGCGAGCGTGCCCGCGGTGCGCGCGGCCAGGTAGGCGGCGTCCACGTCGGGGTTGCGGTGCTGGGCCATGTTGTTCTCGCCCCCGGTGGAGTACTTCGGGGCGGTGATCTCCGGGTCCGGTGCCATCGAGCCACCGACGATGATCAGGTCGAAGTCGTGCTCGCGGCCGACTCGACGTGCCCAGTCCACCGACGAAAGGCCCTCGAAGTCCACCTCGAAGCCGATCGCGCCCAGCTGGCGTTTGATCAGCTCGGCCAGCGGCTTGTGGCCATGGAAGCTGTCCATGTAGAACAGTGACAACCGGGCCCGTACGCCGGAGGCGTCGGCCTTCATGCCCGCCTCGTCCAGCAGCGTCCGCGCGCGATCCGCGTCATGGGCCGGCGCCTTGGCGTCCGGGTTGAACGACCACTCCACCGAACCGAGCAGGTAGTGGTCCCAGGCCTGGGACACCCCGGGGTCACCGAGTTCGGCGATCTCCGCCCGGTTCACCGCGTGGGCGACCGCTTCCCGTACCCGCTTGTCCTGCCAGATCTCGCGGCCGTGGTTGAAGTCCAGCAGCGCCATGCCCGGCCCCGGGTCCTTCAGCAGCTCGATGTTGGCCGTGGCCCCGTCGAGCAGGTGCAGCCGGTCCTTGGTCAGGGTGTCCTGCGGGAAGTAGTGCGCCTCACCCCGGGCGACCATCCGGACGCACTCGTCGCGGTCCTCGACGATCTTCAGGATCAGCCGGTCGATCTCCGGCTGCGGGCCCCAGTGGTCCTTGACCGCTTCCATGATGACGTGCTCGCCCGGAATCCACTCCGCCAGTCGGAACGGACCGGAGCCCACCGGCTTGAGGTTGTGCGGGTTCGTGGCCCAGTCGGTTCCCTCGTACAGGTGCCGGGGCAGGATGTGGGTGAAGATGAAATTGCCCAGCAGGACGAGGAATCCGGCGTTGGCGGTGTGCAGGTGGTAGTCGACGGTGTGGTCGTTGACCGCCACGATCGTCTCGACATCCTTCATGAACCGCCCGCCGGTGTAGCCCATCTCCTTGGCGTGGAGGTGGGTGTACACGACGTCGTGCGCGGTCAGGGGCGTGCCGTCCTGCCACCGGGCGGCCTTGTTGAGGTGGAAGCGCCACCGGCGCGACCCGTCCAACTGCTCCCAGTGCGTCGCCAGATCGGGGAACGGGTTGATGTCATACCACTCGTTGAGCACAACCCGGTTGTAGATGTTGTTGCAGGCGATGTAGCCGGCACTTGCGGTGGTGTTGCGGTAGACGTCGTTGAACTCAATCGCGTCGTGTGGGGTCGCCACCACAAAGTCGATCGTCATCCGGTTCCTCTCTCGCGGAGCGGAGAACTACTTACGAAGTCCCCACTGCTCGATGTTCATCGTGGTTCCGTACTTGCTGGGATTGATGAAGATGTTGCCGAACTTGCTGGGATACGCGGCCATCTGCGGACTGGCGAACAGCGGCAGCACCACACCGTCGGACATGAGCGTCCGGTCGATCTCATTCATCAGATCGATCTGCTTCTGCGGGTCCAGCTCCGTCGCGGCTGCCGCGAAGAGTCGATCCGCCTCCGGCGACGAGTAGCCGAACGAGCGGGCGGCCTTGGTGCCGTACCACTGCTGGAGGGAGAGCGAGCCCAGGTCGAGGGCGGTGCCGGTGGCCATGATGTCGAAGCTGCCCGCCCGCAGCGCGGGAGAGTAGCGGGCGCCGTCGGCGGCGTCGATGGTCACGGTGATGCCCAGCGGCTTGAGCTGCGACTGGGTGATCTGCGCGAGTTCCATGCGAAGGACATCGGTGGACAGGGTCAGCATCTTCAGGTCACGCAGCGGCTTGCCGTCCGGGAGGATCAGCTTGCCGTCGGTGATCTTGTATCCAGCCTTCTGAAGGATGTCGAGAGCAGCCTTGGTGTCGCCCTTGCCGATGTTGAGCTCATCGGTGTTCTCGCGGTAGGCGGGGATGCCACCCACCTTCTGCCCGGGCACGTACACACTGCTCTTCGAGGTCGGCTGATCCGGGGCGAACTGGCCCACGGTGCGCTTGCGCATGTCGTCCAGGTTGAGCCCGGTGGAAATGGCCTTGCGTAGCGCCGGGTCGCTCATCACGTCGCCGGTGGTCTTCATGCCGAGGTGGAAGTAGGTGAGCGTCGAACCGAGCAGGACGGTCATGTTGTTCATGGCCTTCACCTGGTTGACGGTGTCGACCGTCGGGTTCTGGTACGCGAGGTCGATCTCACCGTTCTGCAGCGCGGTGATCTGTGCGCCCTGACCGGCGATGTAACGGGTGTTGATGGTGTCCAGGTGCGCCGGCTCGCCGTACCACTTGGGGTTCTTGACCATCGTCATCGAAACGCCGTCCTGGTATTCCTTCACCAGGTACGGGCCGCCCGAGAACTTCGGCACGTTCTTGCCGAAACCGTCGTTGAACGAGGTCGCCAGGTTCCCGTACGACGCGGCCACGTGCGCCGGCAGGATGTAGTTGAACAGCGCCTGCCACTGGGCGAACGGCTGCGAGTAGGTCATCGTCACCGTCTTGCCGTCCGCGCTGGTGTCGACGGACGTGATCAGCGAGTAGCCCTCGGTGAAGGCGGCCTTGCACTCGGCGCACTTCTTCGGGTCCTGCACGGCCTGCGTGTACTCGAAGTCCTTGCCGGTGATGGGTGTGCCATCGGACCAGACGGCCTTCGGTTGGATCTTGTATTCGACCTTCATCGGGTCGGTGCTGACCACCTCTGCCGATTCCAGGAGTGCCTTGTTGAGCACCACGGTGGTGTCCGGGTTGGTCAGGAACGGGTGTGGATAGAACGGCCACTGCTGCTGGCGCTGTCCGGTGGTGTCACCGGCGGCCGACAGCGGGTTCCAGTCCACGGGGGCGCTGGCAGCGGCGATGGTGAGCGTCCCGCCGTCCGTGACCTCGGTCGAAGAGGTCGGAGCGTTGGGCTTGTCGTCGGCGATCTTGGTGCAGCCGGCCATCCCGGCGAGCGCGGCAAGCGCGACAACGGCCACGAGGCGTCGAGAGGTTTTCACTGGCACACGTCCTCTGAGCTGAGTGAGTGGTATGCGGCTTTCGCTGAATGCGACGCGACTCAGGCGGCGGCTGCCAGGGTGGCTGGACTCCGCAGCAAGAACCCCGAAGTGCGAGGTCAACGCACATGAAGCTAAGTTCGGGTTATGTTCTGGTCAACAGAGAAATGTCCATGGACATATTAGCCGGCGGGTTGCTTGACCAGCCACGACGTGTTCCTCGGCTGACTCCGACCCGCCCCTGCCCCCGGAAGGACCCACAGCGGGCGAGTGCTCCGCCCCGGTCCGACCCCCACCTGAGGCACTACAGTCAGCACCGGCATGCCCTTTCGCCCGAATCGCTTCCGGCACACACCGTCATCAGAGGACACAAACCGTGACACCACCGGCGCCGCTGGACAGCGAGGAATGCCTGCGGCTCATTCAGTCACAGCTCACGCTGCGTACGGCCAACGCGCTGGCTCGCGCGATCATCGACATGATCGCCTCGGGCGCACTGCCGGCACAGTCCCAGCTGCCCACGGTGCGGGATCTGGCGACCCAGTTGGGGATGAGCCGATCGGCCGTGGCGCAGGCATGGAAGACCCTCAGCTTGCGGTACGTGATCGAGACCCGGCGTCGGGGTGGCACCTTCGTCCTGGGGCCACCGCAACCCCCACGGGCCCGACGGTTCGACAGCATGGTCCGCACCTCGTCAACGATGCCGATCGACCTGGGAAACCTGCGCAGCGACGACCTGACGCCGCCGGATCTGGCCCCGGCTCTCGAGTACGCGCTCAGCAGCCGCGCCCTGCACAACACCTTTGCCGATCCCATCACGCCCGAACTGGCGGCATCCGTCCGGCCGTACTGGCCGTCCGAGACCAGTCACTTCCTTGCCACTCACGGCCCCATTGATGCCCTCGAACTGGCGCTCACCTCGGTGGCTCGCCCCGGCGACCGGGTGATCATCGAGTCGCCCAGCCAGGCGCGGGTGCTCGACATCCTTGAGTCCATCGGCGCCACCGCCGTCCCGATCCGGTACCGGCCGAACGGCCCCGACCTGGACCAGTTGCGGGTGGCGTTGATCAGTAAGCCGGTCGCGATGATCTACCAGCCGAATGGGAGCGCCCCCTCGGGCCGGACCGTGGACGACAACTGGATCGAGGCTGCTGCGGCGTTGCTCCGCGACGAGTCGTTTCCGATCTTTGAGCTGTCACTGACTCCGCTGATGCGGTCTCGACAGCGATCCCTGGCGAACCACCTGCCGAGCCGGGTCGTCCACATGCAGAGTTACAACTTCTTCTTCGGCGCCGACCTGCGCGTCGCCGTGGTCGGCGGCGGCCCGGAATACATCGAGATGATGTGGATGCGGCTCACCTACTCATCGCGATGGGTCAGTCGGATTCTCCAGCTCGCGTTGGCATTCCAATTGACCGACGCCAGAGCGAAACGCCACACGAGTAAATTCGTCATCGAGTGCAGGCGGCGACATGCCGCATTCAGCCAGGCCCTCGCCAGCTACGGGTTCGACGTTGAGACGACTGACGGACCGCACATCTGGCTGCCCGTTCCCGACGAGCATTCGGTCTGTACACGACTCAGCCGGCACGGCGTCGTCGTACACCCCGGCAGCTTCTTCGAAGCGGAACCGGTCCTGCAGCAGCACGTGCACATAAACGGCACCGCACTGGGCCGCGACATGGACCCCACGGCCCGGTTGATCGCCGAGGCGTGTCAGTTACCCGCGAAGGTCGGCGAGATCTCCTCAGTCTCGATCCACCGGTGAGTGTCGGGTTGTCGGTGGATCAGCTTGCCGTTCTGCCGTGTCAGTCGTCGACGTACGGGCAGTGCCGGCAGCCGCGACCGCAGCAGGTGCCGCGCCGGGCCAGGAAACCCGCGCTGAGCACGAAGAGGCCACTGGTCGGGTCAAGGTAGCCGGCCTCGCCGGCGGTCAGGGCTGCGGCGTGCGCGGCCAGGATCCGCTCCCGTTCCGGGTGCTCCGGCGGCAGCCGGGACGGGTGGGGCTCGGTCAGCGGCCGGTCCGCCAGCGGTCGCCGCTCTCCGGTCACCGGCGCAGTCTAGCCACGCGTTCGTCGCCCCTGTTCCAGGCCGGTCGACGCGTCGGCACGGACCGGCTCGGGGGCCGGGAGGACACGCCGCGCCTCCCGTCCGCCGCCACCGGCGCCGCACCGGCCGTACGCCGCGTGCCGTTGGCAGCATCGGCGGCTCGCAGACGGTACCGCCCGGGGTCGGATAACCGGTGGCGTCGGTCCGGGCGGGGCCGGCAGGCTGACCCGATGGACCATCGCCGGGCCGGGCGCCCGCGACGCGCGTCAACCCCCGGGGCGTCGCCGACCTCAGCACGGCCTTCGCCGACGCGGGCCGGGGAGCCGACGTGACGCAGCAGGCGACCACGCCCGTCGGGGGTGCCGACCCGAAACGGCCCTCGCTGCTGCGCAGCCGCAACTTCGGGCTGCTCCTGGCCGGGCAGACGGTCAGCGAACTGGGCACCCGGGTCTCCAACGTGGCGGTGCCGCTGCTCGCCGTCGGCACGCTCGACGCCAGCGTCTTCCAGGTCGCGCTGCTGACCGCGCTCGCCTGGGTGCCGTACCTGATCTTCTCGCTGCCGGCCGGGATCCTCGCCGACCGGCTCGACCAACGGCGGCTGATGGTCGTCTGCGACCTGGGTCGGGCGGCGCTGCTGCTGTCGGTGCCGGTGGTCGCCCTGGCCGGTCGGCTCACCCTCGGCTTCCTGTACGCGGTGGTCGGGCTCTCCGGCGTGCTCACCGTCATGTTCACGGTGGCCTACAAGAGCATGCTGCCGAGGCTGGTGCCGCCGGACCGCCTCGTGGACGCCAACGCGAAGCTCACCGTCGGCCAGGACTCCGCCGAACTCGTCGGCCCGACGATCGGCGGCGTGCTGGTCGGGCTGGTCGGCGCCGCGAGGACGTTCGTCGTCACCGCCGTCGCCTTCGCCGTCAGCGGGTTGACCCTGCTGCTGATCCGGGAGGCGCCGGCCGAGCCCGCGCCACGCCGCGAGCGGGCGCCGCTGCGGGTGGAGATGACCGAGGGGCTGGGCTTCATCCGCCGCCAGCCGATCCTGCGCAGCATCCTCGCCTGCACCACCACCTCGAACTTCTTCGTCATGGCGTCCGGCTCGATCGAGGTGGTCTTCCTCCTTCAGGAGCTGCACGCGCCGCCGGCGCTGGTCGGGCTGGTCTTCTCGGTCAGCGCCGTGGGCGGCCTCGTCGTCGGCGCGTTCGCCGGTCGGTTGACCGCGTGGCTCGGCTCGGCCCGGGTGATCTGGGTGGCGATGGCCGCCCCGGGCCCGCTCTACCTGCTGATGCCCCTGGCGCAGCCCGGCTGGGGGGTGCTGCTCTACGGCATCGGCATGGCCGCGTTCTCCGCCAACGCGGTGCTCTACAACGTGGCCGCCATGACGTACCGGCAGCGGATCACCCCGCCCGCCCTGCTCGGCCGGGTGAACGCGGCGTTCCTCTGGGTCTGCTTCGGCGTGATCCCGTTGGGCGCGCTCACCGGCGGCACGCTCGCCAGCCAGCTCGGGCTGCGGCCGGCGCTGTGGATCTGCGTGCTCGGCACGTGGAGCGCCTCGCTCTTCGTCGTCCTCTCCCCGCTGCGGCGGATGCGGGACATGCCGGCGACCTGACCGGCCGACGTCAGAACTGGCCCCCCGACGGGGCCCGTCGGCGGCCGACCAGGCCGCACGTCCCGGCCGGGTGACCCCGGGCACCGGGCCGGCCCCGTGCGCACGGAAGCACGTTGGCTTTCCGCTCCGCCCGGCCTATGGTGGCTGCATGTGTTCGACCGGTCAGCAGAACAGCACCGCCGTCGTGGTGACGGCGGCGCCCGCTGCTGCCTGCCGGTGTGCCCTGCGGGTGAACGTGGCGACCCGGGTGGTGCGATCCGCGGTCGCGCCGTCGTGCGCCGGCTCGGTCGCCTCCCGACTGCCGAGCCCCGCCGGACGTGGCCCTCCGTGAACCGGTTGCAACTCTTGCGAACGGCCACCAGGGCGAAGCTATCCAGCTTCGGCCCTTTTTCTTTTTCCCGAAGGAGCTACGCCATGACCACGCCCACCCAGTCCAGCGAGCAGAAGTGGCTCGACGACCTGCGTACGACACTGACCAACGACTTCGAGGCGCAGACCGTCCGGCTGACGCAGCTCACCGCCGACACCGGCGACCCGGGCGAGGCGCACACCCAGAGCGCGCTGATCGCCGCGACCCGTCGGAGCATCGAGCAGATCAGCGGGGCGCTGCGCCGCCTCGCCGAGGGCCGCTACGGCGTCTGCGAGCGCTGCTCCGCCGCGATCCCCAGGGAGCGCCTGGAGGTGCTGCCGCACGCCCGCTTCTGCGTGCCCTGCCAGCAGAAGCAGCACTGACGTACGCAGGGCTGCCGTGCCGGGGGACGGCACGGCAGCCCGTCGGGTCAGCCGAACCAGGTCATCGCCTGCCCGTGCGAGCGCGTCCAGGCGAGTGGCCGGCCGTCCAGCGCGAGCACGTTGTACAGCGCCTCGTCCGGCGGCTCCGGCAGCGCGTCGTGGGGCAGCACGTCCGGGGACTCGTTGGAGATCCAGTGGCCGGGCAGTCGGCGTACCACGTCGGCGAACGCCGCCCGGCGCGGTGCCGGCACCTGGTAGAGCACGGAGGTGTGGAACACCACCAGCGTCGCGCCCGCCGGCGCCCGCGCGGCCAGCGCGGGCAGGTCGTCCACCAGGTCGCCACGCACGAGCAGCGGTGGGTCGGACGCGGCGACGGCCGCGGCGGCCCGCAGCCGGGCGCGGCGGTGCGTGTGCTCCGGCCAGATGAGAGCGTCGAGCCAAGCGACGTCCGCCGGATCGGTCACCCGCAGCGGATTCAGGTCCAGGCCGGCCCGCCACACCACCTCCGGTAGCCGGTCCGGCGGGGCCAGGCCGGTGGCCGCGCATCCGAGGACCGGCTCGCCCGCGCCGAGCGCGTGGTCGCCGTAGCGGTAGGCGTACCGGTCGGGGTAGAGGCAGAGCCCGGCGGACGCGCCGACCTCCAGCAGCGCCAGCGGCTGCGGCAACGCGGCGAGCACCGGCAGCAGTACGGCACACCGCCCGGGCTCGTTCGTCTGGGTCGCGCGGGTGCGCAGTTCCGCCTCGATCGCCGGCCAGTTCGCCAGCGCGAAGTCGCGGAAGGCCGCCGGGTCGTCGACCGGCCCGCCGAGCAGCCGTACGACGCCGAACAGCAGGTTCGGCTGCCGCCGGGCCGGCGGTAGCGCGGCGAGGAGGGTCAGCAGCTCGTCGTCGCGGGAGACGGCGAGGGAGAGTCGCTCGTACGTCGGCGACACGCCGCGCGCCTCCCGGATGCCGAACTCGGCGTACGTCCCGGCGATAGTCATCTCCCCATGATCGCGGCTCGACGTGCGGACCTACGAAACCGCGTCCTCCGGGCCGGGCCGGCGAGACCCGTATCCCTGGGCCAGACATGCGACGAGCCCCGGGCGTCGGAACACCCGGGGCTCGTCGCAGTCGTACGTCAGCTGCAACCGCTGGTGGAGCCGCAGCCCTCGCAGACGTAGCAGCTACCCGCCGGGCGCATCTTCGTACCGCAGGTGAAGCAGAGCGGCGCGTCGGCGGCCTTGCCGATCACGGCCTCCAGCAGTTCGGTGCTGGAACCCACGGACGGCGCCGGCTTGGCGGCGGCCACGTCGGCGGTCTCCTGCGCCGGCTGGGCGACCGGTCCGGTCTTCGGCTCGGTCGGCGCCTCGACCGGGGCGGAGGCGGCCATCGCGGTGAGGTCCGCACCGCTCGCCTCCGCCTCCGCCTCGGCCCGCAGCTGGGCCGCCCGCTCGCTGGCGGTGAAGATGCCCAGCTCCGCGCGGCGCTCGTACGGCAGGAAGTCCAGCGCCAGGCGACGGAAGATGTAATCCATCACCGAGGCGGCCATCCGCACGTCCGGGTCGTCGGTCATGCCGGCCGGCTCGAAGCGCATGTTGGTGAACTTGCTGACGTACGTCTCCAGCGGGACGCCGTACTGGAGACCGATGGAGATGGCCACCGAGAAGGCGTCCATCACGCCGGCCAGGGTCGAGCCCTGCTTCGACATCTTGAGGAAGACCTCGCCGAGGCCGTCGTCCGGGTAGGACGAGGCGGTGAGGTAGCCCTCGGCGCCGCCGACGGAGAAGCTGACCGTCTGGGACGGGCGCTTCTTCGGCAGGCGCTTGCGCACCGGGCGGTACTCGACGACCTTCTCGACGACCTTCTCCACCTCGGCGGGGGCGGCCTCGGTGGCCTTGTTGGACTTCGCCACCGACAGCGGCTGGCCGACCTTGCAGTTGTCGCGGTAGATCGCCAGCGCCTTGAGGCCCAGCTTCCAGCCCTCGAAGTAGATCTTCTCGACGTCCTCGACGGTCGCCTGCTCCGGCATGTTGACCGTCTTGGAGATGGCGCCGGAGACGAACGGCTGGACGGCCGCCATCATCCGCACGTGACCCATCGGGGCGATGGACCGCTCGCCCATCGCGCAGTCGAAGACCGGGTAGTGCTCCGGCTTCAGGCCCGGGGCGTCGACCACGTGGCCCTGGTCGGCGATGTGCTCGACGATCGCCTCGACCTGCTCCTCGGGGTAGCCGAGACTGCGCAGGGCGCGCGGCACGGTCTGGTTGACGATCTGCATCGAGCCGCCGCCGACCAGCTTCTTGAACTTGACCAGCGCCAGGTCCGGCTCCACGCCGGTCGTGTCGCAGTCCATCATGAAGCCGATGGTGCCGGTCGGCGCGAGGACGCTCGCCTGTGCGTTGCGCCAGCCGAACTTGTCACCGAGCTTGTTGCCCTGGGTCCACTGCTTCGTAGCCTCGCGGACGATCGCGGTGGCCACGGTGCCCGAGGGCTTGATCTCGTCGTTGGCGGCGGCGTGCTTGCGCATGACCCGCTTGTGCGGCTCGGCGTTGCGGGCGTAGCCGTCGTACGGGCCGACCACGCCGGCCAGCTCGGCCGAGCGGCGGTAGGCGGTGCCGGTCATCAGCGAGGTGATCGCCGCGGCGACCGAGCGGCCCTGCTCCGAGTCGTAGGGCAGGCCGGAGGCCATCAGCAGGGCGCCCAGGTTGGCGTAGCCGATGCCCAGCTGCCGGTAGGCGCGGGACGTCTCACCGATCTTCTCGGTCGGGAAGTCGGCGAAGCAGATCGAGATGTCCATCGCGGTGATGACGAACTCGACGGACCGGACGAACTTCTCCACCTCGAAGCCACCGTCGGCGCGGAGGAACTTCATCAGGTTGAGCGAGGCGAGGTTGCACGAGGAGTTGTCCAGGTGCAGGTACTCCGAGCACGGGTTCGACGCGGTGATCCGCCCGGTCTCCGGGCAGGTGTGCCAGTCGTTGATGGTGTCGTCGTACTGCAGGCCGGGGTCGGCGCACTCCCAGGCGGCCTGGGAGATGGCGCGGAACAGGTTCTTGGCGTCGATGGTCTCGATCACCGCGCCGTCGAGCCGGCCGCGCAGGTCGAAGCCGCCGCCGTTCTCCACTGCGGTCATGAACTCGTCGGAGACCCGGACGGAGTTGTTGGCGTTCTGGTACTGCACGCTGACGATGTCGGCGCCGCCGAGGTCCATGTCGAACCCGGCGTCACGCAGCGCGCGGATCTTGTCCTCCTCGCGCGCCTTGGTGACCACGAACTCCTGGATGTCCGGGTGGTCCACGTCGAGGATGACCATCTTCGCCGCGCGCCGGGTGGCGCCGCCGGACTTGATGGTGCCGGCGGAGGCGTCCGCGCCGCGCATGAAGCTGACCGGGCCGGAGGCGTTGCCGCCGGAGGAGAGCAGCTCGCGGGAGGAACGGATCCGGGACAGGTTCACGCCGGAGCCGGAGCCGCCCTTGAAGATCAGCCCCTCCTCCTTGTACCAGTCCAGGATGGAGTCCATCGAGTCGTCGACGGCCAGGATGAAGCAGGCGCTGACCTGCTGCGGCGAGGGCGTGCCGACGTTGAACCAGACCGGCGAGTTGAAGCTGAACACCTGGTGCAGCAGCATCCAGGTCAGCTCGTGGGCGAAGATCTCGGCGTCTGCCGGGCCGGCGAAGTAGCCGTACTCCTCACCCGCCGTGCGGTAGGTGGTCACCACCCGGTCGATCAACTGCCGCAGCGACCACTCCCGCTCCGGGGTGCCCACGGCGCCCCGGAAGTACTTGGTGGTCACGATGTTCGCCGCGTTGACGCTCCACGACTCCGGGAACTCGACACCGCGCTGCTCGAAGTTGACCGAGCCGTCCCGCCAGTTCGTCATGACGATGTCGCGGCGCTCCCAGGCGACCTCGTCGTAGGGGTGCACCCCCTCGGTCGTCCAGACCCGCTCGATCTTGAGCCCCGCGCCGGCCTTGTTGCGTGCCCTGCTGGTTGTCACACCGTCCCCCGACATCTCATCCGCCCCCTCGTCCGCACGGCCACCCGCCGCCCGATCCGACTGTCATCACCTGCAAGAGAAACTTCAACTGGTACGGCCGGCGGCCTCGGCCGCGTCGGCCCCGGCGCCCTCCCGGGCGCGCGCGGCGGCCCGCAGCGTCTCGATCTCGCGCTCGAAGTCGGCGAGCGAGTCGAACGACCGGTAGACGCTGGCGAACCGCATGTAGGCGACCTCGTCCAGGTCCCGCAACGGGCCCAGGATGGCCAGCCCCACCTCGTGGCTGGGGATCTCGGCGGCCCCCTTGGCCCGGACGGTCTCCTCGACCTTCTGCGCGAGCAGCGCGATCGAGTCGTCGTCCACGGGCCGGCCCTGGCACGCCTTGCGCACCCCGCCGATGATTTTCGTACGGCTGAACGGCTCGGTCACCCCGCTGCGCTTGACGACCGCGAGGACCGCCTCCTCGACGGTGGTGAACCGCTTGCCGCACTCCGGGCAGGATCGCCGCCGGCGGATCAACTGGCCGTCGTCGGCCTCCCGCGAGTCGACCACCCGGGAGTCGGCGTGTCGGCAGTACGGACACCGCATCGCACCCGACCTCCTTCATCGATCGCGGGCCCGCCGACCGCTTCCCGGGCACGCGTCAGCGCGACGGAGCCATCTGCCGATGGTCTTCGCCGTGTCGACGGTGCCGGAGTGCGGTCGGTAGTCGAACCCAACCTGTAGGCGACTTACGCCCGTGTGACTACTACATCTAGGGGTCGACCGTAGGCCGCTGCGGATCGGAGGTCAAGTTGGCCGGCGTGTCCGGCGCGTCACCCGACTCCCGGGGCGACCGGCACCGCCGCCCGCCGGAGGACCAACCGTCCGACGCCCCCGCGGGTTACCGGTCCGGTCGGGGCGAAACGGCCGACGAACGGACGGAAGTCGAACACCCGTTCGACCCGGCGTACCATTTATCAGAACACGAGTACGAGCGGAGCGGTTTTTCACGCCGACACGCCGAGCAAGGTCGTACAGATGTTTGAAAATGACCGATCTCACCTATACGGTCTTGAACAACCGGGCGCGGAATCCTCCGTCCACCGGTCAGCTCGCACCACCGCACGCACCACGAGCCGCCAAGGCACCCAGCGCCGACCAGGGAGGACGGACGTGACCGAGGATCGGGCCAGCCGGCCGAAGAGCCCGCAGCAGATCACCGAGGCGGGACCGCCGGCCACCCGACGCCGGGGCGCCGCGCGCAGCCGGACCGGGCAGCCCGCCGTGCGCCCGGTCACCCCGGTGGTCAGCGCCTTCCCCGACCCCGCGACGGTGGATCTCACCGCCCGGCAGCGCCGGATCCTGGAGTTCATCCGCACCTGGGTCGAGCGGCACGGCTACCCGCCGAGCGTGCGCGAGATCGGCGAGGCCGTCGGCCTGGTCTCGCCGTCGAGCGTCGCCTACCAGCTCAAGGAGCTGGAGAAGAAGGGCTTCCTGCGCCGCGACCCCAACCGGCCGCGCGCCGTGGACGTCCGGGCCCCCGCCGACGTCGACGAGGAACTGGCCCGCTCGCAGCGCCCCGCCCCGGCCTACGTGCCGATGCTGGGCCGGATCGCGGCCGGTGGCCCGATCCTGGCCGAGCAGGCCGTGGAGGACATCTTCCCCCTCCCCCGCGAGTTGGTGGGTGAGGGCGAGGTCTTCATGCTCCAGGTCAAGGGCGACTCGATGCTGGACGCGGCGATCTGCGACGGCGACTGGGTCGTGGTCCGGCAGCAGCCGACCGCCGAGGCCGGCGACATCGTCGCCGCCATGCTCGACGGCGAGGCGACCGTGAAGACCTACCGCCGCCGCGACGGGCACGTCTGGCTCATGCCGCAGAACCCGGCCTTCGACCCGATCCCCGGCGACGACGCCACCATCATGGGCCGGGTCGTCGCGGTGCTGCGCCGCATCTGATCCGCCGCCGCCCGGGTGGCCGCCCTCGGCGGCCACCCGGGCGCCGTTGCCGCTCAACCGCAGGGCCTGAGCGTCCGTCGCCGTGTCCGGCGGGCCGAGCCCTCAGTAACGGTCGCCCCGGTAGCCCCGGCCGCCACCGGGCACGTGACCGTAGCCGCGACCGTCGTCGGGGCCGTCGTCACGCCGGCGGGCCCGCCGCTGGCCACGGGGGTCCGGTTCGTCGCCCCGCCGCGGCGGCTCCGCCCGGCCACCGCCGTAGACGCCGCCGCCCGGCTGCCCCCCGCCACCGTAGACACCGGCACCGGGGCGACCGCCACCCTGACGTCCGCCGCCACCGCCCTGCCGGCCACCGCCACCGGGCGGCGGCCCGCCCAGGCCGGGCGGTCCGTCCACGGGCGGACGACCGCCGCCGTAGACCCCGCCGCCAGCAGCCGGACGGGCGCCACCGTAGACGCCACCGCCGGCCGGGCGGGCGCCACCGGGGCCCCCGCCGCCGGCCGGCGCGGGACCGCCGCGCCCACCGGCCGGGCCGCCGTAGACACCGGCCGCCGGCGCACCGCCGTAGACGCCGCCCCGACCCCGGTCGCCCGGCGGACGGAAGCCGTCGTCCGCCGGCCCGCGCCGGTCGTCGGCAAGGGCGTCGTCGCGCTCCGGTCCGTCGTCGCCGCGGGGAGGCGCCGGCTTGCGCCGGGACCGGAGGATGCCGAAGACACCCGCCGCCACCATCAGCGCCCCGATCACCCCCACGGCGACGATCAGGTACGTGATGTCGCTCAGGCTCAGGCCGTCGACCCAGGACTGGCCGGCCTTCTTCGGGGCGTCGCCCCCGCCGGCCACCGGCTTCGCGCCCTCCGCGGAGGGCGTGTAACCGAGGATGTCGATCGGGGCGTCCTCGTCGAGCTGGCCGCCGTCGGAGACGGTCAGGAAGGACTTGCCGTCGGGGCTGTAGGTGATCGCCTCACCGAACGGGTCGGCGAGCGCCGTCACCCGGGGCGTGCCGCCGGTCAGGGCCGCCACGACGTTGCCGTCGGTCACGTCGTACTCGAAGGCGTCGGCGTAGGTGCGCACCACCACCCGGGAGCCGTCGGGGGACCGGGCCGCGCCGGTGATCGCCACGCGGCCGGGGGCGCCGAGCCGGTTGTCCGTGTCGGTCTCCGGCAGGCTGATCTCGCCGACCTTCTTCATCGGTACGGCCGGGGTGTCCCCGCTCTTCATCTTCTCGGCGGGGGTGAAGATCTGGGCCTTGCCGGACATCACCTTGGTGATGATCAACGGGTTGCCGTCGTCGCCGATCAGCAGCGCCTCGGCGTCGTGCGGCTTGCCCTCCGGGTAGGAGAGGCGGTGCAGCACCGGCCGCTTCGACCCGTTGACCGGCATGCTCCACAGCGCCACCCGCTCGCGACGCTCCCGGCTGGTGACGTTGTCACCGGTGTCGGCGATCCAGACCGTCGTGCCGTCCGGGGAGAGCGCCAGGTCCTCGGTGTCGAACGGCCCCTCGCCCGAGTAGCGGACCGGCTCCTTCGAGATCCCGCACTTGGTGTCGAGGAAGAAGACCCGCTTGCGGCTCTCCACCTCGGTGCCGTCGTTGATCACGATGTAGCCGCTCTTGGTGGCCACCAGGCCCGACAGCTCACGCAGCCGCTCGTCGGTGACCGTGCACCGCTTCTTGCCGGGGGCGGCCGCGAGCGGGGACGCGGCCGAGGCGGGCGCCGCCGCCAGGGCGACTCCGGTACACGCCACGGTCGCCCCCAGCAAGCCGAGGGCGACCGTGACCGAAGAAACAGCGCGGCGCATTGAATCAGTGTCGCATGCCGGGCGTTTCCGACGCGTGACGCCGGGAGGCCGTCACCGTGCGCCCGCGACCGCCTGGCCCTCGTCCGCCCGGAACGGCACCAACTCGGCGGCGAGCGCCTCGCCGACCCGGACGTGCACCAGGGTGCCCTCCGGCAGGTGGGAGGTGCTCAGCACCTCGCCCTGACGGTGCACCCGGGCCACCAGGTCGCCCCGGTCGTACGGCAGCACCGCGCGGACCTCCACGGCCGGGCGGGGCAGCCGCGACTCGACGGCCTCGCGCAGCCCGTCGATGCCGCGACCCGTGTGCGCGGAGACGAAGACCGCCTCCGGCCAGAGCCGCTTGAGCCGCAGCAGCGTCTCCTCGTCGGCGGCGTCGGTCTTGTTGACCACCAGCAGCTCGGGCAGCCGGTCGGCGCCCACCTCGGCGAGCACCTCGTGGACCGCCCGGACCTGCTCCTCCGGATCCGGGTGGGTGCCGTCGACGACGTGCACCACCAGGTCGGCCTCGGCGACCTCCTCCAGGGTCGAGCGGAACGCCTCGACGATCTGGTGAGGCAGGTGCCGGACGAACCCGACCGTGTCGGAGAGCGTGTAGAGCCGCCCGTCGGCCGTGGTGGCCTTGCGGGTGGTCGGGTCAAGGGTGGCGAAGAGCGCGTTCTCCACCAGCACGCCCGCCCCGGTCAGCCGGTTGAGCAGGCTCGACTTGCCGGCGTTGGTGTAGCCGGCGATGGCCACGGCCGGCACGGCGTTGCGGGAACGCCGGGCACGCTTGGTCTGGCGTACCGTCCTCATGCCCTTGATCTCCCGGCGCAGCCGGGCGATGCGGTGGCGGATCCGGCGCCGGTCGGTCTCCAGCTTCGTCTCACCGGGGCCGCGCAGACCCACGCCGCCGCCGGCACCACCGCCGCGACCGCTACCACCGGTCTGCCGCGAGAGGGTCTCACCCCAACCGCGCAGGCGCGGCAGCAGGTATTCGAGCTGGGCCAGCTCGACCTGCGCCTTGCCCTCCCTGCTCTTGGCGTGCTGAGCGAAGATGTCGAGGATCAGCGCGGTGCGGTCGACCACCTTGACCTTGGTGCGCTGCTCAAGGTTGCGCAGCTGGGACGGCGACAGCTCACCGTCGCAGATCACCGTGTCGGCGCCGGTGGAGAGCACGACCGAGCCGAGGTCGTCGACCTTGCCCCGGCCGACGTAGGTGGCGGGGTCGGGGCGGGTGCGCCGCTGGATCAGCCCCTCGAGCACCTGCGAGCCGGCGGTCTCCGCCAGCGCGGCCAGCTCGGTGAGGGAGTTCTCGGCGTCGCTCTGCGAGCCCTCGGTCCAGACGCCGACGAGGACCACGCGCTCCAGGCGCAGTTGGCGGTACTCGACCTCGGTGATGTCCGCGAGCTCGGTGGAGAGGCCGGGGACCCGCCGCAGCGCCTGCCGCTCCGACAGCTCGAACTCACCGGTGGTGGCGTCGAGCTCGTCGTCCTCGTAGGGAAGAAGGGTCTCCTGGTTGCGCAAGCCGTTCTCCTGTCCGTTCTGTCACGTACCGAGCAATCCTGACATGTGCCAACGCGGAACGCACCCGCTATATGCCCGCTCGAACGGGCCACAAAAGTGGGGGCGGATGCCGGAGGGGCCGGCCGGGGCGAGTAGAAATGCGGGGCGAGCCGTTCAGCGTCGACGGAGGGATCCCGTGGCCATCACCCGACTTCCAAGTGCCGGATTCTCGATCACGATTCGGATCGCCGTGCCGGCGGACGCGTCCTCGATCGGCCGGCTGACCACCTCCGTGGGTGAGGCCGGGGCGATCGTCACCGCGCTCGACGTGGTGGACTCCGACCCGACCCACGTGCTCGTCGACCTGACCTGCGACACCGCCGACGCCAGCCACGCCGACCAGGTGGTCGACGCGTTGACGGCGCTGGACGGCGTGGACGTGCGCAAGGTCTCCGACCGGACCTTCCTCCTGCACCTCGGCGGCAAGATCGAGGTCAGCTCGAAGGTGGCGCTGCGCAACCGCGACGAGCTGTCCCGGGCGTACACCCCGGGGGTGGCGCGGGTCTGCATGGCGATCGCGGAGAACCCGGCCGACGCCCGCCGGCTGACCATCAAGCGCAACACCGTGGCCGTGGTCAGCGACGGCTCCGCCGTGCTGGGCCTGGGCAACCTCGGGCCGGCGGCGTCGCTGCCGGTGATGGAGGGCAAGGCCGCGCTGTTCAAGCGCTTCGGCGGGGTGGACGCCTGGCCGGTGGTGCTCGACACCCAGGACACCGACGAGATCGTGCAGATCGTCAAGGCGATCGCCCCGGCGTACGGCGGAATCAACCTGGAGGACATCGCCGCGCCGCGCTGCTTCGAGATCGAGGCGCGGCTGCGCGAGGCGCTGGACATCCCGGTCTTCCACGACGACCAGCACGGCACCGCGATCTGCGTGCTGGCCGCGCTGACCAACGCGCTGCGCGTCGTGGGCAAGCAGCTCGCGGACGTCCGGGTCGTGGTCTCCGGCGCGGGCGCGGCCGGCACCGCGATCATGAAGCTGCTGCTGCGCCAGGGCGTCGGCGACATCATCGCGTACGACCGGCAGGGCGCTCTGCACCGCGGCCAGAGCGGGCTCAACCCGGCCTGGCAGTGGCTGGCCGAGAACACCAACAAGGAGAACTACTCCGGCGACCTGGCCGGGGCGGTACGCGGCGCGGACGTCTTCATCGGGGTGAGCGCGCCGAACCTGCTCACCGGCGACGACATCGCCACGATGGCCAAGGACTCGATCGTCTTCGCGCTGGCCAACCCGGACCCGGAGGTCGACCCGCGGGAGGCGCGCAAGCACGCCGCCGTGGTCGCCACCGGCCGCTCCGACCAGCCGAACCAGATCAACAACGTGCTCGCCTTCCCGGGCGTCTTCCGGGGCATGCTGGACGCGCACGCCGAGGAGTTCACCGAGGAGATGGCGATCGCGGCGGCCCGGGCCATCGCGGACGTGGTCGGCGAGGACAAGATCAACCCGACGGTGATCGTGCCCAGCGTCTTCGACTCACGGGTCTCCCCGGCGGTCGCCGCGGCGGTCCGCGCCGCCGCCCAGAACCCGGCCCCGGCCCCCGCCGCCGACCCGGGCCCCGCCGACCTCCCCGAGATCGCCGCCGAAGCCAGCGCCACCCCCTGATCCCACCTCACCCCCGCCCCTCCCCGCCGCCCTGGGGAGGGGCGGGGGTGGGAGGTGCGGTCAGGGGGTCGTGAGGGTGGTGGGGTCGAGGGTGCCGGTGGCTACCAGGGTGGCCGGGCCGGCCAGCCAGCAGGAGTCCTCGGTCACCGTGACCGACAGGCGTCCGCCGGGGACGTCCACCGCCAGCACGCCGGTGTCCCGGCCCGCGTCGCGCAGGGCCACCGCGGCCACCGCGCAGGCGCCCGTGCCGCAGGAGAGCGTCTCGGCGGAGCCGCGCTCGTACACCCGCATCAGCACGTGGCCGTCGGTGCCGTCGACGGGCTCGCCCGGCGCCGTGAACTCCACGTTCACCCCGGCCGGGAAGACCACCGGGTCGACGTCGGGGGCCCGGGTGAGGTCGAGCGCGGTCAGCTCCAGCCCGGCCGGCAGCGCGCAGACCAGGTGCGGGTTGCCCACGTCCACGGCCGTGCCGGGCAGGGTCAGCCCGCCGAGGGTGGCGGTCGCCGTGTCGTACAGCCGGGGGCGACGCATCTCGACGGCGATGGCGTCGGCCGTGACCAGCGCGCGCACGACGCCGGCCCGGGTCGCCACCGGCAGCGTCCCTTCCTCCGGCTCGGCCAGCCCGGAGGCGACCAGGTAGCGGACGAAGACTCGGGCGCCGTTGCCGCACATCTCCGCGAACGACCCGTCGGCGTTCCAGTAGTCCATGAACCACTCGGCCTCGCCGGACGTCCCGGCGCCCTCCGGATGGGCGGCCGCCCGGACCACCCGCAGCACGCCGTCGCCGCCGAGGCCGCGTCGCCGGTCGCAGAGGGCCGCGACCAGCCCCGGTGTCAGGTCGAGCCGGTTGTCCGGATCGGGCAGGATGACGAAGTCGTTGCCGGTGCCGTGGCCCTTGGTGAACTGCACGTCCCCATCATCGCGCAGGGGCGGGAACCAGGCGCAGGGCGGCCGGGATCAGGTCCGGCGCCGACGCGTCCAGCCAGTGGATCCGCGGGTCGCGGCGGAACCAGGAGCGCTGCCGCCGGACGAAGCGCCGGGTGGCCCGGACGGTCTCGTCGTGCGCCTCGGCCTCGGTCAGCTCCCCGGCGAGGAAGCGCAGCACCTGCTGGTAGCCGAGCGCGCGACTGGCCGTACGGCCCTCGGGCAGGCCGCGCGCGACCAGGTCCCGGGTCTCGGCGACCAGGCCGTCGGCCCACATCCGGTCCACCCGCAGGGCGATCCGCTCGTCCAGCAGGGCGGTGTCCAGGTCCACCCCGAGCTGCACGGACGGGTAGTACGGGGTGGGGTCGGGCAGCGCGGCGGTGAACGGCGCCCCGGTCAGCTCGATGACCTCCAGGGCGCGCACGATCCGCCGGCCGTTGCCGGGCAGGATCCCCGCCGCGGCGGCCGGGTCGGCCTCGCGCAGCCGGGCGTACAGGGGCGCGGGGCCGACCTCGGCCAGTTCCCGTTCCAGCCGCTCGCGCACCGCCGGGTCGGTGCCGGGGAACTCGAAGCGTTCCAGCACCGCCCGCACGTAGAGGCCGGAGCCGCCGACCAGCAGCGGCACCCGGCCCCGGGCCAGGACGTCGTCGACGGCGGCGCGGGCCAGCCGCTGGTATTCCGCGACGCTCGCCGGCTCGGTGACGTCCCAGATGTCCAGCAGGTGGTGCGGCACCCCCTCGCGCTCGGCCGGGGTGAGCTTGGCGGTGCCCACGTCCATGCCCCGGTAGAGCTGCATCGAGTCGGCGTTGACCACCTCGCCGTCGAGGGCGTGCGCGAGGGCGATGCTCAGCGCCGACTTGCCGGCCGCCGTCGGCCCGACCACGGCGACGACCGTCCCGGCCGGTGGGCGGGTGGTCACGCCGGCGTCCAGGACGACACGAGGTAGGCGACGCCGTAGGGCGCCGAGTGGTGGCGCAGCTCGCCGCGCCAGTCGCCGCCCGTCGCGCGCACCGCGCCGGCCAGCACCTGCCAGGGCGCGCGGCCGGCGGCCTTCAGCTCCGCCGACAGGGCCGGGTCCAGGTCGAGCAGGGCCCCGGCGTCCGCGTCGGCCAGGGCGCGGGCGACCCCGTCGTCGTACGCCTCGGCGCGCGGGTCGTCGTAGCCGGGCGACTTCGGGCCGCGGCAGGCCGACCCGTCCCCCGTCACCAGCAGGGCGGTACGCGGCTCCGTCGCCGCGCCGAGCGCCGCCCCCAGCTCGGCGCACTCGGCCGGGGAGGCGTCGGACGCGACGGAGCGGGCCAGCCGGGGCAGCTCGGTGCGGGAGCGACCGAGCAGCCACGCGCCGACGGTCAGGCTCAGCGGCAGCCGCTCGCCACCGGCGCAGTTCACCTTCCACAACCGCACGTGCCGGTCGAGGCCGTACTGGCGCAGCGAGCCGTGATCGGCCGCGTTGAAGCGGGTGGTCTCCGGCCCGCCGCCGACCAGGACGATCACCTCGGGGCCGGCGGCGAGCAGCCCGGCGACGGCGGCGTCGCAGGCGGCGCGGAGCTCGTCCAGCTCGGGCGCGGCGGCGCCGGCCAGCTCGGGGACGATCAGCGGCGGGTGGGGGCAGACGGCAGCGGCGACCAGGGGCACCCGGCAACGGTATCGGCACGACGGCGCCGCGCGCCCCGCACCCGGGGCTCTCGGCGCGGCCACCGCCCCGTCGGGTCCCTCCCCGGCGGATCGCCACGCGGTCGGGTCGCCTCGGTGGCCGGGGCGCCGCGCCGACGACGACGCCCGCCCGTGCCGACACTCGTACGCCCGGATTCCGACACTCCTCCCAGGGAGCCTGTCCGCGGGCGCTAGGACACCGTATGGTCACGGTCGGCGATAGGCGCTCGACGGGAACGGGGTCGTACCTGTGACAATGCCGGGGGAAACTATGCTGCGCCGTGGCGGCGATCGCGGGACTGCTCCCCGACGCCGGGAGAACGAGGATGGGCACATGAGCGACTGGACTGCCTTCGGACGGGTGGACGCGGACGGCACCGTGTACGTCAAGACCGCCGACGGCGAGCGGGTGGTCGGATCCTGGCAGGCGGGAGCGCCCGAGGAGGGGCTGGCCCACTTCGCCCGCCGCTTCGACGACCTGGTGACCGAGGTCAACCTGACGGAGGCCCGGCTCAACTCGGGCGCCGCCGACGCCGGCCATTCACTGACCACCATCCGGCGGATCCGCGCCTCGCTGGCCGAGGCGCACGTCGTCGGCGACATCGACGCGCTGGCCGCCCGGCTGGACCGGCTCGCCACGGTGGCCGAGGAGAAGGCCGGCGAGGCCAAGGCCGCCCGGGACGCCGCCCGCAGCGAGGCGCTCGCCCGCAAGCAGGCCCTCGTGGAGGAGGCGGAGAAGCTGGCCGCCGAGTCGACCGGCTGGAAGACCGCCGGGGACCGGCTCAAGGAGATCCTCGACGAGTGGAAGACCATCCGCGGGGTCGACAAGAAGGCCGACGGCGAGCTGTGGAAGCGGTTCGCCGCCGCGCGCGACGGCTTCACCCGTCGCCGGGGCGCCCACTTCGCCTCCCTCGACGCGCAGCGCAAGCAGGCGCAGACGGCCAAGGAGGAGCTGGTCGCCGAGGCCGAGAAGCTCAAGGACTCGACCGACTGGGCGGCTACCGCCAACCAGCTCAAGGAACTGATGAACCAGTGGAAGGCCGCTCCCCGGGCCTCCAAGGAGGCCGAGCAGAAGCTCTGGGAACGGTTCCGGGGCGCGCAGGACGAGTTCTTCACCCGGCGCAGCGAGGTCTTCTCCGCCCGCGACAACGAGCAGCGGGGCAACCTGGAACGCAAGCAGGCGCTGCTCGCCGAGGCCGAGGCGCTGGACGTCGACGGCGACCCGAAGGGCGCGCAGGCCAAGCTGCGGGAGATCCAGGCCCAGTGGCACGAGGCCGGCCGGGTGCCCCGCGAGGCGGCGGCCGGGCTGGAGCGCCGGCTGCGCGCCATCGACGAGAAGGTCCGCGAGGTCATGGACTCCGCGTGGCGGCGCACCACCAAGGAGGACAACCCCCTGCTCGCCCAGATGCGCGCGCAGGTCGCCGAGGCCGAGGAGCGGCTGGCCCGGGCCCAGGCGGCCGGCGACGCCCGGCGGGTCAAGGAGGCCGAGCAGGCGCTCGCCTCCAAGCGGCAGTTCCTCCAGCTCGCCGAGCAGGCCGGCTGAGCTGGACCGACCCATCACGACGGCCACCGAGCCACCTCGGGCCGAGCCACCACGGAAGCCCCCGATCCGCCACGGACCGGGGGCTTCCGCCTGTCCGCCCGCAGGCGCCCGCCCGGGGCCGCAATGGTTGACGCATCGAGGCGCGCTGATCAGAATGAGCGGCGGAGCCAGGTCCGGCACCGGCGCGAGGGCGCCGGCGGCGCACACCGCGTCGTCGGGGGACGCCGGTGGTACCGCGAGCGGCCGCATCCCACGTGGCACGTCTCGTCGCGCCCTGTCCGCGTACTCCCTGAGGGAGCGTGACGGCCGTCGCCCGGTTCCCGCCCGCGCCGCCCGAGGCGGCGGCGGGCAGTTCGAAGTGGAGCTCGCATGCACCGACGCAGCGCCCTCGGCGGCGCGATCACCGCGCTCGCCACCGCCGCGGCCGGCGTCCTCGTCGCCGCCGCCGTCAGCACCACCCCGGCCGTCGCCGCCCCCGCCGGCACCGGCACCGGCTACCTGCACACCGACGGCAACAAGATCGTCGACAGCACCGGCGCGACGGTACGCATCACCGGCATCAACTGGTTCGGCATGGAGACCGACAACAAGACCTTCCACGGGCTGTGGTCCACCAACCCGTGGCGGGGGCAGGTCGACAAGATGGCCAGCCTCGGCTACAACACGCTGCGCGTGCCGTACTCGAACGACGCGCTAAAGCCGGGCGCCACGGCCAGTGGCATCAACGACTTCGTCAACCCGGACCTGGTCGGGCTCTCCCCGTTGCAGATCCTCGACAAGGTCATCGACTACGCCGGCGGCAAGGGGATGCGGGTCATCCTGGACCGGCACCGGCCGACCTCGGCCGGCCAGTCCGCGCTCTGGTACACCCCGACGGTCTCCGAGGCGACCTGGATCAACGACTGGAAGATGCTCGCCCAGCGGTACGCGGGCAACACCACCGTGATCGGGGCGGACCTGCACAACGAGCCGCACGCCGAGGGGACGAACCCGGCGGCCACCGGCGCGTGCTGGGGCTGCGGCGATCCGGCGCGGGACTGGCGGCTGGCCGCCGAGCGGGCCGGCAACGCGATCCTGTCGGTGCAGCCGAACTGGCTGATCTTCGTGGAGGGGGTGAGCTGCCCCAGCGGCGGCCTCTCCAACGTCTGGGACAACGATCCGAGCAACGACGAGGACTGCGGCTGGTGGGGCGGCAACCTGACGAAGGCCAAGGACTTCCCGGTCCGGCTCGACGTGCCGCACCGGCTGGTCTACTCGCCGCACGAGTACGCCACCTCGGTCTTCGAGCAGAACTGGTTCAAGTCCCCCGACTTCCCGACGAACCTGCCGGGCATCTGGGACAAGTACTGGGGCTACCTGCACAAGCAGAACATCGCCCCGATCATGATGGGCGAGTTCGGCAGCACCCTGGCCGACCCCCGGGACCGGGTGTGGCTGGAGAAGCTGATGGCCTACACCGGCACCGGGGTCGACGGGATGTCCTTCACCTACTGGTCGTGGAACCCGAACTCCGGTGACACCGGGGGCATCGCGCTCGACGACTGGACGAACATCAACACCACCAAGCAGGCCATCCTCCAGCCGTACCTGATCCCGCCGGTGGGCGGCGGGGGCGGCCCGACCGGCACGCCGACGGCCACGCCGACCTCGTCACCGACCTCGACGCCGCCGCCCAGCGGCGGCTGCACCGCCGCGTACCGGCAGGTCAACGCGTGGCAGGGCGGTTTCCAGGGGGAGCTGACGGTGACGAACACCGGCACCGCGACGGTCAACCCGTGGCAGGCCACCTGGACCTGGCCGGCCGGGGTGAGCCTGGCCAGCGGCTGGAACGCCACGGTGACCCAGTCCGGCACCACGGTGACGGCGGCGGCCCCGACCTGGGCCGGTGCGCTGGCACCCGGCGCCGCGGTGACCGTCGGCTTCACCGCCAACGGCGCGTCCGCCGCGCCGGGCGCGGTGAAGCTCAACGGCGTCGCCTGCTGATCCCACCTCCGCGTCGGCGGCCGTTCCCCTCGGGGACGGCCGCCGCTGCGCGTACGGACGGAGCCAGGCCTTTACATCGATGAGCGTCTGTGTTTACATCAGGAAAGCGCTTACCTGATTGCACGTGAGCGCCAGCACGGGAGCCGCAACTTCGCGTAGCCAGTCCGCATCCGCGGGGCCGCCGACCGCCGTCCCCGCCGACCAGACGCCACCGGGCACGGCGTCGCAGGGTCGGCCCACGGTCCGCGAGCCCGCCACCACCGAAGGGAAGCACCATGCGTACGTCCCGACGTCGCACCATCCTGCTCACCGCCGCCGCCAGCGCCGCGCTGCTCGCCGCGGGGGCGCTGACCGCCGGCACCGCACCCGCCTCGGCCGCCCCCACCGGGCTGGTCGGCTGGGCCACCCAGAACGGCGGCACCACCGGCGGCAGCGGCAACCCCGTCACCGTGACCACCGCCTCCGCCCTGACCAGCGCGGTCGGCTCCAGCAGCGCGGCGGTGATCCGGGTCTCCGGCACCATCTCCTGCTCCGGCATGCTGCGGGTGCGGTCCCACAAGACCATCCTCGGCAACCCCGGCGCGACCATCTCCGGCTGCGGCTTCAACATCAGCGGCGACCGCAACGTCATCATCCGGAACCTGACCTTCCGGAACTGGAACGACGACGCGATCAACGTGCAGGAGTCGGCCACCAACGTCTGGATCGACCACAACAGCTTCACCAACGGCTACGACGGCGCGGTCGACATCAAGCGCGGCTCGGACTTCATCACGGTGTCGTGGAACCGGGTCTACGACCACGACAAGTCGATGCTGCTCGGGCACAGCGACAGCAACGGCAGCCAGGACACCGGCCACCTGCGGGTGACCTACCACCACAACTGGTTCGACGAGAGCACCCAGCGCCACCCCCGGGTCCGCTTCGGCAACCCCGTCCACGTGTTCAACAACTACTACGACAGCAACGGCGGCTACGGCGTGGCGTCCACGGAGAACGCCGGGGTGCTCGTCGAGGGCAACTACTTCGAGAACGTCGACGACCCGTACCACCTCGGTGAGGGCGACTCCGGCCCGGGCACGCTGGTCGCCCGGAACAACCACTTCGTCAACTCCGGCAGCGGCCAGGCCGGCGGCAGCGTCAGGAGCATCCCGTACTCGTACAGCCTGGACGCCGCGAGCAGCGTGAAGTCCATCGTGACCGCCGGCGCGGGCGCCGGTCGGATCCAGGTCTGACCGGCCGAGCGCACCGGCCGGGGCCCGCGCGTGCGGGCCCCGGCCGGTCGCGGGTCAGTGCGCGGCGCAGCCGGTCGTCGGCGCGGGCGCCACGGCCGGCGCGCCGATCGTGGGCAGCCCGAGCAGCACCCCCGGCGTACGCGGGGCGCGCCCCGCCTCGGCCGCGTCGCCGGCCCGGGTGCGCCGGTGCGACAGCGGCTCACCGTCGGCGTTCAGGTGGTGCGGGGCGGCGTAGGTGATGGTGGTGTGCACGATGTCGCCGGGGCGGATCCGCCCGGCCTGGGAGCCCGCCTCGCCGTGCTGGCCGTTCGCGCCGGTGGCGAAGTGGACCAGGCGGCCGTCGCGGGCGCGGCCGGACATCCGGCCCGTGCGCTCGTCCTTGCGCCCCTCGCCGACGGCGACCAGCACCTCGACGGTCTCCCCCACCAACTTCTTGTTCTCCGCCCAGGTGATCTCCTCCACGCAGGCGATCAGCCGCTCGTAGCGCTCCTGCACGACCTGCTTGGGCAGCTGGCCGTCCATCGTGGCGGCCGGCGTGCCGGGGCGCTTTGAGTACTGGAAGGTGAACGCGGAGGAGAACCGGGCCTCGCGGACCACATCGAGGGTGCGCTCGAAGTCGGCGTCGGTCTCGCCGGGGAAGCCGACGATGATGTCGGTGGTGATCGCCGCGTCCGGCATCGCCGCCCGGACCTTTTCGATGATGCCCAGGTAGCGGTCGGCCCGGTACGAGCGGCGCATGGCCCGCAGCACGTCGTCGGAGCCGGACTGGAGCGGCATGTGCAGGGAGTGGCAGACGTTGGGCGTCTCGGCCATCGCGGCGATCACGTCGTCGGTGAAGTCCTTCGGGTGCGGGCTGGTGAACCGCACCCGCTCCAGCCCCTCGATGTCGCCGCAGGCGCGCAGCAGCTTGCCGAAGGCGAGCCGGTCGCCGAACTCGACGCCGTAGGAGTTGACGTTCTGCCCGAGCAGGGTCACCTCCAGCACGCCCTCGTCGACCAGGGCGCGGACCTCGGAGAGGATGTCGCCGGGGCGGCGGTCCTTCTCCTTGCCCCGCAGAGAGGGCACGATGCAGAACGTGCAGGTGTTGTTGCAGCCGACGGAGATCGACACCCAGCCGGCGTACGTGGACTCGCGCCGGGTGGGCAGCGTCGAGGGGAAGACGTCGAGGGACTCGAGGATCTCCACCTCGGCCGCCGCGTTGTGCCGGGCCCGGTCCAGCAGCACCGGCAGCGACCCGATGTTGTGCGTGCCGAACACCACGTCGACCCAGGGCGCCTTGCGGACGATCTCGCCCCGGTCCTTCTGGGCGAGGCAGCCGCCCACGGCGATCTGCATCCCCGGGTGCCTGGCCTTGACGGGGCGCAGGTGACCGAGGTTGCCGTAGAGCCGGTTGTCGGCGTTCTCCCGGACGGCGCAGGTGTTGAACACCACCACGTCCGGGTTCTCGTCGGCTTCGGCGGCGCGCACGTAGCCCGCCTGCTCCAGCAGGCCGGAGATGCGCTCGGAGTCGTGCACGTTCATCTGGCAGCCGTAGGTGCGCACCTGATAGGTGCGCGGGCTGCTCGCCGCTGCGGTAGTCATGACCCGGACAGCGTATCCGGGCCCACCGACCGGACTAAACGAGGAGGAGCCGTGTGCCGGAGCATCAAGACCCTGCGTGAGCCGTACGTCGCCGAGGTGACCCCCGCCGACGTCGACGCCGCGGCGTTGCAGTACGTCCGCAAGATCTCGGGTTTCCGCAAGCCCGCCGCCCACAACGCCGCGGCCTTCGACGCGGCGGTCGCCGCCGTCGCCGCGGCCACCGCGACCCTGCTCGCCGAGCTGGAGGTGCGCGGCGGCCGCTCCGCCAGCCCGGCGGGCTGACCCCGCCGCCGGGCGACGAGGCCTCGTCGCCCGCCGGAGACCCCGGGGCCGGACGCCCCGGCAGGGCCGGCGGGCCGGGTCAGGCGGCGGCGAGCGCCGGAAGCACCGAGTCCGGCGCCCAGCGCGAGCGGTGGCACTGCGACCAGCCGCGACAGCGGGGATCGGCGTCGGTGCACAGCCGCTGGTCGGCGAGCACCTCGCCGTCGTCGGTCTCCCGGACGTCGAAGTGCACCGGCCGGATCGTGCCGTCGGGCGCGACGAGCAGGTGCCGCCCAGCGTCGAGCGTGTCGTCGCGCAGCAGGCAGTTGCGGTCCAGCAGCCGCGCCAGCGCGGCGATGCTGCCGTGTTCGGGCAGCCCTTCGGGCACCCCGTAGCAGTCCACGATCGTGGCGAACTCCCCCGGCGCCTGCCAGACGTCGCAGATCACCGCGTACGTCGGCAGGCGGGTGGGGTCCGCCGCCGCCAGGGGCATCACCACCCGGCCGAGCGCCTCGGCCAGTGCCGGGTAGACCTCCACCGGCCGCACCTGCTCGATTCTCCAGTTCCACAGCTCGGTCATGCCGCCTCCTCGCTGTGCTCGTCCCACCGGCCTCCGGATCGGGCCTTACTGACGATGGTGGGGTGCATATGACCTCAGCCGGGGGCAAGTTACCGGTCTGTGACCATTCCGGGCAAAATTTCCTCGAGCGCCGTTGCTCCGAGTAGCGGAAAGGTGACAGTTTATCGGGTACGGTGGCCCGCTCCGGACGCCACACGCCGGCCGGAGGAGATCCTTCCGGCCCGGCCCTGGCCGCGCCCGGCCCGACGACCGCCCCGCGCCGACGGCACGGGGCAGGCGTCATCCGGTCGCCGAAGCGGCGGCCAGGGCCGGGGCGGGCCGTCCTCAGCGCACGACCACGCGGTGCTCCCCGGGCGGCAGCAGCTCGCCGACCACGGTGGCGCCCGGCAGCTCGCCCGCGACCAGCAGGCCGCCCGAGGTCTGCGCGTCGGCCAGCAGCAGCCGCTCCTCCTCGCGCACACCGCCGAAGTCGGTCCACGGGGTGACCCACTCCAGGTTGCGCCGGCTGCCGCCGCTGACGTGCCCGTCGCGCACCGCCTCCCGGGCGCCGGCCAGGTAGGGCACCCGGGCCGCGTCGATCGCCACCGTCAGGCGGCTCGCCCGGGCCAGCTTGGACGCGTGCCCGAGCAGGCCGAAGCCGGTCACGTCGGTGCCGCAGCGGACGCCGGCCGCCACCGCGGCCCGCGCCGCGTCCCGGTTGAGGGTGGTCATCGCGGCGACCGCCTCGGGGAAGCTCTCGCCGGTGGCCTTGTGCCGGGTGTTGAGCACCCCGACGCCGAGGGGCTTGGTCAGCGACAGCGGCAGTCCCGCCCGGCCCGCGTCCAGGGTGATCAGCTCCTCCGGCCGGACCACCCCGGTGACTGCCAGCCCGTACTTGGGGCCCTCGTCGTCGACGCTGTGCCCGCCGGCGAGGTGGCAGCCGGCGTCGCGGGCCACGTCCTGCCCGCCGCGCAGCACCTCCCGGGCCAGCTCCAGCGGGAGCACGTCGCGCGGCCAGCAGAGCAGGTTGAGCGCGACGAGGGGGGTGCCGCCCATGGCGTACACGTCGGAGAGGGCGTTGGTCGCGGCGATGCGCCCCCAGTCGTACGCGTCGTCGACCACCGGGGTGAAGAAGTCGGCCGTGGTGACCAGGCCGGTGCGCTCGTCGAGCCGGACCACCGCGGCGTCGTCGCCGTGGTCGAGCCCGACGAGCAGCTCGGCGGTGCCGGTGGCCGGGCCGAGCCCGGCGACCATCGTCTCCAACTCCCCCGGGGGGATCTTGCACGCGCAGCCGCCTCCCCGGGCGTACCGGGTGAGCCGTACCGGTTCCGTCATCCCCACATGATCTCCCCGGCCGCCCCGTCCCCGCTACGCGGGCGGGCCGGAGCGCGGTCAAAATCGGACTCTTGACCCCGTTACGAACTGGTGTTATCGCTCCGTGACCAACTGAGTTGCGTACCGCCACATCCCCCCGCCTACAGTTGCCCAACCGGGGGTCACCCGACCCCGCGCGACGACAGGGACGGTGAACGACGTGACGACGGGCGAACCGCTCATCGTGCTGGACTCGGTCAACAAGTGGTTCGGGCCGCTGCACGTGCTGGACGACGTCTCACTGTCGGTCGGGCGCGGCGAGGTGGTCGTGGTGATCGGCCCGTCGGGCTCCGGCAAGTCGACGCTGTGCCGCACCATCAACCGCCTCGAACCGATCAGCTCCGGCACGATCACCTTCGACGGGCAGCCGCTGCCGGCCGAGGGCAAGGCGCTGGCGAAGCTGCGCAGCGAGGTCGGCATGGTGTTCCAGTCGTTCAACCTCTTCGCGCACAAGACGATCCTCGAGAACGTCACCCTCGGGCCGGTCAAGGTCCGCAAGGAGAAGCCGGCGGCGGCGCGCGAGCGCGGACTGGCCCTGCTCGACCGGGTGGGCATCGCCAACCAGGCCGACAAGTTCCCGGCCCAGCTCTCCGGCGGTCAGCAGCAGCGGGTGGCGATCGCCCGGGCGCTGGCCATGCAGCCCAAGGCGATGCTCTTCGACGAGCCGACCAGCGCGCTGGACCCGGAGATGGTCGGCGAGGTGCTGGACGTGATGACGTCGCTGGCCCGCGAGGGCATGACCATGGTCGTGGTGACCCACGAGATGGGCTTCGCCCGGCACGCGGCGAACCGCGTCATCTTCATGGCCGACGGGCAGCTGGTCGAGGACGCCCCGCCGGCCGAGTTCTTCGCCAACCCGCGCAGCGAGCGGGCCAGGGACTTCCTCTCCAAGATCCTCACGCACTAGGCGTCCGTACCTGGAGCGCGCCGTCCCCCGGCGGGTTCCGTCGAAGAAGGAGATCAACATGCGTATCACGCGCGTAGCGGCGCTCGCGGCGGCCGCCACCCTGGCGCTCGGCATGACCGCCTGCGGTGGCGACGACGCCGACGAGGGCACCGGCGCCGGCAGCAAGTCCTTCGCCGCCGGCAGCACGATGGAGCGCCTCAACAAGGCCCAGGCCATCAAGATCGGCACGAAGTTCGACCAGCCCGGCTTCGGCCAGAAGGGCCTGTCCGGCAAGCCGGAGGGCTTCGACGTCGAGGTCGCGAAGATCATCGTCAAGGAGCTGGGCATCCCCGAGGACAAGATCGAGTGGGTCGAGGCCCCCTCGAAGGTCCGCGAGGACGTGATCGTGAACGGCACCGTCGACCTGGTCGCCGCCACCTACACGATCAACCCCAAGCGCAAGGAGCGCATCGCGTTCGCCGGTCCTTACTACGAGGCCGGCCAGAACATCATGGTGAAGAAGGACGAAGCCGCCATCACCGGGCCGGACTCGTTCAAGGACGGCACCAAGAAGGTCTGCTCGGTCACCGGCTCCACGCCGGCCGAGGAGATCAAGAAGTACGTCAAGGACGTCGGCACCCAGCTGGTGCTCTTCGACACCTACGACAAGTGCCGCGACGCCCTCAAGGGCGGCCAGGTCGACGCCGTCACCACGGACAACGTGATCCTGCTCGGCTACATCGCCAAGGACGAGGCGTCGTTCAAGCTGGCCGGCGAGAACTTCACCAAGGAGCCGTACGGCCTCGGGGTGAAGAAGGAGGACACCGACTTCCGCAACTTCGTCAACGACACGCTGGAGAAGGCGTTCGCCGACGGCAGCTGGAAGAAGGCCTGGGACGACACCGCCGGCAAGTTCGGTGCCGAGCTGGGTTCCGCGCCGACCGTCGACCGCTACTGAGCTGATCCGTTGATCTGGAGGGTGGGGAGGAAGACCGGCCCGTGAGTGTGCTCATCGACAAGTTCGACGTCTTCGCGGGTGGTTTCTGGCTCACCCTCCAGATCTGCGTACTCGCCGCGGTCGGCGCCCTGATCCTGGGCGCCGTCCTGGCGGTGCTGCGGATCTCCCCGGTACCGCCGCTGCGGGCGGTCGGCACCGGCTACGTCAACGTCTTCCGCAACATGCCGCTGACCGTGGTGATGTTCTTCGCCGCGTTCGGCCTGCCGGCGCTCGGCTCCAACGCGGACTTCCTGCGCGTCCCCGGCCTCGACGCGGTGTTCAGCCGGCTCGACACCGATCTGCCGTACTTCCGCTTCGCGCTGATCGCGCTGGTGCTCTACACCGCGGCGTTCGTCTGCGAGGCACTGCGCTCCGGCGTGAACGCCGTGCCCGCCGGCCAGGCGGAGGCCGCCCGGTCGCTGGGCCTCACCTTCGGCCAGAACCTGCGGTACGTGGTGCTGCCGCAGTCCTGGAAGGCCTCGGTGGTGCCGCTCGGGTCGGTGATCATCGCGATGATCAAGAACTCGGCGCTGGTCGGCTTCTTCGGCGTGGTCGGCGACCTCTCGCAGACCGCCGACCAGCTCACCTCGGCCGAGGGCTACGCCTTCGTCCCCGTCGCCATCGGCATCTCGATCGGATATCTGATCATGACCGTCCCCCTCGGCGCGCTCCTCGACCGGATCGAGAAGCGGCAGGCGGTGGCCCGATGAGCCAGCAGAGCGTCCTCTACGACGTCCCCGGCCCACGGCAGCGCCGGCTCACGCTGATCGGCAGCGTGGTGGCGACGGTGCTGCTTCTCGCCGCCGCGTACTTCCTGGTCTACCGTCCGCTGGACGCCAAGGGCCAGTTCTCGATGGAGCTCTGGGGGCCGCTGATCGACCCCTCCAACGAGAACTTCTCGCTGGTGTGGAAGCGGATCGGCACCGGCTTCCAGAACACGCTGACCGCCGCCGCCCTGGCGATCGTCTCCTCGCTGGTGGTCGGCACCCTGCTCGCGGTGCTGCGGATCCAGCTCAAGAGCCTGACCCGGCGCCGCTTCACCGGGCTCGCCACGCCGCTGGCGTACCTGCTGCGCGGGCTGAACATGCTGCTGTCGGCGGTCACCCGGGTCTGCGTCGAGGTGTTCCGGGGCCTGCCCGTGGTCATCACGATCTTCTTCGTGGCCCGCGGCTTCCCCGAGTTCGGCGTCTCGTTCGACACGCTGTGGTACCTGGTCATCGGCCTGACCATCTACAACTCCGTGGTGATCGCCGAGATCCTCCGCTCCGGCATGGAGGGCCTGCCCGGCGGGCAGGCCGAGGCGGCTGCCGCGATCGGGCTCTCCCCGGCGCAGACCACCCGGATGATCCTGCTGCCGCAGGCGTTCCGGATCATGCTGCCGGCGCTGATCAGCCAGCTCGTCGTGGTACTCAAGGACACCTCGCTCGGCTTCATCATCAGCTACGAGGAGACCCTGAACATCGGCAAGCAGATCATCGGCGCGCTGGACAACCCGATCCAGGTCTACGTCGTGATCGCGGTGATGTTCATCCTGGTGAACTACTCGCTGTCGAAGCTGGCCCAGTACGTCCAGCGCCGGCTCTCGCGCGGTCGCAAGACCGCCGGCACCCCGGCCCAGAACCCGCCCCCCGCCGCGCTCGCCTCGCAGTCGGAGAGCAACGGCCAGGGCATCTGAGATCTGGCGTACGACGAAGGGCCGGCCCGATGATCGGGCCGGCCCTTCGTGTCGACGCCGTCAGCGGGCGATCTCGGTGACCCGGGACTCGCGGACCACGGTCACCCGGATCTGACCCGGGTAGGTCAGCTCCTCCTCGATCTGCTTGGCCACGTCCCGGGCCAGCACGGCCGCGCCGATGTCGTCCACGTCGTCCGGCTTGACCATCACCCGGATCTCCCGGCCGGCCTGCATGGCGAAGACCTTCTCCACGCCGAGCTTGCCGGCCGCGATCTCCTCGATCCGCTCCAGCCGCTTGACGTACGCCTCCAGGCTCTCCCGCCGGGCGCCCGGCCGACCGCCCGAGCAGGCGTCGGACGCCTGGGTGAGGACGGCCTCGATGGTCTGCGGCGGCACCTCGTTGTGGTGCGCCTCGATGGCGTGGACGACGTCCTCGCTCTCGCCGTACTTGCGGGCCAGGTCGGCGCCGATGATGGCGTGGCTGCCCTCCACCTCGTGGGTGAGCGCCTTGCCGATGTCGTGCAGGAACGCCGAGCGCTTGATGATCGGCACGTCCAGCCGCAACTCGGCGGCCATGATGCCGGCGATGTGCGCGGTCTCCACCAGGTGCTTGAGCACGTTCTGCCCGTACGACGTCCGGTAGCGCAGCCGGCCGAGCAGGGTGACCAACTCCGGGTGGATCTCGGTGATGCCGACCTCGACCAGGGCGTCCTCGGCAGCCCGCTGGCAGAGCTCCTCCACCTCGTGCCGGGCCAGGTCGTAGACCTCCTCGATGCGGTGCGGGTGGATCCGCCCGTCCAGGACCAGCTTCTCCAGCGTCAGCCGGCCGACCTCCCGGCGCACCGGGTCGAAGCAGGAGAGCAGCACCGCCTCGGGGGTGTCGTCGATGATCAGGTTCACGCCGGTGACCGACTCGAAGGCGCGGATGTTGCGGCCCTCCCGGCCGATGATCCGCCCCTTCATCTCGTCGCCGGGCAGGTGCAGGACGCTGACCACGCTCTCCGCCGTCTGCTCGCTGGCGACCCGCTGGATGGCGTCCACGACGATGTGCCGGGCGCGCTGCTCGGCGGTGCCGCGGGCGTCGGACTCGATGTCGCGTACCAGCAGGGCGGCCTCCCGCTTGGCCTGGACCTCGATCGCCTCGATGAGCTCCGCCCGGGCCGCGTCGGCGGTGAGGCCGGCGACCCGCTCCAGCTCGCGGCGCCGGTGCTCCTCCGCCTCGGCCAACTCGGCCTCCCGCTGGGCGAGGGCGGCCTCGCGGGCCGACAGGGCCGCGCTGGCGGCGGTGAGCTGCCGCTCCCGCTCGGCGAGCCGCTCCACCTCCTCGGTGTGCAGCCGCTCGCGCTCGTCCATCCGGGCCGCCCGCCGCTCCACCTCGGCGGCCTGCTCGCGGGTGGTGGCGGCGAGCACCGCGACCTCCCGCTCGCCGCTGCGCCGGGCGGTGGCCCGCAACTGCTCCGCGTCGGCCTCGGCCTGCTTGTGCGCCCGTTCCAGGACGGTGTCGGCCTCCGCCCGGGCGTCGTCGAGCACCCGGCGGGCCTCCGCCCGGGCCGCCTTCGCCTCGGCCTTCGCCGCGGCCGCCTCGGTGCGGGCCGCTGCGGCGGCGGACTTCGCCACGTCGATCGTGCTGTTGGCCTCGTCGGCGGCGGTGCGCAGGGCCGCGAGGGACTGCTCCTGCCGGTCCTTCTCGGCGATGAAGGCGGGATCCTCGGGCGCCGGCGCCGCACCGAACCGGCGCAGCGCCCGTACGCCGAGCAGCACCGCCCCGAGCACGACCACGGTCAGGACCAGCACCACGGCGAGGATCACGACGTCGAACCCGCTCATGCCGGCGCCCCGTCCCGCCCGGTGGCCACGGTGCCCGGCCCGACCGGCCCGCTCATGTCGGGACCCCGGTGGAACTGCGCCGCCTCGCCATGGCCGCCTCCCCTGAACGTCGGGACCGCAGCGACCGTGCCGATGGGCACGCACCCTGCGGCTGTGGACGCCCGACCGGAGCGACTGGCCGTGGGGTAGCTTCCGTCGGCGGTGCCCACGCGGGGGCATCGCCGACGGCCGGGTGCAGTTGTCACGCCAGCGTCGGACCGGCCAGTCCGAAGCTGTCGTCAATGACCGATCGGATCGGCCAAAGTGATGCTGTTCCGTTACGCGATCTATGTTGTGCGCTTAGCCTGCGCTTGGTCGGGCAATGTGAGCCTGTATGGCGAGGCTAGGTCTCCCGGGGGGCTCCGGTCAAGAACTCATGATCAAACCCCCCGAACGGAGAGAAGTTGCCGCGTCACGCAAAGCTGATGCACGCCCGGACACGGGCGGACAAAACGGCAGCGGATCGGCCCTCCCGGCACGTCGGCCCTGCTCAGCGGGGCCTGAGCACGCGCCCGCCGAGGCGCCACCCGACGGCCGCGCGCGCGTATCCGCCGCTGCGCCACCGGCCGGCTGTGACGCAACCGTCTGCGCCGCAACCGTCTGCGCCGCAGCGCTCGCCGGAACCCACGGGTAGCCGCACGAAGGTCAGCAGCGTCTCCTGCCCCACCCACAACGCCCCGGTCAGCGGGCGCCCGCCGCCAGCGCCGCCGCCACCAGTGCGGCGTTGTCGGGCGCGGGCGAGCCGTCGGGCAGCGACAGCGTGTCCTCCAGCCCGACGCGGCTGTGCAGGCCCCGGCGTACCGCCTCGGTCAGCACCGGCCAGGTCGCCGGCCCCTCGGCGTGCAGCAGGACCGGCGGGCTTCCGGCCGCAGGGGACGGCAGCGCCGCCAGCATCGCGGCGGCGTCCGCAAGCGCCACCGCAGGATCCTCGGCCATGCACTCGATCAGGATCCGCCCGGCGGGCATCCGCCACCGCGCGTACGCCCCGACCGCGTCGACCGTCCAGAGCCCCGCCTCGACCATGACGCCCCGCTCGTGCAGGGCCGCCGCCACCGCCTCCGCGCCCGGCTCGTGAGCGTTGACCGAGGCGAAGTCGGGCAGCACGGTCCAGGCCCGGACCGCGGCCACCCGGGCGGCCGGCTGCGGCTCGATCCAGGCCCCGGTGCTCACCCCGACCGGCAGCCCCGGCCGGGCGGCCCGGATCGCGTCCAGCGCGGCGGCGACCACCGACGGGTGCAGGGACTCCCGGCCGGCGGCGTCCCGCGGATGCACGTGCACCGCGCCGACGCCGAGCGCCGCGCAGCGGGCCGCGTCGGCCGCCAGCTCGACAGGGGTGACCGGCAGCGCCGGATGCTCGTCACGCCCTCGGGCCCCGTTGAGGCACGCCTTCAGCATCGAAGTCTCCCTCCGCCCACCGCCGGGCCCGCGGCTTCGTCACCCCACGCCTCCAACACGGAGTCCCACCGAGAGGTTCGCCGCCCTGTCGCGACACGCCCTCTCCGGCCAACCCGACCGACCCGACCGGGCCGCCTCCGGTCCGGCGGCCGGGCTCAGGGGCCCGTCGCGACGTGCCCCCAGTCCGACTGCCGGGCGCGGGGCCCGTCGCGACACGTCTTGAGCAGCGGGCCCTTCCCGGCCCGGTGCTCCCGTTCACCTGAGGGGGCGGCTGTCCCGGTCCAGCTCGCCCTCGGCGTCGGCGAGCGCGTCGGCGTCGATCTGCTCGGCGAACTCGGCCGCCTCGGCGCTCTGCGCGGCGAGCGCGTCCTTCACCGCCCGGATCGCCACGCCCGGCGGATAGCCCTTGCGGGCCAGCATGGCCACCAGCCGCCGGAAGACCGCGTCCGGCTCGCCCCGGGCGGTGCGCAGCTTCCGCTCCACCAGGGCGCGGGCGGTCTCGGCCTCGGTCTCCTCGTCGAGCTCGCCGAGCGCCTCGCTCGCGACCTCGCCGTCCACCCCGCGCTGGCGCAGCTCGTTGGCGAGGGCCCGGCGGGCCAGGCCCCGGCCGGAGTGCCGGCTGGCCACCCAGGCCCGGGCGAACGCGGCGTCGTCGATGATGCCGACCTCGTCGTAGCGGTCGAGCACCTCCGCCGAGACCTCGTCGGAGACGCCCCGCTTCGCCAGCGCCCCGGCCAGCTCGGCCCGGGTGCGGGGCCGGACGGCCAGCTGGCGCAGGCAGATCTCCCGCGCCAGCTCGGCCTCGTCGCGCGGCGGGGCCGGGGGCGCCTCGGGATCGGTGTCGTCGGTACGGCCGCGCCGGGCCCGACGGGGCCGGGGCGCGCTGTCGTCGCCCGCGCGGGCGGGGCTGGCATCCCAGCCCCGCCCGGTGCGGGCGCGTCGTCCTGCCACGGGTCAGGGACCGGTCAGAAGTCGACCGGCGGCAGCTCCGGGCCACCGGCGGCGTCACCCGCGCCGACCCCGACGCCGAGCTTCTCCAGGATCTTCTTCTCGATCTCGGCGGCGACGTCCGGGTTCTCCCGGAGGAACTCGCGGGCCTTCTCCTTGCCCTGGCCCAGCTGGTCGCCGTCGTAGGTGTACCAGGCGCCGGACTTGCGGATGATCGCCTGCTCGACGCCGACGTCGATCAGCGAGCCCTCGCGGGAGATGCCCTTGCCGTACATGATGTCGAACTCGGCCTGCTTGAACGGCGCGGCGACCTTGTTCTTCACGACCTTGACCCGGGTGCGGTTGCCGACCACGTCGGTGCCGTCCTTGAGGCTCTCGATGCGGCGCACGTCGAGCCGGACCGAGGCGTAGAACTTCAGCGCCCGACCACCCGTGGTGGTCTCGGGGCTGCCGAACATCACGCCGATCTTCTCGCGGAGCTGGTTGATGAAGATCGCCGTGGTGCCGGTGTTGTTGAGCACACCGGTGATCTTCCGCAGCGCCTGGCTCATCAGCCGGGCCTGGAGACCCACGTGGCTGTCGCCCATCTCGCCCTCGATCTCGGCGCGCGGCACCAGCGCGGCCACCGAGTCGATGACGATGATGTCGATCGCGCCGGAGCGGACCAGCATGTCCGTGATCTCCAGCGCCTGCTCGCCGGTGTCCGGCTGGGAGACCAGCAGGGCGTCGGTGTCGACACCGAGGGCCTTGGCGTACTCCGGGTCGAGCGCGTGCTCGGCGTCGACGAAGGCGGCGATGCCGCCGGCCCGCTGGGCGTTGGCCACCGCGTGCAGGGCCACCGTGGTCTTACCGCTGGACTCCGGACCGTAGATCTCGACGACCCGGCCCCGGGGCAGACCGCCCACGCCGAGCGCCACGTCGAGCGCGATCGAACCCGTCGGAATCACCGAGGTCTGGACGACCGGCCGCTCTCCCAGCCGCATCACCGAACCCTTGCCGAACTGCTTGTCGATCTGAGCGAGAGCAAGGTCGAGTGCCTTCTCCCGATCGGGCCCTGCGGCCATGTTTGCCACCCCTGCCTTCGCCGGCGTCTTTCCTGAGCTTCGCGTCACGCGGACACGCTAGGCGCTGGGTCCGACAGAAAACCAGCCGACCGGCCGTGAGCTGTGGACGAGCACCCCGCTGTGGACAATAGCCGAACAGGTGTACGAGTCGGCAAGCGACACGCGGAAGCCGCGAAACGGCTGCTCAGCGTAGCCGGGCGGGCACCCGGTCGGGATAGGCGGCGCAGACCGCCCGCCACACCACGTGGGCCTGCTCACCCGACGCCAGGGCCTGCTCGATGGTCCGCCCACCGAGCTGCGAGAGGACCTGGTCGCGGGCGATGCTGCCCGCGTAGCCGGGCCCGAAGGCCTCCTCCAGCCGGGACCAGAAGTCGGTCAGCCGCACGTGATCAGTCCTCCTCGTCCGGTGCCCCCACCGGCACCGGCCGCAACGCTAGCGTCACCAGGGGCACCACCGCGACCGCCGCGAGTCCGGTGAGCACCGGGTAACCGGCCGCCTCCACGACAAACCCGCTGACCGCCCCGGCGGCGGCGCCGGCCAGGCCCATGGTCAGGTCGGAGAGCCCCTGCACGCTCGGCCGGATCCCCACCGGCACCGACTCCGACAGCAGCGTCGAGCCCGCGACCATGGTCCCCGACCAGCCCAGGCCGAGCAGGAACAACCCGACCGAGAGCCAGGCCGTGTGGTGCCCGGCCGTGCCGGCGACCGCGCACGCCGCGAGCAGCAGCCCGACGCCGCCGAGGATCACCGCCCGGCGACCGACCCGGTCGGTGAGCCAGCCCGCCACCGGGGCCAGCGCGTACATGCCGGCGATGTGCAGGCTCAGCACGAGACCGACCACGCGCAGCACGTCGGCGTCGTCGTGCCACTCGTGCAGGCGCACCGGGGTCATCACCATCACCGCGACCATGACCAGGTGGCCGACCGCCACCGCGACGATGCCGAGCCGGGCGGCCGGCCGCGCGCGTACCACCGCCCAGGCGGCCCGCATGCCCGCACCGCGCCGGGCGGTCGGCGCCGGCACGACGACGGGGGTCGCCGGGGTGCCGGTCGCCGCCAGCCGGCGCGCCGTGAGCAGCGGGTCCGGCCGCAGCAGCGCCAGGATCGCCCCGGCGGCCAGCACGAGCGCGACGGCGCTGAACGCGAACGGACCGGCCAGCGTCGGCAGCCCCCAGCCGCTGGTGGTGCGGTCGGCGAGCGAGGCGAAGTTCGGCGCGGCGACCGCGCCGAGGGTGGTGGCCCAGACGATCAACGAGAGCTGGCGGCCCCGGCGCGCCGGGGCGGCCAGGTCCACCGCCGTGTAGCGGGCCTGGAGGTTGGCCGCGCTGCCGCCGCCGAACAGGAGCATGCCGAGGAAGAGCAGCGGGACCCAGCGGGTCACCGCGGCGAGCACCACCAGAGCACCGCCGGCCGCACCGGTCAGGTACGCCACGACCAGGCCGGGCCGTCGGCCACGGACGGTCATGATCCGGGTGATCGGCACGGCGAGCAACGCCCCGCCCACGACGGCGGCGCTGCTGACCAGGCCCGCCACGGCGGTGCCGGCGATGTCGGAGGCGAGCAGCGCCCCGACGGCGACGCCGATGGTCACCCCGATCCCGCCGATGATCTGGGTGACGAAGAGCAGCCGCAGCGTACGCCGCTGGATGGCCGCGACGTCGGGCGCGGCGAGCGGCGCGGCGAGGTCGGTGGCCATGGCGGCTCCTTCGGGGTAAGGGGCGAGATGCCATCTCATCCTTGCGCACCAGCCCCGCCGCCCGGCAGCCGGTTGACGCTACAACCCGAGGCCCCGGCCGATGATCTCCTTCATGATCTCGGTGGTGCCGCCGTAGATCGTCTGCACACGCCCGTCCAGCCACGCCTTCGCCACCGGGTACTCCAGCATGTAGCCGTAGCCGCCGTGCAGCTGCACGCAGCGGTCGGCGACCCTGTTCTGCAGCTCGGTGGTCCACCACTTCGCCTTCGCCGCGTCGGTGACCGAGAGCCGGCCGGCGTTGTGCTCCGCGACGCAGTGGTTGACGAAGGTGCGGGCGATGGTCACCTCGGTGTCCAGCTCGGCCAGCAGGAAGCGGTTGTGCTGGAACGCGCCGATCGGCCGGCCGAACGCCTGCCGGGAGCGGGCGTAGTCGAGGGTGACGGCGAGCAGCCGCTCGGCGGCGGCCACCGCGGCGACCGCGATGCTGAGCCGCTCCCGGGGCAGGTTGGCCATCAGGTGGTAGAAGCCGTGGTTCTCGGTGCCGATCAGGTTCTCCGCCGGCACCCGGCAGTCGTCGAAGAACAGCTCGGCGGTGTCGTTGGCCTTGAGCCCGACCTTGGCCAGCCGCCGGCCCCGGGAGAAGCCGGGGGTGCCGCTCTCCACCGCGATCAGGCTCACCCCGTGCGCGCCCTGGTCCGGCGCGGTACGCACGACCACGACCACCAGGTCGGACATCTCCCCGTTGGTGATGAAGGTCTTCTGGCCGTTGAGCACCCAGCTGTCGCCGTCGCGGACCGCGCTCGTGCGGATCCCGGCCAGGTCGGAGCCGGCCCCCGGCTCGCTCATCGCGATCGCGGTGACCAGGTCGCCGGAGCAGAACCCGGGCAGCCAGCGCTTGCGCTGCTCGTCGGTGGTCAGCTCGGTCAGGTACGGCGCCACCACGTCGTTGTGCAGGCCGAAGCCGAGCCCCGTGCAGCCGGCGGCAACGATCTCCTCGTCCAGCACGGCGTTGAACCGGAAGTCCCGCTGACCGCCGCCGCCGTGCTCCGCGTCGACGTCCATGCCCAGCAGGCCGGCCGCCCCGGCCCGGCGCCACACCTCACGGTCGACGATGCCGTCGGCCTCCCAGCGCTCGTGGTGGGGCACCGCCTCGCGGGTCAGGAACTCGCGGCACAGCTCGCGGAACTCCTCGTGGTCGCGCTCGTAGAGATGCTGCTCCATGGCGGCAAGTGTGGCACCGCTCACCCGCCCTGCCCAGGGCCGGGCGGCCTGCCGCTGGGCCGGGGCGCGGGCTTCGGCGGGCGACGACGCGACCGGGGTGGGCCAGGCCGCTTCCTGTGGAGCTGATGTCACGAACGCATCAGGTGTCACCGGACGCCCTGATGTCGCAGACGACTCAGCTCGAAAGGGCCGGCGCGGCAACCCGGCCCGGGCCGGCGGCCTCCGCATCGCCCGAGGTCCACGCCGCCCGAAGCCTGCTGCGTGGTCAGGGCTCCGCTACCGGCCGGCGAGGGCGCGGGCGGCGACGGTGAGGTCGGCGACCAGCCCCTCGTACGCCTTGTCCTGGTCGTCCGCGCGCAGCACGGCGGACGGGTGGATGGTGGCCAGCAGCCGCGCCGGCGGGGCGTCGGCGACGGCGCCCTCGGCGTCCACGGGCACCCGCCGGAAGTCCTCCGGGTGCTGGGCCGAATCCGGCCAGGGCAGCAGCTCGCCGCGCTGACGGGTGACCCGGAACGTCGGGCCGAGCAGGGCCTTGGCGGCGGTGGCGCCGAGCACCACCACGATCTCCGGGCGCAGCCGGGCGAACTCGGCCACCAGCCAGGGCCGGCAGGCGGTGATGTGCACCCGGTCCGGGGTCTGGTGGATGCGCCGCTTGCCGCGCTGCTCGAAGCGGAAGTGCTTCACCGCGTTGGTGAGGTAGATATGGCCCGGGTCGAGTCGCGCGTCGTCGACCGCCCTGCGCAGCAGCCGGCCGGCCGGGCCGACGAACGGCAGGCCCTTCTGGTCCTCCATGTCGCCGGGCTGCTCGCCGACGAAGACCACCCGCGCGCCGGCGTCGCCGCGGCCGAAGACCGTCTGCGACGCGTCCCGGTAGAGCTCGCAGCCCCGGCAGCCGGCGGCGGCGGCGCGCAGGTCGTCGAGGGTGTCGGCCCGCGGCGGGATGAACTTCTGCGCGCCCGGCGCGGTCTCGGTCTGCTCGGCCATGGCGACTGTTCTACCCGGTGCGGGAGGAAACAGGCGCGGGGACCCGCCGCTCACGCCGTGAAGCCGGCGACCGGGGCGGGCCGGACCGCCCGGGCCACCGCCTCGGCCAGGTCCGGGATCTCCGCCTCGTCGAGCGAGCTGACGGTGATCCGCAGCGCTGGCGGGCCGGCGATCCGGTGCAGCGCGCCGGGCGCGACCGCCCAGCCGGCGTCGCGCAGCGCGGTCAGCACGCTGGTCTCGTCGTCGACCGGCAGCCAGACGTTGATGCCGCTGCGGCCGTGGGCGACCAGGCCGTGGTCGGCGAGCGCGTCGATCAGCGCCGTGCGCCGCCGCTCGTAGCTGCCGGCGGCCCGCTCCACCAGCCCGGCCACGGCGGGGTCGCGCCAGAGCGCCAGGACCAGCCGTTGCAGCACCGTGGAGACCCAGCCGGCGCCGACCCGGGCCCGACCGGCCACCCGGGCCACCGTGGTCTCGTCGCCGACCAGCACGGCCAGCCGCAGGTCGGGGCCGAACGGCTTGCTCACCGAGCGGACGAAGGCCCACGTCGGGGTCGCCCCGACGAGCGGGTGCAGCGGTACGCGGGCCAACTCGGCGGCGTGGTCGTCTTCGATCAGCAGCAGGTCGGACCGCCCGGCGAGCAGGGCGCGCAGCTCGCCGGCCCGTTCGGCGGAGACCGCCGCGCCGGTGGGGTTCTGGGCCCGGCTCGTCACGATCAGCGCCCGGGCGCCGGCGGCGAGCGCGGCGGCGACCCCGCCGACGAGCGGACCGTCGTCGTCGACCGGCACGCCGATCGGCCGCAGCCCGAGCGCGGCGACCAGGTCGAGCAGGTTGGCCCAGCCCGGGTCCTCGACCGCGACCGCGTCCCCGGGGCGCAGGTGCGCGCCGAGCAGTCGCTCGATGCCGTCCAGCGCGCCGCCGGTGACGGTCAGCTCCGCCGCCGGCACGCCGTCGGCGGCCAGCCGCTCGCGAGCCGCCTCGGCCAGCTCGGGCAGCACCCCGGCCGCCGGATAGCCGACCGGCTCGCCCGCGGCGGCGGCCAGGCCGGCGAGGTGCGCCCCGAGGGGCGGCAGCAGCCGCACGTCCGGCTCGCCCCGGGAGAGGTCGCGCAGGCCGGGGGCGGTCGGCGGGCGCAGCGCGGAGCGGCGGGAGGCCACCGGCGGTCGGGGCCGGACCCGGGTGCCGTGCCGGCCGGCGGTGACCACCAGGCCCCGCTGGCGCAGCTCCTGGTAGGCGCGGGCGGCGGTGGCCGGGCTCACCGCGAGCAGGGCGGCGAGCTCCCGCACCGGGGGCAGCGCGTCGCCCGGGGCGAGGGCGGCGGAGCGGATGCCCGATTCGATGCTGGCCGAAATCTCGGCGGCCGTCGTACCGACGACCTGATAGCGTGCTGACACAAATCAGGGATTGTACTAGAACAAAGGTCGAGCCATGTACGCACCCACCGACCGGACCACCGCCAGCCGCTCCCGGGAGCGGATGAGCTACGACGAGGCCGCCGCGCACGCCGTCCTCGACGAGGCGTACGACTGCGCGCTCGGGTTCACCGTCGACGGCGAGCCCCGGGTGCTGCCCACCCTGCACGTGCGCGTCGGCGACATCCTCTACCTGCACGGCTCCACCGGCAGCCGGCCGTTGCTCGCCGCCCGGGGCGACGGGCTGCCGGTCTGCGTCGCGGTCACCCTGCTCGACGGCCTCGTCTATGGCCGCTCGCAGTTCCACCACAGCGCCAACTACCGCTCGGTGGTCGCGCACGGCACCGCCCGCCTGGTCACCGACGAGCGGGAGAAGCTGCGGATGCTGACCGCCCTGGTGGAGAAGGCCGGCGCCGGGCGCAGCGCCGACAGCCGCCCCCCGTCGCGCCGGGAGCTGGCCGAGACGGCCGTGCTGGCCCTGCCGCTGCGGGAGGTGTCGGTGCGCGCCCGCACCGGCGGCGTACGCGACGAGGAGACCGACCTCGCCCTGCCGCACTGGGCCGGCGTGGTGCCGCTGCGGCTGACCGCCGGGCTGCCCGAACCCGACGCCGGGGTGACCGTGCCGGTGCCGGCGTACCTGCGGCCGGAGACGTCGCCGTGGCTCGACCCGGCGGTGCTGCGCGGGGAGCACGTGCTGCTGGAACCGCTCGACCTCGCGCACGCCGACGAGCTGCACGCCGCGACCGCCGACCCGGAGGTCTGGCGGCACCTCGGCAGCCCGCAGCCGGTCGACCCCGCCGGCACCGCCGAGGAGATCGCCGTCGCGCTGGCCGCGCACCGGCGGGGCGAGCGGGTGCCGTGGGCGCAGCGCTGCGCCGTCACCGGCGCGGTGGTCGGCACCACCTCCTTCTACGAGGTGGACCCGGAGCGCCGGGCGGTGGCGATCGGGTACACCTACCTGGGCCGGCCCTGGTGGCGTACCGCGATCAACACCGAGGCGAAGCTGCTGCTGCTGACCCGCGCCTTCGAGGAACTGGGCGCGGAGCGGGTGGTCTGGCACACCGACATCCGCAACGAGCGCTCGCAGCGGGCGATCGAGCGCCTCGGCGCGTCCCGCGAGGGGGTGCTGCGGCGGCACCGGATCCGTCCGGACGGCTCCTGGCGGGACACCGTGCAGTATTCGATGATCGTCGACGAGTGGCCGAAAGCACAGGTCACGCTCCGGGAAAGGCTTCGCCGGGCGGCACCCGTGGCCCCATGATGGCGGGCGTGCTGGGCATCACCGACATCTGGACGTACGTGCTGGGCACCGTGGCGATCGTTCTGCTGCCCGGTCCCAACTCCCTCTTCGTGCTCTCCACCGCCGCGCAGCGGGGCGTGGCGGCCGGCTACCGGGCGGCCGGCGGGGTCTTCGTCGGCGACGGGATGCTGATGTTCCTCTCCGCCGCCGGCGTGGCGTCGCTGGTCCAGGCGTACCCGCCGCTCTTCCTCGTGATCAAGTACGCCGGCGCCGCGTACCTCGGCTATGTGGGGTTGACGATGCTGCGCGGCGCGTGGCGACGCTGGCGGACCCGCAACGACCCGGCCGCCCCGCGGCTCATCGACGCCGCGGAGCCGGCGGCGATGCGCAGCCCGTTCCGCAAGGCGCTGGTGATCAGCCTGCTCAACCCGAAGGCGATCCTCTTCTTCGTCTCGTTCTTCATCCAGTTCGTGGACCCGGGCTACGCCTGGCCGGCGCTGTCGTTCCTGCTGCTCGGGCTCATCGCCCAGGTCACCAGCGTGCTCTACCTGACCGCGCTGATCTTCACGGGCACGTTCCTGGCGGCGCAGTTCCGTCGGCGCCACCGCCTGGCCGCCGGCGCCACCACGGGCGTCGCCGCGCTCTTCCTCGGCTTCAGCCTCAAGCTGGCCACCGCCACCGCCTGACCCCGGTCGGTCACGTGCCGTCGCCGCCGCCGGAGCCGCCGCCGATGCCGCCCCCGCCGGCGGTGCCGCCCAGCCCGAAGCCGGGGTGGATCGGCTCGTCCGGCGGGCGGCTGACGTGCGCCGACCCCGAGAGGGTCGCGGACCAGTCGGCGTGCGCGGCGGCCGCGGCGTGCCGGTTGATCGCCGTACGCAGCCAGGCGTCCACGGTCGCGATCCAGTCCCGCTTGTCGGCGCCGACGTGCCAGACCCGGAACCGGCTGATGCTCTGGTGGGTGATCCCGGCCAGGGCCAGCCGCCGGTCCAGCCAGAGGATCACCTCCAGGCCGGCCGGCTCGGCGATGAAGATCAGCTCCAGCTCGGTGATCGGCCCGGCGTAGAGCGGCGCCACCCAGTAGCCGAGCCGCTGGTGCAGCGGCAGGGTCTGCGCCACCCCCGGCAGCCGCGCGTCGACCAGGCCGGCCTGGCGCATGCTGAAGCCGAGCGTGTCGAGGGCCGCCAGGATGTGCGCCTGGGTGGGCAGCGGATGCACGAAGACCGGCACCATCGCGCCCTGGTCGAGGCGGGGCTCGACCGCCACCTCCGTACGCAGCCCCATCCGCAGGCTGAGCAGGGGCGCCCCGCCGAACACGGTCACCGGGGTCTCCCACGGCAGCGGGAACTCGAACGGGATCGACCGGCCCCGCCCGGCCCGCAGCACGAAACCGCCGGTCACCGTCGCCTGGTGGAACTGCACCAGACGACGGGGCGCCTCCGGGTCGTCCGGCTCGGCCGTGGTGACCAGGCCGAGCCGGACGTGCAGGACGGGTACGTCGGTGGAGCCGGCGACGACGGTGACCCGCCCCGGCAGCCGCAGCCCGGGACGGGTGCTCGCGTTGGACAGGGCCGTGCGCACCGACAGGCCGGTCCAGCCGGACTCGGGCGACACCCCCGTCAACCGCACGGCACTCCCCCGTCCGCCACCGGACCAGCCCGGCCACCCCCACGGTCGCGGACCTCGCGCGGGCCCCCTCCATGGTCGCGGACCCTCGCGCGTGGCCCTCTATATGGTCGCGGACCTCGCGCGTGGCCGCCCCGACTTCGGCGAACAGCGGCCACCTATCCGATTTCATCTCATGCGTCGACCGCGCGGCACCGGGTCGGTCTCGTCGTCGAACTCGCCGATGACCTCCTCCAGCAGGTCCTCCAGCGCGACGAACCCGATCGGCCGGGTCGGCCCGCCGCCGTTGCGCACCAGCGCGAGCTGGGACTGCCGGGCCCGCATCTCCGCCACCGCCTCGGTCACCGAGGCCGAGGCCGGCAGGGTGAAGGCGTTGGTCATCAGGTCGCCGGCGGTGACCGTACGGCCCGTGGTGGTGGCCCGCACCGCCTCCCGGACGTGGACCAGGCCGCAGACGTCACCGCTGGCGTCCAGCACGGCCAGCCGCGACCGGCCGCTGTCCCGGCTGACCTGCTCGATGCGGTCGGCCCCGTCGTCGCGGCGCACCGTCACCATCTGGTGGAACGGCTCCATCACCTGGGCCACCGTGGTGCCCTGCAACTCCAGCATGCTGGTCAGCATCTGGTGCTGCTCCGCGCCGAGCAGCCCGTGCTCGCGGGACTGCTCCAGCAGCATGCGCAGCTCGTCCGGGCCGTGCACCTGGGCGAGCTGGTCCTGCGGGTTGACCTTGACCAGCCGCAGCATCGCGTTGGCCAGCGCGTTCATCACCGACAGCACCGGCCGGGCGACCCGAGCGAAGGCGCGGAACGGCAGCGCCAGCAGCACCGCCGAGCGCTCCGCGTCGGTGATCGCCCAGGACTTCGGCGCCATCTCCCCGACCACCAGGTGCAGGAAGGTGACGACGCTCAGTGCGAAGATCAGCGCGACGACGTGGCTGGCGGCGTCCGGCAGCCCGACCGCGTGCAGCAGCGGGCTCAGCAGGTGCTCGATCGCCGGTTCGGCGAGCGCGCCGAGACCCAGGGTGCACAGCGTGATGCCGAGCTGCGCGCCGGCGAGCATCAGCGACAGCTCGCGTACGCCGTCCAGCGCGGCCCGGGCGGCCCGGCCGCCACCGGCGGCGGCGTGCTCCAGCCGGTAGCGCTTGCTGGCCACCAGGGCGAACTCGGCGGCCACGAAGAACCCGTTCAACGCCAGCAGGATCACCGACGTGAAGAGCGCGATGCCGGGGCTCATGCGGACACCTCCCCCGGCTCGGCCATCCGCAGCCGGACGGAGTCGGCCACGTGCCGGTCGACGGCCAGCACCTCGACCAGGGCGCGCGGCTCGTCCGCGCCGTCCTCGCCGTCGGCCGGCAGGCTGATCTCCAGCCGATCACCGACCTCGGGGACCCGCCCCAGCTCCCGCATGACCAGGCCGGAGAGCGTGTCGTACTCCGGGGCCTCGGGCAGCGCGATGCCGGTGCTGTCGGCGACCTCGTCGATGCGCCAGCGGGCCGGCACCACCCAGGAGCCGTCCTCCTGCCGGGCCGGGGCCCGCTCCGGCGGGTCGTCCTCGTCCCGGATCGGGCCGACGAGTTCCTCGGCGATGTCCTCCAGCGTGATCACGCCGGCGAAGCCGCCGTACTCGTCGACCACGCAGGCGAGCTGCCGGTGCCCGGAGCGCAGCCGGTCCAGCACCGTCGGCAGCGGCAGCGTCTCCGGCACCAGCAGCGGGGGGCCGGCGACCGCGCTGACCGGGGTGGTCGCGCGCCGCTCCGGGGGTACGCCGAGCACGTCGGCGATGCCGACCACGCCGACGAGGTCGTCGACGCCCTCGGTGCCGCGTACGGGGAAGCGGGACTTGCCGGTGTCCAGCAGCTCCACGACCCGGCTGAGCGGCTCGTGCGCGCGTACGGTGTGCACGTCGACGCGCGGCACCATGGCCTCGCCGGCGGTCAGCTCGCGGAAGTCGAGCCCCCGGTCGAGCAGCGTGGACATCTCGGCGGTCAGATGCCCCTCCTGCCGGGACTCGGCGATGATCTGCTCCAGGTCCTCCGGGGTGGCGCCGCTGGGCAGCTCCTCGATCGGCTCGATGCCGACGCGGCGGAGCAGCCGGACCGCGGCCCGGTCGAAGAGCTTGATCAGCGGACCGGCGACCTTGAGGTAGATCAGGGTGGAGCGGCTCAGGGCCTTCGCGAGGGACTCGGCCCGCGCGAGGGCGAGGTTCTTGGGGGCCAGCTCGCCGAGGACCATCTGCACCACGGTGGCGAGGACCAGGGCCAGGGCGACCGAGAGCGGCAGGCTGACGGCCGTGGAGACGCCGGCCACCCCGAGCAGCTCGGCCAGCCCGGCGCCGAGGAACGGCTCGGCGACGTAACCGACGAGCAGGGCGGTGACGGTGATGCCGAGCTGCGCGCCGGAGAGCATGAACGACAGCCGTCCGGTCACCTCCAGCGCTCGGACGGCGGCCTTGTCGCCGTCGTCGGCGAGCTGCTTGAGCCGGTTTCGGTCCACGGCGACGTAGCCGAACTCCTGGGCCACGAAGTAACCCGTGGCGACGGTGAGAACGATGATGAGGAGAAGACCAACGACGATCAACACGGGTCGCTCAGGGCTCCCGGGGACGTCGGGGTCGGGATACGCCGGGCACGACCCGGCTGGCTACTGCTGCCCTCCTGGGCAGAAGAGTCGATCATGCGGCCCATTTTATCGGGATCGGCTGGATATCCGCTGAAGGTGTGCCGAAGGCCCCCCGACGTCCGCGCCGCCGCAGCCGGTGGGGGGCGCCTCGGCCGCCGTGCCGGGAGGGCCGTCAGCGGCCGGCGAGTTCGTCGGCGTCGAGCAGGGCCGGATCGACCCGGCCGGCGCGGTACGCGGCCCGGCCGATCATCTGCGCCGCCACCGGGGCGGTGGCCAGTTGGAAGATCCCGACCACCGCCACCATGCCGAGGTCGGCCGGGGCACGCAGGCGCAGCCCCAGGCCCAGCAGCAGGAGCAGCACCCCGAGCACCTGCGGCTTGGTCGCGGCGTGCATCCGGTCAAGCGTGCCCGGAAAGCGCAGCACGCCGATCCCGGCGGCGAGGCTCAGCAGGGCGCCGGCCACCAGGCAGCCGCCGCCCAACCAGTCGGCCAGGTCGCCCCACATCAGGCCTCACCGTCCTCGCGGACGGCGAAGCGGACCAGCGACACCGAGCCCACGAAGCCGAGCATGGAAAGCGCCACCAGCACCGGCAGGGTGGTGGCGTGGCGGTTCACCGCGGCCTCCGCGCCGACCGCGCCCACCATGGTGGCGAGCAGCATGTCGGCCGCGACCACCCGGTCGATCAGCGACGGCCCCCGGTAGAGCCGGATCAGGGCCAGCAGGGCGGTCACCGAGAACAGGGTGGTGAGGGTGACGGCGAGGAACGTGGTCACGGGTCAGGGTCTCCTCTCGACGGGATCGGCGTTCACCTCGCGGACCTCGGCGGCGGAGCCGACCGCGTGGACGAGCCGGCGCTCGACGGCGAGGATCCGCCGCCGGCTGCCGCGGAGGTCCTGCGGGCCGTGGGTGTCGAACACGTGCACGTAGAGGACCCCGACGTCCCGGTCCACCTCGACGATCAGCGTGCCCGGCACCAGCGAGATCGCCTCGGCGGTGAGCGCCAGGTTCAGGTCGGTACGCACCCGCAGGCGGACCGCGATGATCGCCCCCCGGGGCCGGTTGCCGGGCTGCACCGCGACCCGGGCGACGTGCACGCTGGCGCTGACCAGCTCGCCGACGAAGCGCACCGCGAAGACGAACAGCGGCCCGGGGCGCAGCCGGCCGCCGAAGCTCACGGGCGGCAGCGGGAAGAACAGCAGCACGGCACCGGCCACCAGCGCCCCGCCCGCGAGGTTGCCCCACGAGAAGTCCCCCCAGAGCAGGCTCCAGACCAGCACCAGCCAGCCGAAGGCGATCAGCTGGTCGCGCCGCCGCCCCCGCCCGCGTGGCGGCGCCCCGGAGGCCCGGGTCACGGGGCACCGACCGGCAGCACGGAACGGATGTACGGGGTGCGCTCGCGCAGGTCGGCCGCCGCGTCGGCGGTGACGTCGAACAGCGGCCCGGCGACGACGGTCAGCGCCAGCCCCAGCCCGACCAGCGCGATCGTCGCGCCGACCATCAGCGCGGGCAGGCGGACGACCGGCTCGGTGGTGGCCAGCCGGGGGGCGCGCCAGAAGGCGATGTTCCACACCCGCGAGGCCACGTAGAGGGTGAGCAGGCTCGTGACCGTCCCCGCCGCGACCAGCACGCCGGGCAGCGGCTCGCCCGCCGCGACGCCGGCCTGGAGCAGGCCGAGCTTGCCGAGGAACCCGGAGAAGGGCGGCACTCCGGCGAGGTTCATGGCGGGAACGAAGAAGAGGACGCCGAGCAGCGGGGCCGCCCGGGCCAGCCCGCCGATGCGGCGCAGGTCGGTGCTGCCGGCCCGCTCCTCGACCAGCCCGGCGACCAGGAACAGCGTGGTCTGGATGGTGATGTGGTGCACCACGTAGAAGATCGCGCCGGAGAGCCCGGCCACGGTGCTCAGCCCCACTCCGAAGATCATGTAGCCGATGTGGCTGACCAGGGTGAACGAGAAGAGCCGCTTCATGTCGGACTGGGCCACCGCGCCGAGGATGCCGACCACCATGGTCAGCCCGGCGACCACCATCAGCAGCCCGGAGAGGTGGCCGCCGGGGAAGAGCAGCGTCTCGGTGCGGATGATCGCGTACACGCCGACCTTGGTGAGCAGGCCGGCGAAGACGGCCGTGACGGGGGCCGGCGCCGTCGGGTAGCTGTCCGGCAACCAGGCCGAGAGCGGGAAGACCGCCGCCTTGACCCCGAAGGCGAGCAGCAGCATCAGCTGGAGGGTCAGCCGTACGCCGTCGGGCAGCGCGTCCAGCCGGTGCGCCAGCTGGGCCATGTTCAGGGTGCCGGTGGCCGCGTACACCAGGCCCACCGAGGCGAGGAAGATCATCGAGGAGAGGATGCTGACCACCACGTACGTCGAGCCGGTGCGGATCCGGGTCTCGGTGCCACCGAGGGTGATCAGCACGAAGCTCGCGGCCAGCAGGATCTCGAAGCCGACGAAGAGGTTGAACAGGTCGCCGGCGAGGAACGCGTTGGTCACGCCGGCGGTCAGCACCAGGTAGGTGGGGTGGTAGATGGTCACCGGGACGGTCTCGCCGAAGTCCCCCTGCCCCTGGCCGACGGAGTAGAGCAGCACGCACAGGGTCACCGCCGAGGAGACCACCAGCATCAGCGCGGCGAGCTGGTCCGCGACCAGCACGATGCCCACCGGCGCCGGCCACCCGCCGACCTGGACCACCACCGGCCCGTGCCGGTACGCCTGCACCAGCAGCACCGCCGCCACCGCCAGCGTGGCGGTCAGACACGCCACGCTGACGGCCCGTTGCAGCCCGGGCCACCGGGCCAGCAGCAGGGTAAGCGCCGCGCCCAGCAGCGGCACCACCACGGGCAGCGGCACGAGCCAGCTCATCGGGCGCCCCACCCCGCGTACTCGGTCATCCGGGGCCGTCCCCGCGCCGCAGCCGGCCTGGCGGCTCCGGGTCGACCTGCTCGGGGTCGGCGTCCGGGCCCTCGCCCCCGAGGTCGGCGGCGGCCAGCTCCCTGCGCTCGGCCGCCTGCCTGACCTGCCGGTCCTCGATGTCGTCGGGGACCTCGTCGTCGCCCGTGAGGTACCAGCTGCGGTAGCTCACCGCCAGCAGGAACGCGGTCAGCCCGAAGGTGATCACGATGGCGGTGAGGATCATGGCCTGCGGCAGCGCGTCGCTCAACGTGCCGGCCGGCGCCGTGCCGACCACCGGCGCGGCCCCCGCGCGACCGCCCAGCAGGATGAGCGCGTTGACCCCGTTGCCGAGCAGGATGACGCCGAGCAGGATCCGGGTCAGGCTGCGTTCCAGCAGCAGGGTGACCCCGCAGCCGACCAGCACCCCGGCGGCGACGACCAGCACCAGGCTCGGTTCCGCGACGCCCGTCCTCACGTCCGCTCCCCCTGCCGGTCGACCCGCAGCCCGCCCCCGGACTCGCCGGCCGCCTCGATGTGCCGGTCCACCTCGGCGCCGAGGCTGCGCAGGATGTCCAGCACCAGCCCGACCACGACCAGGTAGACGCCGACGTCGAAGAAGAGGGACGTGACCAGGTAGAAGTCCCCGATCAGCGGCAGCCACAGGTTGATCCGGGCGCTCTCGAGCACCGAACCGCCCGCGAACAGGGCGACGGCGCCGGTGCCGATCGAGACGAAGAGACCGGCGCCGAGCACCGTGCCCGCGCCGACCGGGGCCGCCTCGGCCAGCTCGTAGCGGCCGCCCGCCAGGTACCGCACGGTCAGCGCCAGGCTCGCGACCAGGCCGCCGGCGAAGCCGCCGCCCGGCGCGTTGTGGCCGGCGAAGAGCAGGAACAGGGAGAAGACCACCACCGTGTGGAAGACCAGCCGGGTCACCACCTCCAGCACGATCGAGCGCTGCCGCTCGTGCAGGGTCGCCCCGCCGCGCAGCCAGACCCGGTGCCCCGGCCGCTGCACCCGGCTCGGCGGCTCCGGGCGGCGGGGGCGGGGCCCGGTCCGGGAGCGCTGGAAGACCAGGCTGGCGACGCCGGTCGCGGCCACCACCAGCACCGACAGCTCGCCCATCGTGTCCCAGGCGCGGATGTCGACCAGGGTCACGTTGACCACGTTGCGGCCGTACCCCTGGGTGACGGCGAGGTCGGGGAACGCGTCGGAGATGGTGGGCGCCCGCCTGGCCGAGGCGGCGGTCAGGGCCAGCCCGCCGACCACCACGCCGACGGCCAGCCCGATCGTGCGACGCGCCCACTTCAGGCGTCGCGGGCGGGCCGAGAACCGCTCCGGCAGCCGGCGCAGCACCAGCACGAACACCGCGATGGTGGCGGTCTCGACGAGGAACTGGGTCAGCGCCAGGTCCGGGGCGCCGTAGACCACGAAGAGCATCGCCGTGCCGTAGCCCGTCATGCCCACCAGCAGCATCGCCGTCAGCCGCCGGCGGGCGCCCACCGCCAGCACCGCCGCGACGGTCACCACCGCCACCACCACGACCTGCAACGGGCTGTCCCAGAGGGCGATCCGGTCCCGCCACGGACGGGTGGCCAGCATCGCCCCGCCGGGCACCAGGACGAGCACGATCAGGATGACGGCGAGGTACTGCGGCAGCGAGCCCCGCTGGGTGGCGCCGGTGACCCTGATGGCCAGTCGGTCGAAGCGGCGGATGAACCACTCGTACCCCTGGTTGCCGCTGACCGGGACGTGCAGCCGGGCCAGCGCCGGGGCGAGCGGGCCGCGCAGCGCGAACAGCACCGCGCCGCCGGCCACGGCCAGCGCGGAGAGGCCGAGCGCGGGGCTGAGGCCGTGCCAGAGCGCCAGGTCCTTGCCGACGACGCCGAACGACTCGGCGTACGGGCGGAGCAGGCCGTCGAGGATCCCGGCGGCCGGGCCGGCGGCCAGCCCGACGGCGGCCAGCAGGGCCGGCGGGGCGAGCATCGACGCGGGGACCCGCCCGAGCACGGCCGGCTCCACGCCCGGCCGGGTGGCGAACGCGCCCCAGACGAAGCGGGCGCTGTAGGCGACGGTGAGCGCGGTGCCGACCACCAGCACCGCGACGACGGCGGGCCGGTCGGTGAAGGCGGCCAGCACGGCCTCCTTGGCGACGAAGCCGACCAGCGGCGGCAGCCCGGCCATCGACGCGGCGGCGAGCACCGTCACGGTGACGAGCAGCGGCGCGCGGCGCCCCAGCCCGGACAGCTCGCGCAGGTCGCGGGTGCCGACGCCGTGGTCGATGATGCCGACGACGAGGAAGAGCGGCGCCTTGAACAGGGCGTGGGCCAGCAGCATCGCCACCCCGGCCAGCGCGGTGTCCGGGGTGCCCGCCCCGACGGCCACCGCGAGCAGGCCGAGCTGGCTGACCGTGCCGTACGCCAACAGCAGCTTCAGGTCGGTCTGCCGCAGCGCCGCCCAGCCGCCGGTCAGCATGGTGGCCAGGCCGGCGACCACGACCACCGGCCGCCACGGCCCGACGCCCGCCAGCACCGGGGCGAGCAGCCCGATCAGGTAGACGCCCGCCTTCACCATCGCGGCGGCGTGCAGGTACGCGCTCACCGGCGTGGGCGCCGCCATCGCCACCGGCAGCCACGAGCTGAACGGCAGCACCGCCGACTTGGACAGTGCCCCGGCGAGGATCAGCACGACCGCCGCGACGAGGTACGCCCCGCCCGGCAGCGGGGCGGCGGCGATCTCCGACCAGCGGTAGGTGCCGGCGTGCTCGCCGAGCATGATGAACCCCACCAGCATCGCCAGCCCGCCGAGCGTGGTCACGGTCAGCGCCTGCGCCGCCGCCCAGCGGCTGGAGCGCCGCTCGGTGCTGTGCCCGATCAGCAGGTACGAGAAGATCGTGGTGAGTTCCCAGCAGACGTAGAGCAGCAGCAGGTCGTCGGCGAGGACCAGGCCGAGCATCGCCCCCGCGAAGGCCACCAGCACGGCCGCGAACCGGGCCACGCCGGCGGACTCCCGGCCGAAGTAGTGGGCGCTGTAGACCAGGACCAGCGCGCCGACGCCACCGACGAGCAGGGTCATCAGCCAGGACAGGGTGGTCAGCCGCAGCGCCAGGTCGACGCCGAGTTGACCGATCCACGGGTACGTCTCGACCACCGCGCCGCCGTCGTGGACGGCGGGCGTGCGGGCCAGCGCCCAGCCGAACGCCGCCGCCGGCGCCAGCGCCAGCGGGTAGCAGGCGCGGGGACCCCACCACCGGACGAGCAGCGGCGCGACGAGGGCCGCCACGAAGTGGAGGATCAGCAGTACGAGCACCCGCGCTCCCGGTCGAGGTGGCTGCGGCGCGCGCCGGAGGCGGAACGGCACCTAGGTGCGATCACACGCCAGTTCGTCGCCCGGCGGGCGGTTTTGCGCGAATTCGTCGCGTTGCCGCCCGCGGCCGGTCAGCCGACGGCGACGTCGGCGGTGGGGGCGACGGGCGCCCGGACGGGGCGCTCGCCACGGGGCTCCACCAGCAGTTCGGGACGGCCGAGCTGGACCACGACCTTGTTGACCACCCGCTGGGCGGCGGCGAGGGAGCGCACCGGCAGCAACCGGCCCCGGCTCTCCCGGCGCAGCACGAAATAGTGCACGGCGGCGCGGACCTGCCCCCGGTCGGCCGCGCTGGCCTGGGCGGTGGAGACGACCAGCTCCCGCAGCGCGGCGGCGAGCCGCTCGGCCAGCTCCAGTTCCGGGCCGGACAGCCCGGTGCGGACGGCGGCGAGGTGACTGTCGACCTTGCGGATGAGCACGTCGGTGCCGGGCTCGAAGCTCCGCTGCTCGACGGTCAATCCGATCTCCTCCACCCCGGGCCGACGCTCCGGGTGAAGTTACTTTATGTTGTGGGGCACAAGCAAGCAGTTAAGTAAGACTTAACGGATTCAACGCGCAAACATCGCGTATGAGCCGGAGCGGGGCAATGGCCCTCAGCGCAGGGCCTGGATGTCACACCGCCGGGGCAGGATGGATGGCGTGACGGATGCGATGGCGGGGTTCGGCGCGGCCACCCGGGAGTGGTTCGGCGCCGCCTTCGCCGCGCCCACCGCCGCCCAGACCGGCGCCTGGAATTCAGTTTCCGCCGGGCGCAGCGCGCTGGTGGTGGCCCCCACCGGCTCGGGCAAGACGCTGGCCGCGTTCCTCTGGTCGCTCGACCGGCTCGCCCGCGAGCCCGCACCGGCCGACCCCCGGCAGCGGTGCCGGGTGCTCTACGTCAGCCCGCTCAAGGCGCTCGCGGTCGACGTCGAGCGCAACCTGCGCACCCCCCTCACGGGCATCCGGCAGGCCGCCACCCGGCTCGGCGTCGCCCCGCCGGAGATCACCGTGGGGATGCGCACCGGCGACACCCCCGCCGACGAGCGGCGGGCCTTCGCCCGCACCCCGCCGGACATCCTCATCACCACACCCGAGTCGCTGTTCCTGCTGCTCACCTCCGCCGCCCGCGACTCCCTGCGCGGTGTCGAGACGGTGATCGTCGACGAGGTGCACGCGGTCGCCGGCACCAAACGCGGCGCCCACCTCGCGCTCTCCCTGGAACGCCTCGACGAGCTGCTGCCGGCCCCCGCACAGCGGATCGGCCTCTCCGCCACCGTCCGGCCCGTCGACGCGTGCGCCCGTTTCCTCGGCGGCGCCCGCCCCGTCGACGTGGTCGCGCCCCCCACCGCCAAGACGATCGAGGTCAGCGTCCAGGTGCCGGTGGAGGACATGACCCGCCTCGACGAGCAGGAGCCGCCGGAGGACGACCTCGGCGGCCTCGGCGCACGCCGGGCGTCCATCTGGCCGGCGGTGGAGGAACGCGTCTTCTCCCTGGTCAGGGCGCACCGCTCGACCATCGTCTTCACCAACTCCCGGCGTTCCGCCGAGCGCCTCTGCGCCCGGCTCAACGAGCTGGCCGGCGAGGAACTGGCCGGCGGGTCCACGCCGGCGGCGGGCGGCGCGCAGGAGTGGGGCGGCCCCGAAGGGCCGGTGCGCGTCGGCCGTACGCCGGCGGAGCTGATGGCGCAGGCCGGGGCGGCGGCCGGCGCGCCGGCGGTGATCGCCCGCGCCCACCACGGCAGCGTCTCCCGGGAGGAGCGCAAGCACATCGAGGAGGCGCTCAAGTCCGGCCAGCTGCCCGCCGTGGTGGCGACGTCCAGCCTGGAGCTGGGCATCGACATGGGCGCCGTCGACCTGGTGGTGCAGATCGAGGCGCCGCCCAGCGTGGCCGCCGGCCTGCAACGGGTGGGTCGGGCCGGGCACCAGGTCGGCGCGGTCTCCCGCGGAGTGGTCTTCCCGAAGCACCGGGGTGACCTGCTGTCCTGCACCGTGGTGGCCGAGCGGATGGCCGACGGCGCCATCGAGGAGCTGCACCACCCGCGCAACCCGCTCGACGTGCTGGCCCAGCAGATCGTCGCCATGGTGGCGCTGGAGCCGTGGCGCGTCGGTGACCTGGCCGTGCTGGTACGCCGAGCGGCGCCCTTCGCCGAGCTGCCCGACTCGGCCCTGCACGCCGTGCTCGACATGCTCTCCGGCCGCTACCCGTCCACCGCGTTCGCCGAGCTGCGGCCCCGGCTGGTCTGGGACCGCGCCACCGACACGCTCACCGGCCGGCCCGGCGCGCAGCGGCTCGCGGTGACCAGCGGCGGCACGATCCCCGACCGGGGCCTGTTCGGGGTCTTCCTGGCGGGGGCCGAGCGGGCCGCCCGGGTCGGCGAGCTGGACGAGGAGATGGTCTACGAGTCCCGGGTCGGCGACGTCTTCCTGCTCGGCTCGTCGTCCTGGCGGATCGAGGAGATCACCCCCGACCGGGTGCTGGTCTCCCCGGCCCCGGGGCAGGCGGCGAAGATGCCGTTCTGGAAGGGCGACCAGCTCGGCCGGCCCGTCGAGCTGGGCCGGGCCATCGGCGCCCGGGTGCGGGCCCTGCTGCGGCAGGACGACGAGACGGCGGTCGCCGCGCTGCGGGCCGGCGGCCTGGACGACTGGGCCGCCGGCAACCTGATGGCCTACCTGCGCGAGCAGCGCGCCGCCACCCGGTCCCTGCCCGACGACCGCACGGTGGTGGTCGAGCGGTTCCGCGACGAGCTGGGCGACTGGCGGCTGGCCGTGCACAGCGTGCTCGGCGCCCGCGTCAACGGGCCGTGGGCGCTGGCCATCGGCCGCCGGCTCGCCGAGCGCTACGGCGTGGACGCCCAGGTGATGCCGTCCGACGACGGCATCGTGGTCCGCCTGCCGGACACGGCGGAGGAGCCACCCGGCGCCGACGTGGTGGTCTTCGAGCCGGAGGAGATCGCCCAGCTCGTCGAGGAGTCGGTGGGCACGTCCGCGCTCTTCGCGTCCCGGTTCCGCGAGTGCGCCGCCCGGTCGCTGCTGCTGCCCCGGCGCGACCCACGCCGCCGCCAGCCGCTGTGGCAGCAGCGGCAACGCGCCGCCCAGCTGCTCGACGTCGCCCGCGAGTACGCCGACTTCCCGGTCACCCTGGAGGCCGCCCGGGAGTGCCTCCAGGACGTCTTCGACCAGCCCGCGCTGGCCCAGCTGATGCGCGACCTGGCCAACCGCAAGGTGCGCCTGGTCGAGGTGGAGACCGCCCAGCCGTCGCCGTTCGCCCGGTCGCTGCTCTTCGGCTACGTCGGTGCCTTCCTCTACGAGGGCGACGCGCCGCTGGCCGAGCGCCGGGCCGCCGCGCTGGCGCTGGACTCGACCCTGCTCGGCGAGCTGCTCGGCCGGGTCGACCTGCGGGAGCTGCTCGACCCGACGGTGCTGGCCGAGACCGAGCGGCAGCTGCGCTGGCTGACCGAGCAGCGCCGCCCGCGCGACGCGGAGGACGTGGTCGAGCTGCTCCGCGTGCTCGGCGACCTCTCCGAGGCGGAGCTGGCCGAGCGGGGCGCCTCCCCCGGCTGGCTGACCGAGCTGGCGGCGGCCCGCCGGGTGCTGCGGGTCCGCGTGGCCGGCGAGGAGCGCTGGGTGGGCGTCGAGGACGCGGCCCGGCTGCGCGACGCCCTCGGCGTGGCCCTGCCGGTCGGGGTGGCCGAGGCGTACCTCGCCCCGGTGGCCGATCCGCTCGGCGACCTGGTCGCCCGCTACGCGCGTACGCACGGGCCGTTCGCCGCCGCCACCTGCGCGGCCCGCTTCGGGCTCGGCGTCTTCGCGGTCGAGCAGACGCTGCGCCGGCTCGCCGCCACCGGTCGGGTGGTCGCCGGCGAGTTCACCCCCGACACGGTCGGCAGCCAGTGGTGCGACGCGGAGGTGCTGCGGCTGCTGCGCCGCCGGTCCCTGGCCGCGCTGCGCCGGGAGATCGAGCCGGTGCCGCCCCGCGCGCTGGCCGCGTTCCTGCCCCGCTGGCAGCAGGTCGGCTCGTCCGCGCGGGGGATGGAGGCGCTGGCCGCCGCCGTGGAGCAGTTGCAGGGGGCGGCGGTGCCGGCGTCGGCGCTGGAACGGCTGGTGCTGCCGGGCCGGGTCGCCGACTACTCCCCCGCCCAGCTCGACGAGCTCTGCGCCAGCGGCGAGGTGCTCTGGGCCGGCTCCGGGGCCATCTCCGGCGGGGACGGCTGGGTCACCCTCGCCTACGCGGACGTCGCGCCGCTGCTGCTCGCCCCGCCCGACGAGGCGCTCACCCGCACCCCGCTGCACGACGCGGTCCTCGATGCGCTCGGCGACGGGCAGGCGCTGTTCTTCCGGTCGCTGTCCGACCGGGTCGGCTCGACCGACGACGCCGCGCTGAGCGCCGTCGTCTGGGACCTGGTGTGGGCCGGCCACCTCACTAACGACACCCTGGCGCCGTTGCGCGCGGCGCTCGGCGGCGGCGGGGCGCACCGGTCCCGTGCCACCGCGCCGCGCACCCGTTACCGGCGCCCCGGGCGGGTGGCCCTGCCGACGCGCGGCGGCCCGCCGACCGTCGCCGGCCGCTGGTCCCGCCTGCCGGAACGCGACACCGACCCGACCCGCCGCGCCGCGGCCCTGGCCGACGTGCTGCTCGAACGGCACGGCGTGGTGACCCGGGGCGCGGTGCTGGCCGAGCAGGTGGCCGGCGGCTTCGCCGCGGTCTATCCGGTGCTCTCCGCGCTGGAGGAGCGCGGCGCGGCCCGGCGGGGCTACTTCGTCGAAGGGCTGGGCGCGGCGCAGTTCGCGGTGCCGGGGGCGGTGGACCGGATCCGGGCGCTGGCCGAGCCGACCGACGGCGGGCGGGGGCGTGGCGGGCCCACCCTGGTGCTCGCCGCGACGGATCCGGCCAACCCGTACGGTGCGGCGCTGTCCTGGCCGGAGCGGGTGGTCGACTCGGGCGACGGGGCGACCCCGGCGACCGGGCACCGGGCGGGGCGCAAGGCCGGCGCCGTGGTGGTGCTGGTCGCCGGCGAGCTGGTGCTCTACGTGGAGCGCGGCGGGCGGACGATCCTCTCCTTCACCGACGACGCCGACATGCTGACGGCGGCCGGGAAGGCGCTCGCCGACGCGGTCCACTCCGGCGCGTTGGGCGCGATGTCGGTGGAGCGGGCCGACGGCGAGGCGGTGCGCTCCTCGCCGCTGCGCGACGCCCTCACCGCCGCCGGTTTCCGGGCCACCCCGCGCGGCCTGCGGCTGCGCGGCTGACCCGCACGTCAGCGCAGGCTCGTGAGGACCTTCTCATACCTGGCGCGATCGGCGGCGGGGGTCTTCGCCTCCAGGTAGTTGAGCACCACCGTGCCGCGCCGGAACGACTGCCCGCCCCACGTCTCGGCGATGTCGCCGGCGCTGGTCTCGTCGGGGAAGACGTACACGGTGACGGCGTCGGTCGCGACCAGCTCGGAGCAGCCCAGGCCGAGCCCGTCCGGGCCGCACTCGACCGACCGGTCCCGGGGGTTCGGCACCTTCAGCCCGGCGGCCTTGAACGCGTCGACGACCTGCCGCGCGCCGGGCGTCCCGGTCGGCCGGACCGGCAGCTTCACCGGCGGCGGGCTCGCGGGACGGCGCTGGGTCGGCCCGCCGGCGCTCGGACCCGCCGGTCCCGGAGCCGTCGACTTCGCGGTGGGCGGGGCGGCCGGCGTCGCCGAGGCTTCCGCCGCGCCGGTCGGGCCCGAGGAAGGCACGTCGGCCGGGGTCGACGCCGTGGCGGCCGGGGGCGCGGCGCGCCGGTCCTCCGCGTCGTCGCCGCAGGCGGCGGTGAGGGCGGCGGCGATCACGAGCACCGCGACGGCGGGCAGGCTCCGGTTGGTCACCCCTGGCAGTCTGCCCAACCGGATCCCGTCCCGGCAGTGGCCGGTCGGTCAGTGCCGCTGTCCCATTTCTGCCAGCCCGCCCCGGTCGACCGGGGCGGGCGGCCGACGCCGGTACGATCCCGACCGGTCGACGAGGGGAGCCGAGGATGACCGGGACGAACGGGGCGGACGGGGTGACCGTCCGGCCGGCGCGGGCCGGGGACCGCCCGGCCGTCGACGCGCTGCACGAACGCGAGTGGGGTGGGCCGTACGTCGTCGCCCACGACACCCGGTACGACCTGCGTACCCTGCCCACGCTGGTCGCGACCGACGGGGCCGGGGCGGTCGTCGGGGCGCTCGCCCACCACGACGACGCCGACGGGCTGGAGGTGGTCAGCGTGGTGGCCGCGACGCCCGGCGGGGGCGTCGGCACGGCGCTGCTGGCGGCGGCCGGGGAGGTGGCCCGGGCCGGGGGCCGGGCCCGGCTCTGGCTCGTCACCACGAACGACAACCTGCGGGCGCTGCGGTTCTACCAGCGGCGCGGGCTGCGGCTGGTGCGCGTGGACCGGGGCACGGTGGACCGGGCCCGCCGGCTCAAGCCGAGCATCCCGCTGGTCGGCGAGGACGGCATCCCGCTGCACGACGAGCTGGTCCTGGAGCTGCCGCTCACCGCCGACGCGGCGGCCCTGGCGCGGCCCCGCACCGCGGACGGACGGGTCCCCGCCGGCCGCCCGGTCGACGGTCGACAGGTCGTCGCCGGCGCGGCCCGCGCCCCGTGGATCTCGCTGACCACCGACTACGGCCTCGCCGACGGATTCGTCGCCGCCTGCCACGGGGTGATCGCGCGGCTGGCGCCGGAGGCCCGGGTCGTCGACGTGACGCACCTCGTCCCGCCGGCCGACGTACGCCGGGGCGCGGCGGTGCTCGCGCAGGCCGTGCCGCACCTGCCGGAGGGGGTGCACGTGGCCGTCGTCGACCCGGGCGTGGGCACGACCCGGCGGGGCGTCGCGCTGGCCACGCCCCGCGGGCTGCTGGTGGGGCCGGACAACGGCCTGCTGGTGGAGGCCGCCGAGGCGCTGGGCGGGGTGACCGCGGCCGTCGAGCTGACCGATCCGGAGTGGCTCGCGCCCGAGGTGTCCCGCACGTTCCACGGCCGGGACGTCTTCGCGCCGGTCGCCGCGCGGCTGGCGCTCGGCGCACCGCTGGCCGGGGTCGGTCCGGCGGTCGACCCGGTGTCCCTGGTCCGGCTGCCGGCGCCGGTCCTCCGGCAGGAGGCGGACGGGTTCACGGCCGAGGTGTTGACCGTCGACCACTTCGGCAACGTCCAGTTGGCCGCGCCGGCCGACCTGCTGGCGCCGCTGCCGGCCCGGGTCCGGGTGCGGCCGGGCACGGGTGGCGAGCCCGGCCGGGAGGCCGTGCACGGGCGTACCTTCGGCGACGCCCGGCCGGGCGGGCTGGTGGTGCACGCCGACTCCGCGGGCCGGGTCGCCGTGGCGGTCAACGGCGGCCGGGCGGTGGACCTGCTGGCGGTGGCGCCGGGCGACCTGCTGCGCGTCGCGGCCGACTGAGCGACGGGCGGGGCGACGGGCCGCCGCCGGGCCGGGCCGGAGCCCACCCCGCCCGGCCCGGCGGGCGTACGCGGGCGGTGGTCAGCAGAGCGGCACCGTGCCGCCGTAGACCGCCGAGACGTACGCGTGGCTGACGTACTGGCCGCCGGCGAGGCGGTTCCACCGGTTGGTGGTCCGGTACGGGCCGACGACGGTCTGCCCGGTCACGTAGCACTCGATCGGCACGTTGGCGTACCTCGCGGCCAGGCCGCGCACCGCGTACCCCGTGCCGGCGCCGGCGCGGATGTTGAGCGGGCCGTCGCCGACCACGCCGCGCGGGCCACTGCCGGTCCACAGGTACGCCACGTCCACCCAGGCGTTGGTGGTGAGCTGCAACCCGTCCCAGAAGGTGCCGTCGGCGAGGTCGACGCCGGCCGGGTTCAACACCACCCGCCCGAACTGGTCCCGCCCGCCGTTGTAGCCGTACTGGTAGGCCGCCTGCGCCTGCGGCCGGCCCTGCGGAAGGTCCTTCCAGTTCTCCCGGACGGCGCTGAGGTTCCAGTAGTCGTCCCGGGTGTTCCACGGGCCGACGTCCCAGACCGGGGCGTACTCGCAGCGGCTGCCCGTGGTGGTGCAGACCCGGACGGTGTAGTCGCCGGTGTTCGCCGGGGCCAGGCCGCGCCGGGAGGGCAGCGCGACGAAGTGGTCCCCGGCCACGATCGTGTGCCCGTTGGCGGTCACCTCGCCGACCAGCCCGATCCGGGTCGCGTACACCCGGTAGGTGAGGCCGGGCGTGGCGGCGGCGACGGCGGCGACGGTGTCGGCGGTGAGGCGCACGGCACGCACCTCCGCGGTGGCGCCCGGCCGGCTCGCGGTGAGCACCACCCGGGTCTGCACGCGGGTGACCGGCCGGTCGAAGACCGCCCCGCCGGTGGCCTCGCGCCATTCGGTCCAGCCCGCCGCCCGCCAGCCCCGCACCTGGGCCTCGGCGGTGCCGCCGGCGGCGGTGCGGGCGTCGACGGCGGCGCGCACCCGGGTGGCGGGCCGGGCCAGGGTGCGCGGCGGCGCGAGGAAGATCCCCTCGGCGACCGCGCTGCGGGGCGCCCGGGCCGGCGCGGGGCGGGGGTCGGCCAGGCGGAGCCCGGCGCGGGTGTGCCGGACGTTGACGTCGTCGGCGTCGACCCGGGAGAGGTCGGTGCTCCACCGTTCGCCGTCGGCGGCGGCGGCGAGCGCGGGGCCCGGGGTGGGTACGAGAGCGAGGGCGAGGATGACGGTCAGGGCGGCGGTACGGGCGCGACGGTAGGGCAGAATCATGGGCATTCTCCTCAGAACTCCCTGATCGTGCCCTTGTCGGTAGATCGACAGGAACCTCCATACAAATAGCGACACATGCGAATTCGGCTCGGACGAGGAAGGATGGACGGGTGCCCGAAGGCGACACCGTCTGGAACACCGCCCGCGTGCTGCACCGCGCCCTGGCCGGCGCCCGCCTGACCGGCAGCGACTTCCGGGTGCCGCAGCTCGCCGCGACCGACCTCGCCGGCTGGACGGTGCGGGAGTCGGCCAGCCGGGGCAAGCACCTGCTGCTGCGCCTCACCGCCCCACCGCACGCCACGCCACCGCCCGACGCCCCGACCGCACCGGAGGGCGGTGCGGTCCCGGCGCGGGGCGGTGCGGTCCCGGCGCGGGGCGGCGGTGCGGCTCCGGCGCAGGGCGACGCGGCACCGGGCGACGCGGCGCAGGGCGACGCGGCGCAGGGCGACACGGCACCGGGCGACGACGGCGGGGCGCGCTGGACGCTGCACTCGCACCTGCGGATGGACGGCGCCTGGCGGGCGTACGCGCCGAGGGAACGGTGGACGGCCCGGCCGGCACACCTGATCCGGGTCGTGCTGCGCAGCGCGCGGGCGGTCGCCGTCGGCTACCACCTGCACGAGCTGGCGCTGGTGCCGACCGCCGAGGAGGAGTCGCTCGTCGGGCACCTCGGCCCCGACCTGCTCGGCGCGGACTGGGACCCGGCGGAGGCGGTACGCCGGCTGGCCGCCCACCCGGACGTCACCATCTCCGAGGCGCTGCTGGACCAGCGCAACCTGGCCGGCGTCGGCAACCTCTACAAGTGCGAGGTGCTCTTCCTGCGCGGCGTCTCGCCGTGGGCCCCGGTGCGGGCGGTGCCGGACCTCGCCGGCACCGTCGCCCTGGCGCAGAAGCTGCTCGCGGCGAACCGGGGCCGCTGGACGCAGAGCACCACCGGATCGCTGCACCGGGGGCAGACCAGCTACGTCTACGGCCGGCGCGCCCAGCCCTGCCGTCGGTGCGGCACCGCGATCCGCAAGGAGGAACTGGGTGAGCGGGTCACCTACTGGTGCCCGGTCTGCCAGCCGGAGCCGCCCGCCGACTGACGCGGCCGGGCCGGCACGCGGCCACCGGCCGGCGTGTCGGGCCTGACACTCCGTCGGCGCGGCCGCGAGTCGCATCTCTGCCACAGATACGGACGATTGGGTACTTCCTAACGTCGCCGTCGAGGTCGCATGCTGCGGTTGACTCCTCACGCATCGTCAGTGACGCGCGACCGCGTCCGCCACGCCGCCGTGGTGGCCGCCGCGCCCGGACACCGGGGAGAGCCATGGAGCTGTTCCGCAGACTCCGGATCCCGTGGGCGGAGCGGGCGCCGGCCCGCGCCGACGGCGACGCCGACGGGACCGGGGCGGGTCCCGTCCCGGCGGCCCGACGCGCCGCGGAGCCGGTCGTCGCGCCGGCCAGCCTCGATCCGGCCGCCGTTCCGCGCTACTTCGGTCCGGTGCCGAACCACGCCCGCAGCCCGCTGCCGGTCGTCGACGCCGACGGTCGCGTGGTGCCCGGCACCGGCATCCGCAAGTTCGTCGACGCGCTGCCCCGCCCCGGCGCGCTCGGCCGCACCGAGCTGGGCGCCCATTTGCCGGTGGCGGTGCCGGACACCGTCAGCCACCCGGGCTGCGACTACTACGAGATCGGCCTGGAGCAGTACGCGCAGCGGCTGCACCGGGACCTGCCGGCGACCCGGCTGCGCGGCTACCGGCAGCTCAACCTCGGCACGGACGCCCACGGGCACAACACGGTCGTGCCGGCGGGGCGCCCCTGGCACCTCGGCCCGCTCATCCTGGCCCGGCGCGGCCGGCCGGTCCGGGTCAAGTTCATCAACCAGCTCCCCACCGGCCGCTCCGGCGAGCTCTTCCTGCCGGTCGACCCGACCGTCGACGGCGCCGGGGCCGGCCCGCTCGACGGCCCGGCGCCCTACCCGCAGAACCGGGCGGTGCTGCGGCTGGCGGGCGCGCACACCGCCTGGACCAGCGCCGGCAACCCGTGGCAGTGGGTCACGCCGGCCGGCGAGATCACCCCCTACCCGACGGGGCCGGGCCTGACCCACGTGCCCGACATGCCGCCGCCCGGCGCCGGCGCCACCACGCTCTACTACCCGAACGAGCAGAGCGGGCGGCTGTGCTGGTTCCACGACAACACCGTCGGCCTGGCCCGGCTCACCGTCTACTCCGGGCAGCTCGCGCTCTACCTGCTCACCGACCCGGCCGAGGAGCGGCTCGTCGCCGACGAGGTGCTCCCCGCCGACCAGCTGCCCCTGGTGATCGAGGACAAGACCTTCGTGCCGGAGGACACCCAGCTCGCCGGGGAGGACCCGACGTGGGACCGGGACCGCTGGGGCTCCCGGGGCAGCCTCTGGCATCCGCACGTCTACCAGCCCCGGCAGAACCCGCACCGGGCCGACGGGACGAACCCGACCGGCCGGTGGGACTACGGTCCGTGGTCGCGTACGGGCGACGACGCCGGGCAGCGGGAGCACGGCGGTACGCCGCACCGGGCGGAGCCCGTGCCGAACCCGCACCACGACCCCGTCGCCGAACCCGACGAGCCGCCGCTCGCGCCCGGCGTCCCGCACCCCTCGGCGGTGCCGGACGCGTTCGGCGACACCGTGCTGGTCAACGCGACCGCGTACCCGTACCTGGAGGTCGAGCCGAGGACGTACCGGTTCCGGATCCTCAACGCCTGCCTGGACCGCGGCCTGAACCTCCAGCTCTACCGGGCCCGCTCCGACGGCCCGATGTGGGACCCGGACGGCGCTCTGGCCGATGCCGACGCCGGTGAGGTGCCGATGGTGGAGGCGGTACGCGCACCGCACCGGCCGGCCGGCTGGCCGACGGACGGGCGCGACGGCGGGGTCCCGGACCCACGCGCCGCCGGCCCGGAGTTCATCCAGGTCGGCAACGAATGCGGCCTGCTGCCCGCACCGGTGGTGGTGCCGAACCAGCCGGTCGGCTACCGGTACGACCGGCGCGACCCGACCGTGCTCAACGTCGACGCGCACGCGCTGCTGCTCGCCCCCGGGGAGGCCGCCGACGTGCTGGTGGACTTCTCCACCGTCCCGCCCGGCGGGACGCTGATCCTCTACAACGACTGCCCGGCCCCGCTGCCCGGCTTCGACCCGCGCGCCGACCACCACACCGGCGCCCCGGACCGCAGCGCCGAGGGCGGGGCGCCACCGACCCGCCCCGGGTACGGGCCGAACACCCGCACCCTGCTCCAGTTCCGGGTCGCCGGCACCCCGGCGGCCCCGTACGACCTGGCGCGGCTGCGCGAGCGGTTGCCCGGCGCGTACGCGGCCAGCCAGCGCCCGCCGATCGTGCCGCAGCCGGCGTACGACGCGGCGTTCGGCACCCGGACCGCGCGCGACACGGTGGTCCCGGTGCACGCCGCGACGGTCAGCTTCGTCCCGGCCGGCGCCGCCGCCCCGGTGCTCCTGCCGCTGGAGGTCAAGGCGGTGCAGCAGGTCTTCGAGCCGGACCACGGCCGGCTCGTCGGCCGCCTCGGCGTCGGGCACCCGCACGCCGGGCCGCTCTCCCCCACCGTCCTGCCGCTCGGGCCGACCGACCCGGCCACCGAGGTGCTGCACGTCAGCGACCCGGCCGTCGCGGTGGGCGGGCCCGCCGACGGCACCCAGCTCTGGCGCATCCGCGGCAACAGCCGGCAGACCCAGCCGGTGCGGTTCACCGGCTGCGACGTGCAGCTGGTCGGCCGGGTCGGCTGGGACGGCGCCACCCGGCCGCCGCACCCGGCGGAGCGGGGCTGGAAGCAGGTCGTCCGGGTCAACCCGCGCGAGGACGTGATCGTCGCGCTCCGGCCGGTCGCGCCGCCCCTGCCGTTCAAGATCGGCGACAGCGTACGGCTGCTCGACCCGGTCCGGCCGGCGGGCACCCGGACCGGCTCGACCCCGGTCAGCCCGGTGGACGGCCGGCCCGCGGTGGTGGTGAACCAGCTCGTCAACCTCGGTTGGGAGTACCACTGGCACAGCCAGCTCGGCGGCCACCGGGACCAGGGCATGACCCGGCCGCTGGTGCTGCGGGTGTCGCCCCGGGCACCGACCGGACTGACCGCGACGCCCGCCCCCGGCTCGGCCACCGCGCTGCCCGCGATCGCGCTGACCTGGACGGGCAACGGCAGTCGCCCGCCGGCCACCAGCCACCTGCTCCAGCGGGCCACCGACGCCGCCTTCACGGAGGGGCTCACGGCGATCACCGTGGCGGCCACGGCGACCCGCCACACCGACGCCACGGTCACCCCCGGGGTGACCTACCACTACCGGATCCGGGCGGAGAACGCGGTGAGCTGCTCCACGTGGTCAAACAGCGTGCCGGCCGCGGTGCACCTCGCCGCGCCGGCCGGGCTGACCGCCGCGATCCCGCCGGCCGCGCCGCTGCGGATCGCGCTGCGCTGGGCCAACCGTTCCTTCGCCACCGGGATCGACGTGCAGCGGGCCACCAACCCGACGTTCAGCAGCGGGCCGGGCACCACCGCGATCGGGGTCGGCGACAACCATCTCGACGCCGCCGTCGCGCCGGACACCACGTACTACTACCGGGTGCGGACCACCTATCTCGGCGCCGCGTCGGCCTGGTCGACGGTGGCCCGGGCGACCACCCCGCCGGCGCCGGGCCCGCCCACGGGGGTGACCGCCACCGCGACGGCTCCCGGGCCGGACACGGCGACGGTGATCCTCGCCTGGGCGGCGAGCACCCCGGCCGCACCGGGCGCGGGGTTCATCGTGCAACGGGCGCTGGACCCGGCGTTCGGCCGGGAGGTGGCGACCTTCACCGTCACCGGCCGGGGCTTCACCAACAGCGGACTGGCGCGCGGCGTCACCTACCACTACCGGATCCGGTCGTTCAACGTCGTCGGCAGCTCCCCGTTCACCGGCCCGATCCCGATAACCACGCCCCCGTGACCGATCCGCGCCGGTCATGCAGTGGTGGCGGGTGCGGAACGCCCGAACGGGTGCCGGGCCGGCACCACAACTGCATGATCGACCGGATCGTGCGGCGGGGCGGCGTCAGGGGGTGCGCAGGTGCGCGCCGACGCCGCGCAGCTCGGTCAGGGCCGTGGCGACGCCGTGCAGCAGATCGGTCGCCTCGGTGAGCCGGGAGGCGGCCGGGTGGGCGGCGTCGGGGTGGGCGTCCCCGGCCACGTAACCGGCGGCGGCCACGACGAGCCGCTCGTACGCGGCGACGCCCTGCTCCAACTGCGCGGTCAGGGCCCGGTGCGCCTCGGCCAGCGGCGGCCGGGCCTCGGCCGGGGCGAGCCGCAGCGTGCGCTCGACGCTGGCCACCCGGTCGGCGAGGTCCCGCAGCGACCGGTCGGCCTCGGCGGCCTCGAGCACGGCCGGCGAGGCGAGCCCCGTGAGCCGGCCGGTCATCCCGGCGAGGGTCAGGGCGGCCCGGTCCAGCCGGGCCCACGGCTCGGCGGCGCTGGTGCCGCGCAGCGCCACCCGGGAGCGCACCCGGCGGACCTCGGCCAGCACGCCGGGGCCGACGGGGAGCCGCTCCACGGCGGCGACCAGCTTGGCGCGGGACCGCGCGGCGGCCTCGGCCGGGTCGAGCGCCGGCGGCGCCGGGCGGGCGGCCAGCGCCCGCAGGTCGACCCAGCGCCAGGCGGCGAGCACCACCGCGCCGCCCGCCCCGGCCATCCAGGCCGCGTCGGGCAGCCCCAGCCCGGCGTACGGGGTCAGCACGGCAGCGGCGCCGCCCAGGCCGCCGGCCGTGACGCTCCACCGGCGCGCGGACCGCCGCAACCGGCTCAGGCGCCGGAAGTACCGCGTGCGCTCGTCTGCCACCTCTGCCTCCTCGACCCGCCGCTCAGCCGGCGGCGGTGGTGTCTCCGGTGCCGCGCTCCGGGCCCATGCTGGCCCGGATCTCGTTCAGCCGGGCGGCGGCCGCCGGGTCGGCGGCCGGCGCGGCGGGCTGGGCCTGCTCCGCGGCCGGTCGTTCCTGCTTGCCGCCGAGCTGCTCGCCGGCCATGCTCGACCGGATCTGTTCCAGCCGGGAAGAGCCGGCCGAGTCGAGGGTCGACTTCTGGATCTCCAGCATGCGGCCCTCGACGGAGTTGCCGGCCAGCTCGGCGCGGCCCATCGCCGTGGCGTACCGCTGCTCGATGCGGTCGCGCACCTCGTCGAGCGAGGGCGTGTTGGCGGGGGCGGTCAGGGAGGACATCGACTCCAGCGAGCGGGCCACGCTCTCCTGCATCTTGGCCTGCTCAAGCTGGCTGAGCAGCTTGGTGCGCTCGGCGAGCTTCTGCTGGAGGATCATCGAGTTGTTCTCGACCGCCCGGCGGGCCTGGGCGGCGGCGGCAAGCGCCTGGTCGTGCAGGGTCTTCAGGTCCTCCGTGGCCTGCTCGGCCGAGACCAGCTGGGTGGCCAGCATCTGCGCGGACTGCTCGTAGCGGCCGGCCTCGGCCTCGTCGCCCCGGGCGCGGGCCTGGTCGGCGAGGACCAGGGCCTGGCGGGCGTTGGCCTGCAACCGCTCGACCTCGGTCATCTGGCGGGACAGCTTCATCTCCAGCTGCCGCTGGTTGCCGATCACGGCGGCGGCCTGCTGGACCAGCGCCTGGTGCTGACGCTGGGCCTCCTCGATGGCCTGCTGGATCTGCACCTTCGGATCGGCGTGCTCGTCGATCCTGGCGCCGAAGAGCGCCATCAGGTACTTCCACCCCTTGACGAACGGGTTAGCCATCTTTGCGTTGCCCCCTTGAGTAGCGTCGCTCCGCCTCGACCGCGCCGGGTGCTCCCGGCCGGCTCCCGCACGGCAGTGGCTCCATCGTCCCAGCCGGACGCCACCGGGGCATCCGTACCGGCGAGCGAAGCGAGCGCCGACGCCGTCCGCGATCAAGGGTACGCGGCGCCGTCGAGGCCGACCACGTGGCGCGAGAGGGGGTGGATCAGGCGGCGCAGACCACGTCGCGCTCGCTGCCGCGGACCCGGGAGCTGCGCAGGGTGGCCTTGAGCGGGGAGTCCTGGCGGACCTGGACGGCGACCGTGCCGTCGGAGCTGACCTGGTGGACGCCCCGACCCGTGCTCCTGCGCACGGCGACGGGCGCGGCCGGCTCGTCCTGCACCGGCACCAGCACGCCGGGCATCTGCTCGGCGAGGGCGACGGTGTCGCTGACCTCACGCAGCAGCTCGGACAGGCGCGCACCGAGGGCGTCGCAGATCGCGGCCAGCAGCTCGCTGGAGGGCTCCTTCTGGCCGCGCTCGATCTCGGAAAGGTAGCCGAGGCTGACGTTGGCGGCGGAGGAGACCTCGCGCAGGGTGCGGTGCTGCCCCTGCCGGCGCGCCCGCAGTGCGTCACCGATCACGCGGCGTAGCAGGACCATTCGCACCTCCCCCTGAGGGACACCACTCGTCCACGCGGCCCGTCCGGCACGTCGAGCCGGACCGGTCGTCGGAGCCTTCCCGCAACCGTACCCGTTGCGGGCCCCCACGACATCCCACCCCGCCCCTCGGATCGCGGGGAGAGCGTCAACGGCGCCCCGCGCCCGCCGCGTCGGCCCGCCCGTCGTCGGCCCCGGCCGCCGGGGTGTCGGCCTCCTCCGCCCCGGCCGCGGCCGTCTCGTGGATCCGCGCGGCGAGCAGCCGCAGCGCCTCGACGACCGCGGCGGAGCGGATGTGGTCGCGACCGCCGTCCAGGTCGAGCTGCCGGATGTGGGTGCCGGACGGCCCGGCCACGGCGACGTAGACGAGCCCGACGGGCTTGCCGTCCTGCGGTTCCGGGCCGGCCACCCCGGTGGTGGCGAGGCCCCAGTCGGCCCCGCAGCGGTGCCGCCCACCCTCCGCGAGGGCCGCCGCCACGTCCGGGTCGACCGGCCCCCGGTCGGCCAGCAGGTCCTCCGGCACGCCGGCGAGCTGCGACTTGAGCTCGGTGGCGTAGACCACCAGGCCGCCCCGGTAGATCCCGCTCACCCCCGCGATCTCCACGATCGAGGCGGCCAGCAGGCCGCCCGTCAGCGACTCGACGGTGGCGAGGGTCTCGTGCCGTTCCGAGAGGCTGTGCACCACGCCGGCCGCCGGACTCCCGACCGGCCGCGCTCCGTCAACGTCACTGTCCATGTCCCGGATCCTTTCCCCGCCCCGCCGGCCCTACTCATCCTTACCGACCGGCCCGGCGGACGGGCGCCGGGTCAGCTGGGCGGGGCGGCGGTCAGGCGGCGGGGCGGCGGAGCCGGAGGGCCTGGGCGACGTAGTCGAAGCCGGTGATCACCGTGACGCCGACCGCGGCGGCCATGATCCACGGGCCGACGGCGGCCAGCGCGTCCGGCATCGGCCACAGGTACCAGGTGATGGCCAGGATCTGGAGCGCAGTCTTGATCTTGCCGCCCCGGCTGGCCGCGATCACGCCGTGCCGGATCACCCAGAAGCGCAGCGCGGTGATGCCCAGCTCGCGGACGAGGATCACGGCGGTCACCCACCACGGCAGCTGGTCGTACCAGGAGAGCAGCAGCAGCGCCGCCCCGGTGAGGGCTTTGTCGGCGATCGGGTCGGCCACCTTGCCCACCGAGGTGACCAGGGCGAACCGGCGGGCGATCCAGCCGTCCACCAGGTCTGTCGCCGAGGCGACGGCGAAGATCAGACAGGCGACCATCCGCCAGCCGGCGTGGCTCATCGCCGAGGCGACCACGGACGCCGCGAAGACCGGCACCAGGACCAGCCGCAGCGCGGTGAGCGCGTTGGCCGCGTTCAGCACGGGCACGCCGGCCACCACCGGCGCGGGCGTCGAGTCCGTCGCCCCGGTCACCGCCGCACCCCGCCGCGGCCTCCGTGGCGCACCTGACACCCCACCACGTGGCTCCCCCGCTCCGTCCGGGCCCGCCGTCACCGTGTTGCGCCGGGCGCAGCCGAGATCATCTCATCCGGGACCGCGACCAGGTCCACCCCTTCGGTGCCGGTGACCGTCGCCCGCACCAGGTCGCCCGGGCGCAGCGCGGCCAGGTCCACCCCGCCGCCGGACGGGGCGACGAGGGTGGTCGAGCCGTCGACCTCGGGGGCCTGGTGGGCCGCCCGGCCCTCGACCACGCCGTCGTCGACCGAGTCGACGAGCACCTCGACCGTGGAGCCCAGGCGTTCCTCGGCGCGCTGCGAGCACAGCTCGTCGGCGAGCGCGCTGAGCTTGTCGTAGCGACGCTTGACCGTGGCGGCGGAGACCTTGCCGGGCAGCCCGGCGGCCTCGGTGCCGTCCTCGTCGCTGTAGTCGAACACCCCGATCGCGTCGAGCCGGGCCTCGGTCAGGAACCGGACCAGCTCCTGGTAGTCGCCGCGGGTCTCGCCGGGGAAGCCGACGATGAAGTTGCTCCGCGCGCCCGCGGCCGGGGCCAACGCGCGGGCGCCCGCCAGCAGCTCCAGGAACCGCTCGGTGGAGCCGAAGCGGCGCATCCGGCGCAGCACCGGCTCGCTGGAGTGCTGGAACGACAGGTCGAAGTAGGGCGCCACGCCGGGCGTGGTGGCGATCGCCTCGACCAGGCCGGGCCGGGTCTCGGCCGGCTGGAGGTAGCTCGCCCGCACCCGGACGATGCCGTCGATCGCGGCGAGCTGCGGCAGCAGCTTCTCCAGCGCCCGGGGGTCGCCCAGGTCCTTGCCGTAGGAGGTGGAGTTCTCGCTGACCAGCACCAGCTCGCGTACGCCGGTCTTGGCCAGCCACTCCGCCTCGGCGAGCAGCTCGTCGGGCGTACGGGAGACGAAGGCGCCGCGGAAGGCGGGGATGGCGCAGAACGCGCAGCGCCGGTCGCAGCCGCTGGCCAGCTTGAGCGAGGCGACCGGGCCGGTGTCGAGCCGGTGGCGCAGCACCTGGCGCAGGTGGGCCGGGGTGTGCTCGTCGGTCTCGGTGACGCCCCGCACCGGGGTGCCGTGGCCGGGCAGCGACACCCCGCTGTCCCGCCGGGAGACGGGGGTGAGGGGCAGCAGCTCGCGCCGGTCGCGCGGGGTGTGCGCGCCGATCCGCTCGCCGGCCACCACCGCGTCCAGCCGAGCGGCGATGTCCGGGTAGTCGTCGAAGCTCAGCACCGCCTGCGCCTCGGGGAGGCTGTCGGCCAGCTCGCGGCCGTACCGCTCGGCCATGCAGCCGGCGGCGACCACCTTGGCGCCGGTGTCGGCGGCGGCCAGCAGGGTCTGGATGGAGTCCTGCTTCGCCTTCTCCACGAAGCCGCACGTGTTGACGACCACCACGTCGGCGCCCTCGCCGTCGGTGGTGACCTGCCAGCCGTCGGCGTGCAGCCGGGCGGCCAGCTCCTCCGAGTCGACCTCGTTGCGGGCACAGCCCAGGGTCAGCAGGGCGACACGGCGGCCGTCGGTCGGGGAAGGGGAGGTGGCAGACACCATCCGAGGGTACCGGGCGGGTGGGCGGCGGCCGTCAACGGCGGGCCGCCCGCACCGGCCGGCGCACACTCCCCGCCGCCCGACCGGCTCAGACCGCCGCCGCGCCGACCCCGACCAGCCGGTCGAGCAGGAGGACCTCCGTGCCGGCCAGGCCGGTCGAGCAGAAGACCGAAACCTGGTCCGCGCCGGTCCGGCCCGCGACGGCGCCGGCCAGCACCGCGCCCAGGTCGCGCAACCGCCCGGCGTACGCGGGCAGCGTCGCCAGCATCGGCGGGTCGTACGCGGCCGCCTGCGCCAGCGAGTCGGTGACCAGCAGGTCGGCGGCGTCCAGCAGGTCGGTGCCGAACTCGTGCCGGTCGACCTGCTTGAAGCCGACCGTGTTGACGTGGGTGCCGGGGGCCAGGTCGGCGGCGTCGAGCACGGGGCCGACGGCGGTGGTGGCGAGCACCACGACGTCGCGGTCGCGGACGGCGGCCCGCGCCGAGTCCACCGCCCGCGCCGGCACGCCCAGCTCGGCGCGGACGCGGGCGGCGAACGCCTCCCGCCGGGCGGCGGAGCGGCTGTGCACGGTGACCTCGCGCAGCGGGCGGACGGCGGCGGCGGCCCAGACCTGGGTCCACGCCTGCCCGCCGGAGCCGATCACGCCCAGGGTGGCGGCGTCCGGCCGGGCCAGGGCGTCCACGGCGACCCCGCCGAGCCCGCCGGTACGCCGGGAGCCCAGCTCCTCCCCGACCGCCACCGCCCGGACCGCCCCGGTACGCCCGTCGTGCAGCACGACCACCTGCTCGCTCTCCGGGTGCCCGAACGTGTCGTACGAGCGGTAGCCGTACCACTCGCCGGTGAGGTGGCCGGCGGTGAGCACCATCCGTCCCCCGCCCAGCGGCGCGGCGGCCCGGGGCGGGGCCACCAGGCGGCCCGCGTACGCGGCGAGCAGGGCGTCCCGCATCGCGGCGACCGTGGTGGGGGCGTCCAGCGCGGCGGCGACCTCGGGATCGGAGAAGAGCAGCGGCATACCCCCGATACTGCAAGTTGAAGCGAGGTTCACGTCAACCCGTGGTGGCCCGGCTCACCCCGGGCACCGCCCGTCCGGTGCTACCGTCGGTCGTGGCGGCCCGAGGTCGCCCCGGACGAGTGGTGGGCGTACCCGGTCAGGCCAAGACGCCCCGCGTGTGTGTACCGAGCCCACTCTTCCCGGCCCGATGGTCCGGGCGCCTACGCAGAGGTGATCTTCCATGGCCTGGATCGTTCTGGTGATCTCCGGACTTCTCGAGACCGCGTGGGCGATCGCCCTCGACCGCAGCGCCGGCTTCACCCGGCTCGTCCCGTCGCTGGTCTTCGTGGTGACCCTGGTGCTCAGCATGGCCGGCCTGGCGTACGCGCTGCGCGAGATCCCGGTCGGCACCGGCTACGTCGTCTGGGTCGGCATCGGGGCGGTCGGCACCGCCCTGGTCGGGATGCTCGCGCTGAACGAGCCGGCCAGTCTGCCCCGGATCGCCTGCCTGCTGCTGGTGGTCGCCGGCGTCGTCGGCCTGAAGGTCTTCCACTGACCGGCGTCCTCCGGCGCGAGGCGTGACGGAAGACCACAGTGGGTAGAGCTGTGCCTGGCACCGGAAAGGCTCTCACCCACGGAGGCAGACATGGCCAACATGCACTCGACCGCCCGCCCGCGCACCAACGCCGCCCGCATCTGCACGATCCTGGGCTTCGTGTTCGCGGTCCTCGCGCTCCTGCTCAACCCGCTCGTCTTCGGCGTGATCGGGCTGGTCCTGGGCATCGTCGGCGCCGTGCTCGGCGACAAGCCGCTCGGCTGGTACGCCGCCGCCGCCAACGTGGCCGCCATCGTCATCAGCCTGCTGATCATCAACGCGCTCGTCAACAACTGACCCCCGCTCCCCCGGGCGAAGACCGGGCCCGCCGGCGTGCCGGCGGGCCCGTCGCCTGTGCGCCTGCCGGGCGGTTGCCCGGCTCAGCCCCCGCCGGTGACGACCGGGAACGCCCTCCGCGCCGTCAGCGGCCGGCCGGTCCTAGTCCTCGCCGCCGCGCAGGCCGACCAGGACCTCCTCCAGCTCGTCCGGCTTGACCAGCACGTCACGGGCCTTGGACCCCTCCGACGGGCCGACCACGCCCCGGGTCTCCATGAGGTCCATCAGCCGCCCCGCCTTGGCGAAGCCGACCCGCAGCTTGCGCTGGAGCATCGAGGTCGAGCCGAACTGCGAGGTGACCACCAGCTCGACCGCCTGCACCAGCAGGTCGAGGTCGTCGCCGATCTCCTCGTCGATCTTCTTCTTGCCGGCGTCCGGCGCGACGAGCACGTCCGGGCGGAACTCCGGCTCGCGCTGGTCCTTGCAGAACTTCACCACGTCGGCGATCTCGCGCTCGGTCACCCAGGCGCCCTGGATCCGGATCGGCTTCGAGGCGCCCATCGGCAGGAACAGGCCGTCGCCGCGACCCAGCAGCTTCTCCGCGCCCGGCTGGTCGAGGATGACCCGCGAGTCGGCCAGCGAGGAGGTGGCGAACGCCAGGCGCGACGGCACGTTGGCCTTGATCAGGCCGGTGACCACGTCGACCGACGGGCGCTGGGTGGCCAGCACCAGGTGGATGCCGGCCGCGCGGGCGAGCTGGGTGATCCGGACGACCGAGTCCTCCACGTCGCGCGGCGCGACCATCATCAGGTCGGCCAGCTCGTCCACGATCACCAGCAGGTACGGGTACGGGCGCATCTCCCGCTCGCTGCCCGGCGGCGCCTTGATCTCGCCGTTGCGCACCTTGCGGTTGAAGTCGTCGATGTGCCGGACCCCGTTGGCGGCGAGGTCGTCGTAGCGCATGTCCATCTCGCGGACGACCCACTCCAGCGAGTCGGCCGCCTTCTTGGCGTTGGTCACGATCGGGGTGACCAGGTGCGGGATGCCCTCGTAGCCCGTCATCTCGACCCGCTTCGGGTCGATCAGCAGCAGCCGCACCTCGTCCGGGGTGGCCCGGGTGAGGATGGACACCAGCAGCGAGTTCAGGCACGACGACTTGCCCGCGCCGGTCGCGCCGGCGATCAGGATGTGCGGCATCTTGGCGAGGTTGGCCACCACGTAGCCGCCCTCGATGTCCTTGCCGAGCGCCACCACCATCGGATGGTGGTCGCTGGAGGCGGCCCGCGACCGCAGCACGTCGCCGAGCGCCACGTTCTCCGGGTCGGTGTTCGGGATCTCCACCCCGACCGCGCTCTTGCCCGGGATCGGGCTGAGGATCCGCACGTCCGGCGACTTCACGGCGTACGCGATGTTGCGGGAGAGCTGGGTGATGCGCTCGACCTTGACGCCCGGGCCCAGCTCCACCTCGTAGCGGGTGACGGTCGGGCCGCGGGTGAACCCGGTGACGGCGGCGTCCACGCCGAACTGCTCGAAGACGCCGGTGAGCGCGACGATCACCTCGTCGTTGGCCTTGCTCCGGGACTTCGGGGCCGCGCCGCTGCCGAGGATGTTCGCCGGCGGCAGCGTGTAGTCGCCCGCCAGCCCGGTCAGCGCGAGCTGCTCGGCCCGCGTCGGCGCGGGCGAGTGCTCCGGCGGCTCCGCCGGCTTGCGGCTGGCCGGCACCCTGCCCGGGGGCTTGCGGGGCAGCACCAGGGTGTCCTGGAGGTCCACCCCGTCGAGGTCGTCGTCGAACTCCCCCGGCTCGGGCGGCGGCGGGGCCGCCCGCTTCGCCGGGCGCTTGCGGGGCGCCGGCCTGGCGGGCGCCTCGTCCGTCTCCTCCACGACCGGCGGGGCGATCCGGGTGCCGAACAGCAGGCCGAGCCGCTCCGGGACCTTGTTGATCGGGGTCGCGGTGACCACCAGCAGGCCGAAGACCAGCAGCAGGATCAGCAGCGGCACGGCCACCCAGGCGGTGACCGCCCGCTCCATCAGGCTGCCGACGCCGGCGCCGACCAGACCGCCGGCGAAGTCGCGCTGGCCCGCGTCGGCCGGGTCCTGTCCGATGTGCAGCATCGCGGCGGTGGCGACCAGCATGGACGTCCAGCCGACCAGCCCCCGGCCGCGGTGCTCGGGATCGACGGGCTCGCGCATCAGCCGCCAGGCGCCGATCATCAGCAGCACCGGCACCACGACCGAGATCGCCCCGAGGAAGAGCCGGAAGGTGTCGGCCAGCCGGGCGCCGACCGGGCCGGCGCCGGAGAACCAGAGGGCCACCGCGCTGAGCAGGGCGAGGCCGAAGACCAGCAGGCCCGCGCCGTCACGGCGCTGCTCCGGGTCGAGCCCCCGGGCGGAGCCGGCCTGCCGGAACGCCCAGCCGACGCCGTGCGCCATCCCCATCCACAGTGCGCGGACCGCCTGCCCGACCATCGGACCCGGGCCCGGCCGGGCCGCCGGCCGCCGCCGGGGCGCCGCCCGGCCGGCCTTCTTCGCCGGCTGCCGGGCACGACTGTTCGTGGTGCCACGCGGCGACGCGCCGCGCCGCCGGCTCGCCTGAGAGGTACGGCCCGCCATAGCATCAACCTAATGGCGTGACCCGGCAGATCGCCGCCTTTCCGGGTCGTGTCCGCGTGTCGCAGCGCGGGCCCCGCCGCGTCACGTGATATCTGCCTCAGAAGGGTTGCCCCCATGGCGTCGCCGGGAACCGAGGACGGCCGGGACGGCCCGCTGGCCGGGCACCCGGGGGCGCTGGAGCCGCTGACCGGCGACCTGATCGCCGCCGTGCTGGCCAGCCGGGGATACCACGTCCAGGCCGACCCCGACGGCGACCTGGTCGGCCGCTGGGACGACAGCCTGATCTGGTTCCTGCGCCCCGGATCCAACGGCGAGCTGCTCCAGGTCCGCACCCTGACCGCGCCGGCGTTCCCCATCGAGTACGTGCCGGCGCTGCACGCCTTCTGCAACGCGTGGAACCACGACCGGCTCTGGCCGAAGGCGTTCGTGCACGTCGAGGACGACGGGCGGGCCCGGATCTGCGGCGAGGTCATCACCGACCTGGAACGCGGCGTCACCGCGCACCAGCTCGACCGGCTGCTCGACTGCGGCATCGCCACCGGCTGCCAGCTCGCCACCGAGGTGGCCCGGCTGCCCGGCGGGGTGGTGGCGTGACGGGCCGCAGCGGGGACCTGGCCGGTCGAGGCCTCGACCCGTTCGGGCTGCCCGGCTGGTGGAGCGGGCTGCGGCGCGGGGGCCGGCAGCCCGACCCCGCGCTGGCCGGAGCGCTCGCCGACGCCCGCGACACCCCCGACGGCGAGGCCCGCAGCACCGAGCTGGAACGGATCGTCGCGCATGCCGACGCCACGGGCGACGACCGGACGGCGCTGGCGGCCCGGTTCGCGCTGATCGAGGCGTACCTCCTGCACGGGCAGCGGTGGCGGCTGGTCGAGCCGGTGCGCCGCTGCCTCGCCACCGCCCAACGCCGCCCCGACCTGCTCGCGGAAGACCAGGCCGAGCTGCTGCGGCGCTACCGGCGGTACGCGGTCGAGGCCCTGCTCGGCTCGCCCCGGGTCGGGCTGGACCAGGCCCGTTCCATGCTGGACGACCTCGCCGCGCGCGCCGCCGACGATCCGGCGGTGGTCGCCGAGCTGCGCTGCCGCATCGCCGACCACCTCGGCGACGAGCCCACCGCCCGGCGGTGGTACGAGCGCTGGGCGACGGCCGATCCGGGACCGGTCGGTGGCTGCCCGGACTGTGCGTCGGCCCGGCGGGCGGAACTGCTCGCCGGCTGGGGCGACCACCGGGCCGCGCTGGCCGCCCTGGATGACTCCCCGCCCGGCGGCGTCGACTGCACCGAGCAGCCGGAGCGGACGCTGGTCGCCGGGCTGCTGTCCTGGCTGCGGGCCGGGGAGCCGGAGCGGGCGGCCGAGGCGCACGTCCGGGCGTACCGGCGGCACCGGCGGGAGCAGACCGCCTTCGGGTTCCTCGCCACGCACCTGCGGTGGTGTGCGCTGGCCGGGCACCCCGCTCGGGGCCTCGACGTCCTCGCCGAGCAGCTGCCCCGGCTGGACCGGCCGCACGACGACCTGTCCGCGATGGAGTTCGCCGCCGCCGGGGCGCTGGTCTGCGCCCTCGCCGTGGAGGCGGGGCTCGGCGGGCGGACGGTGCACCGCCCGGCGTACGGGGTGCGCCCGGCCGCCGAGCTCGACGTGGCCACGCTCGGCGCCACCCTGCTCGGGGTGGCCACCGCGCTGGCCGGCAGCTTCGACGCCCGCAACGGCACCGGCCACCAGTCCGGCCGGATCGCGTCCTGGCTGGCCGGACGGCCGACCGCCGCGCCGGTGCCCCTGCCGCCCGACGACGACCCGGACGACGACGCCGACGACCCGCCCCACGAGGACCCGCCGGACGGGGAGCCGCGCCCGCTTAGCCTGGCGATGATCACCGCCGAGCTGGACCGGCGCGGGGACCCGTACGCCGTCGACGACCGTGGCGCCGTCACGGGCCGGTGGGGCGAGGCGCTGATCCAGTTCCGGCGCGCCGGTGAGCGGGGCGAGATCCTCCAGGCCCGGTCCGTGGCGAACCGCCGGCTGCCGGCCGACCGGCTCGCGGAGGCGTACGCCTTCTGCAACGCCTGGAACCACGACCGGCTGCTGCCGAAGGCGTACGTGCACGAGCGGGAGGGCGAGCTGCTGCTGGCCGGGCACGTCGCCACCGACCTGGCGCACGGGGTGGCCCCGGCCCAGCTCACGGTGCTGCTCGACGCGGCCGTGGAGACCGGCGTCGCGTACGCCCAGGCCGTGGCCGCCCTGCCCTGACCGGGCCGGGCGGCGACCCACCGGTGAGGTCCGAAACCCGCCGGACCTCACCGGCCGGCTCGCGGGCCCGCCCGGACGCGGCGACGCCCGCCGGCACACGGGGTGCGGGCGGGCGTCGCGGCGGAGCGGGTCAGACCTCGACGACGGTGGGAACGATCATGGGCCGACGCCGGTACGCGTCGTTCACCCACCGTCCCACGGTGCGCCGGACGATCTGCTGGAGCTGGTGCGGGTCGGTGATGCCGTCGGAGGCCGCCCGGTTCAGCGCCTCGGTGACCAGCGGGATCACCGGGCTGAACGCCTCCGGGTCCTCCGAGAAGCCCTTTGCCGACAGGGTCGGGCCGCCCACCACCTTGCCGGTGACCGAGTCGACCACCACGGTGGTGGCGATGAACCCGCCGTCGCCGAGGATCCGACGCTCGGTGAGCAGCGACTCGCTGACGTCGCCGACGGCGAGGCCGTCGACGTAGACGTAGCGGCTCTTCACGTGCCCGACCAGGCTGGCCCGGCCCTCGACGAGGTCGACGACGTCGCCGTCCTCGCAGAGCACCACCCGGTCGGGGGCGACGCCGGACTCGATGCCGAGCCGGGCGTGCGCGCGCAGGTGCCGCCACTCGCCGTGCACCGGCATCAGGTTGCTGGGCCGGACCACGTTGAGCAGGTAGAGCAGCTCGCCGGCGGGCGCGTGACCGGAGACGTGCACCTTGGCCACGTCCTTGTGCACCACCACGGCGCCGGCGCGGGCCAGCCGGTTGATCACCCGGTAGACCGAGGTCTCGTTGCCGGGCACCAGCGACGAGGCGAGCACCACCGTGTCGCCGGGGGCGATGGTGATGTGCCGGTGGTCGCCGCTGGCCATCCGGCCCAGGGCGCTCATCGGTTCGCCCTGCGAGCCGGTGGACATCAGCACGATCTGCTCGGGCGGCATGTTCGTCGCCTCTTCGATCCCGACGACCAGCCCGGCCGGAATGTTGAGCAGCCCCAGGTCGCGGGCGATGCCCATGTTGCGGACCATGGAGCGGCCGATGAGGGCGACCTTGCGGCCGTGCTCGGCGGCGGAGTCGAACACCTGCTGCACCCGGTGCACGTGCGAGGCGAACGACGCGACGATGATCCGCCCCTTGGCCTTCGCGAAGATCGAGTCGAGCACCGGCCCGATCTCCCGCTCGGGGGTGACGAAGCCCGGGATCTCCGCGTTGGTGGAGTCCGAGAGCAGCAGGTCCACGCCCTCGGCGCCGAGCCGGGCGAACCCGGCCAGGTCGGTGATCCGGCCGTCCAGCGGAAGCTGGTCCATCTTGAAGTCGCCGGTGTGCAGCACCAGGCCGGCCGGCGTGCGGATGGCCACCGCGAGCGCGTCGGGGATCGAGTGGTTGACCGCGAAGAACTCGCACTCGAACGGGCCGAGCCGCTCCCGGCCGCCCTCCCGCACGGTCAGCGTGTAGGGCTGGATCCGCCGCTCGGCCAGCTTCGCCTCGACCAGGGCGAGGGTGAACTGGGAGCCGACCAGCGGGATGTCGGGCTTGTGCGCGAGCAGGTACGGCACCGCGCCGATGTGGTCCTCGTGGCCGTGGGTCAGCACGATCGCCTGGACGTCGTCGAGCCGGTCCAGGATCGGACCGAAGTCGGGCAGGATCAGGTCGACCCCGGGCTGCTCCACGTCGGGGAAGAGGACCCCGCAGTCGACCACCAGCAGCTTGCCGTCGTACTCGAAGACGGTCATGTTGCGACCGATGGCGCCGAGCCCGCCGAGCGGAATGATCCGCAGCCCACCCTCCGGCAGTGGCGGGGGCAGTTCCGTCTCGAAGTGCGCCTCGGTCACGCGTCCACCTCATTCTGCGACGCCGTCACTCGGCGTCCGTCGTGTCGTTCGGTCATTCGGAAAGTTCCACGCCCGCCGCCGCGCTGTCGGCGCGGAGCTGGGCGATCTCGTCGTCGGTCGCGTCGACCAGCGGCGAACGCACCGGCCCGGCGGGCAGCCCGGCAACCGCCAGGCCCGCCTTCACCAGGATCACGCCCTGGGTACGGAAGATGCCGGTGAACAGCGGCAGCAGCCGCCGGTGCAGGCTCAGCGCGGTGGCGGTGTCCCCCGCGTCGTACGCCTCGATCATCTGCTTGGTGAGCGCGCCCGTGAAGTGGGTCGAGGTGCCGACCACACCCACGCCGCCCACGGCCAGCGAGGGCAGGGTGAGCGAGTCCTCGCCGCTGTAGAAGGCGAGGTTCGTCCGGCTGGTGACCCAGCTCGTGGCGGTCAGGTCGCCCTTGGCGTCCTTCACCGCGACGATCCGGGCGTGTTCGGCCAGGCGCACCATCGTCTCGGTGTCGATCGGCACGCCCGCCCGGTGCGGGATGTCGTAGAGCATCACCGGCAGCCCGGTGGCGTCCGCGACGGCGGTGAAGTGCCGCAGCAGGCCGCTCTGCGGCGGCTTGTTGTAGTAGGGGGTGACCACGAGCAGGCCGTGCGCGCCCGCCTTCTCGGCGGCCGTGGAGAGCTCGATGGTGTGCCGGGTGTCGTTGGTGCCGACCCCGGCCACGACCTTGGCGCGGTCACCGACGGCCTCCACCACGGCCCGGATCAGCTGTTCCTTCTCGGCCTCGGTGGTGGTCGGCGACTCGCCGGTGGTGCCGTTGACCACCAGCGCGTCGTTGCCCTGCTCGTCGACCAGGTAGCTGGCGAGCCGCGCGGCGCCGTCGAGGTCGAGCGAGCTGTCGGCGGTGAACGGGGTCACCATGGCCGTGAGCACTCGCCCGAAGGGGCGGGACACCGCCCGGGCGGGCGTGTCAGGGTGGTCGTGCGTCATGCCACCAACCTAGCGGACGACCACCGGCGCCCCGCCGGGGAAGCCCTCAGGACTCACTCGGCGTGCGGGCTCGCCGCGACCTCGGTGCCGTCGGGCAGGGCCGAGATGACGAAGTCGGCGAAGACGTTGGGGGCGACACCCTGGAGCTGCCGCAGGCACTCCACCGCCAGCTCGCGGATCTCCACGTCGGCGTGCTCGGTCGCGCGCATGGCGATGAAGTGCCGCCAGGCCCGGTAGTTGCCGGTGACCACGATGCGCGTCTCGGTGGCGTTGGGCAGCACCGCGCGGGCCGCCTGGCGGGCCTGCTTGCGCCGCAGCGTGGCGTTCTCCACGTCGGCGAAGCGCCGTTCCAACCCCTCCAGCAGCTCGTTGTACGCCCGCACGCTCGCCTCGGCGGCCTCCACGAACTTCTTGTGCAGCTCCGGGTCGTCGGCGATCACCGAGGGCTCGACCATGGCCGCGTCGCGCTCCGGCACGTACCGCTGGGAGAGCTGGGAGTACGAGAAGTGCCGGTGCCGGATCAGCTCGTGGGTGAAGGAGCGGGACACCCCGCTGAAGTAGAAGCTGACCGAGCCGTGCTCCAGCACGCTCAGGTGGCCGACCTCCAGGATGTGCGCGAGGTAGCCGGCGTTGGTGGCGGTGGCCGGGTTCGGCTTCTTCCAGCTCTGGTAGCAGGCCCGGCCGGCGAACTCCGCGAGGGCCTGGCCGCCCTCGGCGTCGGTCGACCACGGCACGTCGTCCGGCGCCTCGAAGTGGGTCCACGCGACGAGCTTGACCTGGGGCTGCACCATCTCCGGCATTCCTGGGACTGTAGTGGCGTGGCCCCGGCCCGCCCAAGCCAGGCTCGCCCGGTGCAACGTCGATCACGGTGCAATGTCGATGACGGTGCACTGTCGATCACCCGGCTGAGCTGTCGAACACGCAGCCGGGTGATCGAACACGCGGGGCGCGCGTCGTTCCGCTGTCGGACGCCGCGACTGGCGCACGGCCGGCCGGCGTCCCCTCCCGCGCGCTGTCGAGCTGAATCGTTTACGACATCGGCGAGCGGCGACGAGTCGTGGAAACGCCGGGCCGACCGCGGGCGCTCGGGAGCGACCTCGGTCGAACGCCCCGCCGCCGGCCGGCCCGACCGAGTGCAGCCTCAGCGCGCACCACGACCGGCCCCACCCGCCGCCAATCGGCCCGACCGCAGAGCGAAGGGCCTTGGCGGCGTGATGTCGTAAACGACTCAGCTCGACAGGACGCACACCCCGAGACGGCTGAGGCGTCCCGGCCTCCTACGGTGACGCCCGGCGCGGCCGGCAGGGCGAGCGGCCGGCGACGCGGGCAGGGCGGCCGGCTGGGCTCAGACGTAGAGGGAGGTGAAGGGTGCCCAGGGGAGGTTGCGCAGGATCGTGAAGGCCAGCCAGGAGGCCAGGAAGACGCCGATCACCCGGGAGCTGATCCGCAGCTCGGGCAGGCGCCAGCCGAACGCCTGCCGGCCCGCCCAGGCGACGAAGAGGTAGGCCAGGAAGGGCAGCGCGAAGACGAAGAGGAAGTGGTGCCGGGCCGCGGCCGGCAGGTCGGCGTGCAGCACGTACCAGAGCGCGCGGGTGCCGCCGCAGCCCGGGCAGTCCAGTCCCGTGGTGAGCTTGAGCAGGCAGGTCGGCGCGGCGTCGGGCGCCGATCGGGTGGGGTCGCTGATCAGCGCGTAGCCGATGCCGGCGGCGACGCAGCCGAGCGCGGCCAGGGGCACCGCCCAGCGCGGGGAACGCTCGTAGAGGCGCACGACGAAGCGGGTGAGCCGGTCCGGCTCCGCGACGGGGTAGGGCGCCGCCCCCGGATAGGGCGAACCGGGGTGGGCCGCTCCGGGGTAGGGCGACCCCGGGTGGGGCGGCGCCTGGTCCGTGGGCCATTCGCCGGCCGGTGCGGCCGGACCCGCCTGGGGCGGAGCGTCGAGCCCACCCGTCTGCGGATGCGACGCCGAGGCCGGTCCGTCAACGCTCGTCACGTCGCTCACCGTACACCGGCCACGCCCGCCAGCGCGGCGGCCAGCGGGACGGCCAGGTCGCCGGCGGCGGGCGGGGCCACCGCGTCCAGGCCCAGCCAACCGGCGAGGCGGTGCAGCTCGGCGGCGAGCGCCAGCGCGGTCTCGCCCCGGTCGACGCCCGGCTCGCCCCAGGCGGCCGGCACCAGCAGCACGCGGGCCTTCCGGTCGGCCTTCAGGTCGACCCGGGCGGTGAACCGCTCCCCCTGCAGGAACGGCAGCACGTAGTAGCCGTGCACCCGCTGTGGCGCCGGCACGTAGATCTCGATGCGGTAGCTGAAGTCGAAGAGCCGCTCGGCGCGGGCCCGCTCCCAGACCACCGGGTCGAACGGGCTGATGAGGGTGTTGCCGCGCACCCAGCGGGGCAGCCGCGCCCCGGCGTGCAGCCAGGCGGGCCGCCGCCAGCCCTGCACGGCGACCGGCAGCAGCTCGCCCGCCTCGACCAGTTCGGCGATGGCCTGCCGGGCCCCGGCCACCGGCAGCCGGAAGTAGTCGCGTAGCTCCGGCTCGGCGGCCACCCCGAGCGACCGCGCGGCGATGCCCACCAGCGTCCGGTGGGCATCGGCGTCGGTCGGCGTCGGCGCGTCGAGCACGGCTGCCGGCAGCACCCGCTCCGGCAGGTCGTAGCGGCGGGCGAACGACGTCGTGCGGTCGGCGGCCGTCACCTCCCCCGCCCAGAACAGGAACTCCAGCGCCCGCTTGACCGCCGACCAGTTCCACCCCCAGTTGCCCGTCTCCCGGGGCGCGTCGTGCTCGATCTCGGCGGCCGTGAGCGGCCCCCGGGCGGCCACCTCGTCGCGGACCCAGGCCACCAGGCCGGGCTGCTCCTGGGCGATGCGCCGCATCCCGCCCCAGGCCTCCGAGCGGGCCCGGGCCATCCGCCAGCGCAACACCGGGTGCAGCCCGACGGGCACCAGCGACGCCTCGTGCCCCCAGTATTCGAACAGCTCCCGGGGGCGGCGGTAGGCGGCGGCGTCGAGCAGCGAGGTCGGGTAGGGCCCGAGGCGGCTGTAGAGCGGCAGGTAGTGCGCCCGTTGCAGCACGTTGACCGAGTCCATCTGGATCAGCCCGACCCGGTCGAGCACCCGGCGCAGGTGCCGGCGGGTGGGCGCGCCGGTGGGCGCGGGGTCGGCGAAGCCCTGGGCGGCGAGCGCCACCCGGCGGGCCTGGGCGAGCGAGAGCGATTCCGGTGCGGCCATCGTCGGGCACCCTAATCCACCGGTACGACACCGGTGCGGACACTGGACCGATCACCCGCCGGGGCATAGAACGGACGCATGCTCACGATCCGCCGCGAGGAGCCCGACGACGCCGAGGCGGTCGCCCGGGTGCACATCCACGGTTGGCAGGCCGGCTACGCCGGGATCATGCCCGAGGAGGTGCTGCGGCGGCTCAACGTCACGGCCTGGGCGCAGCGCCGCCGGGACCTCGGCACCGCCGACCCGGAACACCCGTTCACCACCCTGCTCGCCGAGGTCGACGGGACGCTGGCCGGGTTCACCACGTTCGGCCCGTACCGCAACAACCAGGACCGTGGCGACCTCGACGCCGCGCACGGCGAGGTCGTGGCGATGTACGTCGAGCCGACCCGCTGGGGCGACGGCACGGCGCGGGCGCTGCTGGCCGCGGCGCGGGACGGGCTGGCCACCCGGGGCTGGTCGGACTACCGGCTCTGGGTCCTGGAGGCCAACCACCGGGCCCGCCGGTTCTACGAGCGGGCCGGGCTGTCACCGGACGGTGAGCGGTCGACCTATCCGGTGCCGCTGGCCGGCGGGCGCCCGCCGGTCGGGCTGGTCGAGCTGCGGTACGCCGGGCGCCTCGGCGGCTGACCCGGCCGGCGTCGCCCGACGGCGGTTGCTCCGGCCCGGGTCGCCCCAGCGGCGGATGGGCAGGAACGCCAGCAGCGCCAGGCTGATCCAGACGTAGGCGTTGCTGCCGAGGAAGCCGTCGAGCCCGGTGAAGTCCTTCTCCCAGGCCCAGACGATGCGGCTGATCAGGAAGCCGTAGCCGACGATCGCGGCGCCCAGCAGGAGGCGGCGTCGACGGCTGCCGGCGGGCGCGGCCATCCCGTTGTCGACCAGCAGGATCAGCGCGGGCAGCAGCCAGACCAGGTGGTGCACCCAGGTGACCGGGCTGACCAGGCACATCACCGCGCCCGTCAGCGCCAGGCCGGTCGCCTCGTCGCCGGCGGCCACGGCGGCGCGGGAGCGCCAGGCCCACAGCGCCAGCGTGGCGAGCACCAGCGCCAGCCAGGCCAGGGTGCTCGGGTGTTCCGGGTTCAGCCGGGCGACCACGCCGCGCAGCGACTGGTTGGAGACGAACGCCAGTTCACCGACCCGGCCGGTGTTCCACAGCGCCTCCGTCCAGAACTCCCGCGAGGCGTCGGGGAAGAGCGCGGCGGCCAGCAGCGTCGCGCCGGCCGCGGCGGCCATCGAGGTGACCGCGGCCCGCCAGCGGCGGGTCACCAGCAGGTAGACGATGAAGATGCCCGGGGTCAGCTTGATCGCGGTGGCCAGGCCGATGCCCACGCCGGCCCACCGGTTGCCGGCCGGCAGCAGCCGGAGCAGGTCGATCGCGACCAGGAAGAGCAGCAGCATGTTGACCTGGCCGAAGTTGACCGTCTCGCGCATCGGCTCGTACGCGGCGGCCAGGCAGAGCGCCACGGCGAGGGCGAACCAGCGGGTCCAGCCGGAGCGGCGGGAGACCGGGTCGATCAGCCACCAGAACAGCACGGCGGTGACCACCACGCTGGCGGCCACGCTGACCGCGATCGCCGCCCACCACGGCAGGTACGCCATCGGCAGCATGACCAGGGCGGCGAAGGGCGGGTACGTGAAGCCGTACTGGGTGCCGGGCTTCAGGAAGTCGTAGATCTCCCCGCCGTCGTGCACCCACCAGGTCAGCGCACCGTAGTAGACCTTGAGGTCGAAGAAGCCGTGCCGGACGGCCGCGACGGACAGGAAGGCGGTCACCGCGACGGCGAGCGCGACGACGCCGACGACCTGCTGGATCGTCCGTCGGGGACCCTGCGCCACCATCGCCTCCCTCGCCCTGCGTAGGCTTCCGTCCCATGGCTCTCGGGTACGTCCGCCCGGCGCGTCCGGAAGACGCCGGCGAGATCGCACACATCCAACTCGCGACCTGGCGGGTCGCCTATCGCCGGATCCTGCCCCGGCACGTGCTCGACAACCTGGACGAGGCGTGGCTCGCCAGGCGGTGGAGCGCGGCCGTGCAGGAGCCGCCCTCCGGCGCCCACCGGGTGCTGGTCGCCGTCGAACAGGCCGAGCAATCCTATCTGGTGGGGTTCGCCGCCTCCGGTCCGGCCGACGCCGAGGCGCTCGCCCCGGGTGAGCCGGCGGAAGTGCTCGGGCCGGACGTCGCCGCGGTGACGGACCTGCTGGTGGAGCCGCGCTGGGGCCGGCGGGGGCACGGCAGCCGGCTGCTCGCCGCGACCGTCGACCTGTGGCGTGCCGACGGGTTCACCCGCGCCCTGGCCTGGGCCTTCGACGGCGACGCGGCGACCCGGAAGTTCCTCACCAGCACCGGTTGGGAGCCCGACGGCGCGGCCCGCGCGCTGGACGTGGAGGACATGCTCGTCCCGCAGGTGCGCCTGCACGTGGCGGTGCCCGCGGACGCGGACCCGGCGGACGCGACGCCCACCGAGGCGACGCTGCCGGACCTGGCGCCGGGTGCGTCGGCGACGCCCGGGGACTGACCGTCCCTGGCGGCGCTCCCGCGCCCGGAGCGCGACCGGGCACGGGGGCGGACAGCACCACCGGCCGAGTTGGGCCGGGGCCGGACGTTCCCGGGTCCGAAGCGCGACCGGGCCGGGCGCTCCCGGGCCCGGAGCGCACCGACACCGACCCGCGGTCCCCGACCCGCCGGTGGCGGCGTTCCGCCGGACACTGTCGGGGGCGTCGCCTACGGTGACCTCATGGTCGCGGTGGCGGCGTCCACGAGAGGGAGGCACCGGGCATGTTCACGGACACGACGGCGTGGAGCAGTTTCTCGGTCGACGACCCCGGCCGGGCCGAGCGGTTCTACGCCGACACGCTCGGCCTGCGGGTGTCGCGGGACGACGCCATGGGCGGCCTGCTGACGCTGCACCTCGCCGGGGGCCGGGACGTGATGGTCTACCCGAAGGCGGACCACACTCCCGCGGCCTACACGGTGCTCAACTTCCCCGTCGACGACGTCGACCGGGCCGTCGACGAGCTGACCGCGCGCGGGGTGCAGTTCGCGCGCTACCCCGGGATGCCCCAGGACGACAAGGGCGTCATGCGCGGCAACGGGCCGACCATCGCGTGGTTCACCGACCCGGCCGGCAACATCCTGTCGGTGATCGAGGAGGGCTGACCCCGTCAGGGCCGGGGCGGGACCTGGGCGGGCGGAAGGAGTTCGACGACCAGTTCGTCGTCCTCCATCGCCCCGGTGGGCACGAAGCCGAGGCTCGTGTAGAGGCGGGCGGCCTGGACGTTGTCGGGGTGGTATGAGAGCCGGACGGGGTGACCGCCGTCCTGGCCGCCCAGCCACGCGGCCAGGGTGCGCACGGCCGCCCGCCCGACGCCCCGGTCCTGTTCGGCCGCGTCGACCACCATGCCGCCGATCCACCGGGACCCGTCGTCGTCGACGCCCCACATGACGTGCCCGGCGACGGTCTCGTCCGCGTACACGGCCAGTGAGGTCCACACGTCGGAGCGCATGGTCAGCAGCAGGTAGCGGGCGGCCAGCGCCGCCACCCACCCGCGCTGGTCGTCGCGCGGGGCGACGTCGGCCACCGCCCGCCAGTTGTCGTCGTCCACCGGGCGCAGGGTGACCCGGCGCCCGGCCCGGTCGGAGAGTCCAGAATCGATCACCCGGGCAGCCTAGGGGCCGCCCGGGTGCCGTCGCGACGGGTTTGCCCGTCAGTCCAGCAGGGCGTCCAGGCCGACGGTCAGCCCGGGCCGGGTGCGGACCGCGCGGACGGCCAGCAGCACGCCGGGCATGAACGAGACCCGGTCGTACGAGTCGTGCCGGATGGTCAGCGTCTCCCCCACGGTGCCGAAGAGCACCTCCTGGTGGGCGACGAGGCCGGTGGCGCGCACGGCGTGCACGCGTACCCCGTCGATGTCGGCGCCCCGGGCGCCCGCGACCTCGTCCTTCGTGGCGTCCGGGACCGGGCCGAGCCCGGCCTCGGCGCGGGCGGCCGCGACCAGCCGCGCGGTGTGCGTGGCGGTGCCGCTGGGGGCGTCCAGCTTGCGGGGATGGTGCTGCTCGACGATCTCGACCGACTCGAAGTGCCGGGCGGCGCGGGCGGCGAACTGCATCATCAGCACCGCGCCGATGCCGAAGTTGGGGGCGATCACCACGCCCACCCCGGGCTTGTGGGCCAGCCAGCCGCGCACCCGCTCCAGCCGCTGCTCCGTGAAGCCGGTGGTGCCGACGACCGCGTTGATGCCCTGGTCGATGCACCAGTGCAGATGGTCCATGACGACGTCCGGGGTGGTGAAGTCGACGACCACCTCGGCCCCGGCGTCGGACGCGGCGAACAGGCCGTCGCCCTGGTCGACCATGGCCACCAGCTCCATGTCGGCGGCGGCGTCCACGGCCCGGCACACCTCGATGCCCATGCGTCCCCGGGCGCCCAGCACGCCGACCCGGATCAGCTCGTCCAGGCTCTTCTCCTGCTCGTCAGTCACGGGGCACAACCTATCCCAATCGGGACGCGCGCATCCGGGCGGACCGGCACCGGCGGGGACGTGCGGGACAGTCCGCAGCGCCGGCGGCGACGCGATGACGTGACGGGCCGGGCCGGGCCGGCGTCGGGCGGGGGCGGGCGACCGGGACGGGTCAGCGGGCGGAGAAGTCGCCCGCGCCGAACGGGCCGACCACGGCCAGCGACATCGGCCGGCTCAGCAGCTCGGCGGCCAGGGTGTTGACGTCGGCCACCGTGACCGCGTCGACCCGGCCGAGCAGCTCGTCGACCGGCATCAGGTGGCCGTAGAGCAGCTCCCCCTTGGCCAGCCGGCTCATCCGCGAGCCGGTGTCCTCCAGCCCCAGCACGAACGCGCCCTTGCTCATCCCCTTGCCGCGGGCCACCTCGGCCTCGGTGAGGCCGTCGGCGGCCACCCGGGCGAGTTCGGCCCGGGTCAGCTCCAGCACCTCGTCGACCTTGCCCGGGGCGCAGCCGGCGTAGACGGCGAAGAGGCCGCTGTCGGCGTACTGGCTGGCGTAGGAGTAGACCGAGTAGGCGAGGCCGCGCCGCTCGCGGATCTCCTGGAACAGCCGGCTCGACATGCCGCCGCCGAGGATGTTGTTGAGCACGCCGAGGGCGAAGCGCCGCTCGTCGAGCCGGTCGATGCCGGGGCAGCCGAGGATGACGTGCGCCTGCTCGGTCTCCTTCGGCTCCACCAGGGTGGTGGCGGGCTTCGTGCGTACGGCCGGGGTGGCCGACCGGTGCGACGCGGGCGTCGCGGGGTCGGTGTCCAGCGGGGTGCCGCGCAGCGCCTGGCGGACCAGCCTGACCACCGTGGCGTGGTCCAGGTTGCCGGCGGCGGCGACGACGATCTGCGGCGCGGTGTAGCGGCGGCGGTAGAAGCCCTGGATCTGCCGCCGGGTCATCGGGGTGACGGTCTCCTCGGTGCCGGAGATCAGCCGGCCCAGCGGGTGGTCGCCGTAGACGGCCCGGGCGAAGAGGTCGTGCACCTCGTCGCCGGGCTCGTCGTCGTGCATGGCGATCTCCTCGAGGATCACGCCCCGCTCGGTCTCCACGTCGGCCGGTTCCAGCACCGAGTCGGCGACCAGGTCGCACATCACGTCGATGGCCAGCGGCAGGTCCTCGTCCAGCACGCGGGCGTAGTAGCAGGTGTATTCCTTGGTGGTGAAGGCGTTGGTCTCGCCGCCCACCGCCTCGATCTCCGAGGAGATGTCCAACGCGCTGCGCTTGTTGGTGCCCTTGAAGAGCAGGTGCTCCAGGAAGTGCGCCGCGCCGGCCTGCGGGCCGGTCTCGTCCCGCGAGCCGACCGCGACCCAGACGCCGAACGAGACGCTGCGCATCGCCGGGATCGCCTCGGTGAGCACGCGCAGCCCGCTGGGCAGCACGGTACGGCGTACCGTGCCGCCCAGCGGGTCGTCGCTGATCGTGCGGGTCACCGCCCGGGCGGCGCCGCCGGAGCGGGCCGCCGCGGTGCTCCGGTGGGAGGCCCCTGCGGGGCCCGGAACGGACGCCACCCCCCGTCGATCCGGCGGAAACGGCGCGCTGACGGCCCGACTCACGTGTTGCTCCCAGATCGACGAGGGGTGGGTGATGCGATGGTGCGGTGCGTCAGCTGCGCCGGGTGCGGCGGCGCGGACGCTCGCCGCCCTCGCCACCCTCGCCGCCGCCCTCGCCGCGCTCGCCGCCGCCCGGGCCACGACCGCCCCGGTCGCCGCCGCGCTCACGGTCGCCCCGGTCGCGCGGAGCCCGGTCGTCCCGGTCCCGGCCGGCCGGACGCTCGCCACCGGCGGCCTCGCCGGCGGCCGGCGCCTCGGCGCCCTCCGGGCGGACCTTGTCCAGGTAGATCTTGCCGCGGGCGTCGATGTCCGCGATCTCGACCTCGACCCGGTCGCCGACGTTGAGGAAGTCCTCGACCCGCTCGACCCGCTTGCCGTCGCCCACCTTGGAGATGTGCAGCAGGCCGTCCCGGCCCGGCAGCAGCGAGATGAACGCGCCGAACGCGGCGGTCTTGACCACCGTGCCGAGGAACCGCTCCCCGGCCTTCGGCAGCGTCGGGTTGGCGATCCCGTTGATCCGGTCCACCGCCGCCTGGGCCGACGGGCCGTTGGTGGCGCCGACGTAGATCGTGCCGTCGTCCTCGATGGAGATCTCGGCGCCGGTCTCGTCCTGGATCGCGTTGATGGTCTGCCCCTTCGGGCCGATCACCATGCCGATCTTGTCGACCGGGATCTTGACGGTGGTGACGCGCGGGGCGTACTCCGACATCTCGGCCGGGCCCTCGATCGCCGCCTGCATCACGCCGAGGATGGTCTGCCGGGCCTCGTACGCCTGCTGCAGCGCGGCGGCCAGCACGTCCGACGGGATGCCGTTGAGCTTGGTGTCGAGCTGGAGCGCGGTCACGAACTCCGGCGTGCCGGCGACCTTGAAGTCCATGTCACCGAACGCGTCCTCGGCGCCGAGGATGTCGGTCAGCGTCACGTACTGGGTCTTGCCGTCCACCTCGTCCGAGATGAGCCCCATGGCGATGCCGGCCACCGGCGCCTTCAGCGGCACACCGGCGGAGAGCAGGCCCAGCGTCGAGGCGCAGACCGAGCCCATCGAGGTGGAGCCATTGGAGCCGAGCGCCTCGGAGACCTGCCGGATGGCGTACGGGAACTCCTCGCGCGACGGCAGCACCGGGATCAGCGCCCGCTCGGCGAGCGCGCCGTGGCCGATCTCGCGCCGCTTCGGCGAGCCGACCCGGCCGGTCTCACCGGTCGAGTACGGCGGGAAGTTGTAGTTGTGCATGTAGCGCTTGCGGTTCTCCGGGGACAGCGTGTCCACCATCTGCTCCATGCGCAGCATGTTCAGCGTGGTGACGCCCAGGATCTGGGTCTCGCCACGCTCGAACAGCGCCGAGCCGTGCACCCGGGGCAGCACGCCGACCTCGGCGGTCAGCGGGCGGATGTCGCGCGGGCCGCGGCCGTCGATGCGGACCTGCTCGCGCAGCACCCGGTTGCGCACCTCGGACTTGGTGAGCGACCGGAAGGCGGCGCTGAGCTCCTTCTCCCGGCCCTCGAAGCGACCGCCGAGCTCCTCGGCGACCTTGGCCTTGATCCGGTCGAGGGCCTCCTCGCGGTCGGCCTTGCCGGCGATCTGGAGGGCCTCGGCGACCTCGGCGCGGGCCACACCGGCCACCGCCTCGTAGACGTCGTCCTGGTAGTCCAGGAACACCGGGAACTCGGCGACGGGCTTGGCGGCCACCTCGGCCAGCTCGGCCTGCGCGCGGCACAGCTCGCGGATCGCCGGCTTCGCGGCCTCCAGGCCGCTGGCCACGATCTCCTCGGTCGGGGCGGTCGCGCCGCCCGCGATCAGGGTCACGGCGTTCGGCGTCGCCTCGGCCTCGACCATCATGATCGCGACGTCGCCGTCCGGCAGCGAGCGGCCGGCCACGACCATGTCGAAGGTGGCCCGGGCCAGCTCCTCCAGGGTCGGGAAGGCGACCCACTGGCCGTCGATGTGCGCGACCCGGGTCGCCCCGATCGGGCCGGAGAACGGCAGGCCGGAGAGCTTGGTCGACATCGAGGCGGCGTTGATCGCCACGACGTCGTAGGGGTGCTGCGGGTCCAGCGCGAGGATGGTCTCGACGACCTGGACCTCGTTGCGCAGGCCCTTGACGAACGACGGGCGCAGCGGCCGGTCGATCAGCCGGCAGGTGAGGATCGCGTCCTCGCTGGGGCGGCCCTCGCGGCGGAAGAACGAGCCGGGGATGCGGCCCGCGGCGTACATCCGCTCCTCGACGTCGACGGTCAGCGGGAAGAAGTCGAACTGCTCCTTCGGCTGCTTGCCGGCGGTGGTGGCGGAGAGGACGACCGTCTCGCCGAGCTGGGCGACGACGGAGCCGGCGGCCTGACGGGCCAGCCGGCCGGTGGAGAAGGTGATCTCACGGGTGCCGAAGGACCCGTTGTCGATCACGGCGGTGCGGGATTCGGTGCCGAGGTTGGTCTCGGTCATGGTGCTGTCGTGCTCCTTCGCATCGGGGGCCCACGACGCGGGGAGCTGCTCAGACGGCCGGTCTTCGATCGAAGCGCCCGGGTGGCCGGCGCAATGCCGGGGTGCCCGGGGGCCACTACCGGAGACCGGTACGCTGACCGGCTCCCGTTCTCGGGTGGTCGCGCGGCCCGGTTTTCGTGTGGTGGCGAAGCGGGGGAGTGGCCCGGTCGGGCCACTCCCCCGTCACGTCACCGGCGCAGACCGAGCCGCTCGATGAGCGACCGGTAGCGGTTGATGTCCTTCTTGTGGACGTAGTTGAGCAGCCGACGGCGGCGGCCGACCAGCAGCAGCAGCCCACGGCGGCTGTGGTGGTCGTGCTTGTGCACCTTCAGGTGCTCCGTCAGCTCGGCGATCCGCTTGGTGAGGACCGCGACCTGCACCTCCGGCGAACCGGTGTCGCCGTCGGCGGTCGCGTACTCCGCGCGGATCTTGGCCTTGGCTTCCTGGTCGAGCGCCATGTTCTCCCTGTTTCGTGGGTTGTTCGATGATGTCCGTCGGATCGGTCAGTGGACCGGAAACGGACCGGTACCTCGCACCCGCGGCGTCGTGCAGGCACGCGAGGCCCCACGTCGGTCAGCCGACGTCCCCGCCAGACTACCAGCCCTGCCGGACGGCGGCCTGTCAAGGGCCGCGACGCGGTCAGCCGAGCACGCGCCGGGTCCGCTCGACGTCCTGGTTCATCTGGGCGATCAACGGCTCGATCGCGTCGTAGCGGATCTGCCCGCGCAGGTGCGCCACGAAGTCCAGCGCCAGCCGCTCGCCGTAGAGGTCGCCGGTGAAGTCGAGCACGTACGCCTCCACCCGCCGCTCCCGGCCGGAGAAGGTCGGGTTCGTGCCGACCGACACCGCCGCCGCCAGGGGCTCGGCGTGGCCCCGGCGCACCAGCCGGGCGGCGTAGACGCCGTCGGCGGGCACCGCCGCGTACCGGTGGCAGAGCAGGTTGGCGGTGGGGAAGCCCAGCTCGCGGCCGCGCTGGTCGCCGCGGACCACCACGCCCTCCACGCGGTGCGGGCGGCCGAGCGCGGCGGCCGCCGCCGTCACGTCCCCCGCGTCGACGCAGGAACGGATGTACGTGGAGGAGTAGACCGTGCCCGCCTCGGCGACCAGCGGGGCGCCCTCGACGGCGAAGCCGAAGGTGCGGCCGAGCCGCTCCAGCAGCGCCACGTCACCGGCGGCCCGGTGCCCGAAGCGGAAGTTGTCCCCCACCACGACCAGCGCGGCGTGCAGGTGCTCGACCAGGATGTCGTGCACGAACGCCTCGGCGGGCAGCCGGGAGAACTCCGGGGTGAACGGCACCACGCAGAGCACGTCCACGCCGAGCGCCTCGATCAGCTCGGCCTTGCGGGCGGTCTCGGTGAGCACCGCCGGGTGCGAGCCGGGGCGCACCACCTCGGCCGGGTGCGGGTCGAAGGTCACCACCACCGACCGCACGCCCAACTCGCGAGCCCGGGACACGGCGTGCCCGATGGTCGCCTGGTGTCCCTTGTGCACGCCGTCGAAGACGCCGATGGTGACGACCGACCGCCCCCAGCCACCGGGCGCCGCGTCGTACCCCCGCCACCGCTGCATGCCGCTCCTCCCCTGCCTCTCCGGCGGCCCGCGCCGGCCGCCGTCCCTCTCCCCCGTCAGGCGGGGGCGAGCACGATCTCCGCGCGGGCCCGGCCGTCCCGCTCGCTGACGATAGCGATCAGGCCGCCGTCCGGGCCGAAGACCGCGTAGGGGCCGGCGATTCCCACGGGGTCGAGCGGCCCGCCGTGGGAGAGGACCTTCGCCTCGTCGGCCCCGGCGTCGCGGCGCGGGAAGAACCGGTCGGCCGCCGCCGCCAGCGGCAGGTTCACCACCTCGGGGGCGCGCTCCTCCAGCTGGTCGAGGGTGGCGGCCTCCGCGAGGGGGAAGTTCCCGACGGCGGTACGGCGCAGCGCGGTCAGGTGCCCGCCCACCCCGAGCGCCAGGCCCGCGTCCCGGGCGATGGCCCGGATGTACGTCCCCGAGGAGCAGGTCACGTCGATGTCCACGTCGACGACGTCGGGCGCGTCGCGGCGCACCGCCAGCAGCTCCAGCCGGGACACGGTGACCCGACGGGCGGGCAGCTCGACGCTCTCCCCCTCGCGCACCCGCTTGTACGCCCGCTGCCCGTCGACCTTGATGGCGCTTACCGCGCTCGGCACCTGGTCGATCTCGCCGGTCAGCGCGGCCAGGGCCGCCCGGATCGCCTCGTCGGTGACCTGGCCGGCCGGGGTGGTGGCGATCACGTCGCCCTCGGCGTCGTCGGTGACGGTGGCCTGGCCGAGCCGGACGGTGGCCGTGTAGCTCTTGTGCGCGCCGATCACGTAGGTGAGCAGGCGGGTGGCCCGCCCGACCCCGATCACCAGGACGCCGGTGGCCATCGGGTCGAGGGTGCCGCCGTGCCCCACCCGGCGGGTCCGCGCCAACCGGCGGATCCGCGCCACCACGTCGTGCGACGTCATGCCGCCGGGCTTGTCGACCACGATCAGACCGTCTGTGCTCACGACACCCAAGCCTGCCAGACCGGGTCGGACGCCCCGCCGCCGCCGTACTCGGTCGGGTGGACGGCCGGCAGGTGCCGAGGCTCAGCGCACCGCGCCGGTCACGACCCAACCCCCGGAGCGCAGCCGCAGCAGCAGGGCGACCAGCCGGACCACCACGAACAGCGTCAGCCCCGCCCAGATGCCGCCGAGGCCGAGGTCGAGCCCGTAGGTCAGCCAGATCGCGGGCAGGAAGCCGCCGAGCGCGGCCACGATGGTGAGGTTGCGCAGGTAGCGGACGTCACCCGCGCCGATCAGCACGCCGTCGAGGGCGAACACGACACCGGCCAGCGGCAGCATCGCCACGAACCACGGCCAGGCGAGCATGGCCTGCTCGCGTACCTGCGGATCGGAGCTGAACCAGCCGGGGACCACGCCGGCGCCGGCGGCGACGAGCACGGCGAACGCCACGCCGCAGACGCCGCCGAGCAGCCCGATCCGGCGGGCCAGGTCCCGGGCGGCGGCGTCCTCGCCGGCCCCGAGCGCGGCGCCGATCAGGGACTGGGCGGCGATGGCGAGCGCGTCGAGCACCAGGGCGGTGAAGAACCACAGTTGCAGGGCGATCTGGTGCGCGCCCACGGCGGCGGCCCCGAAGCGGGCGGCGACGGCGGTGGCGGAGAGGAAGCTGGCCTGGAACGCGACGCCCCGGATCAGCAGGTCCCGGCTGAGCGCCAACTGCTGCCCGATCAGCCGGGGGTGGGGCCGCAGCGAGACCCGTTCGGCGATCAGCGCCCCGGCGAAGAGCGCCCCGCAGATGGTCTGGGCGACCACGTTGGCCACGGCGGAGCCGACCAGGCCCAGCCCGGCCGGATAGACCAGCAGCGGGCAGAGCACGGCGGAGAGCACGTTCGGGCCGAGCACGAACACCAGCGGGCGACGCATGTCCTGCACGCCGCGCAGCCAGCCGTTGCCGGCGGCGGCGAGCAGCAGGCCGGGCGCGCCGAGCGCCGCGACCCGCAGCCACTGCGCGGCGGCGTCGGTCACCTCGCCGGGGCCTCCGACGAGGATACGCGCCAGCGCCCCGCCGCCGACCTGCATGCCGAGCGCGACCAGCACCCCCACCCCGAGGGCCAGCCAGGACGCCTGGACGCCCTCGGCGACGGCGGACGCCCGGTCGCCCGCCCCGAACCGCCGGGCCGACCGCCCCGTGGTGCCGTACGCGACCACCGTGCCGAGCCAGGCGATGAGCGTCAGCACGGTGCCGCCGACGGCCAGGGCGGCCAGCGGCACCCGGCCGAGGTGTCCCACCACCGCCGTGTCCACGAGCACGTAGATCGGTTCGGCGGCCAGCACCACCAGCGCCGGCAGGGCCAGCGCGGCGATCCGGCGGGGCGCGACCGCTCGGGGCCCGAAGGCGACGGATTGGCTCATCGCCGCCGATCCTGGCACGGACGAGTAAGGATCGCAAGCCAGCCGATCACTTACCGGAAGCCAGCTGGACGACGCTCACGGCACCGAGCAGAAGCACTCCCCCGACGACCACCGGCACGGAGAGCGACTCGCCGACGAGCCAGACCGCGAGCAGCACGGCGGTGAGCGGCTCCGCCAGGGTGGCCAGCGCGGCGGCGCTGCCGGTGACGGCGCGCAGCCCGGCATAGAACAGGGCGTACGCCACCGCCGTGGTGACCACCCCGAGGTGGACGAGCAGGCCGATCGGCGCGAGCCGGGCCGGGACGCCGATCCCCTCGGCCAGCGCGACCGGGGCCAACGTCAACGCGCCGACCACCGCGGACACGGTGGTGAGCGTCATCGTCGCGACGCGTCGCGCGGCGTGCCGGCTCAGCACGGTGCTGGCGGCGTAGCCCACCCCCGAGCCGAACGCCGCGAGCAGACCGAGCAGCGGACGCGGCGCGGTCGCGCCCGGCTCCCCGACCGACACCGTGATCAGCACGAGGCCGGCGACGCCGGTCACCAGGGCGCCCAGCATGGTCCGCCCGGGCAGCCGCCGCGCGCGCAGCGACTCCCACCCGAAGATGAGGACGGGGGCGAGCCCCAGGCTGACCACGGTGGCCACCCCGACACCGCCCGCCGCGACCGCGAGGAAGTACAGCGCCTGGTAGCCCCCGAGCCCGACCCCGACCCCGACGAGGGCCACCGGTTGCGACCGCAGCGCCGCGAGCACCGGGCCCAGCCGGTGCGCCACCAGGGCGACCAGCACCAGCGCGCCGATGGCGAGGCGGTAGAAGCCGATGCCCGTCGGGGTGAGCGTGGTGGACTCGCGGACGAGTTGCACCGCGACACCGGTGGTGCCCCAGAGCACGGCGGCGCCGGTGACGTAGAGCAGCCCCCGGCGGGCGCCGACGCTCGGCGCGGGCCGGGGGCGGCGCGGGGTGGACGGGGACGTGGACGTGGACGTGGACGACGGCAGAGAAGACGATCGGGTCACGGGTGCGCTCCAGGCAGGATCGGGCCGCTGACAGGGTTGGCGTCAGTCGGAGCGCACGCACGACGGACAGGCGGCGGGCGTTTCCACCCGGGTCCTGCGGGGGCCGCCGTTCAGGCGGGCCGCCCGGCGAGTGGACCGGCGGCCATCCCGCAAGGGGAGGCGGGCCGGTGGCGTGGCGCTCCGGTCAGGAGCGCGGCGGGGGCAGAACGCCCTGGAAAGGCCTCATGCCCGCACCCTAGCGGAGAGCCGCCCCGGCACGCCTCGGCATTTGCGGGTGGCGGTGGCCGGGGCGCTGCCCGCGTTAGCTGCCGAAGTACTCCGCCATCAGGCGGTCGACCCATTCCGGTTGCCGGACGCGTCCCGGGAGGAACTGGCGCATCACGGGCTTGACGTCGAGGACCGGCGTGCCGTCGACCGCGTCCAGGCCCCGTACCCGCAGCTCCCGACCACGCACCGAGACCACCTCGCAGACGGTGCAGCCGATCCGGTTGGGCCGCCGCGGCCCGCGGTCGGCGAACACCCCGACCTCGGGCAGGTCGGCCCGGCCGCGGGGCCGCAACGGCGGCCGGTAGTCCTCCCGTTCCGTGAGGCGGTCGAAGAAGAAGACCACCTCCACGTGGGAGAAGTCGGCGAGCCCGGTGAGGCAGCCCTCCCCGAAGCGCGGCTCCACCAGGATGGTGCTCGGCACGTCGCCCCAGTGGTCCGAGTTCCCCGGATCCGCCCGCGCGTTGTGGACCCTCCCGATCGGCGTCACGGTGATCGCCGCCCCGGTCGTGAGTCCCTCGTCGGTTTCCCTCATGTCGGTCATCGGAGTCCTTCCGGTTCACAGCGGGCGCGCGGGCGAGGGTGCCACAGGGAGTGCGACACCCTCGCCCACGCCGGATCAACGGGTGTGGAGCAGGCGCACCGACAGGGGCGCGAAGACCGCCGTCAGGGCGACGCAGGCGACGAGGATCCACCCGATCTGTCGGCCGGGCAGGGCCCCCGCCATGAGTTCCCGGGCGGCGGTCACCAGGTGGGTGACCGGGTTGACGTCGACGAAAGCGCGCAGCGGCCCGGGCAGGGTCGCCGGGGTGATGAAGATGTTGCTGAAGAAGGACAGCGGATACAGCACCGCCTGGGTCACCCCGAGCACGGCGCCCGGCGACCGCATGAGCAGCGCCAGCGTCGTCCACACCCAGGACAGGCTCACGCTGAAGGCCACGACGAGCAGCACGGCGGCGGCCACACCGACGACGTTGCCACCCGGGCGGAAGCCAAGCGCGAGGCCGAGCCCCATGACCACCGCCGAGGCGAGCAGATATCGCACCACGTCACCGAGGAGGCCCCCGACGAGCGGGGCGACGGGCCGGATCGAGAGCGTACGGAACCGGTCGTACACGCCACTGGCGATGTCGACGCTCAGGGCGGCACCGGTGGTGGCGGTGGTCACCAGCAGCGTCATGACGAGGATCCCCGGGACCAGGTAGCCGACGTACCTGCCAGTCGAGCCGCCGACGGCGCCGCCGAACAGGTACGTGAACATCACGGTGAACACCACCGGATGGACGGCCACGTCGAAGATCTGGACAGGGGTACGCCTGATCTTCAACAGGGCCCGTCGGCCGAACGTCAGGCAGGCGCTCAGCGTGCTCGCCCGGACTGGACGTGGACGCCTGGCGAGCGCTGCGGGCGCCGTTCGGGCGGCGACGGCGTCGAGTGTGGTCATCCGGTCTTTCCCCTCGAGGTGGCGTCCACGGTGGTCGGGTGGCCCGTCAGCGCCAGGAACACCTCGTCCAGGCTCGGCTGCCCGAGATCGAACTCGGTGACCGGAACCCGGGCCCGCACCAGCTCCGCCAGCGCGCGCACCGCCGCCTCGGTGTCCGCCGGCACCTGGACGGTCAGGGCCGCGGGATCGGGGGCCAGCGTCACGGGCCCGCCGAGCGCCCTGGTCAGCACCCGGTCGGCGGTGGCCCGGTCGGCCGGGTCGGCCAGCCGGACGTGCAGCGCCCCGCCGCCGACCGACGCCTTGAGTTCGCTGCTGGCGCCCTCGGCGACGACGGCGCCGTGGTCGATGACGGCGATGCGGTCGGCCAGTTGGTCCGCCTCGTCTAGGTACTGGGTGGTCAGCAGGACCGTGGTGCCCTCGGCGACGAGCGCCCGGACTACGCCCCACACGTCGCTGCGGCTGCGCGGGTCCAGCCCGGTGGTGGGTTCGTCCAGGAACAGCAGGTCGGGCGTCACGACGAGGCCGGCGGCGATGTCCAGCCGGCGCCGCATACCGCCGGAGTACGTCCTCACCAGCCGGTCGGCCGCCTCGGTCAGGGCGAACGCGGCCAGCAGTTCCTCGACCCGGCTCGCGGCGTCCGTCGGGGGGTGACCGTGCAGCCGGCCGAGCAGGACGAGGTTCTCCCGGGCGGTGAGGCCCTCGTCGAGCGAGGCGTACTGGCCGGTCAGGCTGATCCGGTCGCGTACCGCGGCGGCGTCGCGGACCACGTCGTGGCCGAACACCGATGCGGTGCCCGCGTCGGGGCGCAGCAGCGTGGCCAGCATGCGGATGGTGGTCGTCTTGCCGGCGCCGTTGGGCCCGAGGAACCCGTACACCGAGCCGGCGGGGATGCTCAGGTCGATGCCGCCGACCGCCCGCGTCGCGCCGAACGACTTCACCAGGCCCGACGCTTCGACGGCCAGATGGCTGGAGGTTGTCATCGGGCCCAGACGTCCTCGTCGACCAGGTCGCCCTGCTCGGCGGTGACGTCGCGGGCGACGGCGAACGCCGCGGCGGCCTCCGGCAGGCCCGGGGCGCCCTCAAGCGCCGCCCGCAGGGTCTCGGGCGAGTCCCACCGCCACATGTCCACCCAGGTCCGTTCGTCGACGCGGACCAGTCGGGTCTCGGCCGGGCCGTCGTACGCCGCCCGGATCGCGTCGAGGAGCTTCGCGCGCCGCTTCAGCACGGTGTCGGCGTCGGCCGGGTCGGCCGTGAACCGGGTCGTCCGGATGAGAGTCATCTGCTTGGGCCTTCCTCTAGAGTTTATTTTTAGAGTGTGACTCTAGTGTTACAGTAAGGCCATGCAACTGGTCAAGAGCGCCGGCAAGAAGGGCGAGCGGTCGCGGCAGACCCGGCGACGGATCCTCCAGGCGGCGCACGAACTGTTCGTCGATCAGGGTTACGGGGCGACGACCCTGCAGGGCGTCGCCGAGCGCGCCGGCGTCTCCGTGCAGACCATCTACTTCGCCTTCGGCAACAAGCCCTCGCTGCTCAAGGAGCTGGTCGACGTCACCATCGCCGGCGACGACGAGCCGATCCCCACGTTGCAGCGGGCCTGGTTCCTCGATGCCGTCGCGGCCGACACCGCAGAGGCGCAGCTACGGGCGCACGTGCGAGGCACCTGCGAGGTGCTCGAGCGGGTCGCGCCGATCATGGACGTCCTGCGTGCCGCCGGCGGGCAGGACCCGAGCCTGGCCGGACTGTGGCAACAGGACAGCGATCCGCGCCTCGAGGTCCAGACCACCGCGGCCCGCAGCCTCCTGGCCAAACCCGGCGCCCGGGCACAGCTCTCCGTCGAGGACGCCGCCGACGTGCTCTTCGGGCTGCTGAGTCCCGAGCTGTATCTCCTCTTCGTCCGCGACCGGAGATGGACGCCCGAACGCTGGCAGCAGTGGGCCTACGACACGCTGCGCGCGCAACTCTGCGACTGACGCCGGCCCGGGCGGGGACACGTGAACGACCAGGCGCGACGACGCGGACGCCCAGGCCGGGAGACGTGAACGCCCAGGCGCGAACGCCCAGGCCGGGAAGACGCGGACACTCAGGCCGGGGGCAGGGAGTCGAGCCAGCGGCGCACCTCGGCGCGGCTGCGGAGCCGGACCACCGGGAGCGCCGGCGAGTGCGTGGCGACCGCGGTGAGCAGCCGGGGACGGGACCGGCGGGGATAGCGCCACACGTACCGGAGGAACTCGACGTCGATCGTCTCCGGGCAGCCGGGCGGAAGGTCGGGACGGCCCGTGGCGCGGTGCGCCCAGCGGCGGCGCAGCACCCGGCCGAGACAGAGCAGCCGGCCGAGGTCGCAGAAGACCAGCAGGTCGGTGCGGGGCAGGCGCAGGTCGAGCGTGCCGCCGTAGTTGCCGTCCATCACCCAGGCGGGCCGGTCGGCGAGTTCGGCGACCGTGGCCCGCCAGCGGGCGTCGCCCAGGGCCACCCAGCCGGGCTGCCAGTAGTGCCGGTCGAGGTGGATCAGCGGAAGGTCGAGCCGGCGGGCGACCTCGCGCGAGAGGGTGCTCTTACCGGCGCCCGCGCTGCCGACGACGAGGATCCGGCGCATGCGGGAACCGTAACGGTCCACCGGTCCGGACGATAAGTCGTTTTCCTGGCCGGGGGCGACGGACGCCCGCGACCGGAGCCCGGGGCCGGGTGGGCGGTGACGCTGTCGGCGCGGGACGCCGGCTGCGTCACCGCCGGTCGGCGTCGGTCACTGACGGGTGTCCATGGACGTCTGCAGCGCGCGGCGCATCTGCTCGCGGGCCTCGTCGGTGGTCTGCGGCTTGGGCTTGCTCGGCATGGTGGTCCCCTTCCAGGGCGTGGGCCGCCGACGGACGGCAGCCCTCACGGGCGGTCGTGCTGAGCGCCCGTCAGCGGCCCGGGGTCACCGGAGCGGCTGTGGGCAGCGGAAGCCCGGGTCGGTCCGACCCTGGAGGGAGGCGCCACCGGGTGTGGCGACACCGCCCACGGCCAGCGCCGCCACACGACGCCGGCCGATTCCCAAGCTATCGTTCAGGTCCACATACTGCCCATGGTTCCCGCGATTTGGACTCGCGTTCGCGGCCGCAGCCGCTGCGGCACGGGCCCCGGAGGATGCGGGGCGCGCGGTCAGCGAGCCAGGAAGTGCCAGCCCAGCCACCACCAGAAGCCGAACAGGCCGATCCGGCCGACCGGCACCGGGCCCACCTCGTAGCGCATCACGTAGGCGCAGACCTCGCCGAGCGTGGGGATCCGCGAGCCCTCGCGGCGGGCCGCCCACTCGACGGCCGCGAAGAACACCAGGGAGGCCAGGAAGCCCTCGATGGCCAGCATCCGCATCATCGCCGCACCAGCCCCCAGAACGCCGACAGCCAGCCCAGCCAGACCGCCGAGCGGACCAGCTGGTCCTCCAGCAGCGGATCGGCCAACCTCGAGAAGGTGGGAAAGTCGTCCCCCGCCGCCAGCACGAACGTGGTCCCCTCGAAGACCCCGAAGACCACCACCGGCAGGGCCCACCAGGCCGCCGGGGCGCCCAGCCGGCGTGGCGCGGGCCGCCGGGGCACCCGGTTGCTCAGGCCCAGCCAGATCAGCACCCCGCCGGTGCCGAGGGTCCAGAGATTGGCCTCGGTCGAGAAGGACGGGAACCGGCCGCCGACCAGCGAGAGGCAGACGAGCACCGGCACGGTGACGGCGGGACGGTCCCAGGCGCGGGGCGCCTCGACGGTGAGGTCGTGGGGCTGCTCCATCCCGCGATTCTCCCCGTACTCGGCGGAACCGGGAAGACGGACACTCCCCGAGCTCACCCTGATCTTCCTGCGCCGGGCCCTTTCCGGATCAGTGCCGGCCGGGGCCGGTCAGCGCGCCGTCGAGCTCCGCGCGGATGCGGTCGACGACCTCGTCGACAGTCCCCGAACCCGTGAAGCCGGCGGCGAAGCGGTGCCCGCCGCCGCCCAGCGCGACCGCCACCCGGCTGACGTCGACCGCGCCCTTGCTGCGCATCGACACCGCCCAGTCGCCGGTCGGCGTCTGCTTGACCACGCAGCTCACGTCGGCCTCGGCGGTGCACCGGACCGAGTCGATCAGCCCCTCCAGCACGTACGGGCGCTGGTCGTGCCGGGCCAGGTCGTCCTGTGTCGCGTACGTCCACACCAGACCATGCCCGGCGGCCCGGGCGGGTTCCAGGCGGGCCCGGCCGAGCACCTCGCCGAAGAGGCGGACGGCGCCGAACGGCCGGGTGTCGAAGATCCGGCGGGAGATGTCACCGGGCCGGATGCCGGTCGCCAGCAGGCGGGCCGCCAGCTGGTGCACCGCCGGGGTGGTCGCCTCGAACCGGAACGAGCCGGTGTCGGTGCTCAGGGCCACGTAGAGGCACTCGGCGATCCCGGCGTCCAGCCCGACGCCGAGCCGGGCGAGCAGTCCCTCGGCGACCACCGAAGTGGCCGCCGCGTGCGGGTCCACCAGATTGATCCGGCCGAAGCGGGTGTTCGACGCGTGGTGGTCGAGCACCAGCGCCTCGCCGGCGGTCTCCAGCCGGTCGACCAGATCGCCGAGGCGCGACTCGCTGGCCGCGTCGAAGCAGATCACCAGGTCCGGGTCCGGGTACGCCTCGGTCGCCGGCACCAGCAGGTCGAGCCCGGGCAGCCCACGGAACGGCTCCGGCACCTCCGGCGGGCCGGGGAAGGTCGCCTGCATCCGCCGCACACCCAGCCGACGCAGCCCGAGCCCGAAGCCGAGCATGCTGCCCAGCGCGTCCCCGTCCGGGTTGACGTGGCAGATCAGCAGCACCCGCCCGTCCGGCGGCAGGTCGCGCACGGCCGCGACGCCGGCGGCCCAGTCCGCCTCGGTCGGGCCGGAGTCGACCGGTGGCGGCGCCTCGGCGAGGACGCCACCGGTCGTGCCACCGGAGGGCTCGGTCACCGCGGGTCCCCGCCCCGGGGCGGGGTCTCGTCGGCGTCGCGTGCCTCGTCGGCGTCCTCGTCCTCGTCCAGCCGGTACGGCTGGGGCTCGCCCGCGTACTCCGCCCGGGCGGCGATGCGCTGCACCTCGGCGTCGGCGTTGCGGGCCTGGGCGAGCAGGTCGTCGATGTGCTTGACCTGGTCCTGCACGTCGTCCAGGACGAAGGTCAGCGTCGGCGAGTGCCGCAGCCCGAGCGCCTTACCGACGGTGCTGCGCAGCATGCCCTTGGCGCTCTCCAGCGCCGCCGCCGTGCCCGCCTGGGCCGCCGCGTCGCCGAGCACCGTGTAGAAGACGGTCGCGTCGCGCAGGTCGGCGGTGATCCGGGCGTCGGTGATGGTGATCATGCCGAGCCGGGGATCCTTGATCTGGCTGCGCACCACCGACGCGACCAGTTCACGCACCCGCTCCGCGTGCCGGCGTACCTTGGCCGGATCCGACATCTTCGCCACCTCCACGGCGTCCCGCTCCCGGCCGTCGTCCGGCGACGCGGAGCGCCCCGGAGCCGACGGCCCAACAACCCGAACACTACCCGCGCGGCCACCCGCGCCGCGCGGCGCCGGCTCCGTCCCGGCTTCCGACGGACAGGCGCCGCCGGGTCAGTCCTCTTCGCCGTACAGCCGCCGGCGCACCGAGAGCAACTCGGTCTCCGGCCGGCCGGCCACCAGGCGCTCGCAGGAGTCCAGCACCTCGCGGACGTGCGACGCCTCGGCGGCCACCACGGCCACGGCTATCTCGGCCCGACCGTGCAGGTCGAGCGCTCCCACTTCGGCGGCCGAGACCTCGAAGCGGCGCAGCGCCGCCACGATCGGCCGTACGTATGATCTCTTGGCCTTGAGCGACCGGGAGTCGCCCGGCAGCAGCAGGTCGAAGACCGCGGTTCCGGTGAACATCGCCCCGGACGATACCCGCACCGCCCCCCACATGATCAAGGGGTTTACGCCTTTCGGCGCAAACCCCTTGATCAGTGGTTCACCGGATCAGGCGCGAACCTTCTCGCGCATCTCGAAGGTCTCGATGATGTCGCCGACCTGGACGTTGTTGTAACCACCCAGGGTCAGACCACACTCGAAGCCCTCGCGCACCTCCGTGGCGTCGTCCTTGAACCGCTTGAGCGAGCTGACGGTGAGGTTGTCCGCCACCACCGACCCGTCCCGCAGCAGGCGCGCCTTGGCGTTGCGCCGGATGATGCCCGACCGGACGATGCAGCCGGAGATGTTGCCGATCTTGGACGAGCGGAAGACGTCGCGGATCTCCGCGGTGCCCAGCTCGACCTCCTCGTACTCCGGCTTGAGCAGGCCCTTGAGCGCCGCCTCGATCTCCTCGATGGCCTGGTAGATCACGGTGTAGTACCGGATCTCCACAGCCTCGCGGTCGGCGATCTCGCGGACCTTGTTGGCGGCCCGCACGTTGAACCCGATGATCGTGACCGGCTCGGACGACGCGCTCGCGAGCATGACGTCGCTCTCGGTGATCGCGCCCACGCCCCGGTGGATGATCCTGAGCTGGACCTCCTCCGGGATGTCGAGGTTGAACAGCGCATCCTCGAGGGCCTCCACGGAACCGGAGACGTCGCCCTTGAGCACCAGGTTGAGCGAGGTCTTCTCGCCCTCCTTGAGCTGCTCCATGAGCGTCTCGAGGGTGGCCCGGCCGCGGGAGTTGGCGAAGGACGCCGCCCGCCGCCGTGCCTGCCGCTGCTCGGCGATCTGGCGCACCGTGCGGTCGTCCTCGGCCGCCAGGAACGTGTCGCCGGCACCGGGCACCGCGGTCAGACCGAGCACCAGGACCGGACGGGCCGGACCTGCCTCGGCGACCTGGTTGCCGTTCTCGTCGAGCATCGCCCGGACCCGGCCGTGCGCCCCACCGGCGACGATGGAGTCGCCCGCCCGCAGGGTGCCCTTCTGCACCAGCACCGTCGCCACCGCACCGCGGCCCTTGTCCAGGTGCGCCTCGATGGCCACACCCTGCGCCGGCCCGTCGATCGGAGCGGTCAGCTCCAGCGACGCGTCGGCGGTCAGCAGGACCGCCTCGAGCAGCTCGTCGATGCCGATGCCCGGCTTCGCCGCCACGTTGACGAACATGGTGTCGCCGCCGTACTCCTCGGCGACCAGGCCGTACTCGGTCAGCTGCTGGCGGACCTTGTCCGGGTTCGCCTCCGGCTTGTCGACCTTGTTGACCGCCACCACGATCGGCACGTCGGCCGCCTTGGCGTGGTTCAACGCCTCGATCGTCTGCGGCATGACACCGTCGTCGGCCGCGACGACGAGCACCACGATGTCGGTGACCTGGGCACCACGGGCACGCATGGCGGTGAACGCCTCGTGACCCGGGGTGTCGATGAAGGTCACCGCGCGGTCCTCGCCCTCGTGCGGCACGTGGACCTGGTAGGCACCGATGTGCTGGGTGATGCCACCCGCCTCGCCGGCCACGACGTTCGCCTTGCGGATCGCGTCGAGCAGCTTGGTCTTACCGTGGTCGACGTGACCCATGACGGTCACCACCGGCGCACGGTCGACCAGGCGGTCCTCCGCGACCTCGGCGTCGAGGTCGATGTTGAACTGCGCGAGCAGCTCGCGGTCCTCGTCCTCCGGGCTGACGATCTGCACGTTGAAGCCGAGGTGCTCACCCAGCAGGAGCAGGGTGTCGTCGGAGCACGACTGGGTCGCCGTGACCATCTCGCCCAGGTTGAACATCTCCTGGACCAGCGAACCCGGGTTGGCGTTGATCTTGTCGGCGAAGTCCGACAGCGAGGCGCCACGGGAGAGCCTGACGACCTGACCCTGACCCCGGGGGGCACCCGAGCTCATGGTCGGGGCCGACAGGTTGTCGAACTCCTGTCTGCGCTGCTTCTTGGACTTGCGACCGCGCGTCGGCCGGCCACCCGGACGCCCGAAGGCACCCGCGGCACCGCCGCCACGGCCACGACCGCCACCACCGGGACGACCGCCGCCGCCGGCCGGAGCACCCGGACGGAAACCGCCGCCCGGCGCACCGCCGCCGCCACCGGGACCGCCACGGTAGCCACCGCCACCGCCGCCGCCACCGGGACCGCCGCGGAAGCCACCGCCACCGCCGCCGCCACCGGGACCGCCGCGGAAGCCACCGCCACCGCCGCCGCCACCGGGACGACCCGCGCCGCCACCGGGGCCGCGACCGGCGCCACCGGGGCCGGGGCGACCGGTGGCGGGACGCTGGCTCGGCATGGAGGCCGGGCTCGGACGGGGCGGCATGGAGGCCGGGCTCGGACGCGGAGGCATGCCGGCCGGGCTGGGCCGGGGACCACCCGCACCGGCGGCCGGGGGCCGCTGCTGCTGCTGGCTGCCCTGGATACCGAACGGGTTGTTACCGGCGCCGCGCGCCGGCGGACGACCGCCCGGACGACCACCCGGGCCCGGCGCCGGCGCGCCGGGACGACCGGCGGCCGGGGAACCCGGGCGGGGCGGCATGGCACCCGGACCCGGTCGGGGACCGGGACGGTTGCCACCGTCCGCCGGGGGCTCCCGGCGGACGTTCTCACGCTGCTGCTGCCGAGCGGCCTGGGCGGCCTTGACCGCCGCCTCCTGCTCGGCCTTCAGCGCGGCGGCACGCGCCTCGGCGGCCGCCACCTCGATGTCGTGGGCACTCGCCGGCTTGGCGACCGGGGCCGCGGGCTGCGGCGGACCGGGCACCGGGCCCTTGGGCTTGGGACCGGGCGTCGGCGCGGCCGGCCGCCGGGGCGGCATCGGCTTGGCCGAGACCCGGGGCCCACCGGGGGCCGGGGAGGGCGTCGGGGTCGGGGTCGGCGCCGGGGCGGCCGCCGGTGGGGCGGCCGGTGCCGGAGATCCGGCGGAGGCGACGAATGCGCTACGCAGCCGTCGGGCGACGGGCGCCTCGACGGTGCTGGACGCGGACTTCACGAACTCGCCCATCTCCTTGAGCTTGGCGAGAACGGTCTTGCTTTCGACCCCGAGCTCTTTTGCAAGCTCGTGTACGCGGGCCTTACCTGCCACTGCACTCCTCACTCCGAGGTCGTGCGGGCAGCACCCGCAGCAACCTCACTCGTGCACTTGAAGCCTGGTCATTTCAGGGACTTCATCGTGTGCTCATGTCGGTCGTCCTACCTTGCTAGCGACCCTCGCCCGGTCGGGCTGACCGGACGTAGTGGTTGGCGCATCGACGTGCTCCGCAAGCTCACCGTGGTCGGGGACCCCGGTGATGCGCAGCGCACGCCCGAAAGCGCGTCGCCGCACCGCTTGCGCGAAGCAGGCCGGATCCGGGTGCATGTTCGCTCCCCGACCCGGCAGCCTGCGGGCCGGATCGGGCCGAAGGCTGTGACCAGCCTCGTCGCCGACCGCGACGATCCGCAGCAATTCGCTGGCCGGCGCACGTCGCCGGCAACCCACACAGGTGCGTTCCGGCAGCGCGCGTCGTACCACTGGAGAAAGTCTACCCCTAGGCGCCCGAGATCGCGCCGCCCGGCTCCGGGACGTGATCAGCTCCGCCCCGGCCGGTGGCACCGGACTGCTCGGCGTCGGACCGGATGTCGATCCGCCAACCGGTCAACCGGGCAGCAAGTCGGGCGTTCTGCCCCTCCCGGCCGATGGCGAGGGAGAGCTGGAAGTCCGGCACGGTCACCCGGGCGGTGCGGGTGGCCAGGTCGACCACCTCGACCCGCAGGGCCTTGGCCGGCGACAGGGCGTTGCCGACGAACGTCGCCGGGTCGTCCGACCAGTCGATGATGTCGATCTTCTCGCCGTGCAGCTCGCTCATCACGGCGCGCACCCGCTGCCCCATCGGGCCGATGCAGGCGCCCTTGGCGTTGACGCCCTGGGTGGTGGAGCGGACCGCGATCTTCGTGCGGTGACCCGCCTCACGTGCGATCGCGCCGATCTCGACCGTGCCGTCGGCGATCTCCGGCACCTCGAGCGCGAAGAGCTTCTTGACCAGCGCCGGGTGCGACCGGGAGAGGGTGATCTGCGGCCCGCGCATCCCCTTGGCCACGTGCACCACCACGCACCGGATCCGCTCGCCGTGCGCGTAGCGCTCGCCGGGCACCTGCTCGGACTGAGGCAGGACGCCCTCCAGCTTGCCGAGGTCGACGCTGACGATGCCCTTCTCGCTGCGCGCCTCGTGCGCCTGCACCACGCCGGTGACCAGGTCACCGTCGCGGCCCACGTACTCGCCGAAGTGCACCTCGTCGGTGGCCTCCCGCAGCCGCTGGAGGATCACCTGCTTGGCGGTCATGGCGGCGATCCGGCCGAAGTCGTGCGGGGTGTCGTCCCACTCCCGTACGACGGTGCCGTCGTCGTCCAGCTCCTGCGCGTAGACCAGGGCCGCGCCGGACTTGCGGTCGATCTCCACCCGGGCGTGCGACTCCGCCCCCTCGGTGTGCCGGTAGGCGGTCAGCAGCGCGGTCTCGATCGCCGCGAGGATCGTGTCGAACGGGATCTCCCGCTCGCGCTCGAGTGCGCGCAGCGCCGCGAGGTCGATGTTCACCTCTCCTCGTCCTCCACATCATCTTCGTCATCGAAGTCGTCGGTGTCGTCCATGTCGTCGGGTTCGTCCGTCTCCTCGATCTCGTCGAGGCGGTGGAACTCGACCTGCACCCGGCCGGGGCCGAGCTCTGCGTACGTCCATGCGGCGCGGCCGGCGTCGGTCTCCAGCACCACGCGCTCGTCGTCGGCCTCGACCACCCGGCCGGTGACCTGCCGGTCGCCGGCGGGCTGCTCGGCCTGCTGGCCGGGCGGGGCGCCCGCGCCGCGGGCGGTCACCTTCACCAGCCGGCCGACGTTACGTCGCCAGTGCCGGGGCAGGGTGAGCGGCCGGTCCACGCCGGGGGAGCTGACCTCCAGCTGGTACTCGCCGGCGACGATGTCGCCCCCGGCCTCCTCGGCCGCGTCGAGGGCCGCGGAGACGGCCCGGGAGACCACGGCGACGGCATCCAGGTTGATCCCGCCGTCGGCGTCCACGATCACCCGCACCACGTGCCGCCGGCCGGCCCGGGACACGGAGAGGTCCTCCAGGTCGTAACCGGCGCCGGCGACCACCGGCTCGATCACCTCACGCAGCCGGGCCCGCCGGGCGGCGAGGTCGCCGCGCGGGCCGCCGGCACGCTCCCCGCCCCGTGGGGCGTCGGCGCGTCGGGGTCTCCCCGCCGGACCCGTCGACCTCGTGGCACGGCCACGCTGCGTCATCTCCGCACCCTCCTGCTGATCGACGGCACCCGGTCGGCCGCCATGCCGGCACGCCACCGGAGCTGACGCGCCGGTGGCTGCGCAGAGCGTAACGCGCCCGCCGCGTGCCGGGCCGGGCGGCGCACCGACGCCGGTCGCCCACGTACGGCCGGTGATGGTGTTGACTTGTCCGGTGGCGACGGGCAGAACGACACGACGCGGCGAGACGACCGGGCATTCCCGGCGCAAGGTGCTGCGCGCCGGGGCCCTCCTGGCGCTCGGCGGGGCGGCGGCGCCGCTGACCGGCTGCGGCCTCCTCGACCGCGACGACGAGCCCACCCCGGGGCCGGATCCGCTCACCCCGCTGCTCGACGAGTCGCTCCGGCTCGCCGCCGGGCACCGGGACGCCGCCGTCGCGCACCCCGCGCTCGCCGGCCTGCTCACGCCGATCGCCGAGGCGCACCGCGCGCACGCGGCCGAACTGGCCCGGGTCATCGGCGTACCGCTGCCCTCGGCGTCCGTCGCGGCCACGCCCGCCGCGCCGGGCGACCCGGCGGCGGCACGGGCCGCGCTGCGCGAGGACGAACGCGCCGCCCGGGAGGCGGCGACCAGGGCCTGCGCGGCGGCGCCGGCCGAGCGGGCCGCGCTGCTCGCCTCGATCGCCGCCGCCCGGGCCACGCACGTGGAGGCGTTGCGGTGACCGCGCCGACACCGTCGGGGCCGGCCGGGGCGCTGGGCGCGGCGCTCTCCGCCGAGTACGCCGCGATCTGGGCGTACGGGCCCATCGGGGTACGCCTCACCGGCGCCGCCCGCGACGCCGCGAAGGACGCGGAGGCCGCGCACCGGCGCCGCCGCGACGACCTGATCGTGCAGTTGAGCGCCGGCGGCGGGAACGTCCCGCCGGACCGGGCCGGTTACACGCTGCCGTTCCCGGTCACCGACCGGGCGAGCGCGCTGCGGCTGGCCGTCGAGGTGGAGGAGCGCACGGCCGCGTTCTGGCGGGCGGCGGTGCCGGCCACCAGCGGCGCCGACCGGGACAGGGCCCTGGCCGCCCTGGTCGAGTACGCCCTGCGGGCCACCCGCTGGCGGCGGACGGCCGGGATCACCCCGCTGACGGTGCCGTTCCCGGGCCGACCCGCCTGACCGGCCGACCCTCTCGGCGCCCGCTCCGGTTGCGGGTCGCATACCAGGTATGCATACTCCGTTGCCATGTCCATCCGTCACGGGCTGCTCGCCCTGCTCGAACGCGGCCAGATGTACGGCTACCAGCTCCGCGCCGCGTTCGAGGAGTCGACCGGCTCGACCTGGCCGCTCAACATCGGGCAGGTCTACACCACCCTGTCCCGCCTGGAACGGGACGGGCTGGTCCGGTCGCTGCCCGAGAGCGAGACGGGGCAGCGCCCGTACGAGATCACCGACGCCGGGCGGACGGACCTGGCCCTGTGGTTCGCCACCCCGATCAGCCGCACCGACCGGCCCCGCGACGAGCTGGCGATCAAGCTCGCCCTCGCGCTGACCACCCCCGGGGTGGACGTCCGGTCGGTGGTGCAGACCCAGCGCAGCGCGACCATGCGGACGTTGCAGGAGTTGACCCGGTTGAAGTACGCCAGCGACCGCCCCGAGGACCTGCCGTGGCGGCTGGTGCTGGACGCCATGGTCTTCCAGGCCGAGGCCGAGGTGCGCTGGCTGGACCACTGCGAGAGCAGCCTCGTGCGCTACCGTCCGGCGGAGCCCGGCCGCGTCCCGACGACGCCTGACGAGGCGGTGGACCGGGCGGACGAGGAGGCACGACGGTGAGCACGGGGAACCGGCCGGCCGACGGGAGCCCGGGCACGCCCGTGCTGGACGTGCGTGACGTGCACCGCACCCACGGCGCCGGCGCGGCGGCCGTGCACGCGCTGCGCGGGGTGAGCCTCGCCGTGCACGCGGGGGAACTCGTCGCCGTGATGGGACCGTCCGGCTCGGGGAAGTCGACGCTGCTCGCCCTGGCCGGCGGGCTGGACGGCCCGACTGCGGGCGAGGTGTACGTGGAGGGCGAGCCGCTCGGCGCCCTGGACCGGCGGCGGCTGGCCCAGGTGCGGCGCCGCCGGATCGGCTACGTCTTCCAGGACCTCAACCTGCTCGGCAGCCTCAGCGCCGTGGAGAACGTCGCCCTCCCCCTCGAACTCGACGGCACGGGCGTGCGGCGGGCCCGCCGCCTGGCGCTGGACGCGCTGGCCGAGGTGGGCCTGACCGAGCTGGGCGACCGGTTCCCCGACCAGCTCTCCGGCGGGCAGCAGCAGCGGGTGGCCATCGCCCGTGCGCTCGTCGGGGAGCGCCGGCTGGTGCTCGCCGACGAACCGACCGGCGCGCTGGACTCGCAGACCGGCGAGGCGGTGCTGCACCTGCTGCGCCGGCGGGTCGACGCCGGGGCCGCCGCCGTGCTGGTCACCCACGAGGCGCGGCACGCCGCCTGGGCCGACCGGGTGGTCTTCCTCCGCGACGGGGTCCTGGTCGACACGACGGCCCCGCTGGGCAGCGTTGAGCAGCTGCTGAGCGGCAGCGGTCGGTGAGCCCGGGCCGGGGCGGCCGACTCGCCCGGGCGGCCGGCTCCTGGTGGGCCGCGCTGCGCATCGCCCGGCGGGAGGCCCGGCGGGCCCGGGGACGCACGGCGCTGGTGCTGGCGATGATCACGCTTCCGGTGCTGGTGCTGACCTTCACCGCGGTGAGCTGGCGGATGTCCGAGCTGACTCCCGCCGAGCGGACCGACCGCCAGCTCGGCGCGGCCGACGCGGAGCTGGGCTGGATGGTGCGGCAGCCGATCGTGCAGAGCGCCTGGGGCGACGCCTGGCAGGCCGACCGGGAGGACGCGCCCCCGGCCGGGATCGTCACCGCCGAGCAGGTCACCGCCCTGCTGCCGGCCGGGAGCCGGGTGGTCCCGCTGCGCCGCTGGGTGTCGTTCGACGCCCGGGTCGGCGAGCGGATCGACGACACGATCGCGGGACGCGCCGTGGATCTCATCGATCCGCTCGGGCGAGGGCTGGTCCGGTTCCACTCGGGGCGGGCGCCGGCCGGGCCGGACGAGATCGCGGTCAGCCCGGCGGCGCTGCGCCGCCTCGACGCCCACCTCGGCGGCACCGTCACCTCCGGCGACGGCGCCCGCTCCTGGCGGGTGGTCGGGGTGGCCGAGTACCCCGACGACCTGGGCGCGGTGGTGACGCTGCACCCGTCGGAAGGGCGGATGGAGACCGAGCCGGACACGAGCTGGCTGGTCGACCTGCCCGGGCCCCCCGACGAGGGACTGTTCCGCCGGCTCAACGGGCACGGCATCCTGGTCCGCGCCCGCACCCCCGCCCCCGCCTCGGACATCGTCGCGTTCGGACCGGACGTCCGCCTTCCGATGGACGTGGAGGGGATGAGCGTCTCGGTGCTCGTCGGCGGGCTGGGGCTGCTGGAGGTGGTGCTGCTCGTCGGGCCGGCGTTCGCGGTCGGCGTACGGCGGCGACGGCGGGACCTCGCGCTGGTGGCGGTGGCCGGCGGGGATGACGCTCACCTGCGCCGGATCGTGCTGGCCGACGGCGTGGTGCTGGGCGCTCTCGGCGCCGCCATCGGGGTCGCGCTGGGCGTCGCCGCCGCGTTCGCCGGCCGCCCGCTGGTGGAGCAGCACCTCTACGGCGCGCGCTTCGGCGCGTACCGCTGCTGGCCGGAGGCCCTCGCGGCGATCGCGGCCGTCGCGGTGCTGGCCGGGGTGCTGGCCGCGCTGGCCCCGGCCTGGACGGCCGCCCGGCAGGACGTGGTGGCGGGGCTCGCCGGCCGGCGCACCCCGCCCGCGCACCGGCGACGCTGGCTCACCGCCGGGGTGGCCCTGGCCGTCGGCGGGGCCGCGGTGGCCGCGTTCGGGGCGGCCCGGACCGCGCCGGCGGTGATCCTCGCCGGCCTGGTCCTCGGCGAACTGGGGCTGGTCTTCGCCACCCCGACCCTGGTCGGGCTGCTCGCCCGCCTCGGACGGTCGCTGCCGCTGGCACCCCGGATCGCGCTGCGCGACGCCAGCCGCAACCGGTCGTCCACCGCCCCGGCGATCTCCGCGGTGATGGCGGCCGTCGCCGGGAGCGTCGCCATCGGCGTGTACCTGGCCAGCGACGACGCCCGGTCGGCCACGATGTACCGGCCCGCCCTGCCGGCCGGCACCGTGCTGGTGACCAGCCACGGCCCGAACGAGCCGCCCGCCCTGCCCCGGGTCGCCGAGGCGGCCCGCGCCCACCTGGGGGTGCGGGCCGTGGCGCCGCTCGCGGAACCCGGGTGCGGTGGCCCCGACACCGACCCGTGTGTGGTCTCGCCGGTGCTGCCGGCCGAGCGCGCCTGCCCGTGGACGCCCGGCGACCGGCTGAGCCCGGCACAGCAGCGCCGGGCCCGCGCGGACGCCCGCTGCACGGTCCCGGAGGACCACCTCGGCGGGTACTTCCACGTGGTGGTGGACGACGGCACGGCGCTGCCGGTGCTCACCGGCGCCGCCCCCGCCGAGGTCGCCGCCGCTACCGCCGTGCTGCGGGCCGGCGGCGCGGTGGTGACCGATCCGCGCTACGTGCGCGACGGGCGGGTCGACGTCAGGGTGACCCGCCCCGGGCAGGCCCGGCCCGACACCGCGACCAGCACCACCGTCGCCGGCTACCCGCTGCCGACCGGGCTGGGCGCGCACCGGCTGCTGCTCTCCCGGCCCGCCGCCGAGCGCCTCGGGCTGACCGTCCGCCCGCTCGGCTGGGCGATCACCGCCGACGGCGTACCCGACGAGGACCGGCAGAACCGGTTCGTCGCCGCCGTACGCCCGCTCGGCGCACAGGTGGAGATCGAGCGGGGCGCCCTGGCGGACACGGGACGGCCGCTGCTGCTCCTGCTGGCCGCCGCGGCCGGGGTGATCACCGTGGGCGCCGCCGGCATCGCCACCGGGCTGGCCGCGGCCGAGGGGCGGGCGGACCTGTCCACCCTCGCGGCGGTCGGCGCCGGCCCGGGGCTGCGCCGGCTGCTCTCGCTCTGCCAGTCCGGGGTCATCGCCGTGCTGGGCTCCGCGCTCGGCATCGTCGCCGGCCTCGGCTCCGCGTCGATCATCCTGACCGCCCTCAACCGCCGCTACGCCGGCCTGTGGCCGGTCGCGGAGCCGTACCCGGTGGTGGTCCCCTGGACCACGCTCGGCGTCCTGGTGGTGGTGCCGCTGGTCGCGATGCTCGGCGCGGGCCTCTTCACCCGGTCCCGGCTGCCGGTCGAGCGACGTCTCGACTGACGGGCCGCAAGCGGGCACACTGGTCGCCGTGCCCGTACTGGGAGCCCTGACCCGCCGTGTCGGTCACCACCGCTGGTTCGGCGCCGCCGTCCGCCTGCTCGTCCCCGCCGACCGGATGGTGGGGCGGCTCACCCGGGGGCGGGTGGTCGCGCTCGGGCTCATCCCGTCGCTGGTCATCACGACCACCGGCCGCCGCTCCGGCAAGCCGCGCAGCAATCCGCTGCTCTACGTGCCCGACGGCGACGCGTACGTGGTGGTCGGCTCCAACTTCGGCCAGACCCACCAGCCCGGCTGGGCGATGAACCTGCGCGCCGATCCCGCCGCCGAGGTGGCCGTCAAGGGCCGCCGCGTCCCGGTGCGCGCCCAGGTCGCCACCGGCGCCGAACGGGACCGCCTCTGGACGCTGCTGGTCACCGAGTGGCCCGCCTACCGGGCGTACGCCCAGCGGGCCGGCGACCGGGAGATCCTCGTCTTCCGGCTGGTGCCCACCGGGCGCGGCGTGCCGGGCGGGCAGACCGGGCGCGAATAGGCTGGTGCGGTGACCGGCGCCGACGGCGAACCCCACTCCGACGATCCACGGTGGGCGGTGGCCGAGCGGGTCGCCGACGCCGTGCGCCGGCGGTTCCCGGCCGACGTGCTGGCGGTCGCGGTGCACGGGCCGCTCGCCCACGGCGACGACGACGGCGGCGGGGACGGCGAGGTCGGGCTGCTGGTCGTGACGTACCGGCCCGGTGGCGGACCGTCCCCGGCGACCCGGCGGGTCGACGGCGTGCTGGTCGACCTGACCGTGGCCGGCACGGACGACTACCTGCGCCAGGCCCGGGTGATCTCCCCGCTCTGGCCGTTGACCGCCGACCGCTACGTCAGCACCCGGGCGCTGCACGACCCCACCGGCTAGCTGCGCACGCTGCGCGACGAGCACCTGGGCCGGCTGGCCCGGGCCCGGCCGGCCGAGTTCAGCACGGCGGCCCGCCGGGCCTGGTACCGGGGCGGCGCGGCGCACGCCCGGGCCGCCCGGCTGGCCGAGTGGTACGAGACCGACCAGGCGCTGCTGATGCTCGGCGAGGCACGGCTGGCGGCGGCCACGGTCACCGGCCTGCTCAGCCGCACCTACTTCCGCGACCCGGGCGACGCGGTGCGCCGGACCGGCCTGGCGGGCGCGGACATGACCGAGGTGGGCGTCGTCCTGGCCCGTCAGGCGGACGAGCTGGCGGCCCGGGGCCGCCCCGTCGACGGCACGGTCGACGACCTGCTCGACGGCTGAGGAGGCCCCGCGCTCAGCCGAGCCCGCCCTGCACCCCGATGAGGGTGCCGACGAGGTACGTGGCGCCGGCCGCCGCCGCGCCGAGCAGGAGCTGACGCAGACCGCCGGACCACCAGGACCGGGCGGTGAACCGGGCGACCACCGCCCCGGCCACGAAGAGCCCGAGCCCGCCGACCGCGAGCGCCAGCCACAGGCTCGTCGCGCCGAACAGGTACGTCAGCAGCGGCACCAGCGCCCCGACCGAGAAGAACAGGAACGACGAGATCGCGGCCGCCCAGGGGCTGGGCTGCTCGTCGGGGTCGACGCCGAGCTCCTCCCGTACGTGCACCCGCAGGGCCTCGTCCGGGTTGCGCCGGACGGCCTGGGCGACCTCCATGGCCAGGTCGCGAGGCAGCCCCCGGGCGACCCACGCCTCGGCCAACTCGCGCGCCTCGGCCTCGGGGTGCCGCTCCAGCTCGCGACGCTCCTTGGCGACCTCGGCGGCGACCTGTTCGTTCGCCGAGCGGACGCTGGTGTACTCCCCCAGCCCCATCGAGATGGCGCCGGCCACCAGGCCGGCCACGCCGGTGAGCACGACGCTGCGGGGCGAGACGCCGCCGCCCGCCACCCCGGCGATCAGGGCGATGTTGGTGACCAGCCCGTCCATCGCCCCGAAGACGGCGGGGCGCAGCCAGCCACCGGAGACGTCCGCGTGGTGCGCCTCACGCAGCGCCGCCGGGGTGTCCGTCACGGCAGCGTCAGGATCTCGTGCCCGTCCTCGGTCACCACGATGGTGTGCTCGAACTGGGCCGTCCACCTGCGGTCCTTCGTCACCACGGTCCAGCCGTCGTCCCACATGTCGTACTGGTGGGTGCCGAGGGTGATCATCGGCTCGATGGTGAAGGTCATTCCCGGCTCCATCACGTCCGTGGGGCGAGGGCTGTCGTAGTGCGGCACGTAGAGTCCGCTGTGGAACGCCTCGCCGATCCCGTGGCCGGTGAAGTCGCGGACGACGCCGTAGCCGAAGCGCTTCGCGTACGACTCGATGACCCGACCGATCACGTTGATCTGGCGGCCCGGGGCGACGGCGCGGATGCCGCGCATCATCGCCTCGTGGGTCCGCTCGACCAGCAGCCGGGCCTCCTCGCTGACCTCGCCCACGCAGAAGGTGGCGTCCGTGTCGCCGTGCACCCCGTCGAGGTACGCGGTCACGTCGACGTTGATGATGTCGCCGTCGGCGAGCACGGTGGAGTCGGGGATGCCGTGGCAGATCACCTCGTTGAGGCTGGTGCAGCACGACTTCGGGAAGCCCCGGTAGCCCAGCGTCGACGGGTACGCGCCGTGGTCGCAGAGGAACTCGTGCACGACCCGGTCGATCTCGTCGGTGGTCACGCCGGGCTTGCAGTGCTCGCCGGCGAGCTGGGTGGCCTGCGCCGCGAGCCGACCGGCGACCCGCATCTTCTCGATGGTCTCCGGCGTCTGCACGTGCGAGCCGCGCCACTCCTGCGGACGCTTCTTGCCCACGTACTCCGGGCGGACGATGTGGGCGGGCACGGGCCGCAACGGGGTGAGCGTGCCGGGGGTCAGCGGCGCACGGACGGTCATGACGCAAGTTTATCGCCGCGCGCAGTGGTGACCCCCGCCACCGCCCGCCCGGAGCGGTTGTTGCCGTGCCCGGTCCGCTGTGCAATTGTGGCTCCGTGGATCAAGGGGATGGCACGTCTCCCGTCTTCTCCGCCCAGACGGAGATCGACGGCGGCCACCTCCGCGTCCTGGTCACCGGCGAGGTCGACATGGCCACCGCCGACGTCATGTTCCAGACCGCGCTGCGGGAGTCGGCCGAGCGGGTGACGCTCGATCTCCGGGCAGTCACCTTCTTCGACTCGGCGGCGATCCACGCCGTGGTCCGGCTGGCCCAGCACCTTCCCGGCGCGCTCACCGTGCTGCCGTCGCGGCAGGTCCACCGGGTGCTGGACATCTCCGGCCTGGGCGACCAGGCCTGGCTCCGCCCGGCCTGAGCCCTCCCACCCCCGGGCCCGCCGCCACACCGCCGGCCGCGCGCTCAGTCCGCCAGCCGCCGGCGCAGCGTCACCTCGGTCCCCTCGGCGGTACGGTTCACCGACAGCTCCCCGAGCGCCTCGATCAGCGACAGCCCCCGCCCCCGGAAGCCCGATCCGGTCGACTCCCGCCACCGGCCGCTGTCGCGCACCGTGGCGACCACCGTGCGGTCGGAGACGGTCACCTCCACGCTGATCGTCGGCTCGGCCGGCTCGACCGGGTGCTCGATGGCGTTGGCGGCGGCCTCGGAGACGGCGACCGTCAGGTCGAACAGGTCCGTCTCGCTGACCTTGTGCGCGACGAGGAAGTCCTCCAGCCGCTTGCGCAGCACGCTGAGCCGGGTGGGATCGGCCGGCAGCCGCAGCGCGAACCGGTTGAGTTCCGCCGCCTCCAGGGCGAGCACCGCGACGTCGTCACGCAACGGTCGCCCGGCGACCCGCTCCACCACGGCGTCGATCAGGTCGGTCACGTGCTCGCCGGGGGTGGCCGCGTCCTGCCGCAGCGTGGCCAGCGCGGCGTCGATGCCCTGCTGCCGGTCCTCGATCAGCCCGTCGGTGTAGAGCAGCAGCCGGCTCCCGGCGGCCAGCTCCCCCTCGACCGTCCGGTAGGCCGTGTCGGGAATCGCCCCGACCGGCGGCCCGAGCGCCCGGTCGTGCAGGAACGCCACGTCGTCTCCTCGGATCAGCAGGGGGGACGGGTGACCGGCGCTGGCGTAGCGCATCCGGCCGGTACGAGGGCTGAACCACAGGCAGAACACCGTCGCGAAGGAGCGCCCCTCGTTGGTGCCGACGAGCCGGTTGAGCCGGGTCAGCGACTCGCCGGGATCGAAGCCCTCCAGGACGTACGCCCGCAGCGCGTTGCGGAGCTGGCCCATCGCGGCGGCCGCCCGTACGCCCTTGCCGACGACGTCGCCGATCGCCAGCACCAGCTCGTCGTCGCCGAGCGCGACGACGTCGTACCAGTCCCCGCCGACCTCCACGTCGGCGCTGCCCGGCAGGTAGCGGCTGGCCACCAGGGCGCCCGGCAGCTGCGGCAGCGACCGGGGCAGCAGGCTGTGCTGGAGCGTGGTGGCGATGCGGTGCTCGGCCTCGTAGAGCTGGGCGTTCTCCAACCGCACCCCGACCAGCCGGGCGAGCTGGGTGAGCGCGGCCTCGTCGGTGTGGGCCCCGTCACCGTCCGGGCGCCAGACCCGCAGCTCGCCGAGCCGTTCGCCGGTGGTGCCGGTCAGCGGCAGCACGAAGGACGGCTCGATCGAGGCCAGCCCGCCGCCGTCGGCCTCGAAGCGCATCCCGGTGGCCGAGACCACCACCCGGGCGGCCTCGGCGAGGCTCAGGGCGTGCCGCGCGGCGACCTGGAGCACGTCGGCCGTGGAGCGGGCGGTGTTGACCGCGACCGCCGCGTCGGCCAGGGCCCGCAGCCCACGGATGATCTGCCCGCGGAGCTGGCCCAGCTCGACGTTGGCCCGTACCCGGGCGGTCAACTCCTGGCCGGAGAAGGGCTTCGTGAGGTAGTCGTCGGCGCCGACCGCGAGCCCGGCGACCTCCTCGGCGGAGCCGGCCCGGGCGGAGAGCAGCACGATCGGCACGTGCCGGGTACGCGGATCCGCGCGCAACGCGGCGACCAGCCCGAACCCGTCGAGCCGGGGCATCATCACGTCGGTCAGCACCAGATCGAACGAGCCGTCGACGGCGTGCCGCAGCGCCTCCACGCCATCGGTGACCGCGACCACCTCCCAGGACGGGGCGAGCAGCCGGGTGACGTGCTCGCGCAGGTCGGCGTTGTCGTCGGCGACCAGGATCCGGCCGGCGGCGCCGCTCCCCCGCGTCGACCCGGCACCGTCGGCCGGCCCGGTGGCGCCGGTCCAGAGCGCCGCCTCCGCGACGTACAGGTCGACCTGCGCCAGCTCGACCTGCTCCGGGGGGCCGGCGCCGACGACCCGCTCGGCCGGCAGGTGCCCGGCGCCGAACGGGACGGTCACCGTGAACGTGCTGCCCTCGTCGACGCCGCTGCGCACGGCCACCTCGCCGCCGTGCATCTCGACCAGCTCGCGGACCAGCGCCAGGCCGATCCCGGTGCCCTCGTGGCTGCGCGAACGCACCCCGGGCACCCGGTGGAAGCGCTCGAAGATCTGCAGCAGCTCCTCCGGCACGATGCCGACGCCGGTGTCGGTGACCTCCAGCCGGGCGGCCCCGTCGACCGCGCGGATCCGCACCCGGATCTCGCCGTCGAAGGTGAACTTCACCGCGTTCGAGACCAGGTTGAGGACGACCTTCTCCCACATGTCCCGGTCCACGAAGACCGGCGCCGGCAGCGGCGGGCAGTCCACGACCAGGCGCAGCCCGGTCCGCTGGGTGGCCGACCGGAACGTGCTGGCCAGGCGGGCGGTGTAGTCGGCGAGGTCGGTGGGCTGGTAGCGGGCGGACAGCCGCCCGGACTCCAGCCGGGAGAAGTCGAGCACCGTGTTGACCAGCTTGAGCAGCCGCAGCGCGTTGCGGTGCATGGTGGTGAGGCGGTCGGTGTACGCCTCGGGCAGCGCCGGGTCGGCCAGCAGGTCCTCCAGCGGGCCGAGCACCAGGGTCAGCGGGGTGCGGAACTCGTGGCTGACGTTGGCGAAGAAGCTGGTCTTGGCCCGGTCCAGGGCGGCCAGCTCGGCGGCGCGGGTGCGTTCCTGCTCGTACGCCTGCTGCCGCCCGACGGCCCGGGAGATCTGCGCGGCGACCAGGTCGAAGAAGTCCTGGTACTCGTCGGTGAGCGGCAGCCGGCGGGCGACGCCGACGGCCAGCGTGCCCACGGTCTCGTTCCCGGCGGTGACCGGCAGCACCAGCGCCTCGCCGGTCGCGTCGGCCGGCGCCTCGGTGAGCAGGTCCGTCACGGCGACGGTGGCGGCGGTGCCGGCGGCCGTGACCTCGACGAGCCGCGCCGACGGGGGCGTGGCGACCGCCCGGGGGCCGACGCCGCCGCACCCGGTCAGGGCCAGCTCGCCGGCCTCGTCGAGCAGGTACACCAGCGAGAACGGCACGTCCGACCGGTGCCGGTCGAGCACCGCCGCGGCGGCCCGGCCCAGCTCGGGCCTGCTGTCCACCTCGGCCAGTTCGGTGCCCAGCTCGGCCAGCAGCCGCAGCCGGCGCTCCCCGACCACCCGGCCGGTGGTCTCGTTGACGATGCAGAAGACACCGTCGACGGCGCCGTCGGCGCCCAGGATCGGGTCGTAGGAGACGTCGAAGTAGGTCTCCTCCAGGAAACCGCGGCGGTCGAGCGGGAAGGGGTGGTCCTGCGCGCGGTACGACCGGCTGTCCCGCCGGACGCCCTCCAGCAGCGGCCCGAGCACGCTCCAGGTCTCCGCCCAGTGCTCGCGGGCCGGCTGGCCCAGCACGTCCGGGTGCTTGCCACCGATCGTGGGGCGGTAGGCGTCGTTGTAGAAGGCGAGCTCGTCCTCGCCCCAGAACATGACGATCTGCGAGCTGGAGGCGAGCATCAGGCCGAGCGCCGAGCAGAGCGTCGCCGGCCAGCGGTCGGGGGTGCCGAGCGGATGGGCGGACCAGTCGAGGCGGCCCATCAGCTCGCCCATCTCACCGCCGCCGGCGAAGGCGGCGGCCAGCATCGGGGGGAACTCGACGCTCTGCCCTCCCTCGGACGGGCAACCCTCGTCCACGCCCCCCTGGGCCGAGCTCATAGTTCCTCCCGCTCCGGCCATCACCGCCTCGGCCCGGTGATCCGACCGGCCGTGCCCCGCTTGGTACCCCGACGGACGAGCAACGTAACGCATACCGCCCACCGTGCGCTGTTCATGTCCGCCACACCCGGTCGCCGCTCCCCGGCGGCGGCGTCGCGGGGCGGGATCCACACGGGACGGCCGGTCACCCGAATCCGGACCAGCGTGGCATTTCAGTCCCGTGCACGGGACGATGCGGCGCCGGTCAGGCGCCACCCGGCGGGCGACTGTGATCTGCGACACCTCCCTCGCCCGCCGGAACGGTGCGGGGAGGGGTGTCACCGACGCGCCGGGGCGGACCGGCCTTCCTGGGCGGCCCGGACCAGTGCGGCGATCGGCCGCGGGTCGGGCTCGTTCTCCGGGTGCCACTGCACGCCGAGCAGGAAGGGCCGGCGCGGATCCTCGACCGCCTCGACCACCCCGTCGTCGGACCAGCCCGTCGCCGTCAGCCGGCCCGGGTCGGCCACCGCCTGGTGGTGGTACGAGTTGACCCGCCCCACCCCGGCCATCACCGTCGCGGCCAGGCTGCCCGGGGCGAACCGCACGCCGTGCCCGCCGTAGACGCCGGGGGCGGGACGGTGCAGGTCGTGCCCCACCAGGTCCGGCAGGTGCTGGTGCAGCGACCCGCCGGCCGCCACGGCGAGCAGCTGCATCCCCCGGCAGACCCCGAGCACCGGCAGGTCCGTGTCGAGGGCGGCGGTGAGCAGGGCCAACTCGCCCGCGTCGCGCTCCGGGCGGCTCTCGGTGCGGGGCGCCGGAAGCTGGCCGTACCGGGCCGGGTCGACGTCCGCGCCGCCGGCCAGGACCAGGCCGTCGAGCACCCGCAGCACGTCCGCGTCACGGTCGTCCGGGGGCAGCACCACCGCCCGGCCCCCGGCCGCGGTAACCGCCCGGACGTACGCCTCGGGCACCAGCACCGCCGGCACGTCCCGCCACACCCCCCAGCCGACCGGCTCGACGTACGCGGTGATCCCGATCAGTGGCCGGCTCACAGCGGGGTGACGTACGCGCCGGTGATGCCGCCGTCCACGACGAACTGCGCGGCGGTCATGAACGACGAGTCGTCGCTGGCCAGGAACGCCACCGCCGCGGCGATCTCCTCCGGCTTCCCGAACCGCCCCATCGGCACGTGCACCAGCCGGCGGGCGGCCCGCTCCGGGTCGGCGGCGAAGAGTTCCAGCAGCAGCGGGGTGGCGACCGGGCCGGGGCAGAGCGCGTTGACCCGGATGCCCTCCCGGGCGAACTGCACGCCCAGCTCCCGGGTCATCGCCAGCACCCCGCCCTTGCTCGCCGTGTACGCGATCTGCGAGGTGGCCGCCCCCATCAGGGCCACGAACGACGCGGTGTTGATGATCGAACCCCGGCCCTGCCGGCGCATGTGCGGGATGACGTGCTTGCAGCAGAGGTAGACGCTCGTGGTGTTGACCCGCAGCACCCGCTCCCAGGCGTCCAGCCCCGTGGTCAGGATGGAGTCGTCCTCCGGCGGGGAGATGCCGGCGTTGTTGAACGCCACGTCGATGCGCCCGTGCCGCTCGGCCACCCCGTCGAACAGGTCCCGTACGGCCGCCTCGTCGGCGACGTCCGTGGCGACGAACTCGCCGCCGACCTCCTCGGCGGCCCGCCCGCCCGCCTCCGGGTCGACGTCCACGCAGACCACCCGGGCCCCCTCGGCGGCGAACCGCCGCACGGTGGCCAGCCCGATCCCGCTGCCCGCTCCGGTGACCACGGCCACCCGGCCCTCAAGACGACCCAGCACCTGATCACTCCTCCGTCGCGATGAACACGTTCTTGACGTCCGTGAAGGCGTGCAGCGCGTCCGGGCCCAGCTCGCGGCCCAGCCCGGAGCGCTTCATCCCGCCGAAGGGCGTCCAGTACCGCACCGAGGAGTGCGAGTTGACGCTGAGGTTGCCCGCCTCCACGGCCCGCGCCACCCGCACCGCCCGGCCCACGTCCCGCGTCCAGACCGAGCCGGACAGGCCGTACTCGGTGTCGTTGGCCAGCCGGATCGCGTCGGCCTCGTCGTCGAACGGGAGCACGGAGACGACCGGGCCGAAGATCTCCTCGCGCCAGTGCCGGTCCGCGGGCGAGTCGGCGAGCAGCACCGTCGGGGCGTACCAGAAGCCGGGGCCGTCGGGGCGGGAGCCGGCGAAGGCCACGTTCGCCCCGTCGACGTACCCGGCCACCCGGTCCCGCTGGGCCGCGGAGATCAGCGGCCCCATCTCGGCGGTCTCCCGGGCCGGGTCCTCCACCCGCAGCGCGCGCACCGCCGGTTCGAGCAGCTCCAGGAAGCGGTCGTACGCCGGCCGCTGGACCAGGATCCGCGACCGGGCGCAGCAGTCCTGGCCGGCGTTGTCGAAGACGGCGTACGGGGCGGTGGCCGCCGCCCGCTCCAGGTCGGCGTCGGCGAAGACGAGGTTGGCGCTCTTTCCGCCCAGCTCCAGGGTCAGCCGCTTCACCTGCGCGGCGCAGCCGGCCATGATCCGGGTGCCCACCTCGGTGGAGCCGGTGAAGCAGACCTTGCGGACGGCGGGATGGGTGACGAAGCGCTCCCCCACCACCGACCCGGCGCCCGGCAGCACGGTGAACACGTCGTCGGGCACGCCCGCCTCGCGCGCCAGCTCGGCCAAACGCAGCGCGGTCAGCGGGGTCAGCTCGGCGGGCTTGAGCACCACGGTGTTGCCGGCCGCGAGCGCCGGCGCGAACCCCCAGGCGGCGATGGGCATGGGGAAGTTCCACGGCACGATCACCCCGACCACGCCGAGCGGCTCGTGGAACGTCACGTCGAGGCCGCCCGGCACCGGGATCTGCCGCCCGGTCAGCCGCTCCGGCGCGCCCGCGTAGTAGTCGAGGACGTCGCGGACGTTGCCCGCCTCCCACCGCGCGTTGCCGATGGTGTGCCCGGAGTTGCGCACCTCCAGCCGCGCCAGCTCCTCCAGGTGTGCGTCGACCACCGCCGCGAACCGCCGCAGCACCCGCGCCCGCTCCCCCGGTGCCACCCCCCGCCAGCGCCGGAAGGCCGCGTCCGCCCGCGCTATCGCCGCATCGACCTCCCCGACCGACGTGGCGGGCACGAACCCCACGACCTCCCCGGTAGCCGGATCCACCACCTCACTCAAGCCCACCCCTCCCCTCTCCCTGCCGCCCCGCGGCGCCTGCGGCGTCGATCATGCAGTTGTGGTGCCTCACGGTGGGGGTCAGAGGCGTTCGAAGCCACGGATCAGTTCCCAGTCCGTCACGGCGGCGTCGAAGGCCGTCAGCTCGATCCGTGCCTGGTTGGCGTAGTGGGCCGTCACCTCGTCGCCGAACGCCTCGGCGGCCACCGTCGAGCCCTCCCAGAGGGCCAGGGCGTCGCGGAGCGTGGCGGGGACCCGTTCGGCGGCCGGATCGTCGTACGCGTTGCCGGTGCACTCCTCGCCCAGTTCCAGCTCCCGCTCGATGCCGTGCACCGCGCCCGCGACGAGTGCCGCGATCGCCAGGTACGGGTTCACGTCCGCTCCCGGCACCCGGTTCTCCACCCGCATGCCCTGCCCGTGCCCGACCAGCCGCAGCGCGCAGGTGCGGTTGTCGGTGCCCCAGCGCAGCGCGGTGGGTGCGAACGACCCGAGCTGGTAGCGCTTGTACGAGTTGATGTTCGGGGCGAACAGGAGGCTGAACTCGCGCATCGTGGCCAGCAGCCCGGCCAGCACCCGCTGCCCGGTCGTCGACAGGTGCGCCGGCCCGTCGCCGAGCATCGCCGAGCGGCCGTCGGCGTCGCGCAGCGAGAAGTGGATGTGGCAGGAGTTGCCCTCCCGCGCGTTCGGCTTGGCCATGAAGGTGATCGACATGCCCTCCTGGGCGGCGATCTCCTTCGCCCCGTTCTTGTAGATCACGTGGTGGTCGGCGCAGGCCACCGCCTCGTCGTAGCGGAAGGCGATCTCGTGCTGGCCGAGGTTGCACTCCCCCTTCGCGCTCTCCGGGGTGAGCCCCGCGCCGGCCATCTCCCGCCGGATGCGGCGCAGCAGCGGCTCCACCCGGGCGGTGCCGAGCAGGGAGTAGTCCACGTTGTACTGGTTGGCCGGGGTCAGGTCCCGGTAGCCGCGCTGCCAGGCGTCCTCGTACGAGTCGCGGAACAGCACGAACTCCAGCTCGGTGCCGGCGTACGCGGTCAGCCCGTGTGCGGCCAGCCGGTCGAGCTGCCGACGCAGGATCTGCCGGGGCGAGGCCACCACCGGGGACCCGTCCAGCCAGGCCAGGTCAGCCAGGAGCAGCGCGCTGCCCGGCTGCCAGGGCACCCGGCGCAGCGTGTCGAGGTCCGGCACCATGGCGAAGTCGCCGTAGCCGCGTTCCCAGCTCGACATCGCGTACCCGTCGACCGTGTTCATGTCGACGTCCACGGCCAGCAGGTAGTTGCAGCCCTCGCTGCCGTGCGCGGCCACCTCGTCGAGGAAGTAGGGCGCGTGGAACCGCTTGCCCTGCAACCGGCCCTGCATGTCGACCAGGGCCAGCACCACGGTGTCGATCTCGCCCTCGGCGACGGCGACCCGCAACTGTTCCAACGTGAGCGGAGCTTTCCTCATCGGCGGGCCTCCATCACCAAGGTCTACTGGCTAACCGGTTGACCGTCAATGCCCTGCCCGGCATCCCGGCAACCGCCCCCGGGGCGCCGGGTGTTGCCGGCAGCCCCTGTCGAGCTGCCCCGTCCATGAGACCGGCGCCCACCGTACGAGCCGGGCCGCAACAGTACAGACCAGAACGGGCCGGACCGGAACAGTACAGACCGGACCAGGCGAAGCCGGACCGATCCGGGCGGGCACGCCGGGAGGCGCGCACGGCGTCGGGCCGAGCGCCCCACCCGACGGGGCAGCTCGACAGGCGGTCGGCGGGTGCACGGCCCGCGACCGACCCGCCCGGCCCTCCCGTCGACCGACCGACCGGGCGGGCGAGCGGGGCGGGGCGGGGCGGGCGGGCGGGCAAATTGCGTTGCCGTGCCGGCGCGTGCGCCGCATGCTTGAGCCCGTGACCAGGCCCGATCGCGACGGGCCACCCGCCGGGCGCTCGGACCGCCCGGCACGCGGCGGCGCGGGGCACGTCACCTCTCTCTCACCTGTACGGCGCTGCGCCGTACCCGACGTACGCCCCGCGCCGCCGCCTCCCACCGCCCTGACCCGCACCACCGCGACCGCACCGCCGCGACCGCACCGCCCGACCCCACGCCGCCCTGGCCCGCACTGCCCCGCAGCGCACCGGCCCGGCCCGGCAGCACCGTCTCAGGTGAGCAGCAGGCCGGCGACCCAGAGCGCGGCGACGAGCAGACCGGCGAGGAACTCGACCAGCATGGACAGGCCGGCCGCCGCGACCGCCTGCTTCGTCGCCGGCCAGGCCAGCCGGGAGTCGCCCAGCCGCAGCCGCTCCGCCGCCCACACCCCGCCGACGAAGCCGAGCACCAGCCCGATCACCGGGATCACGAAGAAGCCGACCAGCCCCAGCAGGCCACCGGCGAGCAGCGACGAGGTGGGCACCCCGGTGCGTTTCAGGTTCCGCCCCGGCCAGGCGTACTTGACGACGGTGCCGCCGGCGGCGACCACGGTCGCGGCGGCGAGCACCGCCCAGCGGCCGGGCCCGGCGCCGCCGAAGATCGCCCAGACCAGCACCCCGCCCCAGCACAGCGGCAGCGCCGGCAGGCCGGGCACCACCACCCCGGCGAGCCCGGCGAGGATCGCCAACCCGGCGAGTACGGCGACCGCCGCCTCGCTGTCCGTCAGGCTCATGCCGTCGCTCCCCGCTCGTCGTCGCGCAGCCGGGCGGTGATCTCCGCCGCCGGGGCGGGCGGCCCGAAGAACCGCCCCTGCCCGGTGTCGCAGCGCAGCGCGCGCAGCCGCTCGGCCTGCACCCCGGTCTCCACCGCCTCGGCGGTGACCCACAGCTCCAGCGCGTGCGCCAGCCGGACCAGCGCGTCCACGATGCGTTCGTCACGGTGGTCGGGCACCGCCTCGGCATCCTCACCCCGGATGCCCTCGACGAACGGCCCGGCCAACTTCAGGCAGTGGATCGGCAACCGGCGCAGGTACGCCAGATTGGAGTAGCCGGTGCCGAAGTCGTCGATCGCCATCCGTACGCCGAGGGCGGCGAGCCGGTGCAGCGACCGCAGCGGCTCCCCGGCGGTGCCCATCACCGCGCTCTCGGTCAGCTCCAGTTGCAGCAGATCCGCCGGCAGCCCGGTGGAGGCCAGCGCGTCGGCGACGGTGTCCACGATCCCCGGGTCGTCGGCCTGCCGGGCGGCCAGGTTGACGCTGACCACCAGCTGCGCCCGGGGGAACTCGCGTCGCCACGCCTCCGCGTCCCGGCAGGCCTGGCGCAGCACCCACTCACCGAGCCGGACGATCAGGCCGGTCTCCTCGGCGAGCCCGATGAACCGGTCCGGCCCGATCAGTCCCAGCTCCGGGTGCTGCCACCGGACCAGCGCCTCAACGGCCAGCATCGAGCCCTCCAGCAGGGACACGATCGGCTGGTAGTGCACGACGAACTCGCCCCGGTCCAGCGCCGCCGGCAGCCCGGCGGCCAGGGCGGAACGGGCGATGTCCCGGGCGCCGCGCTCCGGGTCGTAGACCGCCCACCGGCCCCGACCCTCCGCCTTCGCCCAGTAGAGCGTGGTGTCCGCGGCCTTCATCAGTTCCGAGGCGCTCGTCCCGCCGACCGGGCACTCGACGATGCCGACGCTCGCCGACACCGCGAGCTGCTGCTCGCCGATGCGGACCGGGGCGGAGACCGCCGCCAGGGCCTCCTCGGCGACGCGTACCGCGTCGTCGATGCCGGCGCCGTCGTCGACCAGGATGACGAACTCGTCCCCACCCATCCGGGCGACGAGGTGGCCGCGGCCCGCGACACAGTCGGCCAGCCGCTTGGCGATCACCACGAGCAGCCGGTCACCGAGGTCGTGGCCGAGGCTGTCGTTGACCGCCTTGAAGCCGTCCAGGTCGAGGAAGCAGACCCCGACCCGCCGGGCCGCGTCGGCGACGTCGAAGACCCGGCCCAGCGTCTCGAAGAACAGGGTCCGGTTGGGCAGGCCGGTGAGCGGGTCGTGCAGCGCCTGGAAGCGCAGCCGCTGCTGGAGTTCGTGCCGCTCGGTGATGTCCTCGATCATCGCGACGGTGAACCGTGGCCGGCCGTCGTCGTGGCGGATCAGCGAGACGGACAGATCCGTCCAGACCACGCTGCCGTCCTTGCGGTAGTAGCGCTTCTCCACCCGGGCCCGGTCCTGCTTGCCCTCGATCAACTCCTGGTAGAGCTCCCACATCCCGGCCGCGTCGTCGGGGTGGAACAGCGCGGCCACGTTGGTCTGCCGCAGTTCCTCGATGGAGTAGCCGAGCATGTCCGCGAACGCCTGGTTGACGTCGATGATCTGGCCGTCGACGCCGGCGATGCCGATGCCCGTGGCCGCTCCCACGAAGACCGCCCGGAACCGGGCCTCGCTGTCCCGCAGGGCCTGCTCGACGTCGTCGCGGGCCTGCCAGGCCGAGCGGGCGATCCGCTCCTGCTGGGCGAAGGTACGGTCGCGCAGGGCGCGGGCGAAGCCGGCGGCGAGCCCGCCCTGCAACGCCGCGACCCGTTGCGCCGTCTCGTCCCGGTGGGTCCGGCCCGGCACCACCCGGGCGGGGAACCGGTCGCCGAGGGCCCGCACCGACCAGTCGAGCACCCGGGGCTCGGTCAGGTGCGCCTCGACCAGCGCGCGCCCCACCTCCTCGGCCGGCAGGGCCGAGAAGGGCTCGGCGAGCAGGGCCTGGGCCAGCCGGACGGTGTGCAGGTGCAGCAGGCGCTCGGTCTCGGCCGCGCTGAGCGGCACGAAACCGAGCCGGCGCACCGCCCGGGCCCACTCGGCCGCGTACCGCTGGGCGCCCGACCGGCTGAGGTCGTCGCCGCCGGGCTCCGGGACGGCGGCCATCGGCTCAGGCGGTGGGCTGGTCGTACCGGGCGACGCCGCCGAAGGCGCCGAACCGCTCCGGGTGCTCGTCGACGTCGGAGGGCGAGTCGGGGCGCCACAGCGGCATGTGCACCACGCCCGGCTCCAGGAGCGTCCAGTCGCCGAAGAAGCTCGTCACCTCGGCCCGGGAGCGCAGCGTGATCTCGGTGTCGGTACGCGCCGAGAGCCGCTGCGCGTCGAGCATCTCCTGCGGCTGGTCCTCGAACGTGGAGTGCGAGATGACCAGGTGGCTGCCCGGGGCCGCGGCGGCCCGGAGGGTGGCCAGGACGTCACCGGGGCGGTCGGCGTCCCCGACGAAGTGCACCACCCCGGCGAGCAGGATGCCCAGCGGCCGGTTGAAGTCGAGCAGCCCGAGGTCACGGGCCGCGGCCAGGATCCGCTCCGGCTCGCGCAGGTCGCCGTGGATCACCCCGGTCAGTTCGTCGCCGGCGAGCAGCTCCCGGCTGTGCGCCACCGCGACCGGGTCGATGTCGACGTAGACCACCCGGGCCTTCGGGTTGGCCGTCTGGGCGACCTCGTGCACGTTGCCCACGGTGGGGATGCCGGAGCCGATGTCGAGGAACTGGTCGATGCCGGCGTCGAGCAGCGTGCGTACGGCGCGACGCAGGAACTCCCGGCCGGCGCGCATGGTCGCCGCCAGGTTCGGGGTCATGCCGGCGATCTGCTCGGCCAGCTGCCGGTCGATCTCGAAGTTGTGCGCCCCACCGAGGAAGTAGTCGTACACCCGGGCCGCGCTCGGCCGGGAGAGGTCGATCTCGGCGGGAAGTCCGTCCGGCATCTGCACTGCTGCACCTCATGGTCGTCGCCGCGGTGCGGGAGGGAACCGGTGCCGGGGTGCGTGGGGCACGCGAGGCACCGGCCGACCCGCGGGTCGTGTGGTGCTCACCACTCTAGGCTGGGAACTCCCCGGTCCGGGAGGTCCCATGACCCACTTCGTCGGCCCGTCGGATGTCCGTCACGGACCGGACACCGCACCCGTAACGGCCCGGCCACCGCACGTCGATCGGGCGGGCCGGCGAACGGACTCCCTCCCGCGCACGCCGGTCCCGCTGGTCGGCTTCGCGCCTGGCCGGAGCGGGACCGGCCGGCTCCCTCGTGGAGCCCGGGCCACGGGTCAGGCGGACTCCAGCAGCAGCGAGATGCCCTGCCCCACGCCGACGCACATGGTGGCCAGCGCCCGGCGCCCGCCCCGGCGACGCAGCTCCAGCGCGGCCGTCAGCGCCAGCCGGGCGCCGCTCGCGCCGAGCGGGTGCCCGAGCGCGATCGCCCCGCCGTTCGGGTTGACGTGCTCGGCGTCGGTCGGCAGGCCCAGCTCGCGCAGCACCGCGACGGACTGCGCGGCGAACGCCTCGTTCAGCTCGATGACGTCGACCGCGTCGAGGCCGAGGCCGAGGCGCTCGAGCAGCTTCCGGGTGGCCGGCACCGGCCCGACGCCCATCACCCGCGGGGGTACGCCGGCCGCGGCGGCGCCGGCGACCCGGGCCAGCGGGGTCAGGCCGTAGCGGGCCACGGCCGCCTCCGAGGCGACCAGCAGCGCCACCGCGCCGTCGTTGACGCCCGACGAGTTGCCGGCGGTCACCGTGCCGCCCTCGCGGAACGGGGTGGGCAGCGCGGCGAGCTTTTCCAGCGAGGTCTCCCGGAGGTGCTCGTCGACCTCGACGAGCTTCGTCTCGCGCCGCCCCGCAGGCACGGTCACCGGCACGATCTCCTCGGCGAACCGGCCGTCGGCCTGCGCCTTCGCGGCCCGCTGCTGCGACCGGTACGCGAACTCGTCCTGCTCGGCGCGGCCGACGCCGTACTCGACGGCGACGTTCTCCGCCGTCTCCGGCATGGAGTCGATGCCCCACCGCTTCTTCATCAGCGGGTTGACCAGTCGCCAGCCGATGGTGGTGTCGTAGACCTCGGCGGTGCGGGAGAACGGGGTGGTCGCCTTCGGCATCACGAACGGGGCACGGCTCATGCTCTCCACCCCGCCGGCCACCACGAGGTCGGCCTCGCCGGCGACGACGGAGCGGGCCGCGGTGGCCAGGGCGTCCAGGCCGGAGCCGCAGAGCCGGTTGACCGTGCTGCCGGGCACCTCCTCGGGCAGCCCGCCGAGCAGCGCCGCCATCCGGGCCACGTTGCGGTTGTCCTCGCCGGCCTGGTTGGCGCAGCCCAGGATCACGTCGTCCACCCGCGCCCAGTCCACCGACGGGTGCCGGGCGACCAGTTCGCGGATCACGTGCGCGGCCAGGTCGTCGGGGCGGACGCCGGCGAGGGCGCCGGCGTACCGGCCGATCGGGGTGCGGACACCGGCCACCAGGTATGCCACGGTCATCAGCGCGATCCTTCGGGGGGTGGGAAGGGGCGGGGGGCGGGCGGTTCCGGGTCGCGGGGACGCCCGGCCGCCAGGATATCCGCGCGCGCAGCGGATAGGTTGGCGGCATGGCCCGGGCCCAGTTCAGCGCAGAGACCAGCGGCGGCGGCGAGTTCGTCCGCCAGCCCAACCGGTTCACCGGTCGGGTCACCCCGGACTCCGACTCGCCGCCCGGTGGCGGGCCGGACGCGCAGGGCCGGTGGCCGCTGGAGCCGGGCCGCTACCGGCTGATCTGGTGCCGGGCCTGCCCGTGGGCGCACCGGGCCCGGATCGTACGCGGCCTGCTCGGCCTGGAGGACGCGATCTCCCTCGGCACGGTCGACCCGATCCGCGACGAACGGGGCTGGCGGTTCGCCCTCGACCCCGACGGCTTCGACCCGGTGCTCGGCATCGGCTTCCTCTCCGAGGCGTACCTGGCCACCGATCCCGACTACACCGGGCGAGTCACCGTGCCGGCGCTGGTCGACACGCGCACCGGCCGGGTGGTCACGAACGACTATCCGCAGCTCACCCTGGATCTGTCCACCCAGTGGCGCAGCCTGCACGGGCCCGGGGCGCCCGACCTCTACCCGGAGGCGCTGCGGCCGGAGCTGGACGCCCTGATGGCGGAGATCCACCGGGACGTCAACAACGGGGTCTACCGGTGCGGCTTCGCCACCTCCCAGGCCGCGTACGACGAGGCGTACACGGCGCTGTTCGCCCGGCTCGACGCGCTGTCGGAACGGCTGGCGGGCCGGCGCTACCTGATGGGCGACACGATCACCGAGGCCGACGTGCGGCTGTTCACCACCCTGGTCCGCTTCGACGTGGCATACCACGGGCACTTCAAGTGCAACCGACAGAAGCTCACCGAGCTGCCGGTGCTCTGGGCGTACGCGCGGGACCTGTTCCAGACCCCGGGCTTCGGCGAGACGGTCGACTTCGACCACATCAAGCGGCACTACTACGGCACCCACGCGGCGATCAACCCGACGGGGATCGTCCCGCTGGGCCCCGACACCTCCGGCTGGACCACGCCGCACGGGCGTGGCTGAGCCGCGCCGGGCCGGCCCGCGTACCGCCCCGCCCCGGGCCGCCGCCGCGTCGGCCTCCGCCGCCTGCGTAGTCGGGGGCGCGCTCGCGGTGACCGTCGCCGTGGTCGCCGGTCCCGGGCCGGGTCTGACCGGGTACGTCAGCGAGGCGGGCGTCACCGACAGCGCGTACGCCCCGGCGTACCGGATCGGGGTCTTCGCCCTGGCGGTCGGGTTGCTGCTGCTCGCGGCGGCGCTGCCCCCGGTGCTGCGGGCGGCGGCCGGGCTGCTCGCGGCCGGGAGCGTCTTCGCGCTGGTCTCCGGGGCGGTGACGTGCAGCGCCGGCTGCCCGCTGCCGCCGTTCGAGCGGGCGACCGCGGCGGACCTGGTGCACGGCGCGGCGAGCATCCTCGCGGTGGCGGCGGTGGTCCTCGCGATGCTGGCGGTCACGCTCACCCGGGCGGCGCCGCCGGCGCTGCGCCGGCTGGCCGCGGCGGCCGTGGCGGTGGCCCTGCCGCTGGCGGGCGCGACCGCCGTGGCCCTGGTCTTCGTGGGGCGCGGCGGCCTGATCGCGGTCCTGGAGCGGCTGCTGCTGCTGGTGGCCGTCCTGTGGGGTACGGCCTCCGCGACCGCCGTCGCCCTCCGCCGGTGAGCGGGGGCACCTGCGCCGCCGGGGATGGGGGAACGGTCCGTTCTTGCACCTGCTGTAAGGGGCGTCACCACGGAGACTCCTTCCGCAGCATCGACGGCCGGCGTTATCCTCGGCGGCGATGACCAACGTCTGGCACCTGACCGTGCGCCTGTATGTCGACCTCCGACTGCAGGCCAGCGGCGTCTGTCCGGCGCAGCCGCTCTCCTGACGCTGCCCGTTCCGACCTCCAGACCCTGGGACACACCCTGATGGCTTCCGCCCTGCGCAAGATTCCCTTCTCCGTGCAGATCCTGCTCGGCCTCGTCCTCGGCGTGGCGCTCGGCTTCCTCGCCCGCGCCAACGACCTCAGCTGGCTCACCAGCACCCTCGACACCGTCGGCGGCCTCTTCGTCCAGCTGCTCAAGCTGGCCGTTCCGCCGCTGGTCTTCACCGCCATCGTGGTCAGCGTGGTCAGCCTACGCGGGGTGGCCAACGCCGCCCGGCTGGCCCTGAAGACCCTGCTCTGGTTCGGCGTCACCGCGCTGATCGCGGTGGGCGTCGGCATCGGGCTCGGTGTGCTGACCGACCCGGGCCGCGGCGTCACCCTCGACACCGCCGGCGCCACCGCGCCCACGAGGACCGGCTCGTGGACCGACTTCCTCACCGGCATCGTGCCGACCAACCCGGTCGGCGCCTTCGTCGACGGCAACGTGCTCCAGATCGTCTTCCTGGCCCTCGTCGTCGGCGCGGCGGCGCTGCTGGTCGGCGAGCCCGCGGAGCCGTTCGTGGCGATCAACCGCGCGCTGCTGGAGATCGTCCAGAAGGCGCTGTGGTGGGTCATCCGGCTCGCCCCGATCGGCACCCTCGGCCTGATCGGCAACGCCGTCGCCTCGTACGGCTGGGACCTGGTGGCCCCGCTCGCCAAGTTCACCACCGCCGTCTACGTCGGCTGCGCGATCGTGCTGTTCGTGGTCTACCCGCTGCTGCTGGTCGGCGCCGGCCGGCTCAACCCGCTGCGCTTCTTCGCCGGCGCCTGGCCCGCGATCGAGCTGGCCTTCGTCTCCCGCTCCTCGGTGGGCACGATGCCGGTGACCCAGCGCTCGGTCGAGCGCCTCGGCGTCCCCCGCGAGTACGCCTCCTTCGCGGTGCCGTTCGGCGCCACCACGAAGATGGACGGCTGCGCGGCGGTCTACCCGGCGCTGGCCGCGATCTTCGTCGCCCAGGTCTTCGGGATGGACCTCGGGATCACCGACTACCTGCTGATCGCCTTCGTCTCGGTGGTCGGTTCGGCGGCCACCGCCGGCCTGACCGGCGCGATCGTGATGCTCACCCTGACGCTGAGCACGCTGGGCCTGCCGCTGGCCGGCGCCGGCCTGCTGCTGGCGATCGACCCGATCCTGGACATGATCCGCACCGCCACCAACGTCGCCGGCCAGGCACTGGTGCCGACCATCGTCGCCGCCCGCGAGGGCACCCTGGACCGGGCCGCGTACGACTCGGCGGGCCGGCGCTCGCCGCTCGCCCTGGCGGACGCCGACGCCGACGGCCCGCGCCGCCCGGAGGAGCTGCGCCCCGTCCCGGCCTGAGCCGCCCGAAACGCTCGCGGGCGCCCGGGCGGGCCTGGACCGCCCCGGCGCTCGCGGGCGAGCCTGCCCGGCGCGACCCCGACGAGTCGGGAGGGCCCCGCCCCGGGGTCCTCCCCGCGTCCGAGAGGATGACCGCATGAGTGTCCTGTTCACCCCGCTCACCCTGCGCAGCGTGACCCTGCCCAACCGGATCGCCCTGGCGCCGATGTGCCAGTACACCGCCGGCCCGGACGGCCTGCCCACCGACTGGCACCTGGTGCACCTGGGCGCCCGGGCGGTCGGCGGCGCGGGCCTGGTGATGACGGAGGCCACCGCCGTACTGCCCGAGGGGCGGATCAGCCCGCAGGACACCGGGCTCTGGTCTGGGGCGCACGTCGACGCCTGGCGGCCGGTGACCGCGTTCGTCGCCGCGCACGGCGCGGTGCCGGTCGTGCAGCTCGCGCACGCCGGGTTCAAGGCGTCGACGTACCGGCCGTGGGCGTCCCGGCGGGGCGGGGTGCCCGACGCCGAGGGCGGCTGGACGCCGGTCGGCCCGGGGTCCGCGCCGTTCGTGCCCGACTACCGGGTGCCGACCGCGCTGGACGAGGCCGGCATCGCCGGCGTCATCGAGGCGTTCGCGGCGGCGGCCGGCCGGGCGGTCGACGCCGGGTTCGCGGCCGTGGAGATCCACGCCGCGCACGGCTACCTGCTGCACGAGTTCCTCTCGCCGCTGACGAACCACCGCGACGACGGCTGGGGCGGGGACCGCTCCGGCCGGATGCGGCTCACCCTGGAGGTGGCGCGGGCGGTGCGCGCGGCGGTCGGCGAGGACGTGCCCGTGCTGACCCGCATCTCGGCCACCGACTGGGAGCCGGCGGGCTGGACGGCCGAGGACAGCGTGGTGCTCGCCGGCGAGCTGGCCGCCGCCGGGGTGGACCTGGTCGACTGCTCCTCGGGCGGCGCGTCGGCCAGCGCGACCATCCCGGTCGGCCCGGGCTACCAGGTGCCGCTGGCCGCCCGGGTGCGCCGGGAGGCGGGGGTGGCCACCGGCGCCGTCGGCCTGATCGTCGAGCCGGAGCAGGCCGAGGAGATCGTCGCGTCCGGCGACGCCGACCTGGTCCTGCTCGGGCGGGAACTCCTGCGGGACCCGTACTGGCCGCACCGGGCCGCCGCCAAGCTCGGCGCCACCCCCACCTGGCCCGACCAGTACGCCCGCGCCACCTGACCCCCGACCCCACCCCTCCCCCGCTCCCTGCCCCGCCACCCGCCCACCCGCCACGTCGATCATGAGGTTGGCGGCGATGTCGATCTCCATCCGTGCCGCCAACCTCATGATCGACGTGGGCGGGGCGGGGCGGGAGTGGGGGTGGGGGCGGGGGGAGTGGGGGTGGTGGGTCAGCCGGCCAGGTGGGACCAGTGGGGTTCCAGGTCGCGCCAGGGGCCCTGGGCGGCGACCGTGCCCGAGCGGAGGACCACGACGTGGTCGGCCCGGACCAGGGCGGCGCGCTTCGAGGTCGAACCCACCACGGTCACACCGTGCTCGCGTAGCGCCTGCCACAACGCCAGCTCGGTCGTGACGTCCAGCGCCGAGGAGACGTCGTCGGCCACCAGCAGCTCGGTACGCGGGGCGAGCGCCCGGGCCAACGCGAGGCGCTGCAACTGCCCGCCTGAGAGCCGGGTGCCCTTGTGCCCGATCAGCAGCCCGAGCCCGCCCCCGGCCGCGGCCAGGTCGTGGTCGAGCTGGGCGGTCGACACCGCCGCCGCGGCGTCCACCTGGTGGCCGAGGGTGATGTTGTCCGCGACCGTGCCGGAGAGCACCCGGGGCAGCTGGCCGACGTAGCCCACCTGGTGGGGGCGCAGGAACAGTTCCGGCTCGGTGACCAGGTCGCCGTTCCAGGTCAGCCGGCCGGTGTGCGGCGCGATGCCGGCCAGCGCCCGCAGCAGCGACGACTTGCCCGAGCCGACCGGGCCGACGACCAGCACCAACTGGCCGCGTTCCACCGTCAGGTCGACGTCGCGGACGGCCACCGTCCCGTCGGTGTGCCGGACGCCGAAGCCGGTCAGCTCCAGCCGGCGCAGCGGGTGCCGGGGTGGCACGACGGGCGCCGGGGCGGTCCCCGCGCCCAGGTCCACCTCCGGCACCGCCGCCGAGTACGCCTCCACGCCGGTCATCGCCACCGTCCGCCGGGTCCACACCCGCGCCGACGGGATCTGCGAGATCAGCGACGCCGTCGTCCAGGCGAACCAGCGGGCGGCGGCCAGGGTGGCGACCGCCACCAGCGTGGCGCCGGCCGACAGCTGCCCGGCCAGGAACAGCGCCCACGCGCCGATCGGCAACAGGCCGCTGACCAGCGACGGGGTCGACCGGGACCAGACCTGCACCGAGATCTCCCGGCGTTGCCGGTCGCTGCGGACCACGTCGAGGTCGGCCAGGTGGGTCAGCACCGGGCGGGTGGCCCCGGCGAGTTTGACCGTACGGGCGGCCGACAGCGAGGAGACCAGCGCGGTGGCGAACGCGGCCCGGGCCGCGACGGTGGCCCGGGCGGAACGTTCCAGCTTGGGGCCGAACAGCGTCGCGGCCAGCCCGGAGACCAGCATCGTGCCCGCGAAGAAGAGCCCCGGCACCACGCTGCCGGTGACGGCGGTCATGGTGACCAGGAGCAGGAGCGAGATCCCCTGGTCCATCACGTTGTCGGCGAGCTGCACCACCCGCTCGGTGTCGCCGCCCTGGGCCACCACCTCGGCCGGGGTGTGCCCGCTGACCCGGCGGGGCCCGGTCTGGCCGTGCACCAGGCGCAGGCTGATCCGCAGCATCTGCCGGACCCACCACTGCGGGAACCGCAGGCCGGTGAGGTACGGCACCGGCAGGGTCACCAGCAGGCCGAGGACGATCCCCAGCGCCGGCTTCCACGGGTCGCCGGTGCCGTCGACCAGGTCGGCCCAGAGCCAGGGCAGCACCGGCCCCTCCAGCCCGAGAAGCACGAGCAGCAGGAACAGCGAGAGCGAGGCGAGTCCGTACCGCGCGTCGTTGACGCACAGCCGCAGGATCTCCCGGAGCCCCCGTAGCCCACGCAGGGCCGGCTCGCCGGCCTCCTCGGACGTGCCAGTACCACCGCCGGCCGACCCGACCGGGGGCGCGGCCGACGACTCCGTCGGGGTCGCGGCGGACGACCCGTCCGGGGGCGCGACGGCCAGGAGCGTGACCGGCGGGACAAGCGGGGGCGCGGCCGGCGGGAGGGCCTCGTCCGGGTCGGCGGGCGGCCACGGGTCCGACGGACCGGTCAGCAGGTCCACCCCGCCGGAGCGACCCGGCGCCGCGTGGGCGTACGCGGTGGCGTGGCTGGTGGCGAGCAGCTCGGCGAAGCGTTCCGAGGAGTGCAGCGGCCCGGCCTCGACGACCGCGCCGTCGGCCATCACCACCACCTCGTCGCAGCGGCGCACGGAGGAGAGGCGGTGCGCGATGACGATGCCGATCCGGTCATGCAGCAACCGCTCGGTGGCCTGCTGCACCCGCGCCTCGGTCACCGGGTCGAGGCGGGCGGTGGCCTCGTCGAGGATCACCACGTGCGGGTCGCGCACCAGGATCCGGGCGAAGGCGACCAGCTGCTCCTGGCCCGCCGAGAGCACGTGCCCGCCGTCGCCCAGCCGGGTGTCCAGGCCGGCGGGCAGCTCGGCGATCCAGCCGTCCAGCCCCAGCTCGCGCAGTGCCCGGGCGGCGGCGTCGAGCAGGTTCGGATCGAACAGCGCGACGTTCTCGGCGAGGGTGCCGGCGAGGATCTCGGTGCGCTGGGGCACCACGGCGATCCACCGGCGCAGCGCCTCGACGTCGAGGTCGCACACGTCGTCGCCGGCCAGGAAGACCGTCCCGGGCGGCACGTCGACGGCCCGGGTGAGCACCTTGGCCAGTGTCGACTTGCCGGAGCCGGTCCGGCCGACCAGGGCGTACGAGCGGCCCCGCGTGAAGGTCAGGTCGACGTCGCGCAGCGCGGGCCCGCGCCCGTCGTCGGCACCCGCGTAGCGGAAGGTGAGGCCCCGCACCACCAGGTCCCCCTCGGCCGGGGCGGCCCCGCCCTCGGGTTCCTGGGGGGAGTTCGCCAGCAGCTGCACCCGTCCCCACGCGCCGAGGGCGTACTGGAGTTCGGGCACCATCCGGCTGACGTGCTCGACGGTCATGCCGAAGCCGACGGCGAGCAGCCAGATCGCGGTGAGGCGGGCGCCGTCGACCCGGCCGGTGACCAGCGCCCACGCGCCGCCGAGCACCACGGCCGCGATCCCGGCCCGGATGACGCCGGCGGCAACGGTGGTGACCTGGGCCGACATCCGCCACACCCGCACGCCCCGGGCGAGCACCTCGGCGGCCCGGCGGGCGTAGAGGCGCAGCACGTACGGCCGGGCGAGGCTGGTGCGCACGTCGTCCTGGCCGTGGATGGCCTCCTCCATCACGGCGGCGAGGTCCGACCAGGCCTCCTCCTCGGCCATCCGGGCCGGACCGATCCGCGCGGTGGGTTTGCGCAGGCCGACGGCCAACAGCACGGTGAGCAGCAGCATCCCGACGCCGGCCGGCCACCACACCGCGAGGGCGACGGCGGTCGACAGCACGCCCGCGGCCAGCCCCTGCGCGATCCGTACGCCCTGGTTGCGCACCGCGGCGGCGACCTGGTAGACGTCGCCGTCGATGCGGTCGAGCAGCTCGCCGACCGGGGTGGTCTCCAGGGTGGGCAGGTCCTGCCCGAGCGCCACCCGGCACAGCCGGCGCCGCACGTCGGCGGACCAGTCGGCGGTCAGTCCGGCCATCAGCAGGCTCACCGCGAGGTCGGTCAGGACTGCGGCGACCAGCGCCACGGCGAGCAGCGCGAAGAACCCGGCGGCACGGTGCACCAGGACGGGGCCGGCCAGCGCGGCGGCGGCGGCCTGACCGCCGGCACCGAGCACGATCAGGCAGGTCACGATCGTCATTCGGCGGGGCGAGGTGGCCCACATGTCCCGGAGCAGACGCATGACGGAGTCCCTTCGGGCGGTACGGGGCGGAGCATCCAGCCTGGTCGGTGGAGCCGGCCGGCTCAACGCATTTACCCGCCGTTCACCTGGCCGGAGGCCGGTGGCGGAGCCGCGCCAGCAGGGGACCGTCCCGCGCGGACGCCGCAGCCGGTGGCGTGGGCCGCGCCGGCAGGGGCCGCACCGTGCGGGCGCCGCGCGGGGTGGCTCAGAAGAGCACGGTGGCGAGCGTGCCGACCGGGCGGAATCCGCAGCGCTCGTAGACCCGGCGGGCCGGCAGGTTGAAGTCGTTGACGTAGAGGCTGACGGTCGGGGCGACCCGCAGCAGCGCGTCACGCACCACCGCCGCCATCGCCGCCGACGCGATGCCCCGGCCCCGCCAGTCGGGGGCCACCCAGACGCCCTGCACCTGGGCGGTCCGGCGGGTCACCACCGCCAGCTCGGCCTTGAACACCACCTGGCCGTCCACGAACCGGGCGTACGCCCGCCCGGTCCGGACCAGGTCGGTGACCCGCCGCCGGTAGCCGCGCCCGCCGTCGTCGGCGAGCGGCGAGACGCCCACCTCCTCGGTGTACATCGCCACCGCCGCCGGGAAGAGCCGGTCGACCTCGCTGGCGCGCACCCGCCGCACCTCCGGGTCCGCCCGCAGCGCCGGCAGCGCGTCGGTCGCCAGCAACGGCTGGTTGGGGCGTACGTCCCGGGCCGGCCCCCAGACGGCGGAGAGGCGGTCCCAGAGCCCGAGCACCGCGTCGGCCCGACCCACGATCGACGAGCAGAGCCGCTCCTCGCCGGCGAGCAGGTCGGCGTAGGCGGCGACGGCCGGCTCGGTGGCGAGCACGGGGGTGAGGTTGCCGCCGAGCCAGCAGATCGACTCCAGGTTGCGGCGGCTGCCGTAGCCCAGCACCCGCCCCTCGGCACGCCACCAGGCCAGGCCTCGCGCCGTGATCCGCTCGGCGACCTGCGCGCCCGCGAACGGGTCGAGGTCGAGCAGCCGCTCGACCGCGCGGCGCTCCGACTCCCCCAGTTGCCGTACCGGCACCGTCAGCACGGTTACCAGCCTGCCAGATCCGCCCCGTGCCGCGCGGGCCGAGTGACGAGTGGGACCACGACACCGTGACCGCCCGGCCGGCGGCGCGACGGGTCAGTGCACGGTGACGGTGGCGCCGGGGAGCAGGCTGCGCAGCTCGTCGGGCAGCTCGGCGCCCATCTCGTCGGCGATGCGCAGCGCCTCCTCGATCAGGGTCTCCACGATCTGCGCCTCGGGCACGGTCTTGACGACCTTGCCCTTGACGAAGATCTGGCCCTTGCCGTTGCCGGAGGCGACCCCGAGGTCGGCCTCGCGGGCCTCACCCGGACCGTTCACGACGCAGCCCATCACCGCGACCCGCAGCGGCACCGGCAGCCCCTCCAGGCCGGCGGTGACCTCCTCGGCCAGCTTGTAGACGTCGACCTGGGCGCGACCGCAGGACGGGCAGGAGACGATCTCCAGGCCCCGCTCGCGCAGCCCGAGCGACTCCAGGATCTGGTTGCCGACCTTGATCTCCTCCACCGGCGGGGCCGACAGCGAGACCCGGATCGTGTCGCCGATCCCCTCGGCCAGCAGCGCGCCGAAGGCGACCGCCGACTTGATGGTGCCCTGGAAGGCCGGTCCGGCCTCGGTGACGCCCAGGTGCAGCGGGTAGTCGCACTTCTCGGCGAGCTGGCGGTACGCCCGGATCATCACCACCGGGTCGTTGTGCTTGACCGAGATCTTGATGTCGCGGAAGCCGTGCTCCTCGAACAGCGAGCACTCCCACAGTGCCGACTCGACCAGCGCCTCGGCGGTGGCCTTGCCGTACTTGGCGAGCAGCCGCTTGTCCAGCGAGCCGGCGTTGACGCCGATCCGGATCGGCACGCCCGCGTCGCCGGCCGCCTTGGCGATCTCCTTGACCTTGTCGTCGAACTGGCGGATGTTGCCCGGGTTGACCCGGACCGCCGCGCAGCCGGCGTCGATCGCGGCGAAGACGTACTTCGGCTGGAAGTGGATGTCGGCGATCACCGGGATCTGCGACTTCTTCGCGATCGCCGGCAGCGCCTCCACGTCGTCCTGGCTGGGCACGGCGACCCGGACGATCTGGCAGCCGGACGCGGTCAGCTCGGCGATCTGCTGGAGCGTGGCGTTGACGTCGGAGGTGAGGGTGGTGGTCATCGACTGGACCGACACCGGCGCGCCTCCGCCGACCGGGACCGAGCCGACCATGATCTGGCGGCTGACCCGGCGCGGGGCGAGCGGCGGGGGCGGCACGGAGGGGATACCGAGACTGACAGCGGTCACTTCAGGCACTCACCTTGAGAAGAGCGTGATCGGGTTGACGACGTCCGCGGTGATGGTCAGCAGCGTGAACACGCCACCGATCAGGATCACCGCGTACGTGACGGGCATGAGCTTGAGGTAGTCGACGCGCCCGGGGTCGGCGCGGCCGATGCGGGCGTAGAGCCAGGAGCGGGCCCGCTCGAACCAGGCGATGGCGATGTGCCCGCCGTCGAGCGGCAGCAGCGGCAGCAGGTTGAACACGCCGATGAAGAAGTTCAGCGAGACGAACAGCATGAAGAACAGCAGCCAGGCGTTGTTCTCCACCGCCTCGCCGCCGAGCCGGCTGGCGCCGACCACGCTGATCGGGGTGTCGATGTCCCGCTCGCCGCCGGTGATCGCCGTCCAGAGGGCCGGGACCTTCTGCGGGATGCGCTTCATCGCCTCGAAGGTGTTGACGGCCATCTCGCCGGTGAAGTCGGCGGTCGCGCCGAACGCGCCGACCGGCCCGTACGTGATCCGGGTCGGGGTGCTGGGCACCAGGCCGACGCCGAGCGCGGCGACTGCGGTGACCTGGCCCTTCGGGTCGTCGAGCGGGGGCCGCTGGGTCTGCGCGAGCACGGTGCTGGCCGTGGCCGGCTGGCCGTCGCGGACGTACGCGATCTGCGCCGTGTCGCCCGGCTTGAGGCTGCGCAGGGTGGTGAGCAGCTGCCCGTAGTCGTTGATCGGCGTGCCGTTGATGGCGGTGATCCGGTCGCCGTCGCGCAGCTGCGCCTGGGCGGCGGGGCTGGCCGGGTCGGCGGTGGTGCACTCGCGCAGCGTGTTCTCCGGGACCACGCACTTCGACAGCGCGATGACCGCCGGCTCCTTGCGGATCTCGGCCTCGGTGCTCGGGAACTCCGGGTTGGGCAGGCCGGCGGAGACCGCGATGATCCAGAGGGCGATCAGGGCGAGGGCGAAGTGGGTGATCGAGCCGGCGGACATCACGATCGTCCGCTTCCACACCGGGAACCGCCACATCGCGCGCGGCTCGTCGGCCGGGTCGACGTCGTCGTCCTGCGGGGTCATCCCGACGATCTTGCAGAAGCCGCCGAGCGGGATGCCCTTGATGCCGTACTCCGTCTCGCCCCGCTTGAAGGACCAGAGCGTGGGGCCGAAGCCCACGAAGTAGCGGGTGACCTTCATGCCGAAGGCCTTGGCGGTGAGCATGTGCCCCGCCTCGTGCAGACTCACCGAGATGAGGATCGCGAGGGCGAAGAGCACCACCCCGAGCAGGTACGCCATCAAGCTCCTTCCACCGAACCCGCGATGATGATCTCCTGCGCGTGCGCGCGCGCCCACGACTCCGCCGCGAGCACGTCCTCGACGGTACCCGGTTCGTCGAAATCGGGAGCGTCCTCCAGCACCCGCCGGAGGGTGTCGACGATGCCGAGGAAGGGCAGTCGGCCGGCCACGAACGCGGCCACGCACTCCTCGTTCGCCGCGTTGTAGATCGCCGGCCGGCAGCGGCCGGCCTCGCCGGCGGCCTTGGCCAGCGCGACCGCCGGGAACGCCTCGTCGTCCAGCGGCGCGAACTCCCAGGCGTGGGCCTTCGTCCAGTCGACCGCGGCGGCGGCGTCGGCGACCCGGTCGGGCCAGCCGAGGCCGAGCGCGATCGGCAGCCGCATGTCCGGAGGGCTGGCCTGGGCGAGGGTGGACCCGTCGGTGAACTCGACCATCGAGTGGATCACCGACTGCGGGTGCACCATCACGGCGATGTCGGCGTACGGCACGTCGAACAGCTCGTGCGCCTCGATCACCTCCAGCGCCTTGTTGACCATCGTGGCGGAGTTGATCGTGACGACCGGCCCCATGTTCCAGGTCGGGTGCGCCAACGCCTGCTCGGGCGTGACCTGCGTCAACTCGTCGCGCCGCTTGCCCCGGAACGGGCCACCGCTGGCGGTGACGACCAGCCGCCGCACCTCGCCCCGGGCACCGCCGCGCAGGCACTGGGCCAGCGCCGAGTGCTCCGAGTCGACGGGGACGATCTGCTCCGGCCGCGTCACGGCGGCCTTCACGAGAGAGCCGCCGGCGACGAGGGACTCCTTGTTGGCCAGCGCGAGCGTACGCCCGGCGCGCAGCGCGGCCAGCGTCGGCGCGAGCCCGAGCGAGCCGACCACGCCGTTGAGCACGACGTCGCAGGGCCACTGCGCCAGCTCGGTCATCGCGTCCGGGCCGGCCACGATCTTGGGAAGCTTGAAGTCCCCGCTGGCCCACCCGCGCCGGCTCGCCTCGGCGTAGAACGCGAGCTGGAGGTCCTGCGCGGCGGACGCCTTCGCCACGCCGACCGCGTCGACGCGCAGTTCGAGGGCCTGTGCGGCGAGCAGCTCGACGTTGCCGCCACCGGCGCCGAGCGCGACCACCCGGAACCGGTCCGGGTTACGCCGCACGATGTCGATGGCCTGTGTGCCGACCGAACCGGTGGAGCCGAGCAGAACAAGATCGCGTGGGGAGGTCACCGGGCCATTCTTCCCCACCACCGCTGTGCCCCCGCTGGGAGCCTCAGCCTTCCGCGTCGGCCTGCTCTTCCGATGCCTCCGCCCTTTGCTCCGGCGCCGCCTCGTCGAGGAGGTCCGCCGGGTCGACCGCGAACGCGAAGGGCTCAGTCATGGTGAAGGTGCTGCCGGCGGCGGCGTACTCGCGCGGTCGGTCGATCACGTCCTTGCGCCGGTTACCGGGTGACACGATCTCGCCCAGCAGGACCGCCTGCCCGATGTCGACGGCTGGCCGGCCCCCGCCGGAGGAACGGAGCACGGCGACGTCGGGAATGAAGAGGTCCTTGCCCGAGATCACGTTGATCTCGGGGTAAGCCCACAGGCCCGCCCTGCGGGCGGCACGGTGCAGCAGATAGGGCAGTTCACGTTCCACCGACTGGTGGTCGATTCCGGCGTGCGGGGTCACGATCACGCTTCCGCTCAGGACCTCAACCTTGGGGCCGTTGGTCTCCGGCAACAGGTCGAGGGCGAGCTGGGCGGTCCACGGCTCGTCGCGCCACCGCAGCGCGTCGAACGACGGCTCGGTGGGCTGCGGCGCAGGTTCGGCTTGCTGCGGCGCCGGCTCGGGCGCGGAAGCTGCCTGGGCCATCCGGGCTCACCCCCTCAGCGGACATTCTGCGCAGTCCAGCCTAGCCGCCGCAGCCCCCGCCGCACGGGACCGCACACCTGGTCCGACGCCAGGCGCGCAGGCGATCGACGAGCCCGCCACTCGACCAGTCGACGCCGTCAGCGGTGTTCCGGCACCGCCATGCCGACGGCGGTGAACGGCTCGGTGAGCACCTGGTACTGCTCGCCGGTCAGCTTGCTTCGGGCCTGAATCGCGCGGGCCACGCTGCCCGTGGCAGCTATGGCGTCCGAGAACAGGCCCGGCGAGTGGGCGTCGAGGTCTGCCAGCCGCGCCCGCAGCCCCGACCGCACCGCGTTGTCGATCTCCGAGTTCTGTGCGGCGGAGACCCTGACAGCGCTGCGTGCCGCCCGCCCACCCTCCGAAAGCAGATCGAGCAGACGTTCCCACGCCTGCGCGAGGACCTCGGGCGGCAGCACCACGGCCTGCTGCACGAACCGCCGGGTCGCCTCGTCGAGCACCGTCATCCGTAACCCCTCGCAAACCCCTCGGAAGCCCCGCGAGGGTAGCCCGGCGATCCGACAGAATCCTGGGCCGTCAGGTGGCAACGGAAAACTGGAACAGTGCGCCGGATCCGCGCCCGGGCACGTCGGCGATGCGACGTGTGCCGTCGCCCGGCATCGCCAACAGACCGATGCACAAGCCCCGCCGGCGGCAGTCGTCCTGCAGACGGAGGGTTCGTGCGCCAGGCGTCGAGGTGAGACCCCACGCCGGGATCTCCCCGTCAAGCTGGACGAACATGGCCAGCAGGTGTCACGCGGCCATCTCGGACGGCGCCTTCTCCGCGAGGTGGTGGAGCGCGTGGCCCCACCCTTCGCCGGTCTCCCCCGTCAGGGTGAATGGCAGGCCGCTGTGCCGCAGGGTCAGCGTCACGCCGTCACTTTCCGGTGTCAGCGTGATCTCCACCCTGGAGGCGCCGGCCGGGATGGCGGGCGCGCCGGGGGTGGCTTCCCAACCAAAGGTGAAGATCATCCGCTCGTACGGCTCCAGCTCCACGAACCGCCCGCGCATGATCGGACGCGGACCTTCCTGCATCCGCACCACCAGGTTGCCTCCGGGACGGGGATCCACCTCGGCCTCTCCCCACCACCGCGCCAGCCGTACCGGGTCGGTGAAATGGCGCCAGACGGTTTCCGGCCGGGCTCGGATCCACACCGTCTGCTCGATCGTGCTGTCGGTGCTCACCGTGGCTCCTCCACGTCTTCGGGTCTGCGTTCTTCCTCTTCGGCGAGCTGCTTGAGGCGGTTGAGCGGCGCCGACCACATCGTCTCGAAGAATCTCGCCGCCTCGGCCAGCCCTTCGTGACGCATCCGGTAGAACCGACGGTTGCCCGCCCGGTGGACATCGAGCAGGCCGGCCGAGAGCAGTATCCGCAGGTGCTGGGAGACCGCGGGGCGGCTGATGCCGGGGAAGTGGCGGGCGATGTCACCCGCCGACACCTCCCCCTCTCGCACCAGGACAAGGATCGCGCGACGCGTCGGATCGGCGACCGCCCGCAACGCCTCGTCCATCACCCACCGCCCTTCATCGGTTGCCTGCCGTCCCGGATCCATGTAAGCATTTAAGCAACATCTTACATTCCTAAGAGGGGTGAGTGCCATGGCCCGGAACCCGACGCCGCCGATCGAGAACAGGCGCCTCAACGCGCTGGTCGGCCGCTGGCATTCCCGGGGGCAGACGATGGCGGCCGATCCGTCCGCCCCGACGATCGAGATCGCCGGGGCGGACACCTACGAGTGGCTGGCTGGCGGGTTCTTCCTGGTCCACCGGGTCGACGTGCGGATCGACGATGATCACGTCGAGGTCATCGAGATGATCGGCCCCTACGACCCGTCCACGGGCACCTACCCCATGCGCTCCTTCGACAACCAGGGCGCCTTCGTCACCATGCGGGCAAGTGTCGCCGACGACGGCGTGTGGACCTTCTCCGGCGACACCGAACGCGCCACCCTCGTCATCGCCGACGACCACGCCACCATGTCCGCGACCTGGGAACGCACCGACGACACCATTACCTGGCAGCCCTGGATGACCATGTCCTTCACCCGGCCTTCCTGACTCGACCGACGACGGGGAGGCCTGGACAGCAACCTGTCCAGGACCGTCGCCGTCCCCGACACCGAGCGGCACAGCAGGCGATCCGCTCGCAGGAAACTTTCAGTACATCGATGACTGTGGTTGACTTCCGTCATGCGGAGAGCTCTCGTCTGGCTGGCGGCCGTGCTGGTCGCCGCCCCACTGCTCGTCAGCCCGGGAGTGGCCCAGGCTGCCACCACGACACCGTCGCTCGTCATCGCCAGCGACTTCCCGGACCCCGACGTCGTCAAGTTCGGCGGCACCTACTACGCGTACTCGACGAACAACGGCCACGGCAACGTCCCGGTCGCCACGGCCACCTCGCTGACCGGAGCGTGGACCAGGCGGCCCGACGCGATGCCGACCCTCGGCGCCTGGGCCAACGGGGGCCTGACCTGGGCGCCCGACGTGTCCCAGCGGGCCGACGGGCGTTACCTGCTCTACTACACCGCCCGCAGCCGGGCCACGGGCCGGCAGTGCCTGGGCGCGGCGCTGGCCACGTCGCCGCTCGGCCCGTTCACCTCCGTCGGCACCCAGCCGCTGGTGTGCAACGCCGGCGAGGGCGGCGACATCGACGCGGCGAGCTTCACCGACAGCACCGGCCTGCGTTACCTGCTCTACAAGGACGACGGCAACGCCATCGGCCAGCCGACGAGCCTCTGGCTGCAACGGGTCGCGGCCGACGGGGTGACCCTCCAGGGCGCCCGGGTCGAGTTGCTGCGCAGCGGTCGCGCCGAGGAGGGCGGCATCATCGAGGCGCCGGTGCTGACCAAGGTCGGCGCGCAGTACGTGCTCTTCTACTCCCTCGGCGGCTACGGCGGCGACGGCTACCAGACCAGCTACGCCACCTCTGCCTCACTGACCGGCCCTTACACCAAGGCGTACCGCTCGCTGATGACCACGGCGTCGCTGGACTCGGCCGTGCGGGGGCCCGGCGGGGCGGACGTGGTGCGCGAGGCGGGCGGCGACCACATCGTGTTCCACGGCTGGATCAACAACTACTCCGCCCGGGGCATGTACGTGGCGGCGCTGGGCTGGGCCGGCGGGAACCCCGTGGTGCGGGGCAGCCGGGTGCGGTACGAGGCCGAGCGCGGCGGGCTCAACCGGTGCGCCGTGCGCGCCGCCCCGAACACGTCCCAGGGACAGGTGGTGGCGTACATCGACCACGCGGACAGCTGGGTCGAGGTCACCGTCTTCGCGCCCCGGGCCGGCGGCTACCGCGCCCACGTCGCCTATGCCGCCGGCTACGGCGACGCCCAGCACACGCTGACGGTCAACGGCGCGAACCCGAAGGTCGTCACCTACCCCAACACGGGCTGGGACGTCTGGCGCCAGGTGGGCGTCGACGTCACGCTCAACGCGGGCTTCAACACCCTCCGGTTCACCCACCTGAGCCGCTGGGCGGAACTCGACTTCGTCGAGGTGGCGTAGCCCGCGCCGGGAACGCGTGGAGATCTTGGTGGAAAGGTGCCCCTCCAAGGGCCGTTTCCTACCAAGATCTGCATGCGGAGTGGGGTTCAGGCCCCGGCGGCAGGGGCGGTCAGCACGAAGGTCTCCAGGGATTCGCCGCCGTACCAGTCCGTGCGGCGGCCCACGTGGGTCATGCCGAGCCGGCGGGCCACCGCCATCGACGCCTCGTTGCCGGGCGCCACGACGGCGTACACCTCCCGCGTGCCGGCGGCCAGCTCCCGCGCCGCCGCCGCCCGGGCCGCCTCGGTGGCGTACCCGTGGCCCCACGAGTCGGGGTGCAGGTGCCAGCCCACCTCGATGTCCTTGGTCGGCACGTTCTCGTCCCGGCCGGGCAGCGGCTTGAGCAGCACCGTGCCCGCCACCACGCCGGTGTCGCGGACCTCGACCGCCCAGGTGCCGTACCGGCCGCCGTGCCCCGCGTGCCGCTCCCGCCACATCGCGAGCCGGTCGGCGGCCTGCGCCGGGTCCGTCAGCGGCAGGCCGGGCGCGCCCAGCCAGCGGGTGACCTCGGGCCGGGAGTAGATGTCGAAGAGCCGGGCCAGGTCGGCCGGGTCCGTGGTCCACTCCCGCAGTGCCAGGCGCTGGGTGGTGAGAACGGTCATGGCCCGTGATCATAATGAGTGACGCGGGACGGTACGGGGAAAGAAGCCGCGATGGGCGGCGGATGGCGACGGGCGAAGCGGATCACCAGTGCGGCGTTCCGCCCGCTGCGGGGCCGGGACCTGTCCCTGCACGCCGCCGCCATCACCTTCTACGGGGCGATCGCCGTGGTGCCGGTGGCCCTGCTCGCGATCTGGCTGACCTCGCTGCTGGCGGGGGCCGAGCGGGTGCGCCGGCTCACCTCGCACGCCGTGGAGACGCTGCCGGACGCGATCGGCGCGCCCCACGCCGTGCAGGCGCTGGTCGGGGCCGGGGTGGGGCTGACCCCGCTGCTGGCGTTGGCGTCGCTGCTCCCGGCGTCGCTCTACGGCGAAGGGCTGCGCCGCGCCTTCGTCTCGGTCGCCGTGCCGCGCAGCGAGGAGTCGCTGGTCGGCTGGCGGGGCCGGCTGCTGCTGTTGCCCCTGCTGGCGCCGGCCCCGGCCCTGCTGCTGTCGATCCTGCTCGCGCTGCCCACGACCACCGGGTTGGTCCGGCAGGGCGGCTGGGCCGGCGCGCTGGGGGTGGTGCTGTCGTTCCTGGCGGTCTGGCTGGTGCTCACCCCGGTGCTGCTCTGGCTGTTCCGGGTGGTCGGCCCGGCGTCGCCGGACTGGCTCTCCGCGCTGGCCGTCGGGTCGTTCACCGCCGCGAACCTCTCCGGTTTCCTGCACGGCTTCGTGCTCTTCGCCTCGCTCCCGATCGACCTGGGGGTGCCGTTCGGGGGCTTCGACGAGATCGGCGCGGGGGTGGCGGTCCTGCTCTGGCTCTACCTCTTCCACGTGATCGTGCTGGCCGGCTACTCCGCCACCCTCGCGCTGTCCCGGTGGCGCAGCGCCCGCTCCGGGGCCGCCGGCCCGGGCTCGTCGGACTCCTTGATGCCGAAGCGGCGGTAGACCCGGGCCAGCGGGCCGGGGGCCCACCAGTTCCAGCGGCCGAGCAGCCGCATCGTGGCCGGCACCAGCAGCGCCCGGACCAGCGTCGCGTCCACCACGATCGCCACGATCATGCCGATCCCGATGAGCTTGATGTACGCCATCTCGCCCGTCGCGAAGCCGGCCACCACGATGATCAGCAGCAGCGCGGCGGCGGTGATGATCCGCCCGGTGCGCTGGAGCGCGACGGCCACCGAGGCGGTGTTGTCGCCCGTGCGGTCCCACTCCTCGCGCACCCGGGAGAGCAGGAACACCTCGTAGTCGGTCGCCAGCCCGAAGAGCACGGCGAGCATGAGGATCGGGTTGCTCGGCTCGATGAACCCGGTCGGGGTGAAGCCGAGCAGGTCGGCGAAGTGCCCGTCCTGGAAGATCCAGACCACGACGCCGAACGACGCGCCGATCGACACCAGGTTCATCAGCACCGCCTTGACCGGCAGCACCACCGAACCGAAGGCGAGGAAGAGCAGGACCAGGATCGCGGCGGCCATCAGCAGGGCCATCCAGGGCAGCCGCTCGGCGAGACCGTCGATCAGGTCGAGGTCGACGCCGGGCCGGCCGCCGACGAGCACCTCGGCGTCGGCCGGCGGCGGCAGGTCGCGCAGCGCCCGGACCACGTCGTGCGCCGCGTCGCCGGTCGGCTCGCCCGGGTAGGTCACCGTCAGCAGCGTCGACGCGCCCCGGTTGGCCGCCACCTGCACCCCGGTCACGCCCGGCACGGCGGCCACCCGGTCGGCGAAGGGCTGCACCTGCTCCGGGGACGCCCCGGAGACCAGCACGTCGATCGGCGCGATCGTGCCGCCGGGGAACTCGGCGGCGATCCGCTCGGAGACCACCCGGGGCTCGGCGGTCGCGGGCAGCACCCGGTCGTCGAACCCGCCGAACTCCATCCGCAGGATCGGCGTGGCCAGCAGCAGGAGCAGCACGGTCACCCCGACCAGGTAGCGCACCGGGCGGCGCATCACGCTGTGCGCGATCCGGGCCCAGGCGCCGCCCGTCCCACCGTTCGCCGGCCGCGCACCGCGCGCCCCACGCCGCCACGGCAGCGGTACGCGCAGCGCGTCGATCCGGTGGCCGAGCACCGCGAGCAGGGCCGGCAGCACGGTCAACGCCGCCAGCATGGCGACCAGCACGGCGGCCATCCCGCCGAGCGCCATCGAGCGCAGGAACGCCTGCGGGAAGATCAGCAGGCTGGCCATGGCGGTCGCGATGGTGAGCCCGGAGACCAGCACCGTCCGACCGGCCGTGGCCATGGTGCGCCGGATCGCGGCCGGGGTGTCGTGCCCGGCGGCCAACTCCTCGCGGAACCGGCTGACCACGAAGAGGGCGTAGTCGACCGCCATGCCCAGGCCGATCAGGGTGATGACGTTGATCGCGAAGACCGACACGTCGGTGACCATGTTGACCAGCCGGACGGCGACGAACGCGCCGAGGATGGCGAGCCCGCCGATCAGCAGGGGCGTGGAGGCGGCCACCAGCCCGCCGAAGATCAGCACGAGCAGCACCAGGAGCACCGGCATGGAGAGCAGTTCCGCGCGGGTGATGTCCTTGGTGGTCTGGGTGTTCGACTCCTGAAGGGCCGCCGTGGCGCCGCCGACCTCGGTCCGTACGCCGGGCGCATCGAGCGCCGGCCGCAGCTCCTCGTACGCGGCGGCCTTGTCGTCCTTGTCGGCGGCCCGGAGCTGGACCAGGGCGTAGGTGGCCCGGCGGTCGGTGGAGAGCAGCACGGGGGCCTGGGTGTCGTACCAGGTGGTGACGCTGGTGATCTCCGGACGCTCGCGCAGCCGGGCGACGGTGGCCGCGACCGGGTCACGGAAGGCGGGCTGGTCGACGGTCGAGGCGTCGCTGGACCAGAGCACGACGAGGTCGGCCCCCTGCGGCCCCAGCTCCCGGGTGATCCGCTCGGCGGCCCGACTGGACTCGCTGGCCGGGTCGTCGAAGCCGCCGCCGGTCAGCTGCCCGAAGACCCCGACCCCCCAGGTGGAACCGACCGCGACGAGCACCAGGGCGGCGGCCAGCACCGACCAGCGCAGCCGCACGACCATCTGTCCCCACCAGGCGAACATTCGCCTCCCCCTCCGACGACGGCTACGCTGTGACCATCGCTTATTTGAGTGAACGCCGTTAACTATCGCAACGGCGGTCGTTTCGGTCAAGGGAGTCAGCCGGATGGGCGCACCGAGCCGACGGGAACGCCTGCGCTCGGCGACGGTCGCCGAGATCAAGGACGGGGCTCGGCGGCTGCTGGTGACGGGCGGGGTCGACGCCGTGTCGCTGCGGGCCATCGCCCGCGACATGGGCATGACCGCGCCGGCCATCTACCGCTACTTCCCCAGCCTGGAGGCGCTCGTCGCGGCGCTGGCCGGCGACCTCTACGACGAGCTGCGGCTGCGGCTGGAGGCGGCCCGGGACGACGCCGGGGGCGAGCCGGTCGACCAGCTACTGGCCATGTCCCGGACGTTCCGCGCCTGGTCCGTGGCGCACCCCGCCGAGTTCGGGCTGATCTTCGGCGCCCCGACCCCCGGGCGCAACGCGCCCGTCGACAACGGCGCCGATCCGGACCACCCCGGCGCCCGCCTCGGCGCGGTCTTCGTCCGACCGATCCTCGACCTCTGGCGCCGCTCCCCCTTCCACACCCCGCCGCCCGAGCTGCTCCGGCGGCACCTGGGCGGGCGGCGGCTGGAGCCGCTGCGGCTCAGCCACGGCGAGGTGCCCGTCGAGGTCGCGTACGCCTTCCTCTCCGGCTGGACCCGGCTCTACGGGCTGGTGGCCATGGAGGTCTTCCACCAGTTCGACTGGGCGGTCACCGACGCCGAGGCGCTCTTCGAGCTGGAGCTGGAGACGTTCACCGCCCAACTGCTGGCCGACCCACCCACGGGCGACGACGGGCCCTCCTGAGGGACAGGGCCGGCGTCTCCGGCGGCCTCTGGGGCCGGCAGATCGGCGGGACGGGCTACCGCCGGAGCGCCCGGGTCCGCTCCCGGTGCCCGGCGCGGTCGGGCCGGCCGATGTGGCTGCGCTCGCGCCAGGACTCACCGAGCCAGAGGTGCGGCGCGTAGTGGCGGACCGCCGCCACCGCCATGGGCACGTCCGCGGCCTCGACCCGGAGCCGGTGGCGCAGGCGGGGCAGCCCGGGACGGAACGGCTCCTCCTCGCGCACCAGCGTCCACAGCACCGGGTCGTCGCGGTCGACGGGGCCCGCCGGGTACAGCTCCAGGGAGTGGAAACTGGACCTGTGCCCTGGCTGTGGAACAGGCCGACGCCGGCGAGCGTGCGCCACGGTATGACCTGGCGCCGGGTGCCCGTGTCGAACCACATGCCGGCGTGGTCGACGAGGATCCTCGTCCGCCGCTGCCGCCAGAACGCCACGAGGAGCAGGCCGCCCGGCACACCGAGGGCCGCGAGCATGCCCGCCGCGACGAGCCCCGCCATGGGTGACCGTGGCTGGTGGCTCCCGCCGATGACCGCGACGGCCGCGACGAGCCCGCCGACCCCGGCCAGGACGAGGAGCAGGGCGATGGGCAGCCCGATCCGGGCGCGACGCCGCCCGGTGGGTATCACCGCGGCGTTCGGGGCGGGGGCGGGCGCGGTGCAGGGTGCTGCCATGGCAGGCAAGCCTAACGGGACCTACCTGCCCTTCCACCTGCCCTTCGTCATGATCCACACTGTGGGCCCACGGCGCACCTGTGGGCCACACGGTCGCCCCCGGGGCACCGGGCTCACCGGTCGAGGGGCCGCCGACGACGAGAGGCCGACAGGCGGCGAAGGGCTGACCGGTGGCGGCTGCGGGCAGTAGGCTCCCCCGGCATGGGTGACGAGCTGCCGCCCCGGGCCGACGTGGTGATCGTCGGCGCCGGGCACAACGGTCTGGTGTCCGCGATCCTGCTCGCCCGCGCCGGGCTGGACGTGCTGGTGCTGGAGGCGGCGGACGTGATCGGCGGGGCCACCCGCACCGAGGCACCGTTCCGCAGGGTGCCGGGGCTGCGCCACTCCACCGGGTCGTACCTGCTCGGGCTGATGCCGCCGGAGCTGCTCGCCACGCTGGACGTGCGGATCCCCGTGCTGCGCCGCGACCCGCACTACTTCCTGCCCACCCCCGGTGGCCCCGGCTCGCCGTACCTGCTCTTCGGCAGCGACACGGCGGCCACCCGGGCGCAGCTCGCGGAGTTCTTCTCCCCCGCCGACGTGGCCGCCGACGACGCCCTCCAGGCCGAGCTGGCCGCGCTGCGCGACGACCTCGCCCCCGCCTGGCTGGCCGGGCCGCTGCCCGTCGAGGAGACCGCCGAGCGGCACGTCCGGCCGGCGCTGCGACAGGTCTTCGTCGACCTCGTCCGCGGCTCGGTCGCCGACCACCTGGCCCGCTTCGACTTCCGCTCCGAGCTGCTGGTCAGCATGTACGCGGTCACCGACGGCCTCTCCGGGCTCAACGCCGGCCCCGACGACCCCGGCACCGGGCACAACTTCCTCGTCCACAACATGTGCCGGCTGCCCGGCTCCGACGGCACGTGGATGATCACCGAGGGCGGGATGGGCACCGTGTCGCGCGTCTTCGCCGACGCCGCCCGGGCCGCCGGCGCGACGATTCTGACCGGCACGCCGGTCAGCGCGATCACCCTGGACGGCGGCGCGGCGGGCGGGGTGGTCCTCGCCGACGGGCGGGAGGTCGCGGCCCGGGTGGTGCTCGGCGCCTGCGACCCGTACCGGCTGATGGACCTGCTGCCCGACGGCGCGCTCCCGGCGCCGCTGGCCGACCGGATGGCGGCGGTCCGCCGACCCGGCACCACGCTCAAGCTCAACCTGGCGCTCACCGGCCTGCCCCGCTTCTCCTGCCTGCCCGGCGACGCGGCGAGCCCGTTCGGCTCGACGATCCACCTGCTGCCCGGCTCGGACTCGCTGACCGGCGGGGGCGGCGAGCCGCCGATGGCGGCGCTACGCGCCATGTGGGCGGACGTGCAGGCGGGGCTGCTGCCCGACGAGCCGACCATCGAGTGGTACCTGCACACCACCGTGGACCCGTCGCTGTCGGACGGCCGGGGGCACCACTCGTCGGCGCTCTTCGTGCAGTCGGTGCCGTACGAGCTGGCCGGCACCACCTGGGACGAGGCGCTGCCCGGCTACGTGGACCGCCTGATCGGGATCTGCGAGCGGTACGCCCCCGGCACCGGGGACCTGATCGCCGACGCGGTGCCCCTGCCGCCGCCCGGCATCGAGGCGCACTTCGGGATCACCGGCGGGCACATCCACCACGTCGACAACACGGTCTCGTTCACCGACCGGATGCCGTACGCCACGGGGGTCGACGGCGTCTACGCCGGCAGTGCCGGCTGCCACCCGGCGGGCAGCGTCATCGGCGCCGCCGGCCACAACGCCGCCCGCCGCATCCTCACCGACCTCGGCCGCTGACCTCGCCGCCGGCGGGGGGCAGGTCGCCGGGACGGTGCACGAGGGAGAGACCGAGGAGCAGCAGGTAGAGCAGCAGGCTGAGGATCGCGTTGACGAAGACGAAGGCGAAGGCGATCAGGTAGAGCAGTGGGCGCAGCAGCAGGCGCCGCGCCACCGCACGGGCCAGCCGGGGATCCAGATCGGGGTGGAGCAGCCCTCGCCGCCGCGCCCACCACCAGCTCAGGTTGAAGCAGACCGACTCGCCGAGCACGGTGCCGAAGTAGAGCGCGGCGGTCAACCGCTGCTCGGGCGGCTCGCCGCGCAGGTTGTCCGACAGCAGGTCGGCGGTGAACGGGATCGCGGCCACGAAGAGCAGCACGAGCAGGTTGAGCACCAGCAGCAGCTGATCCACCCGGACCACGTACCGCCACATGTTGTGGTGGCCGATCCAGATCTGGCCGGCGATGCCGAAGGTGATCACATACGCCAGGTAGGACGGCCAGGCATGGGCGAGGGCGTCGGGAAGCTCCCTCCCACCGGCCCTGGCCGGGCCGTTCTGGAGCAGTTCGACGGCCATCACCGTCAGCACGACCGCGAAGACGCCGTCGCTGAACGTCTCCACCCGGGAGGCGTCCCGGGCCATCTCCCGGTCACGTCGGTACCGGTACCCGCTCCTGCCCACTCCCTCGGCCACGCCGCCCCCTCTTCGACCTGATGGTCACCCGGCGGGGGCGGCGGGCGCGGGGAAATCGCCGTTAGCTGGCCGCCCCGCCCGCCGGGGCGGGGGTCTGCTGCTCGCCGGCCCGGTGCGCCCGGACCTTGTGGCCGACGCTGGTCAGGCAGCGGCCGCTGGGCAGGTCGAACTTCCAGCCGTGCAGTTGGCAGGTGAGCTGGTCGCCGTCGACGATGCCGAACCGGGTCAGGTCGGCCTTCAGGTGCGGGCAGCGCCGCTGCACCACCCAGTCGCCGAGGGTGATGTCCTCGCCGTCGCTGGTCCGCTCGTGCTCGTCGTACCAGCCCTCGGCGTACTGGAGGCGCTCCGTGGAGAGGCACTTGAAGAAGGCGTAGACGAACTCGTTGTACTGGCCGATCCGGGCCGCCGAGAAGCGGCAGGAGAGGAAGAGGGAGTTGACCCAGTCCACCTCGCCGATGTGCAGCAGGTGCTCGATCAGCGCCCGGTCGGTACGGAACCGGTAGCGGACCTTCTCGTCGGCGTACGGCCGGACCTGCTTGCCGGGGAAGTCCACCACGATCGACTCAATCGTCTCGCCGCCCGAGTCGTCGGTGCCCACCAGGTCGAAGCGGACCGGGCCGCCGACCCCCTTGGCCAGGTAGATCGACTCCTCCAGCAGGGGCTCGACGCGGCGCTGCATCTCCTTGAGCACGTCCACCTCGGGGTGCCGCCAGGACGCCTTCTCGGCCTCGATGACGGGCCGCTTGCGCTCGCGCATCTCCTCCAGGTGGGCGACCTTGTTCGCGAAGAACTCCTCCACCGGCACCGGGTGGCTGGTCTCGCAGCTCTCCGTGGTGACCTCGGCGACGCTGCCCGGGAGCAGCACGACGCCGTTGGTGCCGCCGACCTTGGCGTACTCGCTCAGGAAGACCGACTGGTCGGGGAAGATGTTGCCCTCGTCGCCGTGGATGTCGTTGAACTGCCACAGCTCGTCGTCGAGGAAACAGGGCGGCCCGGCGATCGGGAAGACGTGGTCGGCCTTCAGGTCGTCGATGTAGCGCCAGGTGCGGTCGAACTGCCGGTCCCGCTTCTGCTTGCCGAACGCCGTCTTCGCCGCCTGCGGCAGCTCGTAGACCATCGGGTACCAGATCGCGCCGGAGAACTGGAGCATGTGCGCGTGCACGTGACCCAGCTCGGCGAAGACGCTCAGGTCGGTCGGGCGGGCGTCGTTCTGGTTGAGCAGCCGGACCCCGTCGTACTCCACCCACAGCGAGGAGTCGCCGATCGGGCCGTCGGTCGGGCTGGTCAGCGCCTGGATCATGATCTTCAGGCCGCCGTCCAGCTCCACGACCTGCTCGTTCGGCGCCTTCAGGAACTTGGTGAAGCCCAGCTCCCGCAGCTCGTCCTCCATCTCGGAGGTGGGGAACGCGGGCAGCAGCACGGTGGCCGACTTCGACACGAAGCGCTTCAGGTGCGCCGCGTCGAAGTGGTCCCGGTGGAGGTGGGAGACGTAGAGGTAGTCGACGTCGCCGAGCGCCTCCCAGTCGAGCAGGGAGTTGTCCGGAAACGGGAACCAAGAGGCGAAATAGGCCGGATTGACCCACGGGTCGCACAGGATGCTGCCCGCGGCCGTGTCGATCCGCATGCTGGCGTGCCCCGTACCGGTCACTCGCACCGCAGTTCCCCCTCAAAACGACAAACAAGGTGTACGCCAGAAACGCTACCGGAGGGAGTCTGGCGACCTACCCGCGACGCCGGTAGTGCCGATGCGCCCGGGTGGAGCCGGGCCCTTGGTCCCGACCTGCCGGCCCTCGTACGTCCTCCGGTCCGACGCCCGCCTCGCCCGGTCGGATCGTGCGGTCCGCCCCATCGGTCGGACCCAGCGCCGGGCCCGGCGCGGGGCGTGCCAGACTAACCGGAGATCCGATCGCGAGGGAAGGACCGACAGTGGCAGGAAGCGAGCCGGTAACGTCGCCAGACCAGCACAAGCCCGGGCACCGCAAGTCCGGGCGGATCGGCGCGGTGGTCTCCGCGCTGGCCCTGCTGGCGATGCTCTGCGGCAACCACGAGGGCAGGGTCGAGAACATCTGGCTGATCGGCCTGGCCGTGCTGCTGCTGCTCATCGTCATCGGCGACACCGTGCTGCGGCGCAACGGCCTGCGGTCCTGACCGCACCCGCGTCAGCCGGCGTCGCACCGGTCCGCGCGCCGGAGACCACACGCACGAGGGCCCGCCCCCGACCGGGGAGCGGGCCCTCGCCGTACGCGGATCAGCGGCCGAACAGGATGTCCTGCACGTCCTTGAGCGCGGCGTCGACCTCGGCCTCGAAGTAGCCGCCGGGCACCAGCCCGAAGCGCAGCGTGTCCAGTTCCTTCGGGTTCACCGGCATCGGGTTGCGCCCCTGCATGCCGCCCAGCAGCGTGTCGAAGAACCGGTCGACCTGGTCGGGGTCGTACCCGCTGCCGAACCGGCGCACCTGGAAGCTGCGCCGGATCTGGTCGACGCGGTAGAGGTCGCTGCCGGGCGGGCCGGCCATCGGCGGGCCACCGACGGGTGGGCCACCCACGGGTGGGCCACCGACCGGCGGACCGCCGACCGGCGGGCCGGCGTGCGGTGGGCCGGCGTGCGGTGGGCCGGCGTGCGGTGGGCCGGCGTGCGGTGGGCCGGCGTGCGGTGGGCCGCCGAAGCCCGGCTGCGGAGGGGGCCCGGCCGGGCCCCGGCCCCGCAGTTCACGCAGGTCCCGCTCGGGCATCCGGATCTCGGCGGTCATGTCGGCGCGAGCACGCCGGCCGGCCTCGAACCCGTCGAAACGCGGCTCGTCGCCGTAGCCACCGGGGCCGTCGCCGTAGCCGCCCGGACGGTCGCCGTAGTTACCCGGGCCGTCGCCGTAGCCGCCGCCCGGACCGTCGCCGTAACCACCGCCCGGCGCGTCGGCGTACTTGCCCGGACCGTCGCCGTAGCCGCCGCCCGGACCGTCGGCGTACTTGCCCGGACCGTCGCCGTAGCCGCCGGGGCGGTCGCCGTAGTTGCCGGGGCCGTCGCCGTAGCCGCTGGGGCCGGCGGGCAGGCCGCGCGGCGGCGGGGCGCCGTGGCCCATCGGGGCGCCCGGTCCCATCGGGCCGGGGCCGCCGGGGCCGCGCGGCGGCTCGTAGCCGCCCCGGGGGGCGTCGTAACCACCGGCGAAGGCGCCGGTGGGCTCGTCGTAGCGGCCGTAGCGGTCGCCGGGCGGACCGGCCTGCGCCGGCATCGGCCGGGGCGGCATCGGCTGCGGGACCGGCGACATGCCGCGGTCGTCGCGCACCGGCGGGCCCATCCGGTCCGGGGGACCCATCCGGTCGGGCGGACCCATGCGGTCGGGCGGGCCGAGGCGGTCCGGCGGGCCCAGGCGATCGGCGTCGCGGGGGTCGCCGCCGCGGCCGCCGGCGCCACCGCGCTCCTCCAGCTCGGCCAGCTGCCGCTCGACCCGGTCGAGGTGCAGGTCGACCTGCCACTCGTCGTAGCCGTTGAAGCGGACCCGGAAGACGACGTCGTGGACCTCCTGGGAGGCGACGGGGGCACCCACCGGCCGGCCGTCGAGCGTCGCCTCGACCCGGTCCAGGAAGGCGTCGACCTCGTCGACCTTGTATCCCCGGCGGAGCGCCTTACGCCGGAAACGCTGACCCTGACTCGCCACTATGTCTCCTGGTCTCGTTCGCTACGCCCGGTCACGCCTTCTCCCCGGCCCGGTCGGTGTCGGTGTCCATGTCCTCGGCGGCGGCGAGCTGCCCGCACGCTCCGTCGATCTCGCGACCCCGGGTGTCCCGCACGGTCGTCGACACCCCGGCCTCGCGCAACCGCCGGACGAACTCCCGCTCGACCGGCTTGGGGCTGGCGTCCCAACGGCTGCCCGGAGTCGGGTTGAGGGGGATGAGGTTCACGTGGGTCAGCTTCCCGGCCAGCAGCCGCCCGAGCAGATCGGCTCTCCACGGCTGGTCGTTCACGTCTCTGATCATCGCGTACTCGATCGACACGCGACGCCCCGTGCGGGCCGCGTAGTCCCACGCCGCGTCCAGCACCTCGGACACCTTCCAGCGCTGGTTGACCGGCACGAGTTCGTCGCGCAGCTCATCATCGGGGGCGTGCAGCGACAACGCAAGGGTCACCGAGAGGTCTTCGCTGGCCAGTCGGCGGATGGCCGGGACCAGGCCGACCGTGGAGACCGTGATGTGACGCTGCGACAGCCCGAGCCCCTCGGGCGCCGGGGCGACCAGCCGACGGATCGCCGCGACCACCCGGGAGTAGTTGGCCAGCGGCTCGCCCATGCCCATGAAGACCACGTGCGACAGGCGCGGCGGAGAACCCGCCACCGCTCCGGAGGCGGCCACCCCGGCCAGGTAGACCGCCTGGTCGACGATCTCGGCGGTGGAGAGGTTGCGGGTCAGCCCCGCCTGGCCGGTGGCGCAGAACGGGCAGGCCATGCCGCAGCCGGCCTGGCTGGAGATGCAGACCGTGACGCGGTCCGGGTAACCCATCAGCACGCTCTCCACCAGCGAGCCGTCGTGCAGCCGCCAGAGCGCCTTGCGGGTCGCGCCGTCGTCGCAGGCCAGCTCGCGGACCGGGGTGAGCAGCCGGGGCAGGAGCTGGTCGGCGAGCTTCTCCCGGGTGGCGGCCGGCAGGTCGGTCATCTGCCCCGGATCACGCACCAGCCGACCGAAGTAGTGGGTGGAGACCTGCTTGGCGCGGAACGCCGGCTCCCCCAGCTCGGTGACCAGGGCCCGGCGGCCGGCGAGGTCGAGATCGGCGAGGTGACGGGGAGGCATCGCGGGCCGCCGCCCGGGGGCGTCGGGGTCTGCGGGGATCAGGGGCAAGCTCGTCATGGCGCGTCCAGTCTGTCACGCCGGACGGCCGACACACCCGTCCGGAGGTGCCGAATCGCCCCCCGCCGCCCGGGCGGGACCACTGACGACGGGTGATTCACGCCTCACTCCAGCACCGGGACGAAGACCGCCAGGAGCAGGTACGCGGTCGGCAGCGCGAAGAGGATCGAGTCCAACCGGTCCATCAGGCCGCCGTGCCCCGGGAGCAGGTTGCTCATGTCCTTCACCCCGAGGTCCCGCTTGATCATGGACTCGGCGAGGTCACCGAGGACGGCGGCGCCGGAGACCGCCAGCCCGAAGAGCGCGCCCCACCACGGGGCCACGTCGAGGAGCAGCCAGAGCAGCAGGGCGCTGCCCAGCGCCGCGGCGGTGACCGAGCCGGCGAAGCCCTCCCAGGACTTCTTCGGGCTCACCGAGGGGGCCATCGGATGCTTGCCGAAGCTGACGCCGGCGGCGTACCCGCCGGTGTCGGAGAGGACCACCGCGGCCAGCGTCACCAGCACCCGCAGGTCGCCGTCCTCGGGCACCGCCGCCAGCAGCGCGGCGAAGCCGCCGAGGAACGGCACGTACACCGCGATGAGGGTGGCGGCGGTCAGGTCACGCTGGAAGCCGCCCGGCCCGTCGCCGAGCCGCCAGACCATGGTGCCCAGCACCGTCACCAGGAGGCCGAGGCTGAGCGCGTCGGGACCGGAGAACCAGGCCAGCCCGACGGTGAGCACCCCGCCGGCGATCAGCGGCACCAGCGGCGGATGCGCGCCGCTGCGGCGTACCGCCCGGGCCATCTCCCACATGCCGACGGCGACCGCCGCGGCCACCACCACCAGGAAGGCGGTCCGGTAGAAGAACAGCGGCACCACGATCAGGGCGCCGAGGCCCACGCCGACGGCGATGGCCGCCGGCAGGTTGCGCCCGGCCCGGCTCGGGGCGGGCTGCTGGGTCGGGGGCCGGTCGGCACCGGCCCGGCGCCGACCGCGCTGCCGGCGGCCCGGGGGCCGCGCGGGCTCCGGCTCCGGCTCGACGTCCCGGACCGGTTCGAGCTGGGTGGTCGGGTATTCGGAGTCGTCGGGATGGTCGCGGTGGCCGTTCATCGCCGCCGGGTCACCGGCCGCCGCCACGTCGGCCTGCGGGCGGGAGCGGGCCGGCGCCTCGGCGTACGCGTCGGGGAGCACGGCGGGCCGGCGGTGCCACTGGCCCGGATCGATCTCGGGCTCCGGCCAGGGGAGGGCGGGCGCCGGTGCGGGGGCGGGGGCTTCGGGGCGGTCCCAGCCGCGGGGCTCGGCGCTGCCGTGGGGATCGAGGTGGGACATCACGCACCGAGCGGGACCGCTACGAGATCCACCAGATGACGCACAACCACAACCATTCCCCTACCCGCGCGACTGTTCCGTCCGGTCGACCCGCCCGACGGCCGGCCGATCCCCAGCGTTCACCGCAGGGTGGCCGGGAATCCTGCCGAGCCTACTGCACCCACCGATCCCTCACGTCGGACCGGCCCCGTGCCGGCCCTTCTACGACGGTGGCACCGGGCCCGCCGCCCGGATCGGACGGTGGAGCGCCGGTGCCACGATGCCGTCGTCGCCGGTGGAATGCCGGCGTACGGCTCACACCTCGAGAAGCTCGTTCTCCTTGTGCTTGACCAGGTCGTCGACGGCGGCGACGAAGCGCTGGGTCAGGTCGTCGAGTTCCTTCTCGGCGCGGCGGCCGTCGTCCTCGCCGACCTCGCCGTCCTTGACGAGCCGGTCCAGCTCTTCCTTGCCCTTGCGGCGGATGTTGCGGATGGCCACCTTGGCCTCCTCACCCTTGTGCCGGGCGACCTTGATCATCTCTCGGCGGCGCTCCTCGGTCATCTGCGGGAGCAGGATGCGGAGCTGGTTGCCCTCGTTGTTCGGGTTGGCGCCGAGGTCGGAGTCGCGGATCGCCTTCTCCATGGCGTTGATCTGCGAGTTGTCGTACGGCTTGATGATGACCATGCGCGGCTCGGGAACCCCGATGGACGCCATCTGGGGCAGCGGCGTGGGGCTGCCGTAGTAGTCGATGATGATCTTGGAGAACATGGCGGCGTTGGCGCGACCGGTGCGGATCGCGCCGAACTCCTCCTTGGCGTGCTCGATCGCACGCTCCATCTTCTCCTCGGCCTCGAGGAGGGTGTCGTCGATCACCGGTCTCCTCGCCTCCTTCTGTGCTCGTCGTGGGCTTGTCGTGTCGGAGGGACCGCTGAGGTCGGGGTCAGACCGCTCAGGCGGTGATCAGGGTGCCGATCTTGTCGCCACCCACGGCCCGGATGATGGTGTCGTCGCCCTGCGCGCCGAAGACCAGCATCGGCAGGCCGTTCTCCATGCACAGGCTGAACGCGGCGGCGTCGGCGACCCGCAGGTTACGTCGCAGCACCTCGGAGAAGGTGATCGAGTCGAACTTGCTGGCGGTCGGGTCGACCCGCGGGTCGGCGGTGTAGACGCCGTCCACGCCGTTCTTGCTCATCAGCACCACGTCGGCGCGGATCTCCAGGGCCCGCTGGGCGGCCACGGTGTCGGTGGAGAAGTAGGGCATCCCGGCGCCCGCGCCGAAGATCACCACGCGGCCCTTCTCCAGGTGCCGGATGGCGCGCAGCGGGATGTAGGGCTCGGCGACCTGGGCCATCGTGATCGCGCTCTGCACGCGCGTCTCGATGCCCTCCTTCTCCAGGAAGTCCTGCAACGCGAGGCAGTTCATCACGGTGCCGAGCATGCCCATGTAGTCGGCCCGGGCCCGGTCCATGCCGCGCTTCTGCAACTCCGCGCCCCGGAAGAAGTTGCCGCCGCCGACCACCACCGAGACCTGCACGCCGCGGCGGACCACGGTGGCGATCTGCCGGGCGATGGCCTGCACGACGTCCGGGTCCACCCCGATCGCGCCCCCGCCGAACACCTCACCGGAGAGCTTCAGCACCACCCGGCGGGCCCGACCGGGGGGTGGCGCCGTCGGATCGTCCGCCGCCAGACTCCGGTCACTCACAACCTGCGTCATCCGCCCCGCCCTTCCCCATGCGCACGTCCCGTACGCCCCGTACCGCGAAACTGCCGTAGCCGACCCTATGTGACGAGGAGGCCGCGGTGCCTGTCACGTACACCGGCGGCCTCCTCGTCGACGTTTCCCTGCCCGCGGCGCGCGGAGCGCCCGGGGCGGCTCAGGCCTGGCCGACCTCGAACCGCACGAAGCGGGTGACCTCGATGCCGGCCTCGGCCAGCAGCTGCTTCACCGACTTCTTGTTGTCGGCGACCGAGGCCTGCTCCAGCAGGACGTAGTCCTTGAAGAACGCGTTCACCCGACCCTCGACGATCTTCGGCAGGGCCGCCTCGGGCTTGTTCTCCTCGCGGGCGGTCTGCTCGGCGATGCGCCGCTCGGACTCGACGACGTCGCCCGGCACCTCGTCCCGGGTGAGGTACTTCGGCCGCATGGCGGCGATCTGCATCGCCACGCCCCGGGCGTCCGAGTCGGACGCCTCGTCGCCGGCCGTGCTGGTGTACTGCACCAGCACGCCGACCGCCGGGGGCAGGTCCTGGCTCTTGCGGTGCAGGTAGACGGCGGTGGTGCCGTCGAGCTTGGCGAAGCGGTTGAGCACGAGCTTCTCGCCGATCTTGGCGGACTGCTCCTGCACCAGGTCGGCGACGGTCTTGCCGTCCAGCTCGGTGGCGAGCAGTTCCTCGGCGGTGCCGACGCCGCTGCGCTCGCCGTGCTCCACCAGCTGCTGGGCCAGCTCGATGAAGGCGTCGGTCTTGGCGACGAAGTCGGTCTCGCAGTTGAGTTCGAGCAGCGCCTTGCCGGAGTGGGCGATCAGACCGTTGGCGGCCGTACGGCCGGCCCGCTTGCCGACGTCCTTGGCGCCCTTGACGCGCAGGATCTCGACGGCCTTGTCGAAGTCGCCCTCGGCCTCGGTCAGCGCCTTCTTGCAGTCCATCATGCCGGCGCCGGTGAGGTCGCGGAGCTTCTTGACGTCCGCGGCGGTGAAGTTGGACATGGCTCTCTCTTCGGTGTTGAGACTGCGGGTGGGTTGGTCCTGGTGCCGGTTACCCGGATCCGGGCGCGACGTGCCCGGCGTACCTGCCGCTCCCCGCCGCCCGGGAGAACGGGCGGCGGGGAAGCGGCGGTGCGGTCACTCCGCGGCGGCGGTCGCCGGCTGCTCGGCCGGCTGAGCCTGCTCGGCCTGCGGGGCCTGCTCGGCCTGGGGAGCCTGCTCGGCCTGCGGGGCCTGGGGAGCCTGCTCGGCCTGCGGGGCCTGCTCGTCGGCCTTCTTCGGCTCCTCGAGCAGCTCGCGCTCCCACTCGGCCAGCGGCTCGTCGGAGGCGACGCCCGGCTCCGGCTTCTCGTCGCTGCCACGACGACGGCCGGAACGGGCGATCAGGCCGTCGGCGACGGCGGCGGCCACGACCTTGGTCAGCAGCTCGGCCGAGCGGATCGCGTCGTCGTTGCCCGGGATCGGGAAGTCGACCTCGTCCGGGTCGCAGTTGGTGTCCAGCACCGCGATCACCGGGATGCCCAGCTTGCGGGCCTCGTCGACGGCGATGTGCTCCTTCTTGGTGTCGACCACCCAGATCGCGGCCGGGAGCTTCTGCATGTCCCGCAGACCACCGAGCGTGCGGGTCAGCTTGATCTTCTCGCGGGAGAGCTGCAGGGTCTCCTTCTTGGTGTAGCCGGCGGCGGTGCCGCTCAGGTCACCCAGAGCCTCCAGCTCCTTCATCCGCTGGAGCCGCTTGTAGACCGTCTGGAAGTTGGTCAGCATGCCGCCGAGCCAGCGGTGGTTGACGTAGGGCTGACCGACCCGGGTCGCCTGCTCGGCGATGGCCTCCTGGGCCTGCTTCTTGGTGCCGACGAAGAGGATGCTGCCACCCTCGGCGACGGTCCCGCGCACGAACGAGTAGGCCTTCTCGATGTAGTCGAGGGTCTGGCGCAGGTCGATGATGTAGATACCGTTGCGCTCGGTGAAGATGAAACGCTTCATCTTCGGGTTCCAGCGCCGGGTCTGGTGCCCGAAGTGGACACCGCTCTCCAGCAGCTGACGCATGGTCACGACGGCCATGGTGGGGTACTCCTCGTGGTCCCTGGTTGTCCCGCCCGGCCAGGCGGCCGGGCGTCCTGGCGCCCGGTCGGCGGCCATGGCGGGCCCGACCAAGATCGGGACCAGGGAGGCCGTCGCCCCACGACGGCTCGTGGAGAGGGCGCGCGAGGTCGACCGCGCGAGGCGGTCGCCAGTCGACCAGTGTACGCCCCTTCCCCGCCCCCGATGCCTCGGGTGCGGGGAAGGGGTCGGAACGCCCATTTCCGGCACTCGGCGCGCCCGCCCGGGCCGGTGCTCGCCGCCAGGCGGAGTGCGCTCGGATGGCCTCAGGCGGAGCGCTCTTCGAGGGCGTCAGGCGCGGCGTCGGACCCCGCCGGCGTCAGGCCCCGAGGGCGTCAGGTCCCGACGGCGTAGGCCCCGAGGGCGTCAGGTCCCGACGGTCGAGGGTCAGCCGACCGCGAGGGCGGCGGCGACGAAGAGCACCAGGCCCACGGTCAGGTACGCCGTCGGCGGGCGCAGCCAGCCCCGGCTCCCCTCCGCCAGCGACAGCCCGCCGGTGCGCAGCCCGTACAGGCCGATCGCGAAGATCGGCAGGCCGCAGACCAGGAAGATCCCCACCACGACGTCGGCGGCCGAGACCGGGTCGCCGGTCACGCCGCTGATCAGCACCCGCATCGCGGGCACCTCGAACACCAGGACCAGCAGGGTGAAGAGCGCGGCCAGCGCCGGCCGCCGGGTCCGGTAGACCCCGTCGCCCGCCGGCGCTCCCGGGTGCGGGGCGACCACCGGCGGGTACGCCGGCAGTTCCCCCGGCGCGAGGTCGCCGCGGGGCGCGATCGGCGGCATCGGCCCGGTCGGCATCTCCAACGGGTTCGGGGGCGCGACCGGCCGGACCTGCTCGTCGACCGGCGTCTCCGCCGGGTTCGCGGCCTCGGCCACCCGACCTGGCGCGACGATCGGATAGCCGCCCAGCGGGGCCGGGCGGGTGGGCTCCGCGGTCCGCTCCACGGGTCCCGCCCCGGCCAGGGCGTCGACGCCCGACGTCGACAGCGCGTCGCGGGTCTCCCTCGATTCCCGGGCGGCCCGCCGGCCCGGACGGTCGGCGGGCAGCTCACCGGAGACGTCCGGGTCCGCCTCGGCCCGACGCGAGCGGCTCGCCCGGTATCCCTCGGTCTCCGACCGGGCGTCCCCGAGCGGCGGCACCGCCGCGAAGCGCCCCGAATCGCCCTCGCCGAACCTTCCGGGCTCCGATCCCGTGACGGCGAACCGGCCGGAATCCTCGGGGCCGGTGACGGCGAACCGACCGGAATCCTCCGGTCCCGTCACGGCGAACCGGCCGGAATCCTCCGGTCCCGTCACGGCGAACCGGCCCGGGTCCTCCCGTCCCGTGGCCGCGAACCGGCCCGAGTCCTCCGGTCCGCCGAAGCGCCCCCGGTCGGTGTCGACGGCCCCGAAACGCCCCGAGTCGGGCTCGACGGCCGCGAAGCGCCCGGAGTCGGGCTCGACGGCTGCGAAGCGGCCCGAGTCGGGCTCCGCCGACGCGCCGAAGCGTCCTGGTTCACCGCGCCGGGTCCCCCTGGAGTCGCCGTAGCGGTCGTCCTCCGCGGCCCGGCGCTGCTCGGGGGCGTTCAGGTCGTCGTCCCGGTATCGGCTCTCGGCCGGACCGCGCCAGTCCGCCTCCCCGTAGCCGCTCTCACGGTCACGGTCACGGTCGCGGTCGCGGTCGGCCGGATACCAGCGCGACTCCTGATCTTCGACAAAGTTCCGTCCACGTCCGTCCACGTCCGGCACCGTATGCGACCGGCTCCACGGGCGCCATTCGCCCCCCGGGACACCCGCGCTCCCGCGCGCGTCGGTCACCGCGTGGCGCCGGTCGCAGACGGCGACGGGCGGGGGCGGCGGCGGGCAGACCCAGCTCAGCGAGTGCACCGCGTGGCTCCTGGCGGCGGTCCAGCGGGGCGGGCCGCGTAGCACGACGAGGGCATGATCGTCCGTCCGTCCACAGTGCCCCCGTCATCCACAGTTTCCGGGGCGCGGGGCGGCGGCTGCCCGCCCGCCGGGTGCACCGTGCCGGACATGACGAAGCGGAACCAGGCGGTCGGCGCGTACGGGGAGCGGTGCGCCGTCCGGCACCTGATCGGGGCGGGACTGCGCCCGGTGGCCCGGAACTGGCGCTGCCCGGCCGGGGAGATCGACATCATCGCCTGGGACGGGCCGGTGCTCGCCTTCTGCGAGGTGAAGACCCGCCGCACCGACGAGTTCGGGCCGCCGGCGGAGGCGGTCGTACCCGCCAAGGCGCGGCGGCTGCGCGGGCTCGCCGCCCGGTGGCTCGCCGACACCGGCACCACCGCCGACGAGGTGCGCTTCGACGTCGTCTCGGTACGCCTCACCGGCGCCGGCGCCGCCCGGGTCGAGCACCTCAAGGGGGCGTTCTGATGGCCGGGCCCGGGTCCGGCGTCGAGCGACGGCGGGCGGCGTCGTGAGCTACGCGAAGGTGCTCTGCGTGGGCCTGGTGGGCGTCACCGGGCACCTGGTGGAGGTCGAGGCCGACCTGGCCGCCGGCCTGCCGGCGGTGGTCATCTCGGGGCTGCCGGACACCGCCCTGCACGAGGCCCGGGACCGGGTCCGCGCGGCCGTGGTCAACTCCGGTCAGCGGTGGCCCAACCGGCGGATCACCCTCAACCTGCTGCCGGCCGACCTGCCGAAGTTCGGCTCCGCGTTCGACCTGGCGATCGCGGCGGCCCTGCTGGGCGGTTCCGGCGAGCTGCCGCTGCTGCCCCTGGAACACGTGGTGGTCCTGGGCGAGCTGGGCCTCGACGGCGCGGTCCGGCCGGTGCGCGGTGTGCTGCCGATGGTCGCCGCGGCCGCCCGGGCCGGCGTCGGAAAGGTGATCGTCCCGGCCGGCAACGCCGCCGAGGCGGCGGTCGTCCCCGGGGTCCGGGTCCGGGCGGTCGACACGCTGCACCGGCTGGTCAGCTTCATCCGCGACGGCTCGCCCCTGATCGAGCCGGAGTCCGACGGGCCGCCGCCGGCCGGCGGCGGGCCCGACCTGGCCGAGGTCGCCGGGCAGGGGCTGGGCCGCAGGGCGCTGGAGGTGGCCGCGGCGGGCGGGCACCACCTGGCGCTGGTCGGGCCGCCGGGAGCCGGCAAGACCATGCTCGCCGAGCGCCTCCCGTCGATCCTGCCCGAGCTGGACGACGAGGCCGCGCTGGAGGTCACCGCGCTGCACTCCATCGCCGGGCTGCTGCCGCCGGGCGGCCGGTTGCTGCGCCGCCCGCCCTTCCAGGCACCGCACCACACGGCGACGGTGCCGTCGCTGGTCGGCGGCGGTTCCGGACTGGCCCGCCCCGGCGCGATCTCGCTCGCCCACCGGGGCGTGCTCTTCCTCGACGAGGCGCCCGAGTTCAGCCGGGGAGCGCTGGAGGCGCTGCGCCAGCCGCTGGAGAACGGCCGGGTCCGGCTGGCCCGCAGCCGGGGCGGCGCCGAGTACCCGGCCCGTACGCAGCTGGTGCTGGCGGCCAACCCGTGCCCGTGCGCCAAGCCGGCCGGGGACGCGTACTGCGAGTGCCCGCCGCAGGCCCGGCGGCGCTACCTCAGCCGGCTCTCCGGGCCGTTGCTGGACCGGATCGACGTACAGGTGAAGCTACCGCCCGTCCGGGCGGCCGAGCTGATGGAGGCCACCGTCGACAGCGAGGCGTCCGTCACCGTCGCCGCGCGGGTGGCGGTGGCCCGGCGGGCGGCGGCCGCGCGCTGGGCGGTGCTCGGCCACCGGCTCAACGCCGAGATACCCGGCCCCTACCTGCGCCGCCCGCCCTGGCGGTTGCCCGGGCCGGACACGGCCGAGCTGCGGGCCCGGCTGGACGCCGGGTCGCTGTCGGCCCGCGGCTTCGACCGGATCATCCGCCTCGCCTGGACGGTCGCGGATCTAGACGGTCGGGACCGCCCCGACCGGGAGGACGTCCGGGAGGCCATCCAACTGCGAACGGGGGACGCGACGTGAGCACCGACGAGGAGACCCTGGCCAGGGTGGCACTCACCTGGCTCGCCGAGCCGGGCACCTGGTCGGTGCACCGGCTGGTCGACCGGCTCGGCCCGACGAGGGCGCTCGACCTGCTGCTCGACGGGGGCGCACCGGAGGAGACGCTGCGCAACACCGTGGCGGCCCGTTGCGCGGCCGGCGACGCCCGGGCCGTCGCGGCCGAGGCGCTGGCCCGCACGGACCGGCTCGGCGCCCGGCTCGTCGTCCCCGGCGACGACGAGTGGCCCGTCCGGGTCGACGACCTGCGCCGGCTCCGGCTGCCCGGCGCCTACCGGCGGGTGGACGTCGAGACCGCCCCGCCGCTCTGCTTCTGGGTACGCGGCTCCTGGCCGCTCGCGGAGGCGTTCGACCGGTCCGTCGCGGTCGTCGGCGCCCGCGCCGCCACCGGGTACGGCGCGCACGTCGCCACGGAACTCGGCTACGGGCTGGCCGACCGGGACTGGACCGTCGTCTCGGGCGGAGCCTTCGGCATCGACGCCGCGGCCCACCGGGGCGCGCTCAACGCCGGTGGGCTCACCGTGGCGGTGCTCGCCTGCGGGGTGGACCGCCCCTACCCGATGGGCAACGCGGCACTGTTCGACCGGATCGCCGACACCGGGCTGCTGGTCAGCGAGTGGATGCCGGGAGCCGATCCGCTCCGGCCCCGGTTCCTCATCCGCAACCGGGTGATCGCGGCGGGCACCCTCGGCACGGTGCTGGTGGAGGCGGCCGCCCGCAGCGGCGCGACCCAGACCACCCACCGGGCGCTCGCCCTGGACAAACCCAGCATGGTGGTGCCCGGCCCGGTCACGTCGGCGATGTCCGTCGGCGCGCACGAGACGCTGCGGGACTATCCGAAGGCCCGGCTGGTGACCGGCGTCGCGCAGGTGCTGGAGGAGGTCGGGCGGATCGGCGACCTGGCGCCCGTACCGCGCGGCCCGCAGCAGCCGGCCGACCTGCTCGACGACGACGCACGGGCCGTCGTCGAGGCGTTGCCCCGCCGGGGCGCGGTCGGCGTGGACGTCCTCGCCGCGCGGGCCGGGGTGCCCGTCCGTACCGCGCTGCGGAAGCTGTCGATGCTCGAGGAACTGGCCCTGGTGCTCCGCCGCGACGACGGGTACGCCCTCGCGCCCCCACCGGCCCGGAACGCGGCCGCCGGGCGACCGGCGACGCCGGACAGACCGTGAACCGCCGGACGGGCCGCGAACCGCCGTCAGTCCCCCTCGAAGCGGATCTCCATCGCGCGGTCCTGCCGGCAGCGCCGCGCCAACCGGTCCAGCCGGCGCACGTGCGTCAGCTCGGGCGTCGACCGGGCCACCTCGGCGAGGCAGCGCACCTCGGCGAGGAGCTGCGGCGTCTGGCCGGCGGGGACCACCAGCTCGCCGACCGGATCCACCCGGTCGAGCAGCGGGGTACGCCCGGCGCCACGGACCCGCCGGACGAGGTTCAGCAGCACGTCGTCGGGGTCGGGCAGCACCTCGGCCGGCACGAGGCGACGCCGGTCGGAGCCCACCCCGACCACCCGGTAGAGGACGACGTCCACCCCCATGTCCGGCCCCCCTTCGTCGAGCCTGATCCCGTCGCGCGGCGACCACGACCAGGGCCCTCACCCGTTGGTACGACAAGTCTGCGCGCACCGGCCCACCCGATCCACCACCCGGGCCGCGCGTCCGTGCCGGAAGCACCCACGAGCGAGCCGGGCCGGTCACCTCCCGGTCGCCCCGGCACCCTGCCGGTGACGCCGGGCGACCGGTGCCCGGCCACGGCCCGGTGCCCTGCCGGTGGCGCCGGCCGGCCGTAGGCTGGTCCCGTGCCGCCCGAGGATCCGCCGCCCACCGACGCCACGGCCTCGATCCGCGCCAAGGTGTACCGAGGAGTGCGGCTTCCCGTGCGGCCCGGCCAGGCGGCGCGCTTGGCCCGTCCTGGCGGGGCGGCAGGGCCCATGCGAGGCATGCCGGGCACCCGGCGGGCGGCTGCGAGGGGATCGCGGTGAGCCGGGAGGCGAACGGCACCCGGGCGACCCACGAGGCTCTCCCACCGGCGATGCGGGAGGCGGTGGACGACTTCGCCGGGCACCTCGCCGCAGTGCGCAACCGGTCCGCCCACACCGTCCGGGCGTACGTCGGCGACGTGGTGTCGCTGTTGGACCACGCCCACCGGATGGGCTGCGCCGGACTGCCGGAGCTGGACCTCGCCGTGCTGCGCAGTTGGCTGGCGAAGCAGCGGACGATGGGTGCCGCACGGACGTCGCTCGCCCGCCGGGCGGCCTCGGCGCGGACGTTCAGCGCGTGGGCGCACCGCGCCGGGCTGCTCCCCGCCGACGTGGCCGGCGCCCTGTCCAGCCCGCGCGCCCACCGGGACCTGCCGACCGTGCTGCGCGCCGACCAGGCGGCAGCCCTGGTCGAAGCGCCGGGCCGCCTCGCCCCGGCCGGGCCGCCGTCCCGACCCGCCGAGGACGACTCCCGACCCTCGTCACCCGCCGAGGGCGACTCCCGACCCTCGTCACCCGCCGGGGAGGACTCCCAGCCGTCGTCGCCAGACGGAAAGGGCCCCCAGCGGTCGTCGCCGGACGGGAAGGGCTCCCGACCGGCGTCGCCCACCGACGACGGGTCCGGGCCGGCGTCGCCCGGGTCGTCGGGTCCTCCCCCTGCGGCTGACGGCGGCGCCGAGGCGGTACTGCTGCGGGACCGCGCGCTGCTGGAGCTGCTCTACGGCACAGGGGTGCGGATCGGCGAGGCGTGCGGCCTCGACGTCGCCGACGTCGACCACGCGCGACGGGTCGTGCGGGTGTTCGGCAAGGGTGGCCGGGAACGCGCCGTGCCGTACGGGGTGCCGGCGCAGCGGGCGCTCGACGAGTGGCTGCGCCACGGCCGGCCGGCGCTGGCCGCACCGCACTCCCGCGACGCGCTGCTGCTCGGCGCCCGCGGCGGACGGCTCAACCCGACGACGGCACGGCGGATCGTCGGCGGGTACGCGGCGGCGACCGGCCTGCCCCCGATCAGCCCGCACGGGCTGCGGCACTCGGCGGCGACCCACCTGCTGGAGGGCGGCGCCGACCTGCGGGCGGTGCAGGAGTTGCTGGGGCACTCGTCCCTGGCAAGCACCCAGATCTACACGCACGTGTCCGTGGAGCGGCTCCGCGCCGCCTACCGCCAGGCCCATCCCCGCGCCTGAGTCCCGCCGTCGCGGGTCACCCCGCGCCCCGCGTGGCACGGTCGGCGGCCGGACGCCCGTGGGGTGGACACGGCCGAGTTCCGCAACCGGCAGACGACGACCTGTCAGGCAGGAGGCCGGGTGCTCAGGCCCGGCGCGGCGACGAACCCGGCCCGTCGGGGGCCGAGCCCCGGAGCACGACGTGCGGCTCGCGCCCGAGGTCCAGGCACATCCGCACGTCGTCGTAGCGTTCGTCGCCCACCTCGATGACGTTCGGCAGCCGCCCCCACTCGCGGAAGCCGAGGCGCTCGTACAGCTCGATGGCACCGTGGTTGTTGCCGCGCACGCCCAGCGCGAGGGTCTCGATGCCGGCCTCGCGGGCGTCGTCGATCAGCGCGCCGGTGACGAGCCGACCGATGCCGCGGCCACGGGCGGCGGGGTGTGCGGTGACCTTCTCCAGGTCGGCGTAGTGGGTGAAGATCGGCTTCGGACCGCGCCGCCACGTCCCGGTGCCCACCACCCGCTCGTCGAGCACGGCGAGGACCAGCGCGGCGTCGCCGGCCGCGACGAGACCGAGCACCCCGTCCAGCCATGCGTCGGTCTCGGCGCGGCCGGGCGGGACCGCGTACCCGATCGCACCGCCCCGCTCGGCCACCGCGTGCAGCACCCGGTGCACCTCGGCGCGGAGCTGCCGGTCGGCGGCGGTCGGCCAGCGCAGTTCGACGTCCATGACCAGCGATTCTCCGGGATCGAGGACGGTCTACCGGCATCGGCTCGATGAAACCGTGTCCCGGACGGGCGTCCCGACCGCCGTGCCCGACGGACCGTACCCGGCGGAACGGCGGCGGGAGATCGACCGGTCGCTACGATCACCGGGTGAGCCTCCCGCAGCCGCCCGAGCCGATCGCGGCAGCCCGCCTGCTCTTCTCGCTCGACCCGGCGGTCAGCCACCTGAACCACGGTTCGTTCGGCGCGGTACCGATCGCCGTGCAGCGGGCCCAGCAGCGGCTGCGCGACGAGATGGAGGCCAACCCGCTGCGCTTCTTCACGCAGGGCCTGGTCGACCGGATCATCCACACCCGCCGGCACCTGGCCGGCTTCCTGGGCGCCGACCCGGACGGCACCGCCCTGGTCCCGAACGCGACCACCGGCGTGGCGGTGGTGCTCCAGTCGCTCGGCCTACGCCCCGGCGACGAGGTGCTCGCCACCGACCACGGCTACGGCGCGGTCGGCCTCTCCATCGCGCGGGAGTGCCGGCGTACGGGGGCGGTCGCCCGGGTGCTGCCCGTCGGGTTGACCGCCTCGAACGAGGAGATCGTCCAGCTCGTCCGCGCCGGGCTGCGCCCCGGCCGGACCCGGCTGCTCGTCGTGGACCAGCTCGCCTCGGCCACCGCCCGGTTCTTCCCCGTCGCCGCGATCGTCGGCGTCGCCCGGGAGCACGGGATTCCGGTCCTCGTCGACGCCGCGCACGCCCCGGGCATGCTGCCGACGCCGGTCAGCGACGTCGGCGCCGACTTCTGGGTGGGCAACCTGCACAAGTGGGCGTACGCGCCGCGCGGCACCGCCGTGCTGGTGGTCGCCCCGTCGTGGCGGGAACGGATCGAGCCGCTGGTCGTCTCGTGGGAGCAGGAGTCGGGGTTCCCCCGCCGGGTCGAGTGGGCGGCGACGCAGGACTACACGGGCTGGCTGGCCGCGCCGGTGGGCCTGTTCACGCTGCGCAGCCTCGGCGTGGACCGGGTACGCGGCCACAACGCCGCGCTGGCGGCGTACGGCCAGCGGGTGCTGGGGGACGCGCTCGGGGTGGCGCCCGCCGACCTGCCGGACCCCGGCGGGCCGGGGGTCGCCATGCGGATCGTGCCGCTGCCGGCGGGCCTGGGCAGCACGTTCGAGGCGGCGCGGGCGCTGCGGGAACGGATCGCCGAGCGGCTCGCCACCGAGGTCGCCGTCATGGCCTGGAACGGACGGGGCTGGCTGCGGCTCTGCGCCCAGGTCTGCAACACGCCGGACGAGTACGAGCGGCTCGCGGTGCGGCTCCCCCCGCTGCTCGCCCAGCGCTGAGGGCGGGGTCGGCGCCGTCGAGCCCGCCCTCAGCGGGGTCGGCGCCGTCGAGCGGCAGCAGGCGCACGGGTCCCAGGCCGAGCAGGGCCAGCGGATCGAGGTAGTCGGCGCCGCGTCGCAGCCCCCAGTGCAGGCAGGCGGGGGCGGGGCAGCCGGGGTGACCGGCGAGGAGGGCGCCCAGCGGCGCCCCGGCGGTCAGGTGGTCGCCGGGGCGGACCGCCGGCGACACCGGCTCGTGGGTGGTCCGCAGACCGTCGGCGTGCCCGACAGTGACGACGGGGCGGCCGGCGACCAGGCCGGCGAAGAGCACCGTGCCGGCACCGGCGGCCCGCACGGTGGCGCCCGGCGCGGCGGCCAGGTCGACGCCCCGGTGTCCGGGCAGCCACGGCCGGGGCGGCGGGTCGAACCGGCGCACCGGGCGCGGGACGCCGTCGAGCGGCCACCGGAACCGCGCCGCGCGGGACGGCGCGGCACCAGGGGGCGACGCCGCGGCGCTTGCGGAAGCGGGCGGCCGGACCGCCGCCGACACCGGCGGGGAGGCGGGCGCGGCTGCCGGCCCGAGGGGCAGCAGGGCGGCGCAGAGCACGGCGGCGCCGGTACGCGTGGCTGGTCGCATGGGGCGCAGCCTGCCCGGCGGGTGTCCGCCCCCGCCACCCCGCGACGCCCGCGCCTGTGGACGGCGGGTGTCCTGTGGACGGACCACCGGAGGGCGGTCCGACCTGCTACGGGCCGGCGGCCGGCCGACCACGGGGCGGCGCGACCGCCGACGGACGCCGGGCCCGTCGGGCGGGCCCGGGAGCGGCGGCGGGCACCGCCGAGGCCCTAGGCTGGGACGGGCGACACGGCGGAGCCGCCGCCGTCCCACCGGGAGGCCTCGATGACCACTGTGGACGACGTCAGCCGGCCCTCCCGCGTGGCGGATCCCGGCGAGGGGATCACCGCCGAGGAGTTGCAGCTCGCCGCCCGCAACCACGGCATCCCGCTGGAGGCGCTGCGCTACGACGTGACCCCGGCCGGCCTGCACTACCTGCTCATCCACTACGACATCCCGGATGTCGACCCGGCCACGCACGCGCTGACCGTTGCCGGCGCGGTGGACCGGCCGCTGACCCTCGACCTCGCCGCGCTGCGCGAGCGGCCCCGGGTCACCCGCCGGGTCACGCTGGAGTGCGCCGGCAACGGGCGCGCCCTGCTGCACCCCCGACCGGTGAGCCAGCCGTGGCTGGTCGAGGCGGTCGGCAACGCGGAGTGGACCGGCACCCCGCTGGCGCCGCTGCTGCGCGAGGCGGGGATCGCCGCCGACGCCGTGGACGTGGTCTTCACGGGCGCCGACCATGGCGTGGAACGCGGCGTCGAGCAGGACTACCAGCGGGCGCTGCCGGCCGCCGACGCGCTGCGCGAGGAGGTGCTGTTGGCGTACGAGATGAACGGCGCTCCGCTGCTGCCGCAGCACGGCGCCCCGCTGCGGCTGATCGTGCCCGGCTGGTACGGCATGGCGCACGTCAAGTGGCTGCGCGCGATCGACGTACGCACCGAGGCGTTCGACGGCTACCAGAACGCGGTCGCCTACCGGCTGCGCCGGGACGCGGACGACCCCGGGGTGCCGGTGACCCGGATCGAGCCGCGGGCGCTGGTCCGGCCGCCCGGCTTCCCCGACTTCATGTCCCGCACCCGCGTGCTGCGGCCCGGTCCGTGCACGCTGGACGGTCGCGCCTGGTCCGGCCACGCCCCGGTCGTCTCGGTGGAGGTGACCACCGACGGCGGGGCCAGTTGGCGACCGGCCATCCTGGACGAGCAGGTCGGCGGGGAGTTCGCCTGGCGCCGGTGGCGGTACGAGTGGACGGCGCCACCGGGCAGGCACGTCCTCGGGGCCCGGGCCACCGACGCCTCCGGCCGCAGCCAGCCGGTCGAGCAGCCGTGGAACCGGGGCGGCTTCGCCAACAACCTCGTGCAGCGCGTCGAGGTCGTGGTGCTGTCGGAGTGAACCCGCCCGTCGGGCCGACAGGGACGACGGGGGTGGAGAGGAACGACGGCCGCGCGGCGGTGGGGGCGCCGACGGGCTCGTACGCCCGGCGGTGGGACCACCGGGCGGGCGGCGGAGCGGCGGGTCAGCCGCCGAAGCCGGAGTCGGCGGGCAGCGAGATGTCGGGCTTCTCCAGCTCCTCGACGTTGACGTCCTTGAAGGTCATCACCCGGACGTTCTTGACGAACCGGGCGGGACGGTACATGTCCCACACCCAGGCGTCGTGCATCTCGACCTCGAAGTAGACCTCGCCGTCGGAGTTGCGCACGTGCAGGTCCACCTGGTTGGCCAGGTAGAACCGGCGCTCCGTCTCCACCACGTAGGAGAACTGGCGGACGATGTCGCGGTACTCCCGGTAGAGCTGCAGCTCCATCTCGGTCTCGTACTTCTCGAGGTCTTCCGCGCTCATCGCACTCCGCCTTCCATGACCACATCTTCCCCCACCGACGCCGGAGGCTGAGGCTGCTCGCCCAACGCCACGCCGACGGTACCCCCTGGCGGGCAGGAGCGCTCCATCGGCTCGTCCCGCCGCACGTCCGCCGGCCGACGCGCCCGGGGTGGGGCGCCGTCGCGACCGGACACCGTCGCCACGTTGACGTACGAGAACCGGTGCTCCCGGCACGGCCCCCGGTCCCGCAGCGCCGCGGTGTGCTCCGCGGTGATGTAACCCTTGTGCTCGGCGAACCCGTAGCCCGGGAACGCCCCGTCCAACTCGACCATCATCCGGTCCCGGGTGACCTTGGCCAGTACGCTCGCCGCCGCGACGCAGGCGGCCACCCGGTCGCCCTTCCACACCGCCAGCCCCGGCACGTCGAGGCCGTCCACGCCGAAGCCGTCGGTCAGCACGTAGTCGGGGCGGGTCGTCAGCGACGCCAGCGCGCGTCGCATCGCGGCCAGGTTGCTCACGTGCAGGCCCCGCTCGTCGACCTCCTCGGCCGGGATCACCACCACGGCGTACGCCAGCGCGCGGGCCACCACCTCGTCGTGGATCCGCTCCCGGCTGGCGGGGGTGAGCAGCTTGGAGTCGGCCAGCCCGTCGATCTCGCCGCGGCGGCCCTCGGGCAGGATCGCGGCGGCGGCGACCAGCGGCCCGGCGCAGGCGCCGCGACCCGCCTCGTCGGCCCCGGCGACGTGCCGGAAGCCGCGCCGCTGCAACGCGCGCTCCAGCGCGTAGAGCCCACCCTCGCGGCGCACCACCGTGCGCGGCGGCGTCAGCACGGCGCGTCCTGCCCGGCCGTGGGCGCGGCCGTGGCGGCCAGCGCCCGGGCCAGCACCGCCGGCAGGTCCGGCGGGTAGTAGCGCTCGCCGCTGGCGGCCAGCTCGTCCGGCGGCCACCACCGGTGGGCGGCGACGCTGGCCCGCTCGATCTCGCTGAAGCCCGCCGTGTCGACCTCGTGACCCGTCACCCGCACCAGGAAGAACTCCTGTTCCTGCCGGTACCACACGCCGTCGAAGGGGAACTCCGTCACGTCGCGGTGCACGGGCGCGCCGAAGGCCGACGCCGGCAGCCGCAACCCGGTCTCCTCGGCCAGCTCCCGCGCGGCGCACCCGGGGTAGGTCTCCCCCGGATCCAGGCCGCCGCCGGGGGTGAACCACCAGCGGCCGTGCTCGGGACGGGCCGGGTCGGAGCCGCTGAAGAGCAGCACCCGACCCGCCGCGTCGACGAGCAGGACGCGCGCCGCACGCCGGGGGGTGTAGACGGTCACCGCACCAGCCTGCCAGACGCCGCCGACAACGCACACGCCCGGCGACCCCTACGGCTCGGGGATGGCCTCGTACGGCTTCGGGACGCTCAGCCAGGTGGCCCGGCCGACGGGCCAGAAGACGGTGAAGGCCCGTCCCACGACGTCGTCCTCGGGGATGGTGGCGACGGTGATGTCCTGACCGGACTGCTGCCAGTGCTCCAGCGAGTCGCCCGACGCCTCGCGGTGGTCGCCCATCACCCAGAGCCGGCCCTTCGGGACGGTGATGTCGAACTCCTCGGCGGTCTTGTCCCCCGGGAAGATGTAGGGCTCGTCCAGGGCCTTGCCGTTGATCACCAACCGGTCCTGCGCGTCGCAGCAGACCACGTGGTCGCCGCCCACGCCGATGACGCGCTTGATGAAGTCCTCGCCGTCGGGGTTGGCGCTCCACTCCAGGGGGGCCTTGAAGACGATGACCTCGCCCCGGTGCGGGGACCGGAAGTCGTAGACCAGCTTGTTGACCAGCACCCGATCGTCGATCTGGAGGGTGTTCTCCATCGACGGGGAGGGGATGAAGAAGGTCTGCAGCACGAAGGCGCGCACCAGCACCGCGACCAGGATCGCCACACCCAGGAGGATGGGCAACTCCTTCCAGAAGGAGCTGCGCGGCTTGTCGGTCTGCTCGTCAATCACGGCAAGAGCCTACGTTGCCCGACCGGACGCCACCGTCCGGAACGCGCGAGAACGGCGAGCGCGGCAGCGACCGGGACGAGCAGCACCACACCACCGGCCGGCGTGGGACGGACCGGGGGCGGCGCGCCGGTGGAGGCGGCCGGCGGGTCGGCGACGTCGTCGAAGGTCGCGGGCACCGACAGGGCGCTCCAGCGCGACGACGGCCAGACCACGGTGAACGCCCGGCCCACCACGTTCTCGATCGGCACCGGGCCCTGGCAACGGGCGTCCTGGGAGACCATGCGGTGGTCGCCCATGACGAAGATCTGCCCGGGCGGGACCACGACCTCCTCGAAGCGCCGGGACCGGCACTCGCGGGGGTTGGGCGGGATGTCGAGCGGCGAGTCCCGCAGGACGTACGCCGACTCGTCGAGCGGCGTGCCGTTGACCAGCACCCGCCCCTCGGCGTCGCAGCACTTCACCCGGTCGCCGGGCAGGCCGATGACCCGCTTGATGAAGTCCTTCTCGCCGGGGCGGCTGACGCCGACCAGGTCGCCGACGGTCCGGCTGAGCTTCCCCGCGAACCCGGGCTCCGGTTCCTCGGCGACCTGCGGCGCCCACCGGTCGGTGCCCCGGAAGACGACCACCTCGCCCCGCACCGGGTCGCGTACGTCGTAGACGACCTTGTTGACCAGGACCCGGTCGCCGACGAGGAGGGTGTCCTCCATCGAGCCGGAGGGGATGAAGAACGCCTGGAGCAGGAAGGTGCGGATCAGCACCGCGAGGCAGAACGCGACGACGAGCAGCAGCGGCAGCTCCTGCCAGAGGGGCATCTGACGGCGGGGCCGGCGGGCCCGACGGCGCCAGGGGTCGACGGCGCCGTCCTCGTCAAGCGTCTGCACCACGCCACTCTCCGGTCAGCAGAAATGACACTACCGCCCGGGAACCCTGTCGGGGCTCCCCGGGCGGTAGTGGTCGTCGCTCCGCCGTCGTGGCGGGACGTCGCCCGGCTGCGCCCGTAGCGACCAGGGTAGTGCGCTCCGGTCGGTACGACATACGCGCAGCTCGGGCGGCGTGGCGAGCGCGAGGTCAGCTGGGCTGCTTCTCGCGCTTCTCCTTGATCTTGGCCTTCTTGCCCCGCAGCTCGCGCAGGTAGTAGAGCTTGGCGCGACGGACGTCACCGCGGGTCACGATCTCGATCCGGTCGATCGCCGGGCTGTTGATCGGGTAGGTGCGCTCGACACCGACACCGAAGCTGATCTTGCGGACCGAGAAGGTCTCGCGCAGACCGTCACCCTGGCGGCGGATGACGACGCCCTGGAAGATCTGGACACGGGACCGGTTGCCCTCGACGACCCGGGCGTGCACCTTGACGGTGTCACCGGCACGGAAGTCGGGGAGGTCGGTACGCTTCGACTGGGCGTCAAGGGCGTCCAGGATGTTCATCGCTGCGTCCTCGTGAGGCTCACGGCGCACCGTCAATCGGTGCGCGGGTGGGTGATTCTGATCCCCGGGTGGCGGTCGGTGACCCGACCCCGGTCGAGGATCCTCGCAGCCGGCCGCGGCGCGGCCGGTTGCGGCAACCCCCCTACTTTGCCACATCCCCCGGCGGCACCTGAAATCCGGCCCGGTCCAGCGCGGCGACGTCCCGTTTGTCCAGGTGGTGCGGGTCCAGCGCGGCGAGCATGTCGGGACGACGCGTCGCGGTGCGGGTCAGCGCCTCGTCCCGCCGCCAGCGGGCGATCCTGCCGTGGTCGCCGGAGCGGAGCACCTCCGGCACCTCCAGCCCCCGCCAGGTCGCCGGCTTCGTGTACATGGGGGCCTCCAGCAGCCCGTGGGCGTGCGACTCCTCGGCCAGCGAGCCCGCGTTGCCGAGCACGCCGGGCAGCAGCCGGGTGACCGCCTCCAGGATCACCAGCACGGCCACCTCACCGCCGAAGAGGACGTAGTCGCCGAGGGAGACCTCGGTCACCGGCATCCGGGTCGCGGCGTGGTCGAGCACCCGCTGGTCGATGCCCTCGTACCGGCCGCAGGCGAAGAGCAGGTGCGGCTCGGCGGCCAACTCGTGCGCCATCGCCTGGGTGAAGGGGGCGCCGGTCGGGGCCGGCACCACCAGCCGGGGCGGGGTCACCTCCGCCGGGGCGAGGGCGTCGAGCGCCTCGCCCCACGGCTCCGGCCGCATCACCATGCCGGGCCCGCCGCCGTAGGGCGTGTCGTCGACCGTGCGGTGCACGTCGTGGGTCCAGATCCGCAGATCGTGTACGGCCAGCCGCAGCGTGCCGTTCGCCCGCGCCCGGCCGATCAACGACAGGTCCAGCGGGGCGAAGTACTCCGGGAAGATCGACACGATGTCGACGCGCATGCGGGGGTGCTCCAGCGGTTCTACAGATCGAGCAGACCGGCGGGCGGGTCGACGACGACGCGACCGCCGGCGAGGTCAACCTCGGGGACGATCGCCTTGACGAACGGGATGAGCGCGGTGCCGCCCTCGGAACGGCGCAGCACCAGCAGGTCGGACGCGGGGGCGTGGTCGATCCGGGCCACCTCGCCCAGCCGCTCGCCGGCCGGGGTGACCACGGCCAGCCCGACGAGCTGGTGGTCGTGGAACTCCTCCGGGTCCTCCGGCGGGGCGACGTCGGCGCTGTCGACGGCGACCAGCGTGCCGCGCAGCGCCTCGGCGACGTCCCGGTCGAGAATGCCCTCGAACGCGACAAGCATCCGCCCCTGGTGCCAGCGGGCGGACTCCACGACCAGCTCGGCGGGCACCCGGAAGACCGCCCCCTGCTCGGGCGCGGCCAGGGACGGCTGAGGCGTCGCCCCGACCTCGGTGCGCGGCGCCCGATTGCTGGACACAGCCGGGGGCGTCGCCCCCGGCATGGTGCGCAGCACCATCCCGGGGGCGAACCGCGCTTCGGGCTCGTCGGTGCGCACCTCCACGGTGACCTCACCGCGGATGCCGTGCGGCTTGCCGACCCTGCCGACGACGAGCAGCATCAGTACGAGTCGACGATGTCGACGCGCACGCCGCGCCCGCCGATGGAGCCGATCACCTGGCGCAGCGCCTTGGCGGTCCGGCCGGACCGCCCGATCACCGTGCCGAGGTCCTCCGGGTGCACGCGGACTTCCAGCCGCTTGCCCCGACGGGAGTCGACCATCCGGACGCGTACGTCATCGGGGTGGTCGACGATGCCCTTGACCAGGTGCTCCAACGCCGGACGCAGAGGCATGTCAGGCCTGCTCACCGGCGTCGGCAGCGGCAGCCGGGGCCTCGGCCGGAGCCTCGGTCTTCGGCGCCTCGGCCGGAGCCTCGGCCTTGGCGGCCTTCTTGGCCGGCTTCGCCGGCGCCTCGGCCAGCCCGGCGGCGGCCTTCGCCTCGGCCTCGTACGCCGCGGTGCGGTCGACCCGCTCCGGGGCGACCTTCAGCGGCGGCGGGGCCGGCAGGCCCTTGAACTTCTGCCAGTCACCGGTCAGCTCCAGCAGCCGCTGCACCGCCTCGCTCGGCTGGGCGCCGACGGACAGCCAGTACTGGACCCGCTCCGACTTGACCTCGATCACCGAAGGGTCTTCCTTCGGCTGGTAGACCCCGACGAACTCGATCGCCCGGCCGTCGCGCTTGGTGCGCGAGTCGGCGATGACGATGCGGTACTGCGGGTTGCGGATCTTGCCCATCCGCAGGAGCCGGATCTTTACGGCCACAGTTGTTTCGCTCCTGTTGCGATCTCACCTGCCCGAACGGGCGGTGCACGGGTGAGTGTCGACCGGCACAGTGGGGTTGGGCCGGAGACTGCTCGGTGGACTGGCGACGTGCCCGGGTTAGAGGGCGCCGGACACGCGCCGGATACCAGCCAGCCATTCTGCCAGATCGGGAGCGGATCGCTCACACCGGACCGCCCCGGGTCACCCGCCGGGTGGCAGAAGTGACGGAAAGCACACCGGCGGCGGCCGGTCCGCGTGCGCGCGCGGCGGGGTCAGCGCACCGGGGGGCGGTCCCAGCCGGGCGGCAACTCGTCGGGGACGATCCAGTCGAGCGGCGGGGTGAAGTCGCACCAGGTGCCGTCGAACGGGAACTCCCCCGCCTCGGCCAGTGCGATCACCCGCTTCCCCTCGGCCCGGACCGCGTCCGGGTCGGGCACCCAGTAGTGGTCGGGGAAGGCCAGCCGCTCGACGAACTCCCCCTCGTCCTTCCACTCCCAGCCCCGGTCGGGGCGGACGACCACGTCGAGGTCCTGGTCCACCATGTCGACGCCGGCGAGCGTGCCGTCGTCCCAGCGCACCCCGGGCTCCTCCAGGTTGACGTACCAGGTGGCGAAGCGGTCGTGCGCGTCGCGGAACCACCACACGGAGTGGGCCGCCCCGGCGGGCAGGAACTTGAGCACGGAGGGGCCGTCCCAGCGGCCGGTGGCCAGCCGGTACGACGAGGAGATCCACTCGGTGAACGGCACCGCCCGCATGCCCAGCCCGGCCTCGGTGACCTCGCTCGCGACCGGGGAGTCGCGGGCCACCCAGAGCAGCAGGCCCCGGTCGTCGTCGCTGACCACCCGCGCGGTGCGTACCCAGCCGATCCGTCCCCGGCGCACGTTGCGGTGCACGATCAGCCGCCCAGCTTCGAATCTCACACACCGACCCTACCGGCGCACGGCGGGCTCCCGGCCCGTCGACCCGCCGGGTGCCGGGACGCGGACGGCCGGCCCCGCGAGGCGGGACCGGCCGTGCGGCGTACGGGTCGGTCAGTAGGCGCGGGCCAGGATGGCGACCAGGTCGGGCTCGTCCTCGGAGTCGGGCACCGAGCCGTCGGCGCGCAGCAGACAGCGCACCGTGACGCCCTGGCCGTTCGCCTCCGCCTCGCCCTGCACGCCGACCGCCGACCACGGCACCATGGCCCAGCCGGTGGCCGCCGCCTCGATCGCCTCGGCGAGGGTCGACACCTCAACGGTGCGGGACTTCCGGTGGGCCAGCGCCTGGTCGTGCAGGGCCCGCTGGTCGGCGTCGAGGGCGGCCAGCACGGCGGTCACCACGTCGGCCACCGGCGTCGGGGACTTCGAACCGTCCGTACGCCGGACCACGACCGCGTTGCCGGCGGCGAGGTCGCGGGGGCCGACCTCGACGCGTACCGGATAGCCGCGCAGCTCGGCGTCGACGGCCCGGCGGCCGAACGGGGTGTCGACGCGGTCGTCGAGCGCGACCCGGACCCCGGCGTCGCGCAGCGCGTCGCGCAGCTTGGCCGCCGCCTCACCGACGCCCTCGCCGTCCTTGACCACCATGACGTACGCCTGCACGGGCGCCAGCTTCGGCGGCACCCGCAGGCCGTTGTCGTCGCCGTGGCACATGATCAGGCCGCCGAGCATCCGGGTGGAGGTGCCCCAGGAGGTCGTCCAGGCGTGCTCCCGCCCGCCCTCGGCCGACGAGTAGCTGATGTCGAAGGCCTTGGCGAAGTTCTGCCCCAGCTCGTGGCTGGTGCCGAGCTGGAGGGCCTTCCCGTCGCCCATCATGCCTTCGCAGGTGTAGGTGGCGGTGGCGCCGGCGAAGCGCTCGCGGGCCGTCTTGAGGCCGACGACCACCGGGATGCCGAGCACGTTGACCATCAGGTCCTCGTACGCCTCGTGCAGGATCCGGCGGGCGTAGGCGCGGGCGTCGTCGCGGGTCGCGTGCGCGGTGTGCCCCTCCTGCCAGAGGAACTCGCTGGTGCGCAGGAAGATCCGGGGGCGCAGCTCCCAGCGGACCACGTTGGCCCACTGGTTGAGCAGCAGCGGCAGGTCCCGGTAGGAGTCGATCCACTTGGCCATGAACTCGCCGATGACGGTCTCGCTGGTGGGGCGCACCACCACCGGCTCGGCGAGCTGCTTGCCGCCGCCGTGGGTGACCACCGCGAGTTCCGGCGAGAAGCCCTCGACGTGCTCGGCCTCACGCTTGAGGTAGCTCTCCGGGATGAAGAGCGGGAAGTACGCGTTCTCCGCGCCCGCCGCCTTGATCCGGGCGTCCATCTCGGCCTGCATCCGCTCCCAGATGGCGTAGCCGGCCGGGCGGATGACCATGGTCCCCCGGACCGGGCCGTTGTCGGCCAGCTTCGCCTTGGCGATCAGGTCCTGGTACCAGCGGGGAAAGTCCTCCGCACGGGGAGTGAGCACGCGTGCCATGACCGCACATCCTATGCGTCGGCCGAAGGGACGACGCCATCGGGCGCGACGTCGCCGGTCTCCGCCGTGCCGGCCGGTGCGGCCGGGCTAGGATTCGACCACCATGGGTGAGGTGAGGGACGGCACCCGTTCCCGGGAGGCGATCGTCGAGGCCGCCCGGGCGTTGACCATCGCGACCGGCTGGGACGGCGTCCGGATGGGCGCCGTCGCGCGCGCGGCGGGGGTCAGCCGGCAGACGGTCTACAACGAGTTCGGCACCAAGGCGGGGCTGGCGGAGGCGCTCGCCCGGCGGGAGGTCGACCGGTTCGTCGGCGACGTACGCACCCTGCTGCGCGCACACGGCGACGACGTGCGCGCCGCCGCGCACGCCACCATCTCGCACACCCTCACGCAGGCGGTCGACGACCCGCTGATCAAGGCCGTCCTGACCAGCTCCCGGGGCGGCTCGGACGACCTGCTGCCCTACCTCACCACCCGGTCGGAGCTGGTCCTGACCGAGGCCACCGAGGTGCTGCTGGAGTGGGCCGACGAGGTGCTGCCGGGCGCCGACCGGAACGCCGTCGCGTTCGCCACGGACTCGGTCGTCCGGTTGGTGATCAGCCACATCGTCCTGCCCGGCGCCCCCGTCGCGCAGACCGCCGCCGCCCTCGCCGACCTGGCGGTGTACCTGCTCCTGCACGCGGTCACCCAGGGCGCCCACTCCGGCTGACTAAGCGCCGCCCCGGGGCGCAGCGCCGCACCGCCGGCCGGGAGCGCCGCCGGCCGTCCCGGGAGCATCTCCCCCGGCGGCCCGGGCGCGGCGGGTCAGCGGACGACGCGACCGCGCAGCACGATGCGGGCGGGGCTGCGCACGGCGCGCAGGTCGGCGCGCGGGTCCTCGGGATAGACGACGAGGTCCGCCAGGCCGCCCTCGACCAGCCCGGGGAAGCCGAGCCACTCGCGGGCCCGCCAGGACGCGGCGGCGAGCACGTCGGTGGTGGACATGCCGGCCTGCTCGTGCAGCAGCAGCATCTCCTCCGCGGCGAGGCCGTGGTCGATGCCGCCGCCCGCGTCGGTGCCGACGTAGATCGGGACCCCGGCCTCGTACGCCGAGCGCACCACCTCGGGGAAGCGGTCGCGCAGGGCGAGCATGTGGTCGGCGTAGCCGGGGAACTTGGCCCGCGCCTGCTCGGCGATCCCGCCGAAGGTCCGAATGTTGATCATCGTGGGGATGAGGGCGGTGCCCCGCCGGGCCATCTCGTCGATCAGGTCCAGGCTCAGCCCCGTGCCGTGCTCCACCGAGTCCACCCCGGCGCGCACCATGATCTCGACGGCCGACTCGGAGAAGGTGTGCACGGCGGCGCGCACCCCGGCGGCGTGCGCGGCCCGGACGGCGGCGGTCATGGTGTCGGCGTCCCACGCCGGGGCGAGGTCGCCGACGCCCCGGTCGATCCAGTCGCCGACCAGCTTCACCCAGCCGTTGCCGGCGCGCGCCTGCGCCGCGACCGTCGCCGCCACCTCCGCCGCGCCGACCTCCACGCCGATGTCACGCAGGTAGCGCTTCGGCGGCGCGACGTGCCGGCCGGCCCGGGCCAGCCGCGGCAGGTCGGGCTCGTCGTCCAGCTCCGGGTACGGGTACGGCGACCCGGCGTCGCGGATCGCGAGGACCCCTGCGTCCCGGTCGGTGCGGGCCAGCTCGCGGGCCTGGTCGAGCGAGGTGATCGGCGCCCCGCCCCGGGCGATGCCGATGTGGCAGTGCGCGTCGATCAGGCCGGGCAGCACGAAGCCGCCGTCGACGATGGTCTCCGCGCCGGGGACCGGGGTGAAGGTCACCCGGTCGCCGACCAGCCACAGGTCACGGACCTCGTCGTCGGGCAGCACCACGCCGCGTACGTGCCAGGCCATGCGTCCTCCGTCTGCGCGCAAAGGGAGCGGTCCGCCCGCCATTCTTCCCGGTCGACACGGGCCGGGGACGCCCGGGTGCAGCGACTGCGCCGGTCCGCCGGCCGCGCCCGGCCCCACTCGGCGCGGTCGCCCTCGACTCCACTGCGTGTCCCTGCCGCCACCGGCTGACACGAACAGTCGATTGACAGATTTCTTTATTTACGCATGTCTTGATGAAGAGATCCTTCGTCACCAGGATGCTCCCAGGCGCCCGGACACGGGCGTCCACAGTGTCGCCTCACCCCAAAAGGAGCGTCGGGACAGTGTCACCACGACGATGGCGAATGGCCGCGGTCGGCCTGGCGGTCGGCCTCACCCTGCCGATCGGCGCCGCGGCGCCAGCCGCCGCCGCACCGGACTCCGCCGACACGAAGGTCAGGGCGGTGGCCGCGAAGGTCGACAGGAAGGTCACCACCCGGCTCGCCCGCGAGGGCAGGGCCAGCTACTGGGTCTTCCTGGACAGCAAGGCCGACCTGTCCGGCGCGGCCAGCCTGCGCGGCAAGACGGAGAAGGCCGCCCACGTCCACCGCACCAAGACCGCCCACGCCGAGCGCAGCCAGGCCGGCCTGCGCGCCATGCTGGCCCGCGAGGGCGCGGAGTTCACCCCGTTCTGGCTGGTCAACGCGATCAGGGTGACCGGCGACGCCGAGTTGCTCGGTGACCTCGCCGTGCGCACCGACGTGGCCGAGATCCTCGCCGACGACCCGGTCGAGATCCCGAAGCCACTGCCCGGCGAGACCGTCCCCACCACCAACGCCACCGAGTGGAACATCGACCGGATCAACGCGCCGCGGGTCTGGAACGAGCTGAACGTACGCGGCGAGGGCATCGTGGTCGCCAACATCGACAGCGGCGTCGACGTCACCCACCCCGCCGTGGCGGCCAGCTACCGGGGGCGCAACGGTGACGGCACCCTCGACCACAACTACAACTGGTTCGACCCGGCCGACATCTGCCCCACCAACGCCCCGTGCGACAACAACAACCACGGCACGCACACCATGGGCACGATGGTCGGCTCGGACGGCGCCAACGTGATCGGCGTGGCCCCGGGCGCCCGGTGGATCGCCGCCAAGGGCTGCGAGACCAGCGGCTGCTCGCGAGCGTCGCTGCTCGCCTCCGGCCAGTGGATCGTCGCCCCCACCGACCTCAACGGCGCCAACCCGCGCCCCGACCTCGCCCCGGATGTCGTGAACAACTCCTGGGGCTCCAGCGCGTACGACCCGTGGTACACCGAGATCGTCTCGTCGTGGGTGGCCGCCGGCATCTTCCCGGCCTTCTCCAACGGCAACAGCGGCCCGAGCTGCAACACCTCGGGCAGCCCCGGGTCCTACACGATCAGCTACAGCTCCGGCGCGTTCGACGTGAACAACGCGATCGCCAGCTTCTCCAGCCGCGGCACCGGCGAGAACGGCGACATCAAGCCGAACATCGCCGCGCCGGGCGCCAACGTCCGCTCCTCGGTGCCGGGCGGCTACTCGGCGCTCAGCGGCACCTCGATGGCCTCCCCGCACACCGCGGCGACCGTGGCCCTGATGTGGTCGGCCTCGCCGGCCCTACAGGGTGACGTCGCCGAGACCAAGCGCATCCTCGACGACACCGCGATCGACGTCGACGCGCTCACCTGCGGCGGTACCGTCGACGACAACAACGTCTTCGGCGAGGGCCGGCTCGACGCGTACGCGGCGGTCGACGCCACCCCCCGGGGCGCCCTCGGCGCGCTGGGCGGTCGGGTCACCTCCGGCGGCAACGCGCTGGCCGGGGCGGACGTGACGGTCACCGGCCCGATGACCCGCGTCACCAGCACCGGCGCCGACGGCTCGTACGCGCTCGATCGGCTGATGGTGGGCAGCTACACGGTCTCGGTGAGCAAGTTCGGCTACACCACGGGAACGACCTCAGTGACGATCACCGAGAACCAGACGGCCGACGCGGACGTCGCCCTCGAGGCGGCCCCCTCGGCCACGCTCAGCGGCACGGTGCGCACCTCGAACGGCACGGCCGGCGGCGCCACCGTCGCCGTCCTCGGCACCCCGCTCACCGCCACCGCCGACGCCGACGGCCGCTACTCCGTGACCGTGCCGCACGGCACGTACGACGTCCGCTTCGCGCACACGTACCGCTGCTCGGACGAGGTGACCAGGCCGGCGCAGGTCGGCGCGGACACCGTCCTGGACGTCACCCTGCCCGACCGGGTCGACTCCTTCGGGTACGCCTGCGGCCCGGCCGGAGGCTCGTTCGTCGCCGGCACCCAGCTGCTGGAGACGTTGACCGGTGACAACAAGTCCGTCCCCGTCACGCTGCCCTTCCGGGTCCCGCTCTACGGCAACTCCTACCGGCAGGCGTGGGTGAGCACCAACGGCGTGCTCGGCTTCGGCACCTCGTCGACCAGCCGCCTCAACACCGCCCTGCCGAACACCACCAACCCCGACCTCGCGCTCTTCCCGTTCTGGGACGACCTCTACGTGGAGGAGGACTCGGGGGTCTACACGGCCGTCACGGGTGCCGCGCCGCGCCGCACCTTCGTGGTGGAGTGGCGCAACGTGTCGATCTTCGCCGACCGGTCGATGCGGCTGACCTTCAGCGCCGCCATCGGTGAGGACGGCTCGATCACCTACCGGTACGCCGACATCGACGGCGACGGCGCGGAGACCGGCACCGGCGCGTCGATCGGCCTGGAGAACGTCGACGGCACCGTCGGCTTCGAGTACTCGTACAACGCCCAGGCGGTCGCCGACGGCACGGCGATCACGTTCCGCACCACCCGCAGCGGAGTGCTCTCCGGTGTGGTCACCGACGCCAACGACGGGCGTCCGGTCGCCGGGGCCACCGTGACCGCCCGGGTGGACGACGCGACGGCCAGCCAGACCACGGAGGCCGACGGCACGTACCTGATCCAGGCCCCCGTCGGCACGGTCGAGTTCACCATCGACAAGCAGCACTACGAGGCGGCGTCGGGCTCGGTGGCGGTGCAGGCCGGCGCGGCCGAGGTCCGTTCGGCGGCGCTGCGTACCGCACGCGTCGGCACCCCGACGAGCGAGCTGACCGTCGTGTCGGGGGCCGAGCAGACCCGGAGCCGACAGATCACCCTCAGCAACACGGGGGTGCTCGGCACCGACGTCACGGTCACCGAGCTGAACTCCGACGGCACGCCGCAGGACATCAGCTGGCTCGGCCTGTCGGGTGCCACCGTCACCCTGGGCAGCGGCGGCCGGCACACCGTCGGCGTGGCGACCAGCACCGCCGGCCTGGCCCCCGGCAGCTTCCACCAGGCCAAGCTGCGGATCTCCTCGGCCAGCGGACGCCAGCCCGTCCTGGACGTCCCGGTCACCCTGGTGGTGCCGCGCACCACCCTGGCGATCGACGCCGGCGCGACGTCGGCCCGGGCCGACGTCGAGGGCCAGACCTGGTCGCCGGACCGGGCCTGGACCGCCGGCGGCGCCGGCTACCTCGGCACTTCCAGCCGCCGGACGACCAGCACCCCGATCACCGGCACCAACGACCCGGCCCGCTTCGCCAGCCAGCGGGAGGGGATGTACGAGTACCGCGTCGACGGTCTCGCGGACGGCCACTACACCGTGGAGCTGGACTTCGCCGAGGTGAAGCGGCAGTACCCGGACCGCCGGGTCTTCGACGTGCTGATCGAGGGCCAGGAGGTGCTGCCGTCGCTGGACGTGGCCGGTGAGGTCGGCAGCTACGCCGCGCTGAGCCGGACGTACACGGTGCGGGTGATCGACGGCCAGCTCAACGTGCGGTTCGTGACGCACAAGGGCTACAGCGTGCCGATCGTGAACGCGCTGCGCGTCACCGACCGGCCGGACCTGCTGTCCTGACGGTCGTACGAGAAACGGGGCCCGGCCGGTGACGGCCGGGCCCCGCCCGTGTGGACCGCGGGGCGCTCAGCCCTCGTCGCGCGCCAGCAGCCCGGCCCGCCGTGTCGTCAGCGCGGGCAGGTCGACGGAGACCTTCCAGGGCCGCTCGGTGACGAAGAGGTCCTCGGTGTGGGTCAGCACCTCGTACTCGCCGGTGGGGCCGAGCGTGTACTCCGTCAGGGTCATCCGCTCGTGCAGCGGGTCGACCACCCAGTACGTCCGCACCCCGGCGTGCGCGTAGACCTTCGCCTTGTCGTAGAGGTCACGGAACGTCGAGGTCGGCGAGAGGACCTCGACGGCCAGCAGCGCGTCCTCGACGGGGACGGGCGAGCGGTCGGCGTGCTCGCGGCGGATGGCGACCACGTCGGGGCGCGGCTCGTTGCGGCGGTCGATGAGCGACACCGCCTCAGCGGGGCCGGCCGTCGCCGCCCTTGCCGAGCTTGTTGAAGTCGATCTTCGGCAGCTTGAAGCCCGGCGGGAGGCCCTGGCCGGCGGCCAGGTCGTTCGGGTCCATGCCCGGCGGGAGCTGCGGCATACCGCCCGGGAACCCGCCCGGCATCCCGGCGCCCGCCCCGGCGCGCGGCCGGTTGCCGCCCTTGGTGCCCTTGCGCTTGTTCTTCGGCGACTTGGTCGCCTTGCGCCGGCCGCCGCCCGGCAGCCCCATCATGCCGCCCATCTGCTTCATCATCTTCTGCGCGTCGGCGAAGCGGTTGAGCAGTTGGTTGACGTCCATCACCGTGACGCCGGAGCCGTTGGCGATGCGGGCCCGGCGCGAGCCGTTGATGATCTTCGGGTTGGTGCGCTCGGCGGGGGTCATCGACCGGATGATCGCGGTGACCCGGTCGAAGTGCTTGTCGTCGACCTCGGCGAGCTGGTCCTTCATCTGCCCCATGCCGGGCATCATGGCCAGCACGTTGGCGATGGGGCCCATCCGCCGGACCGCGATGAGCTGGTCGAGGAAGTCCTCCAGGGTGAACTGCTCGCCGCCCATCAGCTTGGCGGTCATCTTCTCCTTCTGATCGGTGTCGAAGGCCTGCTCGGCCTGCTCGATCAGAGTGAGGACGTCGCCCATGCCGAGGATCCGGCTGGCCATCCGGTCGGGGTGGAAGACGTCGAAGTCCTCCAGCTTCTCGCCGGTGGAGGCGAAGAGGATCGGCTGCCCGGTGACCTCCCGGACCGACAGCGCGGCGCCGCCGCGGGCGTCGCCGTCGAGCTTGGAGAGGACCACGCCGGTGATGCCCACGCCGTCACGGAACGCCTCGGCGGTGCGCACCGCGTCCTGGCCGACCATGGCGTCGATGACGAAGATGACCTCGTCCGGGTCGACCGCGTCGCGGATGTCGGCGGCCTGCTGCATCATCTCGGCGTCGATGCCGAGCCGGCCGGCGGTGTCGACGATGACGATGTCCCGGGCGGCCCGCTTCGCGTGCTCGATCGAGGCGCGGGCCACCTGCACCGGGTCGCCGGTGCCGTTGCCGGGCTCGGGGGCGTACACCTCGACGCCGGCGCGGCCACCGAGCACCTGGAGCTGCCCGACGGCGTTGGGACGCTGGAGGTCGGCGGCGACCAGCAACGGCTGGTGGCCCTGGGCCTTGAGCCAGCGGGCCAGCTTGCCGGCGAGGGTGGTCTTACCGGAACCCTGGAGGCCGGCGAGCATGATCACCGTCGGCGGCTGCTTGGCGAACTGGAGCCGCCGCCCCTCGCCGCCGAGGACGTTGACCAGCTCCTCGTTGACGATCTTGATGATCTGCTGCGCCGGGTTGAGCGCCTGGGAGACCTCGGAGCCGCGCGCCCGCTCCTTGACGTTGGCGATGAAGCCCTTGACCACCGGCAGCGCGACGTCCGCCTCCAGCAGCGCGAGGCGGATCTCGCGCGCGGTGGCGTCGATGTCGGCGTCGGTGAGCCGACCCTTGCCGCGGAGCTTGGTGAAGATCCCGGACAGGCGGTCACTCAAGGTGTCAAACACGCGAACATCCCGTTTGTCAGTGTTCCGGCGGGCACATCGGCGACCGGGCGAGGTGTCCGGCCACCGCTAGGGTAGCCGGCCGGGCCGCGGGGCCGCTCCGGGCCGGGCACAGCCGGGGCGCGGAACGGCGCCGGCTGTGCCCGCGCACGCCGAGGGTCGGCGGACCGGCAGGAGGCAACTCCTCACACCGCGGCCAGCACCGCCGCCTCCAGGCGGGCCCGGGTGGCGTCGTCCGGCCAGCCGCCGACGAGGTAGAAGGCGTCGACCACGTCCCCGCCCAGGGTCGAGATGCGGGCCGCCCGCACCTGGGCGCCGGCCTCGTCGAGGGCGCAGGCGACCCGGTAGAGCAGGCCCGCCGCGTCGGCGGCACGCAACTCCAGCAGCACGGCGTCCGTGGCCGCCTCACGGTGCCAGACCACCCGTGGCGCGGCCCCGCCGGACCGCGCCGCGAGCGCCCGGCCGCGCAGCCGCTGGGTGACCGAGACGTCGCCGTTCACCGCGCGGCGCAGGTCGGCGCCGAGGGCGATCGGGTCGGGCGCGAGCCCGTACCGGGGCTGCACCCGGCACTCGACCAGGGCCCGGCCGTCGACGGTGGAGGCGTCGGCGGAGAGCACCTCCAGCCGGTGCAGCGCCAGGCAGCCGGCCACCGTCGCGAGCAGGCCGCGCCGGTCCGCCGCGGCCACGGCCACCCGCTCCCCCGTCAGGTGTACGACCGGCAGGGGCCCCGCCAGCAGGGCCGGATCGGGGGCGGGTGGGGCGGGCAGCACGCCCGTGTCCAGCGCGGTCCGCACCCGGGTGACCAGCTCGGCGACCAGCCGGCCCTTCCAGTCCGACCAGGCGGCCGGCCCGGTGGCGGCGGCGTCGGCCCGCACCAGGGCGTGCAGCAGGTCCAGCGTGGTCGGGTCGCCGACCCGCTCGGCCACCCCGGCGATGGTGACCGGGTCGGCGAGGTCCCGCCGGGTGGCCACGTCGGGCAGGAGCAGGTGCAGCCGGACCAGCGTGCCGATCAGCGCCACCTCCGGCGCGGGCAGGCCGATCCGGGCGGCCACCGCCTCGGCCAGCGGCGCCCCGACGGTGCTGTGGTCGCCGGGGAGCCCCTTGCCGACGTCGTGCAGGAGGGCGCCGAGCAGCAGCAGGTCGGGGCGGTCCACGTCGCGGGTGTGCCGGCCGGCCTCGTAGGCGGTCTGCACGAGGTGCCGGTCGAGGGTGAACCGGTGCACCGGGTTGTGCTGCGGGAGGCTGCGCAGCCGGGTCCACTCGGGCAGCCAGCCCTCGATCAGCCCGTACCGGTCGCAGGTCTCCCAGGCCGGCACCAGGCCGGGACCGGCGCCGAGCAGGGTGATCAGCGCGGCCCGGGCCTCGGCCGGCCACGGCGCCGGCAGCGGCGGGCAGTACGCGGCCAGCCACTCGCAGGTGGCCCGGGCGATCGGCAGCCGGGTGACGGCTGCGGCGGCGGCGACCCGCAGCGACAGGCTCGGGTCGGGGCGCGCCCCGATCGCGGTGCGGGCCAGCACCAGCTCGCCGTCGTGCTCGACGACGTCCCGGGCGACCGGTCGGCGCAGCGGACCCCCGTCGGCGCCCCGGCGGCGGCCCGAGCGGAGCCGGTCGGCGGCGCGGAAGGCGTCGTCGAGGGCGTGGCTGACGGTCCGGGCGTCCCCGGCGACCCGGCGCAGCAGCGCGTCGCCGTCGCCGACGGTCCCCGCGGCGACTACGGCCCGCCGCGGGATGTCGGCCGCGCCCGGCGAGGGCTGCGGGACGTCGCCCGCACGCGACGGGAGCTGTGCGACGTCTTCCGCGCCCGGCGGGAGGTGCCGAAGCCCGAGCAGCGCGGCGACCCCGTCGCGTTCCTGGGCGACCAGCCGGTCGACCCGGCGGCCGACCTGCCGGTGCAGCGCGTCGCGGGTGTCGAGCAGCCGCAGGTGCGCGGCGCGGACGGCGGGGCGCAGCGCGTCGGTGATGCCGGCGGTGGCGATCGCCCGCAGGATGCCGACGTCGCGCAGCCCGCCGGCCGCCTCCTTGAGGTCGCCCTCCAGCAGGAACGCCAGCTCGCCGTGGGCGGCCCAGCGGGCGGCGGTGATCTCGCGGAGCGCCGGGAGTTGCCGCACGGCGGTACGCCGCCAGTGGTCGGCGGCGGTGCGGACGAGCGTGTCCGCGAGCGCGGCGTCCCCGGCGACCAGCCGCGCGTCGAGCAGCCCGAGGGCCACCTTCACGTCGTCCTGGGCGACGGAGAGCGCCTCGGCGACGGTCCGTACGGAGTGGTCCAGCCGCAGTCCGGCGTCCCACACCGGGTACCAGACCGAGGCGGCCAGTTCGTCCACGCCGGGCACCCCGGCGTGCAGCAGGACGAGGTCGAGGTCGCCGTGCGGCGCGCACTGCCGGCGGCCCAGCCCGCCGACGGCGATCAGCGCCACCCCGGGCCGCCGCGGCAGCAGCCCGCGCAGCCACCGGTCGTACGCGTCGGCCCGCGCGGCCCGCACCGGTTCCCCGACGTCGCCGTTGACGCCGACGACCTCGTCGACCAGGAGTCCGGCGGCACCGTCGCCGGTGCGTCCCGATGCGTTCTTCCTGGTCGACGAGGTCATGTCGGTGGGTGGCCGGTCAGAGCGCGTCGAGGCCGCGCTCGCCGGTGCGGACCCGGACGACCTCCTCGACGGCGGTCACCCAGACCTTCCCGTCGCCGATCTTGCCGGTCCGGGCGGCGCCGACGACGGCGTCCACGATCTTGTCGACGTCGATCTCGTCGGTGAGCACCTCCACCCGGATCTTGGGCAGGAACTCGACCGTGTACTCGGCACCCCGGTAGACCTCGGTGTGCCCCTTCTGCCGCCCGTAGCCCTGGACCTCGCTGACGGTCAGGCCGGCCACGCCGAGGGCGTGCAGGGCCTCCTTCACCGCGTCCAGCTGGTACGGCTTGATGACCGCGGTCACCAGCTTCATGTCCAACCCCTCCATCCCAGGAACGTTAACCGGCGACCTTCTCGGCGGCGGACTCGGCGGGCGCGGCCGGCTCGGCGGGCGCGGCCGGCTCGGCGGGCGCGGTGGGCGCGGCCGCCGGCTCCGTCGCCGGCCTGGCGCCGGTCAGCCCGGCCATGGCGAACGCGCTGCCCCCGCCGCTGCCGGCGGCCGGCGACAGGTCGTAGCCGCTCTCGGCGTGCTCGGCGATGTCGATGCCGCCGACCTCGTCCTCCGCCCGCAGGCGGAAGCCGATCGTCTTCTCGATGGCGAAGGCGAGCACCCAGGCCACCGCGAAGGACCAGGCGGTGACGATCAGGCCGGCCAGGGCCTGCCGGCCGAGCTGGGTCACCCCGCCGCCGTAGAAGAGCCCGTCGGAGGCGCCGATCACGTCGGTGATCGCGCCGTTGACCGAGTTGGTGGCGAAGAGGCCGAGCCAGAGCGAGCCGATCCAGCCGCCGACGAAGTGCACGCCGACCACGTCGAGCGAGTCGTCGTAGCCGAGCTTGTACTTGAGGCTGATCGCCAGCGCGCAGACCGCCCCGGCGACGAGACCCAGCAGCACCGCCGCCCAGGGGGCCACGAAGCCGCAGGCCGGGGTGATGGCGACCAGGCCGGCGACGGCGCCGGACGAGGCGCCGACCAGCGTCGGCTTCTTGTCCTTGATCCACTCGACGACGATCCAGCCGAGCACCGCGGCGGCCGTGGCGAGCTGGGTGTTGATGAAGGCCAGGCCGGCGACCGAATCGACGGTGAGTTCGGAACCGGCGTTGAAGCCGAACCAGCCGAACCAGAGCAGCCCGGCGCCGAGCGCGACGAGCGGGATGTTGTGCGGCTTCATGCCCTCCCGGGGCCAGCCGAGCCGCTTGCCCAGCACCAGGGCCAGCGCCAGGGCCGCCGCGCCGGCGTTGATGTGCACGGCGGTGCCGCCGGCGAAGTCGAGCGCGTGCAGGTCGCCGCCGATGATGCCGCCGCCCCACACCCAGTGCGCGACCGGGAAGTAGACAAGCGTCGCCCAGCCGAACGCGAACAGCAGCCAGCCGGCGAACTTCGCCCGGTCGGAGACCGCGCCGCTGATCAGCGCGACGGTGATCACGGCGAAGACCATCTGGAAGGCCATGAACACGTAGAGCGGAACGCCGATGCCGCTCGGGTTCTCCGCCGTCGCCCCCCAGAGGTCGGTCTCGGCGAGGAACGTCTTGGTGCCGAGATAGGCGCCCGGGTCGCCCCAGAGGCCGTTGACATCGCTGCCGAAGGCGATGCTGAAACCGTAGAACCACCACAAGACAGAGATGAGCCCGATCGCGGAGAAGCTCATCATCATCATGTTCAGTACACCCTTGGACCGGTTGAGGCCGCCGTAGAACAGCGCCAGTCCGGGCGTCATGAGCAGCACGAGCGCCGTCGACACCAGCAACCACACGGTGTTGCCGGAATCGATCGTGGGTGCCTCAGGCACGCTGGCCTCCTAAAGGTGAAGTTCCCTCCTTCACGGCTTCCGGGGCAGCGTCGCCCGTACGCCGGATGGGCGGAAGCCTGCTCGCCTCCTGTTTCCCCCAGCGTCACCCGTCGATTTCCGGATGGTGACGGGTTGTTTCGGACGTGTGAAGAGAACCTCACCGCCGGCCGGCGCGGCCGACGGCACGACCGCTCAGCGCAGCGCGTACTCCAGGGCGTTGCGCTCGTAGTCGAGCAGCCGCAGGTCCCGCATCGGCCGGCGCAGGTGCCCCTTGTGCACGATCCGGACGAAGGCCGGCTCGCCGGCGGCGGCCATCCGGCGGATGCCCTCCACGTGGTCCACGATCCGCTTGCGGATGGTCCGGATCAGCCGGTGCCGGTCCCGCGGGATCAGCCCGTACGCGTCGGCGAAGAGGCGCAGCCGGCGCGGCCGGTCGGGGTGCTTCCAGCCGAGCGTGATCGAGTCCCGGTCGGAGAAGATCGGCACCCAGGTCCAGGCCGCGTACGCCACGTCGTAGATCCGGGCGCCGGGCGAGGCGAGGTCGAAGTCGATCAGCCCGAGGGTGCCGTCGGGCCGCCAGATGACGTTGTGCGGGGCGGCGTCGTGGTGGCAGATCACCTCGGTGTCCGGCGGCGGCGGGCCGAACGAACGCCACACCGCCCCGGGCGGCGGGACGAAGCCGTACTGGGCGTCGTGGAACATGCGGAGCATGGTGGCGACGGTCACCAGCGCCTCGTCGGTGACCCAGTGCGGGGCCAGCGGGTACTCCCCGCACTCCCCCTCCAGGTACGACAGGACCTCCCGGTTGCGCTCGTCCATGCCGAGCGCGCGGGGTGCGCCGGTGAACCCGACGTACTCCAGGTGGCGCAGCAGGGCGTGCACGGAGGGCGTCCACGGCCCGGCGTTGCGCCGGACCGTGTCGCCGACCCGGACCACGGTGCTGACGTTCCCGCCGTGCAGCGGGATCTCCTGCGAAGTCACGTACGGTCTCCCGAGGCGCGGCGACGGGTGGCTGGGGTCGCGCCACCCGGCGTAGGCGCGATCGTCGGTCGTCACTGCGAGGTTACGCGTCCCGGGCGAGCGGCTCGGTACCGAGCAGCGCGTCGACGAACTGGGCGGGGTCGAACGGGGCCAGGTCGTCCTTGCCCTCGCCGAGCCCGACCAGCTTGACCGGGATGCCCAGCTTGCGCTGCACGGCGATCACGATGCCGCCCTTGGCGGTGCCGTCGAGCTTGCTGAGCACGACGCCGGTCACGTTGACCACCTCGGTGAAGACGCGGGCCTGCTCCAGCCCGTTCTGCCCGGTGGTGGCGTCGAGGATCAGCAGCGTCTCGTCGATCGGGCCGTGCTTCTCCACCACCCGCTTGACCTTGCCCAGCTCGTCCATCAGGCCGATCTTGTTCTGAAGCCGGCCGGCGGTGTCGATCAGCACGGTGTCGACGCCGGTGTCGATGCCCCGCTTGACGGCGTCGAAGGCCACGCTGGCCGGGTCGGCCGCCTCCGGCCCGCGCACGGTCTCCGCGCCGACCCGCCCGCCCCAGGTCTCCAGCTGGTCCGCGGCGGCGGCCCGGAAGGTGTCGGCGGCGCCGAGCAGCACGCTGCGGCCGTCCGCGACGAGCACCCGGGCGATCTTGCCGCAGGTGGTGGTCTTGCCCGCGCCGTTGACGCCGACGACCAGCAGCACCGCCGGCACGCCCTCCTTGGGCGCGGTCCGCAGCGACCGGTCCAGGGTCGGGTCGAGCGCGTTGACCAGCTCGGCGGCGAGCAGGGCACGCAGCTCGCCCGCGGAGCGGGTGCCGAGGACGCGGGTCCGCTCACGCAGCCGGTCGACGATCTCCCGGGTGGCGTCGATGCCGACGTCGGCGGTGATCAGGCTGTCCTCGATCTCCTCCCAGGCGTCCTCGTCGAGGTGGTCGCGGCTGAGCAGGCCGAGCAGACCCTTGCCGAAGGCGTTCTGCGAGCGGGACAGCCGCGAGCGCAGCCGGACCAGCCGCCCGGCCGTCGGCTCGGGGACCTCCAGCACCGGGGCCGGGGCCTGGGCGACCGGCGGTTCCACCAGGATCCCGGTGGACAGTTCGGCCTCCGGCGCCTCCACCGGCGGGCCGGCCAGGTCCTCCTCGGCCCGGGTCTCGACCTCCGTCTCGGGCAGCGGCGGCTCCGGTCGCCGGCGCAGCCGCGGCACGACCAGCCCGATGCCGCCAAGGATCAGCACGCCGAGCAGGGCGAGCGCGATGAGGAGGTATTCGGTCATGCCGGAATCCTGTCAGATGCCGGCGGAGCTGTCCCAGCCACCGCTCCCGACCGGGCCCACGGAAGCCGGCGGTAGGCTCGGTCACAGCCAGCTGTGGTGCGACCGCCGGCCGGGTAGTAAAGATGAAGTCCGCTCATCTGGAGGTCGACCATGCCCGCGGCACACCTGCTCATCGGCCCGTTGCTCCGCAGGGTGGTCGGCACGAGCGCCACCATCTGGGTCGAGACCAGCGCGCCCGCGGTGGTCACCGTCCGCACCGCCGACGGCGCCGGCGGCACCGCCCCCACCTTCTCGGCGTACGACCACCACTACGCGCTCGTCGTCGTGGAGGGGCTCACCCCCGACAGCGCCACCACCTACGAGGTGCTGATCGACGACGAGGTCGCCTGGCCGGTGCCGAAGAGCACGTTCCCGCCCAGCGTGATCCGCACCCGGGCGGCCGACGACCTCGACCAGCCGGTCCGGTTGGTCTTCGGCTCCTGCCGCGAGACCACCCAGCACGCCACCACCCGGCGGCTGCCCCCGGACGCCCTCGACGCGTACGCGCGACGGCTGATGGCCGACCCGGACCCGGCCGACGTGCCCGACCTGCTGGTGCTCCTCGGCGACCAGGTCTACGCGGACGTGACCTCCCCCACGGTCCGGCGGCTGCTGAAGCGGCGCCGCCGGCGGCCCAAGGGCGCGCCGGGCGACCAGGTGGTCAGCTTCGACGAGTACACGAAGCTCTACCTGGAGTCCTGGCGGGACCCGGAGATCCGCTGGCTGTTCTCCACCGTGCCGAGCGTGATGATCTTCGACGACCACGAGATCATCGACGACTGGAACACCTCGGCCCCCTGGCGGGCCGACATGCGCGACCAGCCCTGGTGGGCGGAGCGGATCGCCAGCGGCCTCGCCTCGTACTGGGTCTACCAGCACCTGGGCAACCTCTCCCCCGACGAGATCGCCGCCGACCCGGTCTACGCCAAGGTCGTCGCGGCGGAGGACGCCACCGGGGTGCTGCGCGAGTTCGGGCAGCGGGTCGACACCGAGGCCGACCTCGCCCACGACACCGAGCGGTGGCGGGCCGTGCAGTACCAGTGGAGCTACGCGCTGGACCTGGGCCGCACCCGGCTGGTCATGCTGGACAACCGGTGCAGCCGGGTGCTGGAGCCCGGCCAGCGGGCGATGCTCCCCCCGGGCGAGTGGTCGTGGTTCCTCGACCGCGCCCACGGCGTCTACGACCACCTCGTGGTCGGCGCCTCCCTGCCCTGGCTGCTGCCGCCCGGCATCCACCACGTGGAGGCCTGGAACGAGAAGCTGGCCGACTCCCGGCGGCGCTGGGTCGCAGGGCTGTCGGAGAAGCTGCGCCGAGGGCTGGACCTGGAGCACTGGGCCGCGTTCCGCCGCTCCTTCGACGCGCTCGGCGCGCTCTTCGCCCGCCTCGGCAGCGGCACCCCCGGCGAGCCCGGCGAACGGGTCGGGGCCGGCCCGGCGTACGCGCCACCGGCGTCGATCAGCGTGCTCTCCGGCGACGTGCACCACTCGTACGTGGCGCGGGCGCGGTTCGACGACCGGAGCGTGGTCACCCCGGTGCACCAGCTCACCTGCTCGCCCATCCACAACCAGGTGCCCGCCGGGATGCGCCCCCTGATGAAGCTCGGCTGGTCGTCCGGGCCGGCCGGGGCCACCCGGGCGCTGGCCCGCACCGCCGGGGTGCGCCGCCCGCCGTTGCGCTGGAAGCGGCTGGCCGGGCCGTACTTCGGCAACGCGGTCGCCACGCTGGTGCACGCCGGTCGGACGGCCGAGGTGACCATCGAGGGCACCACCAGCGACGGGCACCTGCGCGAGGTCATGCGGCAGCGCCTCACCCCCGGCGGCTGAACCTCTCGCCGGGGCCCGGCCCGCCCGCGACGGGCGGGCCAGCGCCACCGGTGGGCGCGGCGCCCCGATAACCGCTCGCCGGATGTCGGAGGTGCCGGCCAGGATGACCGGCATGACATGGCGAGCACCGGAGATCACCCGGACCCCCGAGCCCTACGTCGGCGACGAGCGCACGATGCTGGAGGGCTGGCTGGACTTCCACCGGCAGACCCTGCTGCTCAAGTGCGCCGGGCTGACCGCCGAACAGCTGAAGACGCCGAGCGTCGAGCCCTCGGGGCTCACCCTGCTCGGCCTGGTCCGGCACCTGGCCGAGGTGGAGGCCTGGTGGTTCCGGGAGAACTTCGCCGGTGAGCGGGTCGACTATCCCTACTTCACGCCCGACAATCCGGACGCCGACCACGACGTCAGCACCGCCGACGCCGAGGCCGACCTCGCCACCTTCCACCGGCAGATCGCGCTGGCCCGCGCCGCCGCCGCCGGCCGGTCGCTCGACGAGACCTTCACCGAGGTCGGCGGAAAGCGCCGGACGTTCAACCTGCGCTGGGTCTACGTGCACATGATCGAGGAGTACGCCCGGCACAACGGCCACGCCGACCTGATCCGCGAACGCATCGACGGCGTGACGGGCGAGTAGCCCGCGCCGGGTCGGGATCGGGTCAGTACGCCAGGGCGGCCCGCGCGTACCGCAGGTCGGCCGGGCCGCTCCAGCGCAGCGCCGACAGGCCGGCGACGCGGGCGCCCCGGATCGCCCAGTCCTCGTCGTCGACGAAGAGCACCCGGGCCGCCGGGGTCTCCAGGGCCTCGCAGGCCGCCTGGAAGTATTCCTTCGCCGGCTTGTTCACCCCGATCCTGGACGAGTTGACCACCGCGTCGAACTCGTCCGTCAGGTCGAGCGCGGCGAGGTCAGCGTCGAGCAGGTCGGTGGCGTTCGTGCCGAGCCCGACCCGGATGCCGCCGGCCCGCGCCTCGCGGACGAAGGCGAGCACCTCGGGGTCCACCTCGCCCCGGTAGCGCTGCCACTGCTCCACGGCGGCCCGGGCCCGCTCGGGGCCGCCCACGGAGTCGGCCAGCGCGTCGGCCACGCTGGTCATCCAGTCGGCGTGGCTGACCCGGCCGGTCAGCACCGGCTGGAGCCGCCCCCACTGCATGGCGATCTCGGTGAGTACGCCCTCGGACAGGCCGTACTCCCGCTCCACCCCGGCGGCCACCGCCGGGTCCCACCGCCGCAGGACGCCGTCGAAGTCCACCAGGAGCGCCGTCGCCCGTTCCCGACCCACTACTCGTTCTCCTCGCCGCGGCCACGCCGCTCGTCTCCGTCGGCCCGGTTGAGCCGCTGGCTGATCACCTGGGTCACCCCGTTGCGCATGGTCACGCCGTACAGGGCGTCGGCGACCTCCATCGTCCGCTTCTGGTGCGTGATGACGATGAGCTGGCTCTTCTCCCGCAACTGTGCCAGCAGCGTGATCAACCTGCCCAGGTTGACGTCGTCGAGCGCCGCCTCCACCTCGTCCATGATGTAGAACGGGCTGGGCCGGGCCCGGAAGATGGCCACCAGCATCGCCACCGCGGTCAGCGAACGCTCGCCGCCGGAGAGCAGCGACAGCCGCTTGATCTTCTTGCCGGGCGGGCGGGCCTCGACCTCGACGCCGGTGGTGAGCAGGTCGTCGGGGTCGGTGAGCACCAGCCGCCCCTCGCCGCCGGGGAAGAGCACGGTGAAGACCTGCTGGAACTCCCGGGCGGTGTCCTCGAACGCGCTGGCGAAGACCTCCAGGATCCGGTCGTCGACGTCCTTGACCACGGTGAGCAGGTCGCGGCGGGTGGCCTTGAGGTCCTCCAGCTGCTCGGAGAGGAACTTGTAGCGCTCCTCCAGCGCCGCGAACTCCTCCAGGGCCAGCGGGTTCACCTTGCCGAGCAGGGCCAGTTCCCGTTCCGCCTTGGCCGCCCGCTTCTCCTGCACCGGCCGCTCGTAGCGGACCGGCTCGGGCACCGGCAGGCCGTCGCGTTCGGCCGCCGCCACGTCGGCCTGGGTGGGCGGGACGGGCTGGGTCGGGCCGTACTCGGCGACAAGGGTCTCCACGTCCAGGCCGAAGTCCTCGGCGGCCTTCGCCTCCAGTTGCTCGATGCGCAGCCGCTGCTCGGCGCGGGCCACCTCGTCGCGGTGCACCTGGCTGGTCAGCCGCTCCAGCTCCGCGCCGAGCCGCTTGGCGGCGCCGCGTACCTCCTGGAGCTCGGCCTCGCGGGCGGCGCGCTCGCGCGCCACGGCGTCGCGGTGCTCCTCGGCGGCGGCGATGGAGGTGGCCAGCCGGGTGAGGGCCTCCCGGGCCCCGCCCGCCACGGCCCGGGCGATCCCCGCGCCGCGGGTGCGCGCCGCGCGCCGCGCCGCCGCGCGTTCCCGCGCGGCCCGCTCGGCGGTGGCCTGCCGGCGCAGCGAGTCCGCGCGGCCGGCGATCGAGGAGACCCGCTCCTCGGCGGTACGCACCGCGAGCCGGACCTCCATCTCGTTCTGCCGCGCCTGCGGCACCATCGCGGCGAGCTGGTCGCGTTCCTCCGTGGAGGGTTCCGCGTCGACGGGGGTCTCCTCGGCCAGCCGCAGCCGCTCCTCCAGCTCGGCGAGGGTGAGCAGGTCCCGCTCCCGGGCCGCCTCCGCGCGGGCCCGGGACTCGCCGAGCCGGTCGGTCTCCGCCTTGGCGGAGCGGGCCGCCGCGCCCAGCTCGGCTAGGCGGCGGGCGGCGGCGTTGCGGTGGCTCTCCGCCTCCCGCTTGGCGGCGGCGGCGTGCTGCACCGTCTCCTTGGCGGCGGCCACCTCGGCGCGGGCGTCGACGAGCTGTTCGCGCAGCTCCGCGCCGGTGTGTTCGGCGGCGAGGCGGTTCGACCGGGCCTCCTCGACGGCGGCCTGCACCTCGATGAAGCTGGGCGCCTTGGCCGACCCGCCGGCCGCCGCGTACGCCCCGACCACGTCCCCGTCGGGCGTGACCGCGCGCAGCTCCGGGTTGCCGGCGACCACCTCGGCCGCCGAGGCGAGGTCGTCGACCAGCACCACGTCGCGCAGCGCCCGGTGCACCGCCGGGCGGATCTGCGGGGAGCACTCCACCAGGTCGGGCGCCCAGCGGGCGCCGTCGGGCAGCTTCGGCCGCAGCGCGTCGGCGGGGCCGTCCATGCCCGGGCCGGCGGGGCTGCCGACCAGCAGGCCGGCGCGGCCGGCGTCGGAGATCTTCAGCAGCCGCATGGCCTCGACCGCCTCGTCGACGCCGCTGACCGCGACCGCGTCGGCGAGCCCACCGAGCGCGGCGGCGAGCGCGGCCTCCTGCCCGGGCGCGACGGTGAGCAGCCCGGCGAGGCTGCCCAGCAGGCCCGGGACCTCGTCGGCGCGGGCCAGCAGCGCGCCCGCGCCGTCCTTGCGGCGCAGGCCGAGGGCGAGCGCCTCCTCCCGGGCCTTCCAGGTGGCGGCGTCCTTTTCCGCCGCCCGCTCCGCGTCGGTCAGCGACCGCACGGTGGCCTGCGCCCGCTCCTGGGCGGCTACCGCCTCGGCGTGCCGGGCGTCGAGGTCGGCGTTGTCCCGGTCCGCCTCGGTGGACTGCTCGGCGACCGCGTCGAGTTCGGCCTGGGCCTGGTCGGCCCGGGCCAGCGCGTCGGCGTGCGCGGTGGCGAGCCGCTCGATCTCCTCGCCGGCGCTGGTGGTCCGGGCGCGGGCGGAGTTGACCTGACCGGTCAGCCGGGCCAGGCCCTCGCGCCGGTCGGCGATCGCCTTGGCCGCGGCGACCAGCTCGCGTTCGGCGGCGGCGAGCTGCCGTTCCAGCTCCTGGCGGTGCTCGACGGCCTCGGCCAGCCGGATCTGGTCGTCGGTGAGCGCGCCGCGCAGCTCCTCCTCCTGCTCGCGGATCCGCTCGGCCTCGGCCTCCAACTGCTCGGGGTCGCGGCCGGGGCGCTCGTCGTCGGGGGTGGCGCTGAGGTGCCGCAGCCGTTCCCGGGCGAGCTGCTCGATGGAGCGGAACCGCTCGGAGAGGGCGGAGAGCTTGTACCAGGTGTCCTGGGCGGCGGCCAGCAGCGGCGCGTCCTCGGCGAGGGCCACCTCCAGCTCAGCCAGCCGTGCCTGCACCTCCGTGTGCTCCGCCTCGACCTGCTCGCGCCGCTCGCGCACCGCGGTCTCGTCGGCGATCTCCCGGTCCAGGGTGGCCCGCAGGGTGGCCAGGTCGTCGGCGAGCAGCCGCAGCCGGGCGTCGCGCAGGTTGGCCTGGATGGCGGCGGCGCGGCGGGCCACCTCCGCCTGCCGGCCCAGCGGCTTGAGCTGGCGGCGCAGCTCGGCGGTGAGGTCGGTGAGCCGGTTGAGGTTCGTCTGCATCGCGTCGAGCTTCCGCAGCGCCTTCTCCTTGCGCTTGCGGTGCTTGAGGACGCCGGCCGCCTCCTCGATGAACGACCGTCGGTCCTCCGGCTTGGCGTGCAGCATCCCGTCGAGTCGCCCCTGGCCGACGATGATGTGCATCTCCCGGCCGATGCCGGAGTCCGACAGCAGCTCCTGGATGTCGAGCAGCCGGCAGGTGTCGCCGTTGATCTCGTACTCGCTCTCGCCGGAGCGGAACATCCGGCGGGTGATCGACACCTCGGTGTACTCGATCGGCAGCGCGCCGTCGGTGTTGTCGATCGTGAGGGTCACCTCGGCCCGGCCCAGCGGGGCCCGGCCGGCGGTGCCGGCGAAGATGACGTCCTCCATCTTGCCGCCGCGCAGCGCCTTGGCGCCCTGCTCGCCGAGCACCCAGGCGATGGCGTCGACGACGTTGGACTTGCCGGAGCCGTTCGGGCCGACCACGCAGGTGATCCCCGGCTCCAGCTTCAGCGTCGTCGCGGAGGCGAAGGACTTGAAGCCCTTCACCGTCAGGCTCTTGAGATGCACCTTCTCGATCCTCGTCCGGTGGCCGCCGTACCGTCGCCGGCTGCGCGGACCTGGGTGAACCCGCAGACTAACCCGGGACCGGGGACCGCCGGGCACGCGACCCGCCTGGCGACCGCCGGGCGCTCGTCCCAGGTGGCGCGGGTCGATCCGCCGGCCGGCGTGCTCCCGTGCGCCTTTCCGTCGGCCGGGAGCCGCGCGGAAATCGTCGCGGCGAGCCGCACAAGATCAGAAATTGGTGCGGCGATAAGAGGCGCGGACAGAGCTGCGCGCCGGCACAGAAGTGTCGGCGCGCTCTTTTTGCGTGATGCGATTCAGTTTTGCGATCCGGAGATCAGGTCAGCGCGGGCTCGGCCAGACGGAGCAGATCGTCCGCCTCCGCCGCAGCCGCCGCGAGCCGATCGTTCTCGGCACGCAGCCGCGTGATCTCGAACTCCAGAGCCCGAACCGTGGCACGCAGTCGGGTGACCTCGTCGAGCAGACGCCGATCGGGCGCCGCACCTACGTGGCCGTACAGGGCCTTAGCCATGTTGACTCCTTGATATGCGCTGCCGGAAGGGCCGGCCAACGCGCGCCCAAATGTGTACGCGGCTGTCATCCCAGACGATTCTGGGCATGACCGGGCGCGACTGGCGACACCTACATATTGAGCCGACACCCCCTCTTTCGTCAAGTTCTCGCAGGCCGTAGATCATTTCCACGTCGACCTGTCCACTTGCCGAGGGGCTGCCACAAGGCGCGGACACACTCTGTCCGGACACCTTGACTCTACGCCTCGGATCCCGGGAAGTCCCCACCCTGCCGTCCGGCTTCCCCTTAACTCTTCCTTAGCCACGTTGCCGCTGTTCACGCCCGCCACGTAGCGTCACCCCGGCCCGCAACCGACCCCTTGGAGGCAGAGGCGTGTACGGCTGGACCGACCCGAACGACCCGGACGGCGCCGCCCGGCACCGCGAGCAGCCGCTGGGCGAGGAGCCGCCGGCCTGGCTCACCGACCGTCCGGAGCCGAGGTCGGCCTACCTGTTCGGCGACGACCCGGAGCAGCCCGCCGACGAGTGGCACCGCGACCAGCCGACCGCCCGCTGGCAGCCCGAGCCCGCCGAGACCACCGCGACCTGGCAGCCGCGGTCCACCGAGCCGGCCGCGGCCTGGCGGCCCGAGCCGGGCGACCGCTGGCAGGCCGGGTCGGGCGACCGCTGGGCCGCCGAATCCGGGCAGCCGGTGGACGGGCCGTACCGTGCGGAGCGTGACCTCCCCGCCGACCGGACCGCCGGCGCCTGGCCGGTCGACGACCCGACCGCCCCCGTAGACCTCTCCGCGCTCCGGGCCGCCCCGGCCGCGGCGACGCCGGCCATCGCCGAGGGCCGCCACCGTCCCCGCCGCCGGTTCCCCCGCCCGCTGGTGATCGGCGGTGCCGCCGCGGCCGCCACCCTGGTGGTGAGCCTCGGTGTCGGCGCGGTCGCGCTGACCGGCGACGGCCCGGCGACCGACCCCACCGCCGTCGACGACACGATCGCCGCCGCCCCGGCGCTGCCGGGCGACGGGTCGGCACCCGGCGACGCGCTGGCCCCGCCCAGCCCGAGCGCCACCCCGAGCACCGCGCCGACCTCCGCCAGCCCGTCCCCGTCGGCCACGAAGACCATCAGGCCGACGCCGGCGCCGTCGCGTACGACCGCGCCCTCGCGGCGCACCGCCGACCGGAGCACGGCGCCGGCCGGCGGCGGCACGAAGGCCCCGGTCAGCAGCGGGGCCAGCAGCCAGGCCCGCGAGGTGGTCGACCTGGTCAACGCCGAGCGCGCCAAGGCCGGCTGCGGCGCGGTGGGCGTCGACGACAAGCTGACGACCGCCGCCCAGCGGCACAGCCAGGACCAGGCCGACCACCGGAACATGTCGCACACGGGCAGCGACGGCAGCAACGTCGGGACCCGACTGGACCGGGTCGGCTACTCCTGGCGCACCTACGGCGAGAACGTCGCCTGGAACCAGAAGACGCCGGCCGCCGTCATGGACGCCTGGATGAACAGCCCCGGGCACCGGGCCAACATCCTGAACTGCGCCTTCACCGAGATCGGCGTCGGCGTCGCCAACAGCAACGGGCCGTACTGGACGCAGGTCTTCGCCGCGCCGCGCTGAACGCGAGTCGTAGCCGGGTCCGCGCTCGTTTGACCGGGTGAGGTACGCCGACGCGGCGTACCCGCTCCGGGCGGTGTGCCGCCGCCCGCGACCTGCGGAGCTGCCGATGCGGATCCGGCCGCGTACGGGCGCCGTCGGGCGGAGCCTGCGTCGGGCCCTGCCGGCCTGCGTCGCGCTCGCGCTGCTGAGCGTGCTCGCCGGCTGCCGGCCGGACCTCACGGCGCCCGGTGCCCCGACCAGCTGGCCGGCGGCGTCGGCGGGCCGGTGGCAGTGGCAGTGGCAGCTCAGCGGCGTGCTGGACCTCACCGTCGACGCCGACGTCTTCCTGCTCGACCCGGTCGCCACCACCGCCGCGCAGACCGCCGAGCTGCGCTCCCGGGACCGCCGCCTGGTCTGCCAGGTGCACGTCGGTTCCCTCCTGCCGACCGACCCGGACGCGGACCGCTTCCCGGCCGCCGTACGGGGTGCCGTGTCCCGCAGGCCGCAGGGCCGCTGGCTTGACGTACGGCAGTGGGACGCGCTGCGTCCGGTGCTGGCCGACCGGTTCCGGCTCTGCCGGGGCAAGGGCTTCGGAGCGGTCGCGCTGGCCGACGCCGACGGGTACGCGCACCGCACCGGCTTCCCGCTCGGCTTCGACGACCAGCTGCGGTTCAACCGCCGGCTGGCCGCGCTGGCCCGCTCGCTGAGCCTCTCCCCCGGCCTGGTCAACGACCTGGGGCAGGTGGCCGCCCTGGCCCCGGACTTCGACTTCGCCGTCAACGAGGAGTGCGTACGGCTGGACCAGTGCGCCCGGCTGCTGCCGTTCGTCGAGGCGGGCAAGCCGGTGTTCCACGTGGAGTACGCCGGCTCGACGACGGACTTCTGCGTCACCACGGTGGGCTACGGCTTCTCCTCGATGCGCAAGGAACGCCGGCTCGACGCGTGGCGGCTCCCCTGCCCGTCGTACTGACCACCGGCGCCTGCCCGCGTGGTCCTCGCCGACGGCGACGCCGCTCGGTCAGCCCCGGAGGGACCCCCGGGGGCGGGGCTGGCAGCGCGGGCAGCTGTACGACGAACGGTTCATGAACGCCTCACGACGGACGGGCGCGCCGCACCGGTGGCACGGCAGCCCTTCCCGGCCGTAGACGTTCAGCGCCCGGTCGAAGTAGCCGCTCTCCCCGTTCACGTTGACGTAGAGGGCGTCGAAGCTGGTGCCGCCCGACTTGATCGCCTCGCCGAGGACGTCCCGGACGTGACCCAGCAGCCGCAGCGCGGCCGGGCCGGTCAGCGCGTCGGTGGGGCGGGCGCCGTGCAGCCGCGCCCGCCACAGCGCCTCGTCGGCGTAGATGTTGCCCACGCCCGAGATCAGCGTCTGGTCCAGCAGCGCCCGCTTGACCTCCGTACGCCGCCGGCGCAGCGCGGCGACGAACGCCGCGTCGGAGAACTGCGGGTCCATCGGGTCCCGCGCGATGTGCGCGATCTCCGCCGGCAGCTCGGCGCCCCCCGCGGAGACCGACAGGCCGCCGAACGTGCGCTGGTCGACGAAACGCAGCTCGGGACCGTCGTCGGAGAACCGGAACCGGACCCGCAGGTGCGTCTCGTCGGGGGCGTCGGCCGGCTGCACCAGCAGCTGACCCGACATGCCCAGGTGCCCGATCACGGCGTCGCCGCTGTCCAGCGGCAGCCACAGGTACTTGCCGCGCCGGCGCACGTCCAGCACCGTCCGGTCGGCCAGCACGTCGGCGAAGTGCCTGCCGCCGGGCGTGTGCCGGCGTACCGCGCGGGGGTGGCGCACCTCGACGGAGGAGATCCGCCGGCCGGTGACCCAGCGGGCCAGCCCCTGCCGGACAGTCTCGACCTCCGGCAGCTCAGGCACGGCCCAGGCCCGCCTCGGCGGCCTGCGCCGTCGGGTCCCCGGCCGCCGGCCCCTCCGGCCCGACCGGCTCCCGCTCCGCCTGCTCGGTGAGCGTCCGCCAGGCCGCCTCGGCCGCCCGCTGCTCGGCCTCCTTCTTGCTCCGCCCGTCGGCCCCGCCGTAGCGGTTGCCGGCGACGACCACCCAGGCGGTGAACGTCTTGAGGTGGTCCGGTCCGGTGCCCTCGATGCGGTACTCGGGGACGCCGAGCCCGAGCGCCGCGGTCAGCTCCTGGAGGCTGGTCTTCCAGTCCAGGGCCGCGCCCCGGCCGGCCGACTCGGCCATCAGCGGGTCGAACAGCCGGTGGATGACGATCGCGGCGGTGTCCAGCCCGTACTGGAGGTAGATCGCGCCGAGCAGCGCCTCCAGGGTGTCGGCGAGGATGCTCGCCTTGTCCCGCCCGCCGGTGGTCTCCTCCCCCTTGCCGAGCAGCAGGTAGGCGCCGAGCCCGTCCGGGCCGAGGCCCCGGGCCACGTCGGCGAGGGCGCGCATGTTGACCACGCTGGCCCGCAGCTTGGCCAGCTGCCCCTCGGGCAGGTCGGGGTGGTTGTGGAAGAGCGCGGTGGTGATCACCACGCCGAGCACCGAGTCGCCCAGGAACTCCAGCCGCTCGTTGGTGGGCAGGCCGCCGTTCTCGTACGCGTACGAGCGGTGGGTCAGCGCGCGCTCCAGCAGCTCCGGATCCAGGCTGATGCCGAACGCGGCTTCCAGGTGACCGACGGACGCCCGCCGCCGCTTGTCGTTGCTCATGATGTGGGTACCTCGGTGTCGGTGGAGCGGTCCGTGCGTTCCTCGCGGTCGCCCGTTTCGGCGCCGTCGAGCAGCGCGCGGACCTGGTCGGTGGCGCGCCGTCGCCAGAGATGGGCGGCCAGCGCGATGCCCGCGGCGACGTCCTCGGCGCGGGCGGCGCCGTGGCAGACGACCACCGTCCCGGCGACCCCGAGCAGGGCCGCCGCGCGCGGGGCGCCGCCGCCGGACGGGGGCCCGCCGGCCATCGCGTACGCGCCCTCGATCGCCTTGAGCAGCACGTTACCGGTGAACCCGTCGGTGACCACCACATCGGCGCGCGCGCCGAGCGAGACGTCGTACCCCTCGACGAGGCCGACGTAGCGGCCGCCGCAGGGCAGCGACGCGGCGGTGAGGACGGGATCGGCGACGCGGCGGGCGCGGTCGCCCTTGCCCGCCTCGGTGCCCACCGACAGCAGCCCCACCCGGGGCGCGACGACGGCGTGCGCCACCGCCGCGTAGGCGGCGCCGAGCACGGCGTGGCGGGCCAGGGTGGCCGGGCGCGGCTCCAGCGAGCCGCCGACGTCCAGCAGCACCACCGGGCCGGCGACGGCCGGCAGGGTGGCGACCAGCGCGGGACGGCGCACGTCCGGCCAGCGGCCGAGGCCGAGCGCGACGGCGGTGACGGTGGCGCCGGTGGACCCGGCGGAGACGAACGCGTCGGCGACGCCGTCGCGGACGGCGTGCACCGCCGCGCGGACGGTGCTGTCGGCGCGGGCGGCCACGGGGTGGTCGGCCATGCCGACGGCGGCGCGGACGGGCCGTACGGTGACCCGGGCGCGCTGCGCCGGGTCGAGGGCACGGATCACCTCGCCGGCGGCCTCGGCCGGGCCGACGAGCAGCAGGTGCAGGTCCGGGTCGGCGCGCACAGCCCGCAGAGCGCCGTCAACCACGACGGCGGGAGCGTCGTCCCCGCCGAGGAGGTCAACGGCGATCCGCGCGGTGCCCGGCTCCATCGGAACGCCGGCCGGAACGGACCGGCCGGCGTCGGAGGGAGCCGGGGCACCGGGCGATTGCCAGGGTGCGCGCGCCGCCCGACCAGGGGTCGGGGGCGTCACTCGGCGTCCAGGTCAGACCTCGAGAACCTGGCGGCCGTTGTAGGTGCCGCAGACGGAGCAGGCGGCGTGGGGCAGCTTCGCCGACTTGCACTGGGGGCAGGCCACGGTCGCGACCACGGTCGCCTTCCAGTTCGCCCGGCGGGCGCGGGTGTTGCTGCGCGACATCTTGCGCTTGGGGACGGCCACGGTTCCTACTCCTCTTTACGGTTCAGTTGCGACAGGCCCGCCCAACGCGGGTCGATCTGCTCGTGACTGTGGTCGGCCGGCAGATCGTCCAAGTGCACCCCGCATTCGGGGCACAGGCCTGGGCAGTCCTCCCGGCAGAGCGGGTTGGTCGGCAGCGTGAGCACCACCGCGTCCCGCAGCGCCGGCTCCAGGTCGATCAGATCGCCCTGCATCCGGCCCACCTCGTCCTCGTCGGTCGTGGTGTCCGTGGTGCTGTTCTCGTACGCGTACAGCTCCTGGATCCGCACGGCCAGCGAGTCGTCGATCTCGCGTAGGCAGCGACCGCACTCGCCCCGGACGGTACCGCTGACGGTCCCCGAGACGAGCACGCCCTCGGACACCGACTCCAACCTCAGGTCGAGGTCGAGGTCCGCGCCCTCCGGCACGGCGATCATCTCGCCGCCGAGGTCCGCCGGTGCCGGCACCACCCGCTTGACCGTACGCAAGGCACCAGGCCGGCGCGGCAGCTCCCTCGTGTCGAGGACCAGCGGCGACCTGGGGTCGAGTGTCGATGGCGTGTGTTTGGGCATAGTCAGACTCCGGCCGGTGAGAGGCCGACAAAAGAGGTTACCTGGGCGACCGCCGGACCGTCGAACCGGGGGCGGCGCCCGCCCCGTCTGCCGGCTGGTGAGGTGCCGCTCAGAAGGGTAGCGGGCGTTCCGCCTCCTCCCCACCGAAGGTGCCGATCTCACGCAGCGCGTGCATCTTGTCCCGGCCGCGCTCTATCGAGGCCAGCGCCCGGGTGAGGAACTGCTCGAAGTTGGCCAACGCGGTGTCGACGTAGTCGTCGACCTCCTCGCGCAGGCGCTGCGCCTCGGCGCGGGCCTCCGCGATGATCCGCGCGCCCTCGTGCTCGGCGGAGACCGTGATCTCGTTCACTGAGACCAGCCGGGCGTGTTCCGCCTCACCCTCGCTGATGATCCGGTCGGCCTCGCGCTTGCCGGCCTCCATGATCTTGTCCCGCTCCTCCAGCAGCGCGGCGGCCCGGCGCAGGTCGGCGGGGAGTTCGGCGCGCAGTTCGTCGAGGGCCGCGATGAACTCGCCCCGGTCGACCATGCAGTTGTTGCGCGACATCGGGACGGAGCGGGCCTGCTCCACCATGGCGATCAGTTCGTCGATGCGATCGAGCGGGTCCACCGGTACCTCACTCCTGTCGTTCGTCGGGCCGACCTACATGATGCGGGCTACGGCCGGTTTCCCGCTCCACACATCATGTCGCGCCCCGACCACACCGCGCCGCTCACCCCGGCCCGGCGCGTCGCGGTGCGCGACGACGCGATCCCCGCCGGACACGCTCCGGCGGGGTGGGGGATGGCCGCGGGAGGTCAGTCGCGCGGCGGCGGGGAGAGGCGGGCCCGCAGTTCCGCGCCGACCCGGTCGGGCACGTGGGCGGAGATGTCGCCGCCCCACTTCGCCACGTCCTTGACCAGGCTGGAGGAGAGGAACGAGTAGAGCGGGTTGGTCGGCATGAACAGGGTCTCCACGCCGGCCAGGCCGATGTTCATCTGCGCCATCTGCAGCTCGTAGTCGAAGTCGCTGACCGCCCGCAGGCCCTTGATCAGCACGCTCGCCTGCTGCGCCCGGCAGAAGTCGACCAGCAGGCCGCGGAACGACTCCACCCGGACGTTGTCGTAGGAGGCGGTCACCTCGCGGAGCATGTCGATCCGCTCCTCGACGGTGAACAGGCCGCTCTTCGACTGGTTGACCAGCACGCCCACGATCACCTCGTCGAACAGCCGGCTCGCCCGGCCGACGATGTCGAGGTGCCCGTTGGTGACCGGATCGAACGAGCCGGGACACACCGCACGTCTCATGATCGGCGACCGTACCAAAGGGTCGTCTCGCCGTACCGGCGGCTGCGCTCGCCGGTGACGCCCTCCACCCACCCGACCGGGCCGGTGCGGCTGGACCGCTCCACCACCACCAGGGCGTCCGGGGCCAGCCAGCCGCCCTCGACCAGCGCGGCGAGCATCGCGGTGATCTCCGCGTCCGGCACCGCGTAGGGCGGGTCGGCGAAGACCACGTCGTACGGGTCGCCGTCCGGGCCGGCCGCCAGCACCGTGGCGACCCTCCCGGTGACCAGCCGGGCGGCCGGGGCGGCGCGCAGCGTCGCCACGTTCTCCCGGATCACCCGGGCCGCGCGGGGGTCGGACTCCACCAGCAGCACGTGCGCGGCACCCCGGGAGAGGGCCTCGAGGCCGACCGCGCCGGACCCGGCGTAGAGGTCGGCGAAGCGGGCGCCGGCCAGGTCGACCTCGGCCTGCACGGCGCTGAACAGCGCCTCGCGGACCCGGTCCGACGTGGGCCGGGTGCCCGCGCCGGGCGGCGCGGCGAGCCGGCGCCCGCCGAGGGTCCCGGCCACGATCCGGGTCACCGTCTCCTCCTGCTCATGCGCACGACGCTACGCGACGCGGAGGCGGCCGGCGTCGACACGGTACGTGCCTCCGACCGACCCGGGCGACCACCCAGCGTATATCGATGATCTCGCATTCATAACAACATCCTCGGTCTTCGCTGAGCGTTGTGCCGCGCGCGGCGACCTCGCTAGGGTCTGCCGGTGCCGGCGGGTGCCCCGCCGGCCCCACGGCGCGAGGGGGCGTCCGCGTCGCCACGCGCGCTCGGTCGAGCCGCCCGACCGCTCCCTTCCGCGCCGCTCCTCCGACGCTTCCTCACACCCCGGGAGTACGCGTGATCCGTCCCCCGCTGTCGCCGCGGCGACCGCTCACCGTGGCAGCCGCCGCCCTGGCCGGTCTCGTCACGGCGTTCGCGGTCTCGTCGCCGGCGATCGCCACCAACCCGTCGCCCTCGGCCTCGGCGAGCGCGACCGCCCCCGCCCCCGAGCCGACCCGGTCGTCCACCCCCCAGGAGCCGACCTGCGTCAGCGCCGCCGACGCGCGCTACACGCACACGTTCGACGGGGCCAAGGGCGAGGCGTCGATCACGCTGACCAACGGCCCGCTCTGCGAGGGCGAGAAGCAGGACTTCGCCCTGGTGTCCTATGTGGCGCCGTCGGCGAAGTTCGCCGTGCCGCAGTACCTGTTCGACAAGTCCGTCAAGGCGTTCGCCCCGGTGCCGGACGGCGAGATCGGCACCGTCGCCAGGCTGGAGTTCAAGGTCGCCGTGCCGACCTGCTTCACCCAGGTCGACTTCGTCTTCGGCAGCGAGGTCATCGACCCGCTGGTCGAGGGCGGCAAGCGCTACGACAACCGCAAGGTCGGCAGCCCCGCCGGCATCGGCGCCCGCTCCGAGGGCCCGGCCGCCTGGTACAACGGCGGCGAGGGCACCTGCGTGGCCGAGCCCGCCGTCGAGGCCACGTACGACTGCACCGGCAGCGCCACGCTCACCCTGGTCAACCGGGGCAACGTGGCGGCGGTCTTCGCGGTCACGGGCAGCGGCGAGCTCGCCGAGAAGGTGACCGTGGCGGCGGGCAAGTTCGAGAAGCTCGAGCTGACCGAGGCGCAGGCCAAGGAGATCACCGTCGCGGCCGAGGGCATGAAGACCTGGCAGGGCGGCTGGAAGCAGCCCGAGGACTGCCAGCAGCCCGAGGTCGGCAAGCCGACGATCTCCCACGCCACCACCTGCGAGGAGCTGATCCTCAAGGTGATCAACCCGGAGAACGGCATCAGCCTCACCTCGACCTTCACCCCGAGCACCGGCGAGCCGAAGACCGTGACCTTCGCGCCGGGCACCACGAAGACCGTGACGTTCCCGGCCGCCGAGGGGCTCAGCGTCGTCTTCACCGGTGACCTGGAGTCGGCGAAGCCGATCGCGTGGACCGCTCCCAAGGGCGGCTGCGACGAGGGCGGCGAGGGCGGTGGCCTCCCGGTCACCGGCGCGGCGGCCGGCGGCATCGCCGCCGGCGCGGTCGCCCTGCTCGCCGTGGGCGCGGTGCTGTTCGTCGTCGCCCGCCGGCGTCGGGTGCGCTTCACCGCCTGAGCCGGACCGAGCTGACCCGTGAGGGCGCGCCGACCGCGTGGTCGGCGCGCCCTCACCCGTTGCGGGGCCGCCGTCGATCGCTGACGGCCGGCGTCCACCGCTGGTAGCCGGCGTGGACCGCGGGTGGCCGCCGTCGACCGGTGGCGGCCGGCGTGGACCGCTGGCAGCCGGCACGGACCGCTGGCAGCCGGTGGCGGCCGGCGTGGACCGCTGGTGACCGGCGAGGCCGGTGGCGGTCGGGCCACGTGGCGGTCGGCCCGGCGTCAGCCCTTCTCCAGGTATTCCGCGCGTTCCTCGTCGACCAGGGCGGCCACCGACGCGGCCAGCGCCGGATGCCGGGCCAGCTCCGGGTCCTCCTCGACCAGGGCGATCGCCTCGGCCCGGGCGTCGCGGATCAGGTCGGCGTCGCGCAGCAGCGAGAGCAGCCGCAGGTGCGAGCGGCGCCCCGACTGGGTGGCGCCCAGCACATCGCCCTCCCGGCGCTGCTCGAGATCCAGCTCGGCGAGCTTGAACCCGTCGGTCGTGGAGGCCACCGCGTCGAGCCGCTCCCGCGCGGGCGTGCCCTCCAGCGCCTCGCTGACCAGCAGGCAGAGGCCGGGGGCGGAGCCCCGCCCGACCCGGCCGCGCAGCTGGTGCAGCTGGGAGACGCCGAACCGGTCGGCGTCGAGCACGATCATCACGGTCGCGTTCGGCACGTTGACGCCCACCTCGACCACGGTCGTGGCGACCAGCACGTCGAGGTCTCCGGCGGCGAAGGAGCGCATCACCGCGTCCTTCTCGTCGGCCGGCAGCCGGCCGTGCAGCACGCCGATGCGCAGACCGTGCAGCGGCCCCTCGGCGAGCAGCGGCGCCACCTCGGTGACCGCCATCGGCGGCCGCCGCCCGTTGTCGTCCTCCGGCGGCGGTTCCTCCTCGCTCGCCGGGCCGTCGCCGATGCGCGGGCAGACGACGTACGCCTGGTGCCCGGCCGCCACCTCCTCGCGCACCCGGCGCCAGGCCCGGTCCAGGAAGGCCGGCTTCTCGGCGGCCGGCACCACGTGCGAGGCGATCGGCGAGCGGCCTTGCGGCAGCTGGGAGAGGGTGGAGGTCTCCAGGTCGCCGTAGACGGTCATCGCCACCGTGCGCGGGATCGGGGTGGCCGTCATCACCAGCACGTGCGGCGGCTGCTCGGCCTTGGCGCGCAGCGCGTCGCGCTGCTCGACGCCGAAGCGGTGCTGCTCGTCGACCACCACCAGGCCGAGGTCGGCGAAGTCGACGCCCTCGTAGAGCAGGGCGTGGGTGCCGAGCACGATGCCGGCGGCGCCGCTGGCGACCTCGGCCAGCGCGCGCCGGCGGGCCGCCGCGCCCAGCGAGCCGGTGACCAGCTCGACCCTGGTGGCGTCGTCGGCCGCGCCCAGCTCGCCGGCTTGCCCGAGCGGCCCGAGCAGGTCGAGGATGCCCCGGTGGTGCTGCGCGGCGAGCACCTCGGTCGGGGCCAGCAGCGCGGCCTGCCCGCCCGCGTCGACCACCTGGAGCATCGCGCGCAGCGCGACCACCGTCTTGCCGGAGCCGACCTCGCCCTGGAGCAGCCGGTGCATCGGGTGGGCCGTGGCCAGGTCCGCCGCGATCTCCACACCCACGTCGCGCTGGCCGGGCGTCAGCTCGTAGGGCAGCCGGGCGTCGAAGGCGTCGAGCAGGCCGCCGGGCTTCGCCGGGCGGGGCCGGGCGGGCGAGGCGGCGGCCCGGTGCTTGCGCTGCACCAGGGTGAGCTGCACGGCGAACGCCTCGTCCCACTTGAGCCGGTGCCGCGCCCGATAGAGCGCCTCCTTGCTGGACGGCCGGTGGATCTCGCGCAGCGCCCTGCCGATGCCGCCCAGGTTGCGGCTCGCCCGCAGGGTGGCGGGCAGCGGGTCCTCCGGCGCGGTGAAGGTGTCCAGCACCACCCGGACGCAGCGGGCGATGACCCAGGTGGGCACCGCCGCGGCGGCCGGGTAGACCGGGATCAGCGCGCCGGCGAACTCCTCGATCTCCTCGTTGACCGCCGCCTCGCCGTCGCCGCCCTCGCCGAGCAGGACGTACTCCGGGCCGTTGAGCTGCCGCTTGCCCCGGAACTCGGTGACCTTGCCGGCGAACAGGCCCCACCGGCCGGGGCGCAGCTCGCGCTCCCGCCAGGCCTGGTTGCCGAAGAAGGTCAGGGTCAGGGTGCCGCCCGAGCCGTCGCCGACCGTCACCTCCAGCAGGTTGCCCCGGCGCTGGCGCATCGGGCGTACGGCGGTGCGCTGCACCTGGGCCAGCACGGTGACCTGCTCGCCGACGTCGAGCGCGCGGATGTCGGTGTGCTCGCCGCGCTCGTCGTAGCGGCGCGGGAAGTGGTAGATCAGGTCGCCCGCGGTGTGCAGGTCGAGGTGCCCGGCGAGAGCCTTCGCGGTCTTCTCGCCGACCAGCTTCTTCAGCGGCGTGTCCATCGTGGCCGGCTCGGACGTCATTCGACCCCCACCAGGAGCGGATAGTGCGGCTGCCCGCCCGGGTACGCCTGCACCTCGACGAACGGCCAGCGCCGCCCGACGTGCTCGCGGACCGCGTCGGCCAGCCCGTCGGGGGCTTCCGCCCCCGAGAGCAGCGTCACCAGCTCGCCGCCGCCGCCGAGCATCCGGTCGACCACGGCGGCGCAGGTGTCGGTCAGATCGGACCCGATCAGGTGCACCTCCCCCTCGACCAGCGCCAGCACGTCGCCGGGACGGCAGGGGCCGGCGACGGTCAGCGCCTCACGGCGGGCGTAGCAGACCTCGGCGTAGCGGCAGGCGCCGGCCGCCTCGGCCATCGCGATCACGTCGTCCTCGAAACGCCGCCCCGGGTCGCGCACCGCGAGGGCGGCCAGTGCCTGCACGGGCGAGCGGGTCGGCACCACGCTGACCTTGAGGCCGAGCCCGTGCGCCTCCCGGGCGGCGGCGCTCGCCACCGCCTGCGTGTCGGGGTCGTTGGGCAGCACCACCACGCGGGCCGCCCCGGTGACGCGGATCGCGTCCAGCAGCTCACCGATCGACGGGTTGCCGGGCACCACCGTCGCGCCCTCGCCGGCGAACAGCTCGGCGATGCCCGCGCCGGCGGCCACCACCACGGCGGCCCGCCCGCCCGCCGCCACGGGAGGCGACACCGGTGCCGACTGGTCGGCGAAGCGGGTCACCGAGATGTGGTGCGGCCGGCCGGCCACCACGCCCGCCTCGATCGCCGCGCCCACGTCGTTGACGTGCACGTGCACGTTCCAGGTGCCCGCGCCGGCGCTCCCGTCGCCGACGACCACCAGCGAGTCGCCCAGGGCCGCCAGCTCGACCCGCAGCCGGGCCACCGCCTCCGGCCCGGCGTCGAGCAGGAACTGCACCTCGTACGCGTACTCCTCGGAACCGGTCTCGCGCACGGCGGTGGCCGGCGGACGGGCCGGGCGCGACGCGGGCGCGGGCCGCTCGGGGCTCTCGCCGGTCACGACCTCGGCCAGGGCGTCGAGCAGCAGGCACAGGCCCCGGCCGCCGGCGTCCACCACGCCGGCGCGGGCCAGCGCCGGAAGCTGCTCGGGGGTGCGCGCCAACGCGTGCGCCGCCCCGCCCGCCGCCGCCCGGACGACCGCCCGCAGGTCGTCGCTGTCGGCCCGCTCGGCGGCGTGCGCCGCCGCGGCGACGACGCTGAGCAGCGTGCCCTCGACCGGGCGGGCGACCGCGGCGTAGGCGGCGGCGGTGCCGTCGCGCAGGGCGGCGGCCAGCTCGCGCCCCCGCACGGCTGGTGCGGCGGCGACGGCGTCGGCGAAGCCGCGCAGGATCTGCGACAGGATCACCCCCGAGTTGCCCCGCGCGCCCAGCAGCGCGCCCCGGGCCATCAGCCGCAACGCGTGCCCGTGCGCGGTGGAGCCGTCCTCCGGGAGGGTGCCGAGGTCCATCGCGAGCGCCTGCTGGGCGGAGGTGAGGGTGAGCACCATGTTGGTGCCGGTGTCGCCGTCGGGCACCGGGTAGACGTTCAGGTCGTCGATCTCGCCCTGGTGACGCTTGAGCGCGACCAGACCGCCCGCGCACCAACGGCGGACCGCAGCGGCGTCGAGGGTGTCCAGCACGGCGAGAAGCCTACTGGCGCGCACCGACACGCGCCGGGGTCGCCGCGACTCCCACGGCGTGTCCGGCGGCCACGCGCACCCACTATCCTCGTGGCGTGTCCCCACGTGCGGCGATGGCGTGGGGACGGGTGCGGGCCGGGCGACCGGGACCGCGCCGCGCGGTGACGGCCTCCCACCTCGGGCCGGCGTCCGGGGCCGGTTGGTCGGGCCCCGGGTCATCGGGTAACCTGGCCAGGTTGCCCGGGCTGCGCCTGGCTGCGACCCCATGAACGTTTCAATCCCAGGAGTATCCCGTGGCTAGCGTGTGCGACGTCTGTGGCAAGGGACCGGGCTTCGGCCACAACGTGTCCCACTCGCACCGGCGGACCAACCGCCGCTGGAACCCGAACATCCAGTCGGTGCGTACCCCGGCCGGTGGCGGCAACACCAAGAAGATGCAGGTCTGCACCTCCTGCATCAAGGCTGGCAAGGTCACCCGCGCCTGACGCGGTAGGCCCCACCCTTCACACTCGTCATTGCCGGCGGGCCGTTGCGGCCCGCCGGCTCTGTCGTGTCCGGGCGACGCGCGCGCGGCGCGGCCCGATCGGGGTGGGCCGCGCCGGGAGCCCGGACGGCCCCCGGCGCGGGACGGATCAGAGCGTGCGGGCGAAGGAGATGCAGCCCGGGGCGTCCCGGTAGTAGCCGAAGTTCGGGATGCGCTCGTAGCCGGCCGCCGTGTACATGGCGACGGCCTCGGGCTGCTTGTCGCCGCACTCCAGGACGATCCGCTTGCGCCCGTGCTCCCGGGCCGAGCGCTCCACCGCCGCCAGCACCGCCCGGGCCACGCCCCGGCCCCGGGCCGCCGGTGCGGTGTACATCCGCTTCAGCTCGGCGGTGTCGCCCTCGTCACCGTGGCTGCGCCAGCCGCCGCAGCCGACCGGCTCGCCGCCGAGGTGGGCGACGAGAAAGGCCCCGGCGGGCGGCTCGAACTCGCCCGGGTCGACCGGGGTCTCGTCGCCGCTGCCGCCGTACCGGGCGCCGAGGTCAGCCAGCGCGGCGCGGATCAGCCGCTGCGCCACCGGCGAGTCGAAGCGCTCGACCCGAATCTCGATCTCACTCACGGAGTAAAGGGTACGACGCTGATCGGCCCTTACCGGAAGTGGTCCCAGCCAGCTGGTCCGTCGTACGGCCGCCCGTCGACGGTGACGCCCGAGCCCTCCGTCACCCGCCCGATCGGCCGCCAGTCGGCAGGCAGCGCCACCGCCGACGGGAAGGTCGCGGCCAGCGCGTGGTCGTCGCCCCCGGCGAGGAGCCAGGAGTACGGGTCGACGCCGAGCGCCTGGGCGGCGTCGCGCATCTGCGGGGGCACCTCGAAGGCGTCCCGGCACACGTCCACGGCGACCCCGCTGGCCTTCGCCACGTGCCCGAGGTCGGCGAGCAGCCCGTCCGACACGTCGATCATGGCGGTGGCGCCGAGCCGGGCGGCGTGCGGTCCCGCCGGGTAGGGCACCTCGGGCCGCCGGTACGCCTCGACCAGCAGCCGGGGCGTGCGGAAGCCCCGGGAGAGCACGGTCAGCCCGGCCGCCGCGTACCCGGTGCGGCCGGCCAGCGCCAGCACGTCACCGGGCCGCGCGCCGGAGCGCGTCACCGGCGGCCGGCCGCCGAGGTCGCCGAGGGCGGTGACCGCGATCGTCAACGTCGGGCTGGCCGACATGTCCCCGCCCACCACGCTCGCGCCGACCTTCGCCGCCTCGGCGGCGAGCCCGTCGGCCAGTTCCTCGGCCCACCCGGGCGCCAGCTCGGGCGGCATGCAGAGCGCGACCAGCAGCGCGGTCGGCTGCGCCCCCATCGCGGCGATGTCGGCCAGGTTGGCCGCCGCCGCCCGGTGGCCGACGTCACGCGCGCCGGACCAGTCCCGCCGGAAGTGCCGCCCCTCCACCAGCACGTCGGTCGAGGCCACGACCCGGGCGTCCGGGGCGGCCACCACCGCCGCGTCGTCCCCGGGACCGAGCAGAACGGTCGATCCGTACGACAACCGGGCGGTCACCCGGTCGATCAGGCCGAACTCGCCGACCCCCGCGACACTCATGCCGGCCCTCCGCCGTCCTGCTCGCTCACCGCTTCTCCTTGACCACCGATAGGGATCAGACCTGGTCCGTAAGGTACTTTCTCCCTTCGGGCCGCTCCGCAGGCGGCGACGGACGGAGGTCGAGTCGTGGTACAGGCGTACATCCTCATCCAGACCGAGGTCGGCCGGGCGCGTGACGTGGCCGGTCTCATCTCGGACCTTGCCGGCGTGGTACGCGTCGACGCCGTCACCGGGCCGTACGACGTGGTGGTGCTCACCGAGGCGAAGACCGTCGACGAGCTCGGCAAACTCATCGTCAGCAACGTGCAGATGGTGCCCGGCATCACCCGCACCCTCACGTGTTCGGTGGTGCGCCTGTAAGTGGACAAGATCACTGACTCTCCCGTGACCGATTCCGCCCAGCCGGACGAGATGATCCCCGACCGGCCGGTCCGCGACCGCACGACGCGCGGCGCCGCGCTGATCGCGACACTGGTCGCGCTGCCGGTCACCGTACTGGTGGGCGGGCTCGCGTTCGCCCAACTCTCCCCCGACGAGCGGGCCGAGCCGGCCGCCACGCCGAGCGCGACCGCCACCAGCGCCGGCCCGCGCTCCACCGCCCCGGTCGAGATGGCCGCGCCGGCGCTGGCCGAACGGCCCGCCACGGTCTGCCGGGCCCTGCTCTCGCAGTTGCCGCCCACGGTCAACGACCTTCCCCAGCGCCCGGTCACGGCCGGCCCGGAACAGAACGCCGCGTACGGCGACCCGGCGGTCACCGTCGCCTGCGGCGGGGCCAAGCCGGCCGTCGACGACACCGACCACGTCTGGACGGTCAACCGGGTCTGCTGGTACGCCAGCGAGGAACGCGACGCCACCGTCCTCACCACCATGGACCGGGAGACCGCCGTCACGGTCCGCGTGCCGCACTTCTACGGGCAGGGTTTGCAGTGGGTGGCCCCCGTCTCGGACACGATCGTGGCCTCGGTGCCCTCCGTCGCCGACACCCCGAGCGGCTGCCGCGTCTGACACCCTCCCCGCCCCTGCCCCGCGTGCGCGGGCAGGGGCCGGGGTGGACGTCCTCCCGTGCATCGGTCGGCGGCGGCGTCCTGGCCGCCGGTGAGCAGCACGAGACGGTGGCGGCGGAAGGTGCCCCTTCCCGCGCGAGCGGGCTCAGTGCAGGCCGACGCCGCGGTGCAGGGCGGTGCGGATGAGGCGGTTGACCAGCTTCGGGTACTCCAGGCCGGAGGCCGCCCACATCCGCGGGAACATCGACGTCGGGGTGAAGCCCGGCATGGTGTTGATCTCGTTGAGGTAGACGTCCAGCTCCGGGGTGACGAAGAAGTCGACCCGGGCCAGCCCGGCGCAGTCGAGCGCGGTGAAGGCGCGGACGGCGTACTCCTGGACCTGACGGGTCACCCGCTCCGGCAGGCCGGCGGGGATGTCGTACTCGCAGGCGGACTCGGAGTCGATGTACTTCGCCTCGAAGTCGTAGAAGTCGTAGTCCCCGACCACCCGCACCTCGGCCAGCACGGACGCCTCCGGCGCGCCGCCGGCCTCGCCCTCCAGCACGCCGCACTCGATCTCGCGGCCGACGATCGCCCCCTCGATCAGCACCTTCGGGTCGATCTTCCGGGCGGTGGCGACCGCCGCGTCCAGGTCCGCCCAGTCGTCGACCTTGCTGATGCCGAACGACGAACCGGCCCGGGAGGGCTTCACGAAGACCGGCAGGCCGAGCCGCTGCTTGTCCGCCTCGCTCAGCGTCATCCCGTTGCGCAGCACCGCGTACGGGCCCACCGGGATGCCCTCGGCGGCGCAGAGCTTCTTGGTGAACTCCTTGTCCATGGCGGCGGCGGAGGCGAAGACGTTCGCCCCGACGTAGGGGATGCCGGCCATCTCCAGCATGCCCTGGATGGTGCCGTCCTCGCCGTAGGCGCCGTGCAGCACCGGGAAGACCACGTCGACGTCGGCGAGCGCCCGGGGACCCTCGGTGGGGTCGAGCACCATGAGCCCGTTGCCGGTCGGGTCGGCGCGCAGCACGATGTCGGTGCCGGACTCGGCCGTGATCTCCGGAAGCCGGCGCGCGTTGATCGCCAACTGGCCGGGGTCGCCGTTGGTCAGCACCCACTGGCCGGCCCGGGTGATGCCCACCGGCACCACCTCGAACTCATCCGGGTCGAGGGCGCCGAGGACACTGCCGGCGCTGACGCAGGAGATGCCGTGCTCCGGGCTGCGGCCGCCGAACACGATCGCCACGCGGGTCCTGCCTGGGGTGGTCACTGCGTCACCTCTTCGTACGCGACTGCTCCGGTCGTGGCGCTCACCCGGTTGACCTTACTGTGCGTGGCGGGCGCCGGATGCCGATACCCGGGGACAGCCGAAGCGTCGCGGCATTCGGTCAACAAAGGATATACGTTCCGTAATCGCCCGTACGGGGCGGTGACGGCACCGGGCGCCCACTACGCTGCACGTCCTATGAGCGCTGATCCCCTCATCGAGTCCCTGACGGCGGCCCTGGACGCCCGCCCCGACGACCTGCCGCTGCGCCTGCACCTGGCCGCGCTGCTGCTGGACGCCGGCCGGGCCGGGGAGGCGATCGCGCAGGTCGGGCAGGCCCTCGCCCGGGACCCGGGCAACGGCCAGGCGCAGGCGCTGATGCAGCGGGCGCTGGGTGGCTCCGTACCCCCGCCGCCGACGCCGTCCCCGGCGGACCCGCGGCCGCCGGCGCAGCGCCCGGCACCGGCCGGGGCCGGCGGTTCCGCCGCGACCGCCGACCACGATCCCCTCGCCGCCTACGAGCAGGAACTGGCCGACGTCGTGCCGCCGCGCTTCGCCCGCGCCGGCGACGAGCCGGAGCCGGTCGCCGGCCACTCCGACCGGGTGTACGACGTGGAGGCCTCCGGTATCCGGCTGGCCGACGTGGGCGGCATGTCGGCGGTCAAGGAGCGGCTGGAGCTGGCCTTCCTCGGCCCGCTGCGCAACCCGGAACTGCGCAGGATGTACGGCAAGAGCCTCCGCGGCGGCCTGATGCTCTACGGCCCGCCCGGCTGCGGCAAGACGTTCCTGGCCCGGGCGGTCGCCGGGGAGATGGGCGCGAAGTTCATCTCGCTGTCCATCGTCGACGTGCTGGACATGTGGATGGGCAACTCGGAGCGCAACCTGCACGAGCTGTTCCAGGCGGCCCGCCGCAACGCGCCCTGCGTGCTCTTCCTCGACGAGGTCGACGCGCTGGGGCACAAGCGCTCGCAGGTCGGCTCCAGTTCGATGCGGACGCTGGGCAACCAGCTGCTGGCGGAGCTGGACGGGATGGAGGGCAGCAACGAGGGGGTCTTCGTGCTGGCCGCCACCAACACCCCGTGGGACGTCGACCCGGCGCTGCGCCGGCCCGGGCGGCTCGACCGGGTGGTGCTGGTGCTGCCGCCGGACGCCGAGGCGCGCCGCTCCATCCTGGAGTACCACCTGCGGGAGCGGCCGATCGCGGGGATCGACCTGCGGAAGATCGTCGCGGCCACCGAGGACTACTCGGGCGCCGACCTGGCCCACCTCTGCGAGACGGCCGCCGAGTTCGCGATGGCCGACTCGGTACGCACCGGCGAGGTGCGGATGATCGAGCACCGGGACCTGGAGCGGGCGGTCAAGGAGGTCCGGCCGTCGACGAAGCCGTGGATGGCCACCGCTCGCAACGTGGCGATGTTCGCCAACGAGGGGGGCGTCTACGACGACCTGGTCGCCTACCTGAAGCGGCGCAGGATGCTCTGACGCCGGACGGCCCGGCGGGGCGCCGGGCCGCGCCTCCCGCCGGGCCGGGCCTCCTGCCGGGCGGCCCTTCCACCCGGCGGGGCCGCCTCCGGCGACCGCACCGCCCCCGGCGGCGTCAGCCGCGTGCGTGCCGCCGGCCGATGGCGATCACCTTCACCCGCTGCCGGCCGGCCCGCACCATGCCCAGCGCCATGAACGCGCCCGCGATCCGGTCCGCCGCCTCCCGGCTGCTCGCCCCGACCACCTGACGGCGGCGCTCGGGGCAGTTGCGTTCGTCGCGGCCGGCGCCCTCGGCCGGTCGCACGTCGGTGAGGACCACCAGGAACCGCGTCATCGGTGCCCGCCGGGGCGGTCGGTGCGGGCCTGTCGGGCAGTACGCACGTCGAGTCCCTTCCGGCTGGCGGGCCACGGGGGCGTGGCACGCGGCGATCGGGTACGGGGGAGAAACCCGATCGCCGCGCGCCCCATCCCCTCCGGTCACTCACCACCACCGTCGCCACGACAACCGGCGGTGAGGACGCGATCACAGATTGACATGTCCACAGCCATGAATGCAACTCTCATCGACGTTCTCTCATCTACACCTTCCCGGGAAGATGTGCGACGATCGATGCATGGCTCCGAAGACCGCACGTGCCCGGCGACTGGGCATCGCGCTGCGCACCCACCGGGAAGCCGCCGGCCTCACGCTGGAGGCGGCGGCGGACGAGATCAGCAGCACCCGCAGCACCCTTTCCCGCTACGAGAACGCGCAGACGCTGGTCAGCCCCGCCACCGTGCGCGCCCTGCTCACCCTCTACGGGGTCGGCGCGGACGAGGTCGCCGCCGCCGTGCAACTCGCCAAGGACGCCCGCAAGCCCGGCTGGTGGGTGTCGTACTCGCACCTGCTGGACCGGCGCACCATCGACTTCATCGCGCTGGAGGCCGAGGCCACCGGCATCGCCAACTTCGAGCCCTCCGTGGTGCCGGGGCTGTTGCAGACCGCCGACTACGTCCGGGGCGTGATGCGCGGCGGCCCGCACACCCTCCGCGACGACGAGGTGGAGCAGCGGGTCCAGTTCCGGCTCGACCGGCAGCAGCGGCTCATCAGTGACCAGCCGCCGATCCTGGACGCCATCATCGACGAGGGCGCGCTGCTGCGGCCCGTCGGCGACCGGTCGGTGATGGAGTCGCAACTGCACCACCTGGTCAAGATGGGCGAGCTGCCCAACATCACGGTCCAGGTGATCCCGCTCGCCGCCGGCTACCACCGGGGCACCCGGGGCTCGCTGCACATCCTGGAGTTCGCAGACCCGGAGGACCCGATCATCGCCTCGGTGGAGACGGTGGCCGGGCAGATGGTCCTCGACCGACCGGGCGACCTGCGTACCTGCACCAAGATCATGGAGCATCTGCGGACCGTCGCGCTCAGCCCGGCGGACAGCCGCGACCAGCTCCTCCAACTCCTGAAGGGACGGTAGGACCATGACACCGACGATCAGCGCGGCGCTGGCCGGGGCGCGGTGGCGCAAGAGCAGCCGCAGCGGCGACGAGGGGGCGTGCGTGGAGATGGCGCTGGTCCCGGGCACGGTCGCCGTCCGCGACTCCAAGGACCCGTCCGGCCCCGCGCTGCTCTTCCCGCCGGCCGCCTGGGCCGCCTTCGTCGGGGCGCCGCCCGGACACTGACCTCCCCCTCCGGAGGCGCCGGCGCGCCCGCTGACCTGTCGCGCCGGTGCCTCGCCGGCGGCGGTCCCCCGTTGGGAGCCGGTGGGGCCGCCGCCCGGCGGGGGTCGGTGCCGCCGCCCGGGAGCGGCCCTTCGTTCGCCCGGGCGGAGGCGGTGGACGGTCTGCGCGGCGCAGAGCGGCGGGGTCAGGCCGGCGGGTCGGTCAGCCCGCGACCACCGGGCGCGGCGCGGGGCCGGCGCGCAGCGCCTCCAGCGCCGCGATGGCCACCCCCCGGGCGCCGGCCATGTCCCGCTCGGGCACCAGGGCGAAGGTGGCCGACGCGGCCTGCTCCTCGCGCAGCACCGTGTGCTCGCGCACGGTCGCGAGGAACCAGTCCCGGAACTCCGGGGCCGCCTCCACCACCCCGCCCCCGACGAAGTACGCGTGCGGATCGGTGAAGTTGGCCGCCACCGTGAAGAGTCGACCCAGCGCCATCGCCTGCTGGGTGAACACCTCCCGGGCCAACGCGTCGCCGCGCCCCCCGTAGCCCCGGACCAGCTTCGCCGCCCGCTCCGGCGGCTCGACGGCCAGCGGGTGGTCGGGAAACCGACCCAGCCAGTACGGCAGCAGGTTCCGCCCGATGGCGGTCAGCGAGGCGACGCTCTCCGCGTCCCCGGCGAAGCCGCAGGCGCACGTGGGCACCGGCTGGTCCGGCGCGAGCAGCCCGGTCAGCGGGATGTGCACGTGACCCAGTTCGCCGGCCATCCCGGCCGCCCCGGCGACCACCCGGCCCGCCTCGACCACACCGCCGCCCAGCCCCGTGCCGACGATCGCCGACACCGACGAGCGGCGCATCGCCTCCGCGCCGAAGTGCGCGTGGTGGGCGTAGAGCGCGGCGGCGTTCCCGTCGTTGTGGTAGACCACCGGCAGCCCGAGCCGCCGTTCCAGCGCGGTACGCACGTCGTAGCCGCGCCAGGCCGGCTGGGAGAAGTTGGTCGACCCGCGGGAGGAGATCACGCCCGTGGCGCTCGCCGGCCCCGGCGTGTCCAGCCCGACCGCGCGCACCGCCGCGCGGGGCACCCCGGTCAGCGCCAGCACCCCGTCGAACGCGCGGGCCAGCGCCTCGATCGCCGCCGCCGGGCCGGCGCGCACCTCGCTCGGGTTCTCCACCAGACCGTCCACGAGGAACCGGCCGTCCACCGTGAGCACCGTGGCGTTGTTGCTGGTGCCCCCGTTGTCCAGCCCGACGACCACCGGCACGTCCGCACCGCCCACGACAACCCGCCTTCCGCCGCCACGCCTGCCGTGAGGCTAGTTCCCCTTCCCCGCCCCCCGCCAGGCCGCGCGGCCGACGCCGGGTGACGGTGGCGGCCGGGTCGCGGCGGGGACCGGGTCACGAGGACGGCGCGGTGAGGAGCAGCGCGGTGCGGAGGACGGGGCGCCGCGGGTCAGCCCGGGCGGCGGGCCGTGACGGCGGTGGCGTCCCGGTCGTCGTCCCGGGTCACCCACGGGTGCAGGCCCACGGCCGTCAGCGCCGCCAGCAGGGCGTCCACCTGCGTCTCCCCCGCCTCCACCACCAGGTGCCCGCCCGGGGCCAGCCAGCGCGCCGCACCCTCGGCGACCCGCCGCAGCACCGCCAGCCCGTCCGACCCGCCGTCGAGGGCCACCGGCGCCTCGTGCAGCCGGGCCTCCGGCGGCATCAGCGCCACCGCCGCCGTCGGCACGTACGGAGCGTTGGCCAGCACCAGGTCCAGCCGGCCCCGCCAGCGCGCCGGCAGCGGGTCGTACAGGTCGCCCTGGAAGACCGGCACGGCCAGTGGGTCGAGGTTGCGCCGCGCGCAGGCCACGGCGGCGGGGTCCACGTCGGCGGCGGCCAGCCAGCGCGGCGCGAGCCGGCGGGCCAGCGCCACCGTGGTGGCGCCGGAGCCGCAGCACAGGTCCACCACGGCCGCCGCCGGGCCGGTCACCGCGACGGCGGCGTCGACCAACAGGGCGGTACGCGCACGCGGCACGAACACGCCGGGGTCGACGGCGATCCGCTCGCCGCAGAACTCGGCCCAGCCGAGCACGTGCTCCAGCGGCAGCCCGGCGACCCGGCGGTCGACCAGGCCGGCCAGCGCCTCGGCCGAGTCGGCGGCGGCGATCAGCAGCTCGGCCTCGTCCTCGGCGTAGACGCAGCCGGCGGCGCGCAGCCGGTGCACGAGGGCGGGCCGGTCGGGGCGGAACGCAACGACCGTCACGCGCCGCGGCTCGCGTCCAGCGCGGCGGCCACGTCGGCGACGAGGTCGACGGCATCCTCGACCCCGCAGGAGAGCCGGACGAAGCCGGGCGGGGTGTCGTCGCCCCACTGGGCCCGCCGGTCCGCGGTGGTGTGCAGGCCGCCGAAGGAGGTGGCCGCGGCCACCAGCCGGGCCGCGTCGAGGAACCGCGCCACCCGCCCGGCGTCGCCGAGGTCGAAGCAGAGCACCCCGGGGACCCGTCGCATCTGGACCGACGCCACCGCGTGGGCCGGGTCGCCGGGCAGCCCCGGCCAGCGCAGCCCGGTCACGTCGTCGCGCCCCGCGAGCAGCCCGGCGAGGGCCTGCGCGTTCGCGGTCTGCCGGGCCAGCCGCAGGTCCAGGGTGGCCAGCGACCGGTGCGCGAGCCAGGCGTCGAACGCGCCCGGCACCGCCCCGGTGAGGTTCCGCCAGGCGGTGACCGCGTCCCGCAGCTCGGCCGAGCGGGTCGCGACGTAGCCGAGCAGCAGGTCGGAGTGCCCGGTGAGGGCCTTCGTCCCGGAGGCCACCACGACGTCGGCGCCCAGGTCGAGCGGGCGCTGCCCGAGCGGCGTCGCCGTGGTGTTGTCGACCGCGACCAGGGCGCCGGCGGCGTGCGCCCGGGCGGCCAGCGCCGCCACGTCGGCGACGTCCAGGCCCGGATTGGCCGGGGTCTCCAGCAGCACCAGGCGTACGCCGTCGAAGGCCGGGTGCGGGCCGGCGGTCGGGGCGAGGAGCACCCGTACGCCGATGCCCTCCAGCGTGTCGGCGGCGAAGGCCCGGACGGCGAAGTACCCGTCCGACGGGAGCACCACGGTGTCCCCCGGCCTCAGCACCGTCAGCAGCAGCCCGGTGATCGCGGCCTGCCCGCTGGCGAAGACCCGGCAGTCGCCCCCCTCCAGCTCCCCGACCGCCGCCTCCAGCAGCCGCCGGGTGGGGTTGTCCGGCCGGCCGTAGCCGTCGGGCGCCGCCGCCGGCCCCGCCCACGGGTCCAGGTGGTACGGCGCGGCGAACACCGGCCCGGGCAGGAACGGCTGGCCGGGAGCCGGCTCGGGCAGGCCGGCGCGGACGCAGCGGGTGCCGTCCTGGTGCTCGGGCATGTCGCTCACTCCGGCTTGGTGGTGCGGCTCATCAGCGCCTCGACGGCGAGGCGTGGGTCCATGCCCTCGTGGCAGACCAGCTCGACCTGCTCGGTGATCGGCATCTCCACCGCGTGCGCCCGGGCCAGGTCGCGCAGGGCCAGCGCGCTCTTGACGCCCTCGGCGGTCTGCCGGGTGGCGACGCGGGCCTCCTCCAGGGTCGCGCCCCGGCCCAGGTGCTCGCCGAAGGTGCGGTTACGGGCCAGCGGCGACGAGCAGGAGGCGACGAGGTCGCCCATCCCCGCCAGGCCGGCGAAGGTGAGCGGGTCGGCGCCCAGGGCCACCCCGAGCCGGGCCGTCTCGGCCAGTCCCCGGGTGACGAGCATGGCCCGGGTGTTGTCGCCGAAGCCCATCGCCACGGCGATGCCGTACGCCAGGGCGATCACGTTCTTCACCGCGCCGCCCAACTCGCAGCCGATCACGTCGTCGTTGGTGTACGGGCGGAAGTAGGGCGTGGTGATCGAGCGCTGCACCAGCGTCGCCCGGTCGGCGTCGGTGCAGGCGACCACGGTCGCGGCGGGCTGCTCGGCGGCGATCTCCGGGGCCAGGTTGGGGCCGGAGACCACCACCACCCGGTCCGCCGCCACCCCGGCGGTCTCCACGATCACCTCGCTCATCCGCCTGGTGGTGCCGAGCTCGATGCCCTTCATCAGCGACACGAGGGTGGCGTCCGGGTGCAGGTGCGCGGTCCACTCGGCCAGGTTGCCGCGCAGCGTCTGCGACGGCACGGCCAGCACCACCACCTCCGCCCCGGTGATCGCCTCGGCCGCGTCCCCCGTCGCCGTGACCCGGGACGGCAGCAGCACGTCCGGCAGGTACTCCGGGTTGCGCCGCTCGGCGCGGATCGTGTCGGCGACCGCCTGCCGGCGGGCCCAGACGGTGACGTCCCGACCGGCGTCGGCGAGGATCTTCGCGAACGCGGTGCCCCACGAGCCGGCACCCAGGACCGCGACGTGCCCGCTCACGCCGCCGCCTCCGGCCGCCGCCGCTCGCCGGCAGGGCGGGCCGTCCGTTCCCACAGTGGTGGCGGGGTGCCGCCCCGGATCTCGGTGAGCATGTCACGAAGGCGCAGCATGATGGTGTCGGTCATCTCCTCGAGGACGGCCTTCGTCGGGGTCGACCCGGCCCACCGGCCCAGGTCGACGGGCGGCCCGGCGACCACGGTCACCGGGATCCGGGGGCGCGGGTCCAGTCGGGACCGGCGCGGGTCGAAGATCCGCTCGGGGCCCCACATGACGAGCGGGACGACCGGCGCCCCGGTGGCGAGCGCGAGCCGGGCGGCGCCGGTCTTGCCCTTCATCGGCCACAGCTCCGGTTCGCGGGTGATGGTGCCCTCCGGGTAGATCACCACGGCGCCGCCCTGGTCGAGCGCGGCGACGAGGTGCTCCAGCGACCGCACCGCGTCCACCGTGTTCCGCTCGACCGGGATCTGCCGGCACCGGTGCAGGATCCAACCGATCACCGGCACCCGGAACACGCTGGCCTTGCCGAGGAACTGCGGCCAGCGGCCGGAGTCGTAGACGAAGTGCGCCGCGACGAGCGGGTCGGCGTGCGAGATGTGGTTCGGCACGATGATCACGCCGCCGTCGCGACGCAGGTGCTCCATCCCGCGCCAGGTGCGCCGGGTCCAGACGGTCATCACCGGCTTGACCAGCACCACGGCGAACCATTGCCAGAACCCCAGCCTCCGCCGTGTCACCCGCGCCTCCTCGTGCCGCCCCGACCCGCACCGGATCCGCACCGGTGACGCCCGCAGCGGAAATCATGCCTGCTCGACCCGGGTCCGGCCAGAGAGGGTACCGCCGTACGGCTGGCAGGATGGCGGTGTGAGTCAGCCGAGGTGGACCGTGGTGGTGCCCGTGAAGCGCCTCGCCGCCGCGAAGAGCCGGCTGCGGGGGGCGCTGCCGGCCGTACCGCACGAGGAACTGGCGCTGGCCCTGGCCGCCGACACGGTCGCCGCGGTGCAGGCCTGCCCGGCGGTGGCCGGGGTGCTGGTCGTCACCGACGACGCCCGAGTGGCCGAGGCCGCCCGGCGCGCGGGCGCCCGGACGCTGCCCGACGCCCCCGGCGCCGGGCTGAACGCCGCCTTCCGGCACGGCGCGTCGGCCGCGGGCGGCGGCTGGGTGGCCGGGCTCACCGCCGACCTGCCCGCGCTGCGCCCGGCCGAGCTGGCGGCGGCGCTGCGGGCGGCGCAGGCCGCGCCCCCGGGCGTACGCCGGTACGTGGCCGACGCCCCCGGCCAGGGCACCGTGCTGCTGGCCGCGCCGCCGGGCGTGGCCCTGGATCCCCGCTTCGGGGTCGGCTCGGCCGACGCGCACGCCGCGAGCGGGGCGCTCGCCCTCACCGGGGACTGGCCGAGCCTGCGTCGGGACGTGGACACCGCCGACGACCTGGCGGCGGCGGTCCGGCTCGGGCTGGGGCCCCGCACGGCCGCCTTGGCCGCCGCCGGCTGCCCGGCCTGAGGGGCGTGTAGCGTGCGGGGCATGCAGGGCACGGTGGCCACCTACGACGCGGCGACCCGCAGCGGGACGCTGCTCCTCGACGACGGCACCGAGCTGGCCTTCCCGGCCCGGGCGTTCGACGCCTCCGGCCTGCGGCTGCTCCGCCTCGGCCAGCGGCTGCGCGTCGATACCGACGCCACCGGCGCGGTGGTCCGGGTGACATTGCCGACGATGGCCTGAGCGGCTGGTCGAAGTTCATTTTGCGTTAACCGCATCCGGGTGATTATGGGCAGGTGAGCACCCCTCGCAAGCACCCCGCCAACCGACCGCCCACCGACCCGGCCGCACCCCGCAACGGCACCCGGTCCCGGGGCGCCGACGGCCGGTTCCACGCCGACGCACCCACCGGAGGCTCCGCGCCGGACGCCGCCGGGACCGACGCGGCGAGCGCCTCCGCCGGCCTGGAGGAGGTGCTGGACCCGGCGCCCGGCCCGCCCACCGAGGCGGCGGCGACGCCGCCCGCGCCCGACCTCGGGGATGAGCCCCCCACGGCGGAGCCGCTGCCGGAGGACCGCTTCCTCAACCGGGAGCTCTCCTGGCTCGACTTCAACGCCCGGGTGCTGGCGCTCGCGGAGGACCCGCGCACGCCGCTGCTGGAGCGGGCCAAGTTCCTGGCCATCTTCGCCAGCAACCTCGACGAGTTCTACATGGTGCGCGTCGCCGGGCTGAAGCGCCGGCTCCAGGCCGGCCTGCCGGTACGCGGCGGGGACCGGATGCCGCTGCGCACCCAGCTGGAGCTGGTCGCCGGGAAGGCCGCGACGCTGGTGGCCCGGCACTCGGCCTGCTTCACCGACGAGGTGCTGCCGAAGCTGGCCGCCGAGGACATCCGGATCCTGCGCTGGGCCGACCTGGACGACCCCGAACGGGAACGGCTGCGCGCGTACTTCCGGGAGCAGATCTTCCCGGTGCTGACCCCGCTGGCGGTGGACCCGGCGCACCCCTTCCCGTACATCTCCGGGCGGTCGCTCAACCTCGCGGTGGCGGTGCGCGACCCGGACGGCGGCTCGGAGTTCTTCGCCCGGGTGAAGGTGCCGAACAACGTGCCCCGCTTCGTCCGGGTGCACCGCAGCCTGCCGGGCGTACGGATGCTGCCGCTGGAGGACCTGATCTCGGTGCACCTGGGGCAGCTCTTCTCCGGCATGCAGGTGGTCGAGTGCCACCTGTTCCGGGTCACCCGCAACGCCGAGGTGGAGGTCGACGAGGACCGCGACGAGGACCTGCTCCAGGCCCTGGAACGGGAGCTGGCCCGGCGCCGGTTCGGCCCGCCCGTCCGGCTGGAGGTGGCCGCCTCGATCTCCGACCACGTGCTGGAGCTGCTCGTGCGCGAGCTGGACATGCACGACCAGGAGGTGCTGCGGGTGCCCGGCCTGCTCGACCTCTCCGCGCTCTGGCAGCTCTACGACGAGGCCGACCGGCCGGACCTGAAGGATCCGCCGTTCGTGCCGGCCACCCACCCCCGCCTCACCGAGGGCGAGGTGCCGCGCAGCGTCTTCGCGACCCTGCGCGACGGCGACATCCTGGTGCACCACCCGTACCACTCGTTCGCCACCAGCGTGCAGCGCTTCATCGAGCAGGCCGCCGCGGACCCGGACGTGCTGGCCATCAAGCAGACCCTCTACCGCACCAGCGGCGACTCCCCGATCGTGGACGCGCTCGTCGACGCGGCGGCCGCCGGCAAGCAGGTGGTGGTGCTGGTCGAGCTGAAGGCGCGCTTCGACGAGGTGGCCAACATCGGCTGGGCGCGCAAGCTGGAACGCGCCGGCTGCCACGTCGTCTACGGCCTGGTCGGGCTCAAGACGCACTGCAAGACCGCCCTGGTGGTACGCCAGGAGGGCAACCAGATCCGCCGCTACTGCCACATCGGCACCGGCAACTACCACCCGAAGACCGCCCGGCTCTACGAGGACTTCGGCATGCTCACCGCCGACCCGGAGATCGGGGCCGACCTGACCGACCTGTTCAACGTCCTCACCGGCTACAGCCGGCAGACCGCGTACCGCCGGCTGCTGGTGGCGCCGCAGGGCATCCGCAGCGGGCTGATCGAACGGATCGAGCGGGAGATCGCGCACGTGCGGCTGGGCATGCCCGGGCTCGTGCAGATCAAGGTGAACTCGCTGGTCGACGAGGAGATCACGGACGCGCTCTACCGGGCCTCCCGGGCCGGCGTCCACGTGGACCTGGTGATCCGGGGCATGTGCACGCTGCGACCGGGGGTGCCCGGACTGTCGGAGAACATCCGGGTCCGCTCGATCCTGGGCCGGTTCCTGGAGCACTCCCGGATCTTCCGGTTCGGCAACAACGGCGACGCCGAGTTCTGGATGGGCTCGGCGGACCTGATGCACCGCAACCTGGACCGCCGGGTCGAGGCGCTGGTGCGGGTGAGCGACCCCGTCGCCCGGGCCGAGCTGGACCACGTGATGAGCGCCGCGATGAGCCCCGACGTGGACGCGTTCGAACTGGCGGCGGACGGCACCTGGAGCCGGCGTACCGGCACGGCGGAGGAGCCGCGGGTCCATCTCCAGGAGTTGCTGCTGCGTCGCGTCGGTGGCACGGCGGGCTGACCGGTACCCGCATAGGCTGACCTGATGCTGGATGAGCGGGACGCGGCCGGCCCCGGCCGGGGCCGGCTGGCCGGGTTCCCCGACGCCACGCCCCCGATCCGGGCGGCGGGCGGTGTGGTGTGGCGCCCCGCCGACGACCCCGGGCCGGTCGAGGGACCGGCCGCGGTGCCGCGAAGCGGAGTGCTGGTCTGCCTCGTGCACCGGCCCCGCTACGGCGACTGGTCGCTGCCCAAGGGCAAGCTGGAGCCGGGCGAGCATCCGCTGCGCGCCGCCGTGCGGGAGGTGGCCGAGGAGACCGACGTCCGGGCGGTGCCGCAGGTGCGGCTGCCCACCGTGCGCTACCGCAGCGAGGGCCGCCCGAAGGTGGTCGACTACTGGTCGATGCGGGCGGCGGCCACCGGCGGTTTCCAACCGGCCACCGAGGTCGACGACGTGCGCTGGCTCGGCGTGGACGAGGCGATCCGGCTGGTCAGCTACCCGCACGACGCCGAGGTGCTGGCCGCGTTCGCGGCCCTGCCGACGGTCACCGCGACGGTGGCGCTGGTCCGGCACGCCCACGCCGGCAAGCGGGCCACCTGGTCGGGCCCGGACACCGGCCGGCCGCTCGACGCCCGGGGCTGGGCACAGGCCCACGCGCTCGCCCCGCTGGTGGCGCTGGTCCGTCCGGTACGCCTGCTGTCGGCCTCGGCCCGCCGCTGCGTACAGACCCTCGACCCGGCGGCGGCGCTGCTCGACCTGCCGATCGAGGTCGACGGCGACCTGGACGAGCCGCGGCCGGGCCAGCAGCCCGACGAGTGCGCGCTGGCCGCCGCCGCCCGCCTGGCCGCGCTGGCGGCCACCGGCGAGCCGGTGGGGTTGTGCAGCCAGGGCAAGGTGATCCCGGGCGCCCTGGCCCGGCTCAGCGGGCGGCCGGGCGACTTCACCACCCCGAAGGGCGGCGGCTGGCTGCTCGCCTTCGCCGGTGACCGCCTGCTCGCCGGCGACCGCCTCTGACCGCGCGCCCGCAGGGGCCCCGGCGTTCCTGACCGCCCCGGCGGGCGGCGGGTCAGGCCGGCGGCAGGGTCAGCGTCACCGCGACCGGCAGGTGGTCGCTGGCCGTCCCGGGCGGGGCCGCCGCGTCGCCGGCGGCCAGGTCGGGCGTGACGAAGACGTGGTCGATCTGCTGGCGCGGGGCGTCCGCCGGGCTGGTCGGCAGGGGGCGGGCGGCGGCCAGCGCGTCGACCAGACCGGCCCGGGTGAACTCGGCGAACGCCGGGTCGCCCGGCTCGGTGTTCAGGTCGCCGGCGACCACCAGGGGCCGGCCGGCCGCGTACCGCACGGCGAAGTCGGCGACCGCGCGGGCCTGGACCACCGGGTCCTCGCCGGGCGGCGGTTGCAGGTGGGTGGCGACCACCGCGAGACGGACGCCCGCGCCGAAATCCACCGTGACGCTGAGGGCCTGCGCCCCGGTGGGCGCGCCGACCGCCGGCAGCGGCCGGGTCCGCGCCGCGTCCAGCGGCCACCGGCTCAGCACGGCGTCGCCCCAGAGCGGGTCGGCGGCCGGCGCGAAGACGTACGGCATGTCCAACCGCTCCGCCAGCAGGTCGAGCGTGTCGTGGCCGCCGTTGAGCAGCCAGCCCCGGTCCACCTCGCTGAGTGCCACGACGTCGGCCCCGGCGACGGCCCGCGCCAGCGCGTCCGGGTCGAAGCGGCCGTCCATCCCGAAGCCCATCCGGACGTTGTACGCCGCCACCCGCACCGTCTCCGGCGGCCCCTCCCGGTTGCTCGCGGACAGCAGTTCGTCGCTCGCGACCGCGGCCAGCAGCGTCAGTACGGCGGCCGAGGCGGCCGTCCACACCGGCGGCAACGGCGACCGGACCGGCCGCGGGGTGGGCCGGGTGGCCAGCGCGACGGCGGCGACCAGCACCGCCACCGCCACCGGCACCCCGGCGTTGGGGTGGCCGAGGTCGTAGGCGGAGTAGTAGGCCACCGCCGCGACGGCGAAGACGAGCATCCCGGCGACGGCGGCGTACCCGCGTCGCCCGGCCGCCCGTGCCGGGTCCGGCCCGCCACCGGCCGCCCGGGTCGGGTCCGGCCCGCCGCCGTCGGAGCCCTGGGCCCGGGCTCCGTCGGCGCCCCGTCCGTCGGCCGCGCCGGCCGACGCCAGGCACGCGCCGAGACCGACGGCGGTGAGCAGGACGGCCGGCAGCAGCAGCTCCCCGCGGCCGAGGGTGACGAGGACGGCCCCGCCGACTAGGGCCACCGGCCCGAGCCACCGCCAGGCGCCCCGGCGGGGCGACGCCAGCGCGGCGAGCAGGAACCCGCCGACCGCCACGGCGAGCGGGGCGGGGCCGAACAGCGGCACCGTGGCCACGCCCACCTCGTCGGCGGGATCCGACCGCAGCAGACCGAACTGGTACGAGCTTGCCGTCCGGGCGACCGCCGGGGAGAGCGCCACCATGCCGGCGAGCAGCAGCGCCGGCCCGGCCAGCAGCCAGCTCCGTACGCCGCCCGCCCCGGCCTGCGGCGCGGGCCGTGCCTGCCCCGCGAGGAAGAGGCCCGCGACCCCGACGGACGCCAGCCACGCCGGCCAGTCCCCGAAGAACGCCGAGCGGTACGTGTCTAGCACCGTGTGCAGGACGGCCCCGACAGCCAGCCCGAGCGCCAACCCGGGTACGGGGCGGTCGGTGCCGGCGGCGACACCGGCGAGCCAGACCAGCCCGGCGAGCAGCCCGACCGTGGCGAGCCAGAGCTGGAGCCGTCCGCCCGGCTGGCCGTTGACGGCGAGCCGCGCCAGCACCAACAGCACCGCGGCGACGAGCGTGACGGGGCGGGCGCCCACCCGGCGGATCAGCGCGGGCGCTGCCAGGGCGAGCAGGAACCAGCCGAACGCGAACGCCCCCAGCAGTTCGGCGGGGGTCGAGGCGGCCTGACCGAAGATGGTGATGACCGCCGGCAGGAAGACGCGCAGCACGTCGACCAGGAGCACGACGCCGAGGGCGAGGGTGACGGTGGTGAGGTGGCGGTAGCGCACCGGGCTGCCTTTCGCCGACCGGAAGGGGTGCGGCGATTCTGCGGGCGGGGCACGGTCGGGGTCAACGGGTGGGGGTGGCCACGGCGAAGGGCGCCCACCGTCGGTGGACGCCCTTGCCGTACCGCTGGGTTCAGCGCTTGGTCGCGGCCTTCTTGGCCGGCGCCTTCTTGGCCGGCGCCTTCTTGGCCGGCGCCTTCTTCGCCGCCGCGCTCTTGCTCGCCGTCGCGGCGGTCTTCTTCGCCGCCGTGGACTTGGTCGCCGCGGTGGTCTTCTTCGCCGGGGCGGCCTTGGTGGTCGCGGTCTTCTTCGCCGCGGTGGTCTTGGTCGCCTTCGCCGCGGGGGCCTTCTTGGCCGCCGCGGTCGCCTTGGCCCCGGTCGCCTTCGCGCCCGCCGCCTTGGCCCCGGTGGCCTTGGCCCCGGTGGCCTTGGCCCCGGTCGCCTTGGCTCCGGTGGCCTTCGCCCCGGTGGCCTTGGCACCCGTCGTCTTGGCCGCCGCGGTGGTCTTGGCGGCGGCCGTGGTCTTGGCGGCGGCCGCCGTGGTCTTCTTCGCCGCCGCCGTGGCCTTCGGCACCTTGCCGCTGGCCACCATCTCCTTGAACCCGGCGCCGGGCCGGAAGGTCGGGACGGATGTCTTCTTGACCTTCACCGCCTCGCCGGTCCGCGGGTTGCGCGCTGTTCGGGCGCCCCGGACGCGCTTTTCGAACGCTCCGAATCCGGTGATCGCCACCTTCTCGCCCTTGGTGACCGCCGCCTGGACCTCAGCGAGGACCGCGTCGAGCGCGGCCGTCGCCGTCTTCCGGTCCCCCAGGCGAACGGCGAGCGCCTCGATGAGCTCGGCCTTGTTCACGACTTCCTCCCGATTGTGCAACTGACTCGACGCGAGCCATTCTGCGCGCACGGTATGCCCTGTGCTGCCGGGACACAAACATTCGGTCGAAAAAAGCCCTTGTGTCGCAACGGATTCGCCCCCACCGGTGAGACCGGCGGGGGCGGAAACCGCTGTGGGATCGGGCGTACGGCTATGCGACCGAGGGCAGGAACGGCGGCCGGGTGGCCTCGAAGGCGCTGATCTCCGACTCGTGGCGGAGGGTGAGTCCAATGTCGTCCAAGCCCTCCAGCAGCCGCCAACGGCTGAAGTCGTCCATCGGGAACGACCAGGTGGCCTCGCTGACTCGCACCTCGCGGGCGGTCAGGTCCACGGTGACCGGGGTGGTCGGGTCGGCCTCCACCAGGTCCCAGATCTGCTCGATCGCCTTCAATTCCAGCTCGACCGGGAGCAGACCCTCCTTGAGGGCGTTGCCCCGGAAGATGTCACCGAAACGGGGGGCGATCACGGCACGGAAGCCCCAGTCGCGCAGCGCCCAGACGGCGTGCTCCCGGGAGGAGCCGGTGCCGAACTCCGGACCGGCCACAAGAATCGACGCGCCGGAATGGACGGGATCGTTGAGCACGAATTCCGGGTCCTCACGCCAGGCGCTGAACAAGCCGTCCGCGAAACCGGTCCGGGTCACCCGCTTGAGGTACACGGCGGGGATGATCTGATCGGTGTCCACATTGGAGCGCCGCAGCGGCACGGCGGTGCCCGTGTGGGTGGTGAACCTCTCCATCTGGGTGCCCTTCTACAGGTCGGCGGGAGCGGCCAGCCGGCCCGCCACGGCGGTGGCGGCGGCGACCGGCGGGGAGACCAGGTGGGTGCGTCCGCCCCGGCCCTGGCGGCCCTCGAAGTTGCGGTTGGAGGTGGAGGCGGAGCGCTGGCCCGGCGAGAGCGTGTCCGGGTTCATCCCCAGACACATGGAGCAGCCGGCGAAGCGCCACTCGGCGCCGGCGTCGCTGAAGACCTTGTCCAGCCCCTCCGCCTCGGCCGCCTCGCGGACGGCGGCGGAACCGGGCACGACCAGCATCCGCACCCCGTCGGCGACCCGGTGCCCGCGCAGCACGTCGGCGGCGGCCCGGAGGTCCTCCAGCCGGCCGTTGGTGCAGGAGCCGACGAAGACCACGTCGACCGCGAGGTCCCGCAGTGGGGTGCCGGGACGCAGGTCCATGTACTCCAGCGCGCGCCGGGCGGCGGTCCGCTCGGCCTCGGTGACGAACTCCTCGGGCGTGGGCACCACCGCGCCCAGCGGCGCGCCCTGGCCCGGGTTGGTGCCCCAGGTCACGAACGGGGTGACCGCGCCGGCGTCCAGGGTCACCTCGGCGTCGAAGGTCGCGCCCTCGTCCGTGGGCAGGGTCCGCCACCAGGCGACCGCCGCGTCCCAGTCGGCGCCCTTGGGGGCGTTGGGCCGTCCCTTCAGGTACGCGAAGGTGGTCTCGTCCGGCGCGATCATGCCGGCCTTGGCGCCCCACTCGATGGACATGTTGGCGATCGTCATCCGCCCCTCCATGGACAGCGACCGGATCGCCTCGCCGCGGTACTCGACGATGTGCCCACGGCCGCCGCCCGTGCCCACCTGGGCGATCAGCGCGAGCACCAGGTCCTTGGCGGTGACCCCGGGGGCCAGCCGCCCCGTCACGTTCACCGCCATCGTCTTCGGCCGGCTCTGCGGCAGCGTCTGGGTGGCCAGCACGTGTTCGACCTCACTCGTGCCGATGCCGAACGCGAGCGCGCCGAACGCGCCGTGGGTGGCGGTGTGCGAATCCCCGCAGACGATGGTCATGCCGGGCTGGGTGACGCCGAGCTGCGGGCCGATGACGTGCACGATGCCCTGGTTCTCGTCGCCCAGCGGGTGCAGCCGCACACCGAACTCGGCGCAGTTGCGGCGCAGCGTCTCGATCTGCGTACGCGAGGTGGGGTCGGCGATGGTGAGCAGGTCGCCGCGCCGCTGCTGGAACGACGGGTCGGCGTACCCCGTCGGGGTGTTGTGGTCCTCCGTCGCGAGCGTGAGGTCGGTGCGGCGCACCCGGCGCCCCTCGAGGCGCAGCCCGTCGAAGGCCTGCGGGCTCGTCACCTCGTGCAGCAGGTGCAGGTCGATGAAGAGCAGATCGGGCTCGCCCTCGGCGGACCGCACGACGTGCGCGTCCCAGACCTTCTCGGCCAGGGTCCTCGGCTCGGTAGTAGTGACTCCCACCATCTGGACATCCTAAATTCTGGGAGGTAAGTTTCGGCTTGTGGGACACAGTATGAGCGGTGTCGGCGTTCTCGACAAGGCGGTGGTCATCCTGGCCGCCTGCGTCGACGGCGCCAGCCTGGCCGAACTCGTTGAACGCACCAAGCTGCCCCGGGCCACCGCGCACCGGCTGGCGCAGGCGCTGGAGATCCACCGGATGCTGGTCCGGGACACCCAGGGTCGCTGGCGTCCCGGCCCGCGCCTGGGTGAGCTCGCCAACGCCGCGCCGGACGTGCTCCTGACGGCGGCGGAGCCGCTGCTGGCGGCGCTACGGGACGCGACGGGCGAAAGCGCCCAGCTCTACCTGCGCCGCGCCGACGAGCGCATCTGCGTGGCCGCCGCCGAGCGGGCCAGCGGCCTGCGGGACACCGTGCCGGTCGGCTCGGTGCTGCCGATGACGGCGGGCTCCGCGGCGCAGATCCTGCTCGCCTGGGAGCCGCCGGAGGCGGTGATGCCGCTACTGCCCCGGTCGAAGTTCACCGGCCGCACCCTGGCCGAGGTACGCCGCCGGGGCTGGGCGCAGAGCGTCGCCGAGCGGGAGGCCGGTGTGGCGAGCGTCTCGGCGCCGATCCGCGACCGCACCGGTCGGGTCATCGCCGCGATCAGCATCTCCGGCCCGATCGAGCGCCTCGGACGCCGCCCCGGCGAACGCCACGCGATGGCCGTGGTCCGAGCCGGCCAACGCCTCTCCGGCCTCTGACCCACCACCTGCCCGCCTGCCTACTGCCGACGCCATCCCGGCCCGACCTGGCCCCGGCCCGACCCCGCCGGACCCTGACCGCCCGCCCGGATGCACCGGCACCCTGGCTGTCCAGGCCGGTGCGCAACCGCCGGATGATCAAGAAGTTTGCGTCCAGATTCGGCGCCGGACCAGACGCAAACTTCTTGATCGCCCGATTCGGAGCGCCACGGCGCCAGGGGCGACCGCCGGCCGGGGCAGCCCCGGACAGCCCCGGCCCGACCCCAGCAGCCCGTCCCGGACGACTCGCGTCGGTGATCATGAAGTTGGCGGCAGGGTTGGAGATCATCTTCGCCGCCAACCCCATGATCACCGCTCGAAAGGGTGGGGTGGGTGGGAGGGCGGGATGCGGAACGGCCCGTCCCACCGGGGTGGGACGGGCCGTTCGAGATGTAGCCCCGACCGGATTCGAACCGGCGCTACCGCCTTGAGAGGGCGGCGTCCTGGGCCGCTAGACGACGGGGCCAAGACTTCACTGCTTCCACCGCCCTTCCGAGCGGTGCGGCTGTAGTCTAGCGGCGTCCCCTCGGGGGACGGAAATCGGGGCGACCGACGCCGGGTCGACGGAGGCACCCACAGGTCAACACACCGAGCAGTCGAGCAGCCGGGTCGAGCCAGCCAGCGGCAACCAGGTCTCGCCCGCCCAGCGGCCAGCACCACTAAGCCCGCCCAGTGGGCCGCATCACCAGGCCTGCTCAGGGGGCAGCATCACCAGGCCTGCCCAATTGGGCAGCACCACTGGAGCACCAGCACCAGCACCGGCTGGGGCCGCCCACCAGCCAGCCAGTCGAGCCACCAAGCGGCCAGCACCGCAGAGAAGCCAGTCAGCGGCGGCACCACGGCGGCACCCAGCGGCGGGACCACAGGGTCGGCCAGCGGCCGGCAGGGCGGCGCGACCGCCTGCCAGTGGGGTGCCCGCCGGGCCGACGGCGCGACGCGGGACATGCGAAACGGCCCGCCCCACCGGAGTGGAACGGGCCGTTCGAGATGTAGCCCCGACCGGATTCGAACCGGCGCTACCGCCTTGAGAGGGCGGCGTCCTGGGCCGCTAGACGACGGGGCCAGAACTACTTGCGGCACCGCTCCGCGGAGCGGTGCCGCTGGACTCTATCAGAGATAACCCCGATCCCCTGCCGGGAACCGGAGTCGTCTCCTACGAGATCCAGCGCCCGAAGCTCTTCCGAACCTCGGCTGCGCTGGGGTACCAGGACTCGAACCTAGACTAACTGAACCAGAATCAGTCGGGCTGCCAATTACCCCATACCCCATTGGCCCCTTGCGGTGCCGGGATCAAACTTTACCCTCCCGGTGCCAGCAGGCCAAATCGAGTCCCCCAAACCGCCCCTGAACTGCGGAAACGGGGCCTCGACGCGGATCAGGCGACGGGTACCACCGGGTTGGTCAGGTCCCCGATCCCCTCGATCCGCACGGTGACCGTATCCCCGTCCAGGAGCGGGCTAACCCCGGCCGGCGTGCCGGTGAGCACCACGTCGCCGGGGAGCAGCGTCATCACGTGCGAGACGTACGACACCAGGGCCGGCACGTCGAAGACCATGTCGCGGGTCCGGCCGAGCTGGCGGACCTCCATCTCCTCGGGATTGCGACCCACCTCACAGCGGATCTCCAGGTCGCGGACGTCGAGCCCGGTGGTGATCCACGGCCCGATCGGGCAGAACGAGTCGAAGCCCTTGGCGCGGGTCCACTGGCCGTCGGAACGCTGGAGGTCCCGGGCGGTGACGTCGTTGGCGCAGGTGTAGCCGAAGATGGCCCGCTCCGCGGCGGCCCGGTCGGCCCGGCGGGCGCCGGGCGCGCCGATGACCACGGCCAGCTCGGCCTCGTGCTCGACCTGCTTGGAGAAGATCGGCAGCCGGATCGCGTCCCGGGGCCCGATCACGGAGGTGGACGGTTTGAGGAAGAGCAGCGGCTCCTTCGGCACCTCGCTGCCGTGCTCGGCGGCGTGCTCGGCGTAGTTGCGGCCGACGCAGACGACCTTGCTGGGCAGGATCGGCGAGAGCAGGCGGACGTCGGACAGTGCCCAACGGGCACCGCTGAAGGTGATCTGCCCGAACGGGTGGCCCTCGATCTCGGCGACGGTCAGGCCCTGCGGGCCCGCCTCCGACTCGCCCTCGACGACCCCGAACGACATTCCCTTGGCATGAGCAAAACGAGCGATACGCACCAGGCCAATCTAGCCCCGGCGACCCGCGACCCGGCCGAGGCCGCGGGGAGGCGCACCGGCACGGCCGGCGGCACACCCGCAGACCAGGGAGCGCGCACCCTACGCCACCGCCCGCTCGCGGGGGCGGAGTTCGCGACTTCGTACCCGCCCGGCGTCGTCGCGCCCCTAGCGTCGGCTCCGGAGGTTCGTTCGTATGCCTGCATCGACACGACACCACAGGGCCCTCGCAGTGTTCGTACACTGCCTCGGCATTCTCGCCGCCGTGCCGGCACTGCCCACGGCGGCCCCACCCGCGGCGGCCGCGCCGCCACCACCGGTGGTCGCGCCGACCCCGGAGCCGGCGATGCCGTCGGCGCCGCCGGCGGTGCCCACCCCGACCCGGGCCGCCCCGCCGGTGGCGAAGCCGCCGGTCACGGTCGCGGTGCTGCCGGAGCGCTCGCCGGCGCCGCGCTACCGGATCCAGGTCCGCAACAGCGGCGGTACGCCGGTCGACACCACGGTCCGGCAGGAGCTGCCGCCCGGGGCCTCGGCGACCGCCATCACCGACGGGGGCCGGGCCACCCGGGGCGCCGGGCAGTCGGCCACCGAGGTGACCTGGCAGCTGAAGCTGCCCGCCCGCAGCACCACCACCCTGGGCACGGCGCTCAGCACCGCCGCCCCGGCCCGACCGATGACCGCGCCGGCCTGCGCCTTCGCCCGTGACGGCAGCCGGCCGTACGACTGCGCGACCGCGACCTGGAGCGCGGGCGTGCCGGCCGCCGCGCCCGAGCGTTCCGAGGCGCCGCCGTGGCGCCGGACGCCGGTGCTGCTGGCCGGGCTCGCCACGGTGGCGGTGCTCGCGGTGGGCGGGGCCTGGACCTGGCGCCGGCGCCACCGGCCGGTCGCCGCGGCCCTCTCCGGCGAGGGGCCGGGGACGGTCTACCCGCGCCCGGCCGCGCCGCGACCGGAACAGGTCCGCCGCAAGCCGTCCGTCTGGTTGATCGTCCCGGTGGCCGCCGCCGTGCTCGCCGGCACGGTGGGGACGGCAGCCTGGACGGCCACCCGGGAGGTCGCCGCCGTCGACACCGGCAGCCAGCCGACCAGCGGCGCGTGGGTGGGTCAGGGGGTCAACGGGGCCGTCGGCGAGCCGCTGCGCGAGTCGGCGTTCGAGTTCACCGTGTACCGCGTCGCGTGCGAGCCCGGCGCGGCGGCCCGGCAGTGCGAGGCCACGGTCGGGGTGCGCAACCTCACCCCGGAGCAGCAGAGCTGGCACGGCCGGCTGCAACGCGCGTACCTGCCCGACGGCAACTTCGTCAGCACCGACGAGCAGGCGACGCGGACGGCCAACCAGGGCCGGGACGTCTTCGCCCAGCCGATGGCGGCCGGCAGCCGGACGGTGCTGCCGCTGGTCTTCACCGTCGACGGGCAGGCGCCGCCGGAGCAGTTGGAGCTGCGCAGCGGGGTGTTCTCCGCCGGGGTCCGGGTGGACGTGCCCTGACGGGGCGCCGGGCGGCGGTCGTACCCTGGGGTCCGTGACCGCCGCCCTCGCCCCGACCGTCGTGCTCGACGCGGCGCGCTGGCAGGCCCGGTGCCGGGCGCACGAGGAGCGGGTCGACGCCTGGCTCACCCCGCACCTGGCGCGCCGCCGCCGGGGCGGGAAGCACCCGGTGGAGGACTTCCTCTTCACCTACTACTCGCACCGCCCTGCCCAGTTGCGCCGCTGGCACCCCGGCGCCGGCGTGGTGCTGCGCGACGCGGACCCGGCCGGGTTCGGCCGGGACTACCGCGCCACCGCCGCCGGGGTCACCGTCGACACCGAGGCGGTACGCGCGCGGCGCGCGGAGTCGATCGGGTGGATCCGGGCGCTGCTGGCGGCGACCGCCGACCGGCCCGCGCACCTCGGCTGCTTCGGGATGCACGAGTGGGCCATGGTCTACCGGCAGACCCAGGAGGAGGTACGCCACAACGCCTGGCCGCTGCGGCTCAGCCCGGAGCGGACCGCCGCCCTGGTGGAGGAGCGCGGCGTGCGGTGCAGCCACTTCGACGCGTACCGGTTCTTCACCGCGCCGGCCCGGCCGTTGAACCTGCTCACCCCGACGCGCGAGACGCAGCACGCGCACGAACAGCCGGGCTGTCTGCACGCCAACATGGACCTCTACAAGTGGGCCTACAAGCTGTCCCCGCTGGTGCCGAGCGAGCTGGTCGCGGACGCGTTCGAGCTGGCGCGGGAGATCCGCACGCTGGACATGCGCGCCTCGCCGTACGACCTGAGCGCCCTCGGCTACGCACCCGTGCGGGTGGAGACCGTCGAGGGCCGGCACGAGTACGTGGGGGCGCAGCGGTCGTTCGCGGAGCGGGCCGCCCCGCTGCGGGCGCGCCTGGTCGCCGAGTGCGACCGGCTGCTGTCGACGACCGTCGACGGGTGAGGGGGCCGACCCGCCCCGGGTCAGTCGCCGTCGACGCGGCGGTCGCGCTTGCGCTGTGACCGGCGCTTCTTCTCGGCCAGTCGGCGTTCCTTCGCGCCGCGCGACGGGCGGGTGGGGCGGCGGGGCGGGGGCGGCGGGGCGGCGGCCTCGCGCAGCAGCGCGGCCAGCCGTTCCCGGGCGGCCTCCCGGTTGGCCAGTTGCGCCCGGTGCTCGCTGGCGGTGACGGTCAGCACGCCGTCGACCAGCCGGCCGGCGAGCCGCTCCAGCGCCCGCGCCCGCAGCGGCTCGGGTACGCCGGGCGAGGCGGCCAGGTCGTAGCTCAGCTCGACCCGCGAGTCGGTGGTGTTGACGCCCTGCCCACCGGGCCCAGACGACCGGGAGAAGCGTTCCCGCAGCTCGGCGGCGGGCACGGTCCACCGGTCGTTCACCCGCAGTCCGTCGTCCACCCCCCGAGGCTAGCGCCCCGCCCGGACGCTCGGGGTCGCGGCCGGGCTCGGGGTCTGCGCGGGTGGGGCGGGCTCACCGTCGGAGCCGGCGGCGGCGTACGCGACCGCCCCCATCAGCAGCAGGGCGATCACCCCGATCTTCGTGGTGGCCACCTTGATCAGCAGCCACGCGGCGCGCCGGGCGCCGGGCACGGTCTTCCTGACGGTCTGGTAGTCGGCCCACCCGCGTCGTGCCCGGGCGTACGCCGACCCCACACCGGTACCGATCAACAGGCCCACCAGCAGGAGGACCACGATTTCAGGACGCTCCACCCACGCCAGTATCCATACTCAGCGTGATATTTCTATTGGCCGATCATTTCGCGCCGGGTATCCGACAGTTTTCACATTCCCGAGCGGCTCATCGGGGCAAGATCGCAGCTCAGCCGCCCTTTCCGATGATCGTGTCGGCGGTCTGCTGCACCTGTTCGATGGGGATGGCGAAGCCGATGCCGATCGAGCCGTTGCCGTCGATCGTGGCGATGGCCGTGTTCACCCCGACCACCTCGCCGCGCGCGTTCACCAGCGGGCCGCCCGAGTTGCCCGGGTTGATCGAGGCGTCGGTCTGCACTGCGGTGTGCCGGTTGTCGCCGAGGCGTACCTGCCGGTCCAGGGCGCTGACGATGCCGGCGGTGACGGTGCCGGGCAGCCCGAGCGGCGAGCCGACCGCCAACACCGGCTCCCCCACCCGGGTGGATCCCGGCTTGGCCAGCGGCAACGCCGCCAGGCCGGCCGACGGTGGCACCCGGAGCACGGCGAGGTCGCTGCGGGGCTCCCGCCCGACCACCTCGGCGGCGAACCGCCGCCCGTCGGGCAGTTCCACCGTCACCGAGCCGCCGCGCCCCTTGGCCAGGATGTGGTCGTTGGTGATGATGTGCTGCTGGTCGTCGACGGCGAAGCCGGAGCCGGTGGCCGAGGCGCCGCCGGCCCCGCCCACCAGCACCGAGACGACCCCCGGCACGGTCTTGCCGGCGGCGGTCACCAGCTCCGCCGGGACCGGGGCCGCCGAGGCCGCCGCCGGGCCCGCAGCGTCGTCGCGGCCGGCCACGATGCCGCCGGCCACCGCGCCGGAGGCGGTCGACAGGGCCACCACCGCCAGCGCCGCCAGCACCCGCCCGCGCGGGCGCCACTGGCCCGGGCCACCGTCCGGTCCGGGCCCGGCCCACCGGGCCCGCCCGTCCGGATCCAGCTCCGGGGAGATGAACCAGGGGCCGCGCGGTTCGCCCAGCCCGGTCTGCACTGCCATGCGTACGCTCCTCACGTGTCCTTCTCGACGGTGGCCGGACAGGTTCAGGGCAGCCGGGCGAACCAGCGCATCGAGCCGGCCGCGGCGCCCATGGCGAACATCAGCCCGAGCCCGATGAAGCGGGCCGAGACGTCCTGCCGTTCGGTGCGGTAGCCGACCGAGGTGCCGATGTCCTCGTAGACGGCGCGCAGCTCGTCGCTGGTGCTGGCCTCGTGGAACACGCCGCCGGTCTCCTCGGCGACCGCGCGCAGGGTCTGCCCGTCGACGGGCACCTGGATCGGCCGGCCGCCCCGGTCCACGGTGCCGCCCGGGGTGCCGAAGGAGATGGTGTGCACCGGCACCTTCATGTCGATCGCCTCGGACGCCGCCTCCATCGGGTCGATGCCGGAGGTGTTCGCCCCGTCGGAGAGCAGGATGATCCGGGCCGGCGGCGGATCCTTCGCCGCCTGGCTGTCGAAGCCCTTCACCGCGCCGAGGGAGGTGCTGATGGCCTCGCCGATGGCGGTGCCCTGCACGCCGGTGGCCCCCTCGACCAGCCGCTCGATGCCCTCGTGCAGCGCCTCCCGGTCGGTGCTCGGTGGCACCAGCACCGCCGCGCTGCCGGCGAAGGCGACCAGCCCGACGTTGAACTCGTCCGGCAGGCCGTCGACGAAGCGCCGGGCGGACTCCTTGGCGGCGCTGAGCCGGTCCGGTTCCACGTCGCCGGCGAGCATCGAGGTGGAGACGTCGACGGCGACCATCACCGTGGCCCGTTCGCGGGGCACCCGGACCTCCGCCGTGGGCCGGGCGAAGCCCACCACCAGCAGCGCCAGCATGGCCAGGAAGAGCCCGGCCGGCACGTGCCGCCGCCAGGCCGGGCGGTGCGGCGCGACCCGGTCGAGCAGCCGCAGGTTGGTGAAGCGGACGGCGTACCGGCTGCGTCGGCGCTGCATCAGCAGGTAGCCGACGGCCAGGGCGAGCACCCCGAGCAGGAGCCAGAGCCGGACGGGCGACTGCCAGATCACGCCGCACCTCCCCGGGCCGCCCGCGCCGGGGCGGCGGCGAGGCGCCGCTGGGCGTGCACGTGCCGCACGATGTCGGCGCCCCAGTCCCGGTCGGTGCGCAGCGGCAGGTGCGTGGCCCCGCTGCGGCGCAGCGCCTGGCGTACCTGCTCGCGCTGGGCGGTCGCGGCGGCGGCGTAGCGCTCGCGCAGCGCGCGGTCGCCGGTCCAGACCTCGCGCCGCCGCCCGGTCTCCGGGTCGACGAGGGTGACCAGGCCGACGTCGGGCAGTTCCAGCTCCCGGGGGTCGGTGACCTCCACGGCGAGCACCTGGTGCCGCGCGGCGAGGCGGCGCAGGGGCGCCTCCCAGGACGGCGCCTGCCGTTCCTCGTCGGGCAGCCCGTCGAGGAAGTCCGAGACCACCACGACGAGGCCGCGGCGCAGCGCCACCCGGTGCACGGCGGCCAGGCCGTCGGCCAGGTCGGGGCCCGCCGGCGCCGGCTCGTCCCCGTCGTGGCCGCCGACGCGCGGGGCGGCCAGCAGGGCCCGGAGAAGCCCGAACAGGTGGGTACGCCCGCTGCGGGGCGGGAACCGGCGCAGCCCGTCCGGGCCGAGCACCTGCGCGCCGAGGCGGTTGCCCACGCCGCCGGTGAGGAAGCCGACCGCCGCGACGGCCGCCACGGCCAGCTCCCGCTTGTCCAGCTCGGCGGTGCCGTACTCCATGCTGGGGCTCGCGTCGACCAGCAGCCAGGTGGTCAGCTCCCGGTCGGCGTCGACCTCGCGCACGTGCGGGACCGTGGTGCGGGCGGTCACCGCCCAGTCCATCCGGCGTACCTCGTCCTCACCGGGCCGGTACTCCCGGCTGCCGGCGGTCTCGCTGCCGGGCCCGGGCAGCAGGCCGCGGTACCGGCCGTGCAGCAGCCCGTCGAGGCGGCGCGTGACGGTCAGCTCCAGCCGGCGCAGGCGACGGTCCGCGGTGAGGTCGGCCAGTCCCGGCTCGGCCGGCAAGGGGGCCGGCGCGGTGGCCCCGCGCCACCTCATGCCGCCGCCAGATCGGCCGCGTGTTCCGGGTGGGCGGTGGCGACGCGGGGCGGCGGCACGGCCTCCACCAGCCGCCGGACCACCGCTTCGGCGGCCACCCCGTCGGCGACGGCGTCGAAGGAGAGCACCAGCCGGTGGGCGAGCACGTCGACGGCGAGTTCGCGGACGTCCTCGGGCAGCACGTACCCGCGGCCGCGCAGCAACGCCTGGGCCCGCGCGGCGCGCACCAGGCCGAGGGTGGCCCGGGGGCTGGCCCCGTACGCGAGCAGCGGGGCGATCTCGGGCAGGCCGAACCGGCCGGGGTCGCGGGTGGCGAAGATCAGCCGGACCACGTACTCGGCGATCGCGTGGTGCACGAAGACGTGGGCGGCGCGGGCCTGGAGGTCCCGCAGTCGCTGCGGGTCGAGCACCCGCCGGGCGACGGGCCGGTCGGCGCTCATCCGGTAGAGGATGGCGAGTTCGTCGGCGTCGCTCGGGTAGTCGACGACGACCTTCATCATGAACCGGTCGCGCTGCGCCTCCGGCAGCTGGTAGACCCCCTCCGACTCGATGGGGTTCTGGGTGGCCAGCACCAGGAACGGCTCGGGCACCGGATAGCTGCGCCCGCCGATGGAGACCTGCCGCTCGGCCATCGCCTCCAGCAGGGCGGACTGCACCTTCGCCGGGGCCCGGTTGATCTCGTCGGCGAGCACCAGGTTCGCCATGATCGGGCCCAGCTCGATGTCGAAGTCCTCGCGCGACGCGCGGTAGATCCTGGTGCCGACGATGTCGGAGGGGACCAGGTCCGGGGTGAACTGGATCCGGGAGAAGGTGCCGCCCACCACGGTGGCCAGGGTCTGCGCGGCGAGCGTCTTGGCCACCCCGGGCACGCCCTCCAGGAGGCAGTGCCCGTCCGCGATGAGGGCGGTGAGCAGGCGCTCGACGAGCCGATCCTGCCCGACGATCACGCGTTTGACCTCGAAGAGCGTCTGTTCCAGGTCGGCCGGTGTCGCATCGGGATCGGCCGGGCTGGGCACGCTGGCCAGGGTGTCCGAGATGTCCGTCACGGTGCTTGCTTCCCGTGCCGGCGGTCGGACAAACGTCGGATTATCGGCGCCGGGGCGGCCCTAAGGGGCCCGAACCGGGACGAGCTTCCTGGTCCGGCAGGGACGGCGCGGCGGTGCCGGCCCCCACACGAGATGGGGGCCGGCGCCGTCAGCGGGTGCTCAGTTGGCGATGACGAGGTGGAACGGCCGATCGGCCGCGTTCCCCGACGAGCTGCGGGTCTGGATGAAGACCGCGTTCGGCGTCTGGAGCCGTGGCGCGACGGAGACCTCGCCACCCGGGGGCACGTTGTACGGGTCGGTGGTGCCGATGGTGGCCACGAACGTCTTCAGCGAGACGTTGTAGTTGAACACCACGTGGTACTCCCCGGGGCCGTACCGGGTGGCGGAGACCACCTCGGGCGAGCCGCGGAGCAGGGTGCCGTTGCTGGTGACGACGGCGGAGGCGACCGTGCCCGGCGCGCTCGCCTGCGCGGACGGGCCCTGCGCCAGCGCGGCCTTGGCCTTGCGGGCCTCGGCGGGGGTCACCGCCGGCTGACTGCCGGAGCCGGGCTGGCGGGCGGCCGGCTGGGCGACCTCGGCGGGCGCCTGCGCCGCCGGCTGGGCGACGGCGATCCCGCCCCCGGCCAGGGTGAGCGCCAGCGCGGCGAACGCCACCGCCACCGCCTTGCGTCGGAAGAGTGTGGTCATGACAGGTCTCCCTTTTGTTGACCGTGCGGATTCGACCGGCCCCACTGATCGCGGGGACGGTTGATTTCCATTTTTCGGGCCGGAGAAATAGCGACAACCGCCTGGAGCCCACACCTTCAGGCCGCACCTAGATGTTGCCGCTTCAACGATTTTTCACCGGCTCTGAGCAGCCAATACTACTCAGAGTTTCGACGTCTCAACCCACTGGAAGGTAGCACCGCAAAATGCCGGGCGTCAATAGTCGATCACGCCCCGTCAATCGCTCCATCTGATGTCGCCGAATTGTGAGAAGCGAGGGCTGGAACATTCACGAATGCGCGACGCGAAAGCGTCCGGGCCGCCGCGTGGGCGCGCGTCCGGGCCCGCCGGGCGGGCGCGGAGACGCTACCCTCCAGCCGTGATCATCGAGACCGCGCGGCCGCCGGCGGGCCGCCGGGCGGCGCGGCTGCGCACCGCGCTCTGCTGGGCCGCCGTCGCACCCGGCGTCGCCTGGGCGGCGGTACGACTGGGCGGACTCGACCGGGGGCCGCTGGTGCAGCTGCTCGCCTTCACCCCGTACGCCGCCGCCGGGAGCCTGCTGCCGCTGGTGCTCGCGCTCGCCCTGCGGCGCCGCGCGCCCGCGGTGGTCGCGGCGCTGGTCGCGGCGGTCCTGGTGGCCGTGGTGGCGCCCCGGGCGCTGCCGTCCGGCCAGCCCTCCGTCACCGGGCCCACGGTGCGGGTGCTGACCGCCAACCTGCTCGCCGGGGCCGGCGACGCGCGGGCGCTGGTCGACCTGGTCCGGCAGCACCGGGTCGACGTGCTCGCCGTGCAGGAGTTCACCCCGGACGCCGAGGCGGAGCTGGACCGGCTCGGCCTGCCCGGACTGCTTCCGCACCGGCAGCTCCACCCGCAGATCGGCACCGTCGGCTCCGGCCTCTACGCGCGGTTCCCGATCAGCGACGGCGGCGTCCGGCACAATCGCGGCGGCTGGGGCTTCGACCAGGCCTACGGCACGGTGGCGGTCCCCGGGGCGCCGGCGGTCCGGGTCGAGTCGGCGCACCCGTCGGCCCCGTACGCGGTGGACCAGGTCGGCCACTGGCGCACCGACCTGGCGGCGCAGCCGCCCGCCACCCCGGACGGGCCGCTGCGGGTCCTCGCCGGCGACTTCAACGCCACCCTCGACCACGCCCCGCTGCGCGCCCTGCTGGACACCGGCTACGTCGACGCGGCCGACCAGGCCGGCGCGGGCCTGGTCGGCACCTGGGGCCCGTACGACGAGGACCCGATCCCGCCGGTGACCATCGACCACGTGCTGGTCGACCGGCGGATCGCGGTGCGGGCGGTCAGCGTGCACCGCGTGCGGGGCAGCGACCACCGCGCCGTCCTGGCCGAGCTGCGCCTCCCGGCGCGGTGACGCCCGGGCCGTCCCGCAGCCGCCGGTGGCGCGGGTGGCCCGGGCGGCTCAGACCCGGGCGCGGTCGAGGCCGTAGGTGAGCGCGTCGACGAGGGCGTGCCAGGACGCCTCGACGACGTTGGGGTGCACGCCGACCGTGGTCCAGTCACGGTTGCTGCCGTCGACCGTCTCCAGCAGCACCCGGGTCACCGCGCCGGTGCCGTGGGTGCCCTCGAGGATCCGCACCTTGTAGTCGGCCAGCTCGAAGTCGCGCAGCTCCGGGTAGTGCCGGGCCAGCCCGACCCGCAGCGCCTCGTCCAGGGCGTTGACCGGACCGTTGCCCTCGGCGGTGGCGATGACCCGCTCCCCGCGTACGCGGATCTTGACGGTCGCCTCGGAGACCACCGCGCCGTCCTCCCGGTGCTCGACCAGCACCCGGTACGACTCCAGCGCGAACGGCCTGGCGGGGGCGGTGTCCAGCTCCGAGCGGACCAACAGCTCGAACGACGCGTCGGCGGCCTCGAACGACCAGCCGCCGGCCTCCAGCTCCTTGACCCGCCGGGTGACCCGCGACAGCGCCTCCGGATGGCCGGCCAGGTCCAGGCCGAGTTCACGGCTCTTGAGCTCGACGCTGGCCCGGCCGGCCATCTCGGTGACGAGGATCCGCATGTCGTTGCCCACCACCTGGGGGTCCACGTGGTTGTAGAGCAGCGGATCCACCTTGATCGCGCTCGCGTGCAGCCCCGCCTTGTGGGCGAAGGCCGCGGCCCCGACGTACGCCTGGTGGGTGTCGGGGGCGATGTTGGCGATCTCGGCGATGGCGTGGGCGACCCGCACCATCTGCCCCAGGCAGCCCTCCGGTAGGACGGGCAGCCCGAGCTTGAGTTGGAGGTTGGCGACCACGGCGAAGATGTCGGCGTTGCCGGGGCGCTCGCCGTAGCCGTTGGCGGTGCCCTGGAAGTGGCGCACCCCCGCCTCCACGGCGGCGACGGTGTTGGCCACCGCGCAGGCCGTGTCGTTCTGGCAGTGGATGCCGAGCAGCTCCGGGCCGACCCCGAGCCGCGCGGTCAGGTCGGCGATGGCGGCGGTCACCTGGGACGGCAGCATCCCGCCGTTGGTGTCGCAGAGCACCACCCGCTCGGCGCCGGCGGCGAGGGCGGTCTCCACGACGGCGGCCGTGTACGCCGGGTCGGACCGGTAGCCGTCGAAGAAGTGCTCCCCGTCGACGAAGACCCGGCGTCCCTCGGCCACCAGGTGCGCCACCGTGTCGCGGACCATCGCCAGGTTCTCGGCCGCGGTGGTGCGCAGCGCCCGCTCGACGTGCCGCAGGTCCGCCTTGGCGACCAGGGCGATCGCCGGCGTCTGCGCGTCGAGCAGGCCGCGGACCTGCGGATCCTCGCCGACGGCCACCCCGGCCCGCCGGGTGGCCCCGAACGCGACCAGCAGCGCGTGCTTCAGGTCGAGCTCGGTGCGCGCCCGCCGGAAGAACTCGGTGTCCTTCGGCACGGCGCCCGGCCAGCCCCCCTCGATGAAGCCGACCCCGAACTCGTCGAGCAGGCGGGCCACCGCGAGCTTGTCGACCACCGAGTAGCTGAGCCCCTCGCGCTGGGCGCCGTCGCGCAGCGTGGTGTCGTACACCTGGAACGTCATCAGGGAGTCCTTTCGGGGAGCAACAAAAAGACCCCCCGCGGATGCGGGAGGTCTGCGCGCTCGGCGGAGGGGAGGCCGGCGCGCTAGGGGCGAATAATCAGGTCGGTGCTGGTCACGATCGCCACTCTGCCACCTGGAACCCGGTTTTGGGAGGCGCAATCCACATGGCGGGACGGTGACGGAGGGTCCCGGTACCGCACGGATGGCCGGTTCACCGGCACAACCCGCCGCTCGTGATCGACTTCACAAGTCACCCGGCCGCCACGCGGCGGAAACGGGGCTGCGGAAGTATCTGGAACCGATCCAGTTACCGGCCCTCGTGCCGCTGTCAAGGAGGACCTGTGCTCACTGTCGGTGACCGCTTCCCCGAGTACGAACTCACCGCCTGCGTGTCGCTGGACGCCGACAAGGCGTTCGAGTCGATCAACCACAAGTCCCACCAGGGGAAGTGGCGCGTCGTCTTCTTCTGGCCGAAGGACTTCACCTTCGTCTGCCCGACCGAGATCGCGGAGTTCGGCCGGCTGAACGAGGAGTTCGCCGACCGGGACGCCCAGGTCCTCGGCGTGTCGGTGGACAACGAGTTCGTCCACTACGCGTGGCGCAAGGACCACCCGGACCTGCGCGAGCTGCCGTTCCCGATGCTCAGCGACGTCAAGCGTGAGCTGACCGCCGCCTGCGGCGTGCTCGGCGAGGACGGCGTGGCCCAGCGGGCGACCTTCATCGTCGACCCGGACAACGAGATCCAGTTCGTCATGGTGACCGCCGGCTCGGTCGGCCGGAACGTCTCCGAGGTGCTGCGGGTGCTCGACGCCCTCCAGACCGACGAGCTCTGCCCGTGCAACTGGAACAAGGGCGGCGAGACCCTGGACGCCACCAAGCTCCTCGCCGGCGCCGGGGCCTGACCATGGGTCTGGACGCGGTCAAGGCGGCCCTGCCGGAGTACGCCAAGGACATCAAGCTCAACCTCGGCTCCACCATCGGCACCAGCACGCTGAAGCCGGAGCAGGCGTGGGGCACCGCCCTGGCCTGCGCCGTCGCGGCGCGCAACCCGGTGGTGCTGCGTGAGATCGCCGCCGAGGCGGCCACCCACCTCGGGCCGGAGGCGGTCGAGGCGGCCAAGGGCGCCGCCGCGATCATGGCGATGAACAACGTCTACTACCGGGCCAAGCACCTGATCGGCGACGAGCAGTACCAGTCGATCCCGGCGCGGCTGCGGATGCAGATCATCGCCAAGCCGGGCGTGGACAAGGCCGACTTCGAGCTCTGGTGCCTGGCGGTCTCGGCGATCACCGGCTGCGGGGTGTGCCTGGAGTCGCACGAGAAGACCCTGCGCAACGCGGGCTTCAGCCGCGAGCAGGTGCACGAGGGGCTGCGCATCGCCGCCGTCGTGCACGCCGCCGCGGTGACCCTGGACGCCCAGGCCGCGCTCGCCTGACGGGTACGACACGGGGGGCCGGTGCCGCGGTGCGGCGCCGGCCCCCCGTCGTCTCCGGCACCGGCCCCCGCCGTTTCCGGTGGCGACGGCCCGGGTAGCTCCTCGGAGGAGACGAGAGACACCCGGACCGGCGAGACGACTGGCGACAGTCGGGGCAGGAGTTGTCAGATGGACAGGCTCGACCCGCACAGCACCCACGGCAGCCCGGATCCGCTGCGCGGCGGCGGCCAGGGCGAGTTCGCCGGTGGCGCCCCGGCCGGCACGTTCGACCCGTGGCGTTACCGCGACACCGCGAGGGTCGCCGACGCCGACCTGGTCGGCTACAAGGTCGAGGCCACCGACGGCGGCATCGGCAGGATCGACAGCGCCAGCCACGAGGTCAACGACAGCTATCTCGTGGTGGACACCGGCCCGTGGATCTTCGGCCGGAAGGTCATGGTCCCGGCCGGCACCGTCAACCACGTCGACCACGACGAGCGCAAGGTGTACGTCGACCGGAGCAAGGACCAGATCAAGGCCGCCCCGGAGTACGACGAGACCGCCGACACCGACCCCACCTACCGGGACCGCCTCGGCGGCTACTACGGCGAGACGTACTCGGCCATCCCGCCCGGCACCGCCCGCTAGCCGGCACCGGCGCGCGACGGCCTCCCGCGAATCGCGGGAGGCCGTTACCGTGTCAGCGTGGACTCCATCGAGGTCGGTCGCAGGATCCCCTTCTCCGCGATGTTCAACTTCCGCGACGTGGGCGGCCACGCCGGCCACGACGGCCGCACGGTGCGCCCGGGGCGGCTCTACCGCTCCGACTCGCTGCACCGCCTCGACGACACCGACCGGGAGGCGTTCGCCGCCCTCGGCGTCCGCACGGTCATCGACCTGCGCCGCCCGTACGAGGTGGAGCGCGACGGCCGCGTCCCCCACTTCGACGGCCTGACCTGGCGCAACATCCACCCGGAGCACGCGGAGTGGGGCGAGCGCCCCTACCGTCCCGGCACCGACCTGGCCCGCTACCTGGCCGACCGGTACGCCGACCTCGCCGGGACCGGCGGCGCCGGGCTCGCCGAGGCGGTCGGGCTGATCGCCGACTCCGCCAACGCCCCGGTGGTCGTGCACTGCGTCGCCGGCAAGGACCGCACGGGCATCGTCTGCGGGCTCACCCTCGCGGTGCTCGGCGTCGCCGACGACGACATCGCCGCCGACTACGCCCTGAGCACCGAGGCCGGCGAGCGCTACCGCGCCTGGTTCGAGGCCACCGGCCGGCAGGCCGGGCACACCCTGCCGGTGCTGACCTGCCCCGCCGAGGCCATGACGCTCTTCCTCGCCGAGCTGCGGGAGGCCCACGGCTCGGTCGAGGGCTACCTGCGCCACACCGGCGTCACCGACGCCCAACTCGCCGCGCTGCGCGACCACCTGCTGACCTGACCCCGCCCTCCTCCCGCGACGGCGCCGCCCCCGCACCGGGGCGGCGCGGGGGCGGGGCGGTGCGAAAGGGGCGGATCAGAGGATGCGGCGGACCCAGCCGTGCGGGTCGTCGACCTTTCCGCGCTGGAGGTCGACGAGCTGCTGGCGCAGGGCCGTCGTGACCCGGCCGGGCTCGCCGCCGCCCACCAGGAACTCGCCGTCGGGGAAGCGCACCCGCCCGATCGGGGTGACGACGGCGGCGGTGCCGCAGGCGAACACCTCGCGGAGCCGGCCGCTCGCGGCGTCCGCCTGCCAGTCGGCGAAGCTCACCGGCCGCTCCTCGATCCGGTGCCCGGCGTCGGCGGCCAGGGTGAGCACCGACTCCCGGGTGATGCCGGGCAGGATCGTGCCGGTCAGCGGCGGGGTGACCACGGTGTCGTCGTCGTAGACGAAGAACACGTTCATGCCGCCCAGCTCGTCGACGAAGCGACGCTCCACCGCGTCCAGGAAGACCACCTGGTCGCAGCCGTGCTCGATCGCCTCGGCCTGCGCCACCAGCGAGGCGGCGTAGTTGCCGCCGCACTTCGCCGCGCCGGTGCCGCCCGGGGCGGCCCGGGTGTAGTCCGGGGAGACCCAGACCGTCACCGGCTTCACCCCGCCGGAGAAGTACGCGCCGACCGGCGAGGCGATCACCACGTAGAGGTACTCGTTGGCGGGCCGGACGCCGAGGAACACCTCGCTGGCGAACATGAACGGCCGCAGGTAGAGGCTGCCGTCCTCGCCCTCGGGGATCCAGTCCTGGTCGGTGGCCACGAGCTGACGCAGCGAGTCGACGAACGCCTCCTCGGGCAGCGGCGGCATCGCCATGCGCCGGGCGGAGGCGGCGAACCGGGCGGCGTTGGCCTCCGGGCGGAACATGGTGACCCCGCCGTCGGCCGTCCGGTAGGCCTTCAGCCCCTCGAAGATCTCCTGCGCGTAGTGCAGCACCGCGGCGGCCGGGTCCATCGGGATCGGCGCCCGCGCCTCGACCCGGGCGTCGTACCAGCCCTTGCCGTCGGCGTAGCGGATGGTGACCATGTGGTCGGTGAAGACCCGGCCGAAACCCGGGTTGGCCAGCAGGGCGGCCCGGTCGGCGACGGATACCGGCGCGGGATTCGGACGGATCTCGAAGTCGAGCTTGTCACCACCGCTCATCGCGTTGACCTCCCTGCGGGACTACGGCACACGGGTCCGCATGCCGAGAAATCTGGTGCGAGAAACTTACCCCGAACGGTCGTTCAGCGGGTAGCGCCGCCCGGGCGTACCGGCAGCACCGGACGGGTGTACGCCGCCGGGCCGGGTGCGGCCGGGCGGCGTGGTCGGAACTCGGGACGGGGTGGGCCGGCGGCCTCAGGAGGTGGCGTACCCGGCCAGCCGGTCGCCGACCTCCTCGGTGCGCAGTGCCGCGCCCGGGGCCCGCCCGGCCAGCTCCACGCCCACCGCCGCGGTGACCCGGGCGGCGGCGTCGGCGTGCCCGAGCTGGTCGAGCAGCAGGGCCGCCGAGAGTACGGCCGCCACCGGGTCGGCCACGCCGCGCCCGGCGATGTCCGGCGCCGAGCCGTGTACCGGCTCGAACATCGAGGGGTACGCCCCCTCGGGGTTGATGCTGCCGCTGGCGGCCAGCCCGATCCCGCCGGTGACGGCGGCGGCGATGTCGGTGAGGATGTCGCCGAACAGGTTGTCGGTGACCACCACGTCGTAGCGCTGCGGCTGGGTGACCAGGAACATCGCGGCGGCGTCGACGTGCTGGTACTCCGTGGCCACGTCGGGGTGCTCGGCCGCCACGGCCTCGAACGCGCGCGCCCACAACGAACCGGCGTGGGTGAGCACGTTGGTCTTGTGCACGAGGGTGACCTTGCGCCGCTCCCGGCGCGCGGCGCGGGCGAAGGCGTCGCGGATCACCCGCTCCACGCCGTGCCGCGTGTTCAGGCTCTCCTCGGTGGCGACCTCCGCCGGGGTGCCCCGGTGCAGCGCGCCACCGGCGCCGGCGTAGAGGCCCTCGGTGCCCTCGCGGACGACCACCAGGTCGACCTCGCCGGGCTTGACGCTCGCCAGCGGCCCGGCCACGCCGGGCCAGAGCCGCGACGGGCGCAGGTTGACGTACTGGTCGAAGGCGAAGCGCAGCTTCAGCAGCAGGCCCCGCTCCAGCACGCCCGGCGGCACGGTCGGGTCGCCGACGGCGCCGAGCAGGATCGCGTCGTGCCCGGCCAGCTCGGTCAGCACCGAGTCCGGCAGCACCTCGCCGGTGCGGTGCCAGCGGGCGGCGCCGAGGTCGTACTCGGTGGCGTCCACCCCCGGCAGCACGGCGTCGATGACCTTGCGGGCCTGCGCGACCACCTCGGGTCCGATCCCGTCCCCGGCCACCACCGCGATCCGTGCCACGTCCCTGTGCTCCCTCGCCTCGCCGTTTCGTCCGACCGTACGCCGCCGTCCCGCCTCCCGGTACGATCCTTCCAGAATGCGGGAAAGGAGGATGCACAGGATCCTCCCAGGTGGCATTCATGGTGGGGTCATCTCCGCTGCCTAGCGTGATGACGAGCGGGTCAACGGGGGCCCGTGACGGAGGCCGCGAGGGCGCGGCCGGCGTCAGCGAGGGAGCAGCGTCATGCGGATCGACCAGCAGCCACGGACCCGATGGGTGGACCAGTCGGCCTTCCAGCCGCGCCGGCCGGACCTGCGGCTGGGCGCCCGCAGTCACCGCGTGGACCGGCCCGGCACGGTCGGCGAGGACCGGATCGCCGTCCAGCACACCGTGCGGACCTCCACGGCGGAATACTCGCTGCTGCTCAACGCCCCCGAGTGGCTGGGCCGTCGCGGTGTCGGGGAGGCGCTGCGGGACGCGGTGGCGGAGCTGCGCGCCATCGACCTCACCTACGGCCCGACCCGGCCGGAGAGCCTGGTCTCCCGGCTGCGCCGGGGTGAGATCAGCCCCGACTCGTACCCGCCGCTGGCCGACCTGGTGGACCGCTGCGCGGCGATGCGGGCGGCCACCGACGGCTGGTTCGACGCCTGGGCGGTGCCCGGCGGCTTCGACCCCGGCGGCCTGCTCGGCGGGTGGGCGGTGGAGCGCGCCGCCGCCCGGCTGCGCGCCGCCGGCGTCCACGACTACGCCGTGCTCACCGGCGCCGACCTGGTCGTCCGCGGGCACGCGGCGCACGGCGGCCCGTGGCGGGTGGCGGTGCACCACCCGACGGACCAGCACCGGGCGCCGCTCGTGCTGGAGATGACCGCGGGCGCGGTCGGCACCTCGGGGGTGAGCGGCCGGCAGGGGCACGTGGTGGACCCGCACACCGGGGAGCCCGCCGACCAGCTGGTCGCCGCGACGGTGGTCGGGCCGGACCTCGCCGTCGCCGACGCCTACGCCACCGCGCTCTACGCCGCCGGGCCGGCCGGGCTGGACTGGTTCCGCGACGGGTCGGACTACCGCGCGCTCTTCGCCCACCGCCGCTGAGCCGGCCCCGCGTCGCCTCAGGCAGCGGGCCGGACGCGCGATCGGCCCCCACGGTCTCGGCAACGACCGTGAGGGCCGGTCAGCGACGAGTGCGCGTGGCTCGCGCAATCGAGGGGTGCGGGCCGGACGGCCGGACGTCGACCTCGCCACCCGAAGACGGGCCCACGCCGCGAGCTCGGCCAGTGACCGCACCGGTACGCTAGCGAATCGACGCAACTCAACGCAAGGGTCTCCACAGCGGACCGTCGCGACAGGAGCGTGCCGATCCGGCGGCGGGCCGATTTCGACGCGGTGAACGGCGGATGGCACGCTGTCCGCCGTGAGTTTCGATCTGAGCGTGTGGGCCCTGGCGGACGGGGCGACACCCGAGGACGTGCGGGCGGCGGTGCTGCGGTGCCGGCAGGGACAGCACGTCGACCGGTACCCGGACCCGCGGGTGGTGGCGTTCTACCGCGCCATCACCGGCAGCTACCCGGACCGGCCGGCCGGCCCCGGCACCCCGTGGGCGGTGGCGCCGCTGCACGCGGCCAGCGACCACGTCGAACTGAACCTGCACCCGACCTGCGAGGACCAGGTGCTGCTCGACATCGAACGGCTGGCCGGCGCGTACGACCTGATGCTCTTCGACGCGCAGGACGGCTCGGTCTACCCGCCGCCGGCCCGACTGCCCGGCTGACCACTCCCCGAGCACGACGAGGGGCCCGGCGGATCCGCCGGGCCCCTCGTGTCGCGCGTTCAGGTCACTCGTCGCGCAGGTCCGCCGCGCTGGCCGCGACCGCGCCGATCGAGTCCGCGGCCGAGGTGAGCAGGTCGGCGCCGAGCGCCTGGTCGACCGTGAGGGTCATCAGGGTCTCGCCGCCGGCCTCGCGGCGGGCCACCTGCATCGCCGCGATGTTGACGCCGGCCTCGCCGAGCAGCGTGCCGACCGTGCCGACCACGCCCGGGCGGTCGACGTAGCGCAGGAAGACCAGGATGCCCTCCGCGCCGATCTCCACGTCGAAGCCGTCGACCTCGGTGAGCTTGATGACGTCGCGGCCGCCGGCGGTGGTCACCGTGCCGGAGACGCTGACCGTGCGGCCGTCGGGCAGCGCGCCGCGGACGGTGACCAGGCTGGGGTGGTCGACCGCGTCGGTCTGGGCGACCAGCGTGACCTCGACGCCGCGCTCGGCGGCCAGGTGCGGCGCGTTGACGTAGGTGACCTGCTCCTCGACCACCGAGCTGAACAGCCCCTTGGTGGCGGCGAGCTTCAGCACCGACACGTCGTGGTTGACGATTTCGCCGCGCACCTCGACGGTGACGCTGGCGGCGACCCCGCCCGCGACGGCGGTGAAGGCCCGGCCGAGCTTCTCAGCCAGCGGCAGCAGCGGCCGCACGTCCTCGGCGACCACGCCGCCGGCCTGCACGTTCACGGCGTCCGGCACGAACTCGCCCTGCAACGCCAGCTTCACGCTCTTGGCCACGGCCAGGCCGGCCTTGTCCTGCGCCTCGCCCGTGGAGGCGCCCAGGTGCGGGGTGGCGACCACGTTGTCGAAGGCGAACAGCGGCGAGGAGGTGCAGGGCTCCTTGGCGTAGACGTCCACGCCCGCGCCGGCGACCCGGCCCTCGGCGATCGCGTCGGCCAGGGCCTGCTCGTCGACGAGCCCGCCCCGGGCGGCGTTGACGATCCGGACGCCGGGCTTGACGACGGCCAGCTCCTTCTCGCCGATCAGGCCGACGGTCTCCGGGGTCTTCGGCAGGTGGATCGAGATGAAGTCGCTCTCCCGCAGCAGCTCCTCCAGCCCCACCAGGCGGACGCCGAGCTGGGCCGCGCGGGCCGGCTGGATGTAGGGGTCGTACGCGATCAGCCGGGTGCCGAAGGCGGCGATCCGCTGGGCGAAGAGCACGCCGATGCGGCCGAGGCCGACCACGCCGACGGTCTTGCCCTGGATCTCGACGCCGGTGTACTTCGACCGCTTCCACTCCCCCGCCTTCAGCGCGGCGCTGGCGCTGGCGGTGTTGCGGGCCACGGCGAGCAGCAGCGCGAGGGCCTGCTCGGCGGCGGAGACGATGTTCGAGGTGGGGGCGTTGACGACCATGACGCCCCGCGCGGTGGCGGCCGGCACCTCGACGTTGTCCAGACCCACGCCCGCCCGGGCGACGACCTTCAGCCGGGGCGCGGCGGAGATCGCCTCGGCGTCGATCTGGGTGGCGCTGCGCACGATGACGGCGTCGGCCTCGGAGAGCGCCGAGAGCAGGGCCGGACGGTCGGTGCCGTCGACGTGCCGGACGTCGAAGTCGTGGGCGAGCACCTCGATGGCGGCGGGGGCGAGTTCTTCGGCGATCAGTACGACAGGAGTCATTGGTCCTCGTAGTTGTCGTCAGAGCGGTGGGCCGGGCTGCGGGACGCCGCGCTGCGCCCTGCGCTGATCCGGGCCATGGCCGTCAGGTGCCGGCTACGCACCTACCCCGCGATCGTAGGGGCCCGGCCGGCCGGCATGTCCCGGACTACGGGGTGAGTGCCCTCACAACGGGTGACGGCCCGCCGGTGAACGGCGCGTGACGGGCGCGTGGGGTCGCCCCGGCGTGGCGGGTGTGCCGGTCGGCCCCGGCCGGCTCGGCCGGGGGCCGTCGCGCGGCGAGCCGGTGCGGACACGGCCTGCGCGAGCGGCGGGGTGGCGCGGACAGGGAGCGGCCCGGTCCGGGCGCCGGGGAGAGCGCCCGGGCCGGGCCGCCGGGGGTGTGACTCAGGCGGTCTCGGTGATCGGGCGGTCGACCCAGCTCATCATGCCGCGCAGCTTGCTGCCGGTCTCCTCGATCGGGTGCGCCGCGCCCTCGGCCTGCCACTTGCTGAAGTTGGGCCGGCCGGCCTCGTCCTCGGCCACCCACTCCCGGGCGAACTCGCCGGACTGGACCTCACTGAGGATCTTGCGCATCTCCTCCTTGACCCGGGCGTCGATGACGCGCGGGCCGCGGGAGAGGTCGCCGTACTCGGCCGTGTCGGAGATGCTGTAGCGCATCTTCGCGATGCCGCCCTCGTACATGAGGTCGACGATCAGCTTCAGCTCGTGCAGGCACTCGAAGTAGGCCACCTCGGGGGCGTAGCCCGCCTCGGTGAGCACCTCGAAGCCGGTCTGCACGAGCGCCGCCGCGCCGCCGCAGAGCACCGCCTGCTCGCCGAAGAGGTCGGTCTCGGTCTCCTCGGTGAAGGTGGTCCGGATGACGCCGGCCCGGGTGCCGCCGATGCCCTTGGCGTACGACAGGGCCAGCGCGAGGGCGCTGCCGCTGGCGTCCTGCTCGACGGCGACCAGGCAGGGCACGCCCTTGCCGTCGGCGTACTGGCGGCGCACCAGGTGACCCGGGCCCTTCGGCGCGACCATCGCCACGTCCACGTCGGCCGGGGGCTTGATCAGGCCGTAGCGGATGTTGAAGCCGTGGCCGAAGAAGAGCGCCTTGCCCGGGGCCAGGTTCGGCGCGATCGACTCGGCGTAGATGCTGCGCTGGGCGGTGTCCGGCGCGAGGATCATGATGACGTCGGCCTCGGCCGCCGCCTCGGCCGGCGTGAGGACGCGCAGGCCCTGCTCCTCGGCCTTGGCCCGGCTCTTGGAGGCCTCCGGCAGACCGATCACCACGTCGACTCCGGAGTCGCGCAGCGACAGCGCGTGGGCGTGGCCCTGGCTGCCGTACCCGATCACCGCGACCTTCCGGCCCTGGATCAGGCCCAGGTCGGCATCGTCGTCGTAGTACACCTCAACGCTCATGATTTCCCTTTCGTACGGCGGCCCGGGCGGCCCGTCGTGGATCTGTGCGGTCCCAGGCGGCGCGACGCGCCGGCACTGGTCGGGCGGTCCCGGCCGGCGCGGGGCACCGGCCGGGTCGGGGTCAGGCGGCCCGGAGCGAGGGCCCGGCGGTGATGGAGCGCGAGCCGCGCCCGATCGCCACCAGCCCGGACTGGACCATCTCCTTGATCCCGAACGGTTCGAGGTCGCGCAGCAGCGCGTCGAGCTTGTCCGGGGTGCCGGTGGCCTCGATGGTCAGCGTGTCCGGCGCCACGTCGACCACCCGGGCCCGGAACAGGCCGACCGTCTCCAGCACCTGGGCCCGGGCCGCGCGGTCGGCGCGCACCTTGACCAGGAGCAGTTCCCGGGCGACCGAGACCTGCGGGTCCAGCTCGACGATCTTGAGCACGTTGACCAGCTTGTTGAGCTGCTTGGTGACCTGCTCCAGCGGGGACGACTCGGCGTTGACCACGATGGTGATCCGCGAGACGTCCGGGTTCTCGGTCTCCCCGACGGCGAGACTGTCGATGTTGAAGCCGCGCCGGGAGAACAGCCCGGAGACCCGGGCCAGGACGCCCGGCTTGTTCTCCACCAGGACGCTCAGCGTGTGCATTGTCATGCCACGACCTCGCTCCGCTCGGTCGTGCCCTGACGCGGCACGGGACTGAGCCTGATGATTCGCTCGCGTTGCTCGCTCATGTCAGATGTCATCCTCGTCGAAGGCCGGGCGGACGCCCCGGGCGAACATGATCTCGTCGTTGCTGGTGCCGGCGGCGACCATCGGCCACACCATGGCGTCCTTGCCGACGACGAAGTCGATGACCACCGGTGCGTCGTCGATGGCCATCGCGGCGGCGATGGTCCGGTCGACGTCCTCGGCGTTCTCGCAGCGCAGGCCCACGCAGCCGAGCGCCTCCGCGAGCTTCAGGAAGTCGGGGATGCGGTGCTTGTGGGTGCCGAGGTCGGTGTTGGAGTAGCGCTCCCCGTAGAACAGGGTCTGCCACTGCCGCACCATGCCGAGGTTGCCGTTGTTGATCACGGCGATCTTGACCGGGATGCCCTCCAGCGCGCAGGTGGCCAACTCCTGGTTGGTCATCTGGAAGCAGCCGTCGCCGTCGATCGCCCACACCACCGTGTCCGGCTTGCCGGCCTTGGCGCCCATCGCCGCCGGCACCGCGTAGCCCATCGTGCCGAGGCCGCCGGAGTTCAACCAGGTGTACGGCTTCTCGTAGGAGATGAACTGCGAGGCCCACATCTGGTGTTGGCCGACCCCCGCCACGTAGATCGCGTCCGGGCCGACGAGCTCGCCGAGCCGCTTGATCACGTACTGCGGGGAGAGGGTGCCGTCGGCGGGCTCCTCGTAGCCCAGCGGGTACCGGTTGCGCAGGTCGTCGAGCTGGGTCCACCAGTCGGCGAGGTCGACGCGCCGGCCGGCCGCCTGCTCGTTGGTCACCGCCGCGATCAGCTCGTCGATGACGTGCCGGGCGTCGCCGACGATCGGGACGTCCGCGTGCCGGTTCTTGCCGATCTCGGCCGGGTCGATGTCGGCGTGCACCACCGCCGCGTCCGGGGCGAACGAGTCCAGCTTGCCGGTGACCCGGTCGTCGAAGCGGGCGCCCAGGGCCACGATCAGGTCGGCCTTCTGCAGGCCGTAGACCGCCGAGACGGTGCCGTGCATGCCGGGCATTCCCAGGTGCTGCGGGTGCGAGTCGGGGAACGCGCCGAGCGCCATCAGCGTGGTGACCACCGGGATCCCGGTCAGCTCGGCCAACCGGCGCAGCCCCTCCGTGGCGCCGGCCTTCAGCACGCCGCCGCCGACGTAGAGCACCGGGCGCCGGGCGGTGGCCATCAGCCGGGCCGCCTCGCGGATCTGCTTGCCGTGCGGGTGCAGGGTCGGGCGGTAGCCGGGCAGGTCCAGCGTCGGCGGCCAGGTGAAGGTGGTGGGCGCCTGGAGGACGTCCTTGGGGATGTCGACCAGGACCGGCCCGGGTCGGCCGGTGGCGGCCAGGTGGAACGCCTCGGCCAGCACCCGGGGGATCTCCTCGGCCTCCTGCACCAGGAAGTTGTGCTTGGTGATCGGCAGGGTGATGCCCTGGATGTCCGCCTCCTGGAAGGCGTCCGTGCCGATCGAGGGCCGCGCGACCTGCCCGGTGATCGCCACGATCGGCACCGAGTCCATGTACGCGTCGGCGATCGGGGTGACCAGGTTCGTGGCGCCGGGCCCGGAGGTGGCCATGCAGACCCCCACCCGGCCGGTCGCCTGGGCGTAGCCCGTCGCCGCGTGCCCGGCGCCCTGCTCGTGGCGGACCAGGATGTGCCGGACGGTGGAGTCGTAGAGCGGGTCGTACGCCGGCAGGATGGCGCCGCCCGGGATGCCGAAGACGATGTCGACGCCGAGCGCCTCGAGGGACCGCACGAGCGAGCCGGCACCGCTGACCTGGGCCGGGGCGGGTGTGCGTACCCCCGGGACGGCCGGGACGGCCGGGGTGGCCGCGGCGCGGGCGGCGCCGGCGTGCTCGGCGTCGCTCGCGGGCTCGGCGACCGTGCGGGCCCGCCGGGCGGAGTGGGCGAGTGTCTCTGGCGTGGGTCTCGTCATGGCGGTTCAGGCCTTCGGCTGGAGTGGGTGCGGCTGTTCGAGCGGGTGACGCGGGCGACGCCCGGCGTCGATGGGTCCGACGGCAACAAAAAAGCCCTCGTGCAGGATGCACGGGGCCAGCGCACTCTCGACATGGAGAGTGCGCTCAGGTAAGTACTCGCAGCGACCGGTACGACGACATGCGGCAAGCCTGACGCATCTCACGCGATGAGTCAACTGATCCCACATGTTGGTTGACGGAGCGTCGGATTTCACCCGTCCGGGACGCTAGGAACCCCGCTCCACCTGCGTGGACCCCTGCCCGGAGGGGCGTGGGGCGGGCAGCGTCGGCAGCCGCCGGGGCGGCGGCGACGCGGGCGGGCCGGCCGGCGCCGGGGCCTGGGCCGGGCGGGCCCCCGGGGACGTGGCCGCCTCCAGCATGGCTTCCAGGTGCTCGGCCGGCACGCCCCAGCCGAAGAGCGCTCCCTGGCCGAACCGGCAGCCGGCGGCGACCACGGCGGCCAGCTCCGTCGGCGTGGTCACCCCCTCGGCGATGACCTCCAGGCCGAGCTGGTGACCGAGCCGCATGACGATGTCGACCATCGGCGCGAACGCCGGGCCGTCCCTGCCCACCGGCCGCACCGGCTCGTGCTCCGCGACCAGGCCGTGGTCGATCTTGAGGATGTCGATCGGCAGGCGGCGCAGCTGGCCGAGCGACGAGTATCCGGCGCCGAAGTCGTCCAACGCGATCCGGACACCGGTCAGCCGCAGCGCCGTCAGCCGCCGGATCAGCTCGTCCAGGTCCGTCGCGACGGCGTGCTCGGTGACCTCCAGCACCAGCCGCTGCGGCGGCACGCGGTGGGCGCGCAGCGCCTCGGCGACCTGGACCACGTACTCCGGGGCGTGCAGCTCGCGGGGCGACACGTTGACCGAGACCCAGACGTCGTGGCCGTCGGCCAGCCAGCGGGAGAGCTGGTGGCACGCCTGGTGCAGCACCCAGGCGCCCAGCTTGGCGATCATCCCGCACTCCTCGGCCAGCGGGATGAACTCGTCCGGGCCGACGTTGCCCAGCACCGGGTGGCGCCAGCGCAGCAGCGCCTCCGCGCCGACCGGGCGTACCGAGGGCAGCGACGCCACCGGCTGGAACGCCAGGCGCAGCTCGTCGCGCTCGATCGCGCCGCGCAGCTCGTGTTCCAGCGTGGTACGCCGGCGCAGCAGCTGGTCGTACGCGGCGTCGTAGCGCTCGATCCGGTTCTTGCCGCGCTGCTTCGCGTAGCGCAGCGCCAGGTCGGCGTGGCGCAGCAGCAGCTCCACGTCGGGCTCGTCCGTCCAGCCGGCCACCCCGATGCTCACCGACAGGAAGACCGGCCCCTCCGGCTGGTCGTAGGCGCGCCCGAGCACGCCGAGCAGGCGCTCGGCGACCCGGTCCGCGTCGGCGGGCTGGCCGTGCATCAGCACCGCGAACTCGTCGCCGCCGAGCCGGGCCGCCACGTCGCCGGGGCGCAGGTTGGCGCGCAGCCGCTCGCCGACCTCGGCCAGCACCGCGTCGCCCACGTCGTGGCCGCGCATGTCGTTGACGTGCTTGAAGCCGTCGAGGTCGAGCCCGAGCAGCACGCAGGGCGCGCCGGCCTCGGCGCACCGGTGCAGCGCCCGCAACAGCCCTCGCCGGTTGGCCAGCGCGGTCAGTTGGTCGGTGTGCGCCAGCTCGCGGAAGTGCGCCTCCCGCTCGGCCAGCCGCCGGGCGTAGCCGCGCACGTCGCGCAGCGTCAGGTACTGCCGGGTCACCAGGGCGAAGCCCTCCACGCTGCCGGCGACGATGCCCAGCGCGTCGAACCGGCCGTCCTGGAGCAGGTGGTACATCGCCGAGGCGGCCATGGCGAACATCGGGACGAACGCGTACGCGCCGTCGCGGCGGATCAGGTCGGTGGCCGGCCGGTCCGCCGCGTCCGGCCGGCGGGCGGCCGACGCGGCGGCGACCAGGCCGGCGGCGAGCACGCCCGCCCCGACCAGCGCCATGCCCGGCCCGGCCTGGCAGAGACCGGTGGCGATGCCGAGCCCGCCGCAGGTGACGGCGGTGGCCCCGGCGCCGGCCCAGGCGGCGCGACCGCGCGGCGGCGGGGCACGGAAGGCCACGATCAGGGCGAGCCCGGCGGTCAGGGCCGCGCTGACCGTGGCGAGCAGGATCGGCACGCAGGCCACCGGGGTGGCGTCGCCGAGCAGCCGGGTGGGCTCGGAGAAGATCACCCAACCGACGAACCAGAACGCCGTCGCCATCACCAGGCCGTCGAGCGCCAGCCGGGCGGTGGCCGCCGCCGTGGCGGCCACGCCGGGCAGCCGGAGCAGCCCGGCGGAGAAGATCAGCCCGCTGACCGCCGTGCCGATCGACACGACGCCGGCCCAGCCCATGCGCCGGTCCGGGGCGTGCCCCTCGTGCCCGGCGATGGAGAGCGCCACGGCCACCCCGACCAGCAGGGTGACCAGCGCCACCCCGGACGCGGCGGCGAGCAACGCGTACGCCTGCCGGTGCGGCCCGGCGCGGCGCAGGACGCCGGCGGCCGACAGCGCGGTGGCCGCCGCGGCGACCAGCCCGCACAGCACCGCGACCGCGACCATGCCCGGGGGGAACTGCACGTTCCAACTCTGCCGGATGCGCGCGCGGCGTGGGGGCCCGGGTGTGCATCCTTTGGGACACGGCGCGCACGGCGGCCGGCCGTCCCGGCGACGGTGTCACACTGGTGGGCATGCCTGAGCTGCGGTCGAAGACCTCCACGCACGGTCGGACGATGGCCGGCGCCCGGGCCCTGTGGCGGGCCACCGGGATGACCGACGACGACTTCGGCAAGCCGATCGTCGCCATCGCCAACAGCTTCACCCAGTTCGTACCCGGTCACGTGCACCTCAAGGACATGGGCGGCCTGGTCGCCGAGGCGGTGGCGGAGGCCGGCGGGGTGGGCCGAGAGTTCAACACCATCGCCGTGGACGACGGCATCGCCATGGGCCACGGCGGGATGCTCTACTCCCTGCCCAGCCGGGAGCTGATCGCCGACGCGGTGGAGTACATGGTCAACGCGCACTGCGCCGACGCCCTGGTCTGCATCTCCAACTGCGACAAGATCACTCCGGGCATGCTGCTGGCCGCCCTGCGGCTGAACATCCCGGCCGTCTTCGTCTCCGGCGGGCCGATGGAGGCCGGCAAGACCGTGGCGATCGAGGGCGTCGTGCACTCCAAGATCGACCTGATCGACGCGATGATCGCCTCCTCCAACGAGGCCGTCACCGACGACCAGCTCGGCGAGATCGAGCGGTCGGCCTGCCCGACCTGCGGTTCGTGCTCCGGCATGTTCACCGCCAACTCGATGAACTGCCTCACCGAGGCGATCGGCCTGGCGCTGCCGGGCAACGGCTCGACGCTGGCGACCCACGCCGCGCGCCGGTCCCTCTTCGTCGAGGCCGGCCGCACCGTCGTGAAGATCGCCAAGCGGTGGTACGACGGCGACGACGCCTCCGTGCTGCCGCGCGCCGTCGCCAGCCGGGCCGCGTTCGAGAACGCGGTCGCCCTGGACGTGGCGATGGGCGGCTCGACCAACACGATCCTGCACCTGCTCGCCGCCGCCCGCGAGGCCGAGCTGGACTTCGACGTCGCGGACATCGACGCCGTCTCCCGCCGGGTGCCCTGCCTGGCCAAGGTCGCCCCGAACTCCCCTCAGTACCACATGGAGGACGTGCACCGGGCCGGCGGAATCCCGGCCATCCTCGGCGAACTGGACCGGGCCGGCCTGCTCCACCGGGACGTGCACGCGGTGCACTCCCCCAGCCTGGAGCGCTGGCTCGCCGACTGGGACGTCCGGGGCGGGTCGGCGACGGCGGAGGCGGTCGAGCTGTTCCACGCCGCCCCGGGCGGGGTGCGCACCACCGAGCCGTTCTCCACCACCAACCGCTGGTCGTCGCTGGACACCGACGCCGCCGGGGGCTGCGTGCGGGACCTCGCGCACGCCTACAGCGCGGACGGCGGGCTGGCCATCCTGCACGGCAACCTGGCCCCGGAGGGCTGCGTCGTGAAGACCGCCGGGGTGCCCGAGGAGTGCCTGACCTTCCGGGGCCCGGCCAAGGTCTACGAGTCGCAGGACGACGCCGTCGAGGCGATCCTCAACAAGCGGATCGTCGCCGGCGACGTGGTGGTGATCCGCTACGAGGGGCCGAAGGGCGGCCCCGGCATGCAGGAGATGCTCTACCCGACCTCGTTCCTCAAGGGCCGGGGCCTGGGCCGCTCCTGCGCGCTGCTCACCGACGGCCGCTTCTCCGGCGGCACCTCCGGGCTCTCCATCGGGCACGTCTCACCGGAGGCGGCCTCCGGCGGGCTGATCGCCCTCGTCGAGTCCGGCGACGAGATCGTCATCGACATCCCGGGCCGGTCGATCGAGCTGAACGTGGCCCCCGACGTGCTGGAGGCCCGCCGCGTCGCGCAGGAGAAGCGCGACAAGCCGTACACCCCGGTCGACCGGCAGCGGCCGGTGTCCGCGGCGCTGCGCGCGTACGCCTCGATGGCCACCTCGGCCAGCGACGGCGCCTACCGCCGCGTCCCGGAGTAGCCGCCGCGGCGCGTTCGCCAGTGTCTCGTCACGCAGCCTTGACCGGGTGATCCGTGCTCCCTGGGGCGGTGGTGGTCGCCGAGCCGGTCCGCGGGCGAAGGGCCGTACGGGCGCTTTCGAGCTGAGTCGTTTGTGACATCAGGCGAGGCGTCCGGGCCGCGCTGTGCCACCGAACTGCGATGAATCGTCTACGACATCAGCTCGGCACGTGCTCCGTGGGCACCCGCTTCCGCTCGTCAGCGGAGGCGGGTGCAGACGGGCCGCCGCACCCGCGAGGCCGGAAGGACCACCCGGGGAACAGGGTGCCTTCTGCATCAGCGCGACGCCACGGCCGGGCAGCACGACGGTCCGGGCGTACCGGATGGCGGCCGGGGTGTCGGGGAAGACCAGGCCGTCGCGGCGCAGCCGGTCGGCGACGCCGAGGGTGGCCAGCACCTGGTCGTGGCCCGGGTGGATGCCGGAGAGCAGCACGGTGATGCCGCGTTCGGAGAGCCGGAGTATGGCGTCGCCGAGCACCTGTGCGCCGGTGGCGTCGAGGGCCGTCACCCGGGACATCCGCAGGATCACCACGCGCACGTCGGCCACGTCGGAGAGTTGGAGCAGGAAGTGGTGCGCGGCGGCGAAGAAGAGCGGGCCGTCCAGCCGGTAGGCCACGATGTGGTCGGCGAGCAGGGCACGCTCCTCGGCGCTGTGCTCGCCGGGGTCGAGGGCAACCTGTTCCACCCGGGCCGTGCGGGCCACCGCGCGCAGGGCGATCACGATCGCCACGCCCACCCCGACCGCAACGGCGGTCACCAGGTCCAGGGCCACCGTGACCGCGAAGGTGAGCACCAGCACGAGGGCGTCGCCACGCGTGGCGCGGGCCAGCGCCCAGAGCGACCCGGCCTCGACCATCCGGACGGTGGTGGCCAGCAGGACGCCGGCCAGGGCGGCGAGCGGGATCCGGCCGACCAGCGGGGCGGCGGCCAGCACGATCCCGGCGAGGGCGACGGCGTGGGTGAGCGCGGCCAGCTTCGAGCTGGCGCCGGCGCGCACGTTCACGGCCGTACGGGCGATGGCGGCGGTGGCCGGAATCCCACCGAACGCCGGTGCGGCGAGGTTGGCCAGGCCCTGGCCGAACAGCTCGCGGTCGGGGTCGTGGCGCTGGCCGACGGTCATCCCGTCCGCCACGGTGGCGGAGAGCAGGCTCTCCAAGGCGGCCAGCGCGGCGACCGCGAGGGCGGAGGGCAGCAGGACACCGACGGCGTCGAGGTCGACGAAGCCGAGCGAGGGCGCGGGCAGGCCGGCGGGCAGGGCGCCGATGCGGGCCAGCTCGACCGGGGTGGTCTCGGCCAGGACGGTCGCGACGGCCACCCCGAACAGGGAGAACGGCCAGCCGGGACGCCAGCGGGCGCCGAGCAGCATCACCGCCGCGACGCCGAGGGCCATCGCCACCGGGACCGGCCGCGGGTCCGCGATGAACCGGGTGACCGCGTCGGCGGCCACGGCCCAGACGCGGTCGCCGTGCGCGTCGGTCACCCCGAGCGCCGCCGGCACCTGTTGCAGGGCGATGACCACCGCGATACCGGCGGTGAATCCCTCGATCACGGGGACGGGGAGGTAGTGGACGTACCGGCCGAGGCGGGCGAGGGCCAGCGCGATCAGCACCAGCCCGGCCAGCGCTCCGACCATCAGCACACCGGTGGGGCCGAACTGCTGGACCACCGGCACCAGCACCACGGTCATCGCCCCGGTCGGCCCGGAGACCTGGAGGTGGGAGCCGCCGAAGACGGCGGCGACGGCGCCGGCCACCACCGCCGTCACCAACCCGGCCTGTGCCCCGAGCCCGGAGGTGACGCCGAAGGCCAAGGCCAGCGGCAGCGCCACCACCGCCACGGTCAGCCCGGCGAGCAGGTCACGCCGGGGCGAGCGGCGGACGGCCTGCCAGTCGGCGCGCGGCGGCAGCAGCCCGAGGAAGCGCTCGCCCAGCCCGAGTGCCTGGCTCACCGCTGCGTCCCGGAGGAGCGCAGCTCGTCCAGCAGCGCGTCCCGGTCGGTGAGGACCGCGCCCAGGATGCGCCGCCCGGCGGCGAGCAGGTCGGCCACGTCGGGGGTGCTGAGCGCGTACATCACGAGGGCGCCCTCGCGACTGGAGGTGACCATGCCGGCCCGGCGCAGCACCGCGAGCTGCTGCGACAGGTTGGACGCCTCGACGTCGATGGCCGCCAGCAGGTCGCGGACCGGCTTCGGCCCGTCCTGAAGCAGCTCCAGCACCCGGATCCGTACCGGGTGGCCGAGGGTGCGGAACAGCTCCGCCTTCGCCTGGTAGAGCGGTACCGACACGTCAGCCTCCGTCATGCGACCCACATCCGGTTGCCAACTTTAGCACTTGCAAAACTCTTCAATTGGTGCGCAACGGGGTGCCCGCGACGGAGATCTTGGTGCGGTGCGGCCCCTGCGGGGGCGGTATCTTGCCAAGATCTCCGTCGCGGCTCCCCGGCCGCGCGAACACCTCAGTCGGCGACGATGTCGCTGACGTGGCGCAGGACGGGGCGGGTGGTCAGGGCCGCCGGGGCCAGTGGGGCGTTCGTGCGCACCGTGAACGTGGTCGACTCGCCGGGTAGCAGGGTGACCAGCGCCTCGTCGATCTCGGCCGCCGGGTCGAGGCGGTCCGGGAAGAGCGTCAGGTCGCGCAGGACCGTGCGGGCGGTGACCCGGACCCGGTGCCCGCCGTCGACCGGCTCGACCGACGCGTCGTACCCGGCCGGCGGCCAGTCGGCGTCGCGGTCCTCGGCGAAGAACCAGAGCGCCCGCTCGGCCGTCCCGCCCGCGTCGGCCACCAGCAGCTCGCGGCGGGCCTGCTCCGGCCGCGCCAGCTCCGCCGGCAGCGCCAGCTCGATCCTGGCGTACGCGGGGACGTCCAGCTCCAGCGTCGTCTTGGCCCGGGGCTCGCCGGTCAGGGTCAGCCGGGTCACCGAGGCGGTCGCCCGCCACGGGGTCGCCCCGTCGTTGACCCCGATCAGGGCCAGGCCGCCCGCGCGGGGCTGGACGGTCAGCAGCCGGTCCGCGTACGCCCGGCGCAGCGCGTACCACAGCGGCTTGCGGCGGCCGTCGCCGTCGACGGCCGACCACGAGGTCACCGGCCAGCAGTCGTTGAGCTGCCACACGATCGTGCCCGCGCAGACGTCCCGGTGGGAGCGGAAGTGCTCCACCGCGAGCTGGATCGCCCGCGCCTGGTTGAGCTGGGTCAGCCAGTGCCAGTCGTCGAAGTCCGCCGGTGGCGGCAGGTGGGCGTCGAGCCCCCGCCGGAGCTTGGCGTCTCCGTCGATCGCCTTCTGGTGGTGCGCCATGCCGGGCGAGTCGGGTGCCAGGGGCTCGTCCGACAGCGCCCGGCGCAGCGTCGCGTACGCGGGCGGGGCCTGGTAGCCGAACTCGGCGACGAAGCGCGGCACGTACTCGCGGTACTTCGTGTAGTCGTCGGTGTTCCAGACGTCCCAGATGTGCGTCGTGCCGTGCGCCGGGTCGTTGGGGTGGATCTCCTCGCTGCCCGACCACGGGCTGCCCGGCCAGTACGGGCGCGTCGGGTCCAGCTCGGCCACGATCCGGGGCAGCAGCTCCAGGTAGTAGCCGCGCCCCCAGCTGCGCCCCGCGAGGGGCTCCTGCCAGTCCCAGTCGTGCCAGCCCCAGATGTTCTCGTTGTTGCCGGTCCAGAGCACCAGCGACGGGTGCGGCGCCAGCCGGACCACCTGCTCGGCGGCCTCGGCGGCCACCTCGGCGCGGAACGGCTCCTCCTCCGGGTAGGCGGCGCAGGCGAAGAGGAAGTCCTGCTGCACGAGCAGCCCCAGCTCGTCGGCGAGGTCGTAGAAGTCGTCCGACTCGTACCGGCCGCCGCCCCAGACGCGCAGCAGGTTGACGTTCGCGTCGGCGGCCTGCCGGAACCGGTGCGCCAGCCGGTCCCGGGTGATCCGGGTGGGGAACGCGTCGTCGGGGATCCAGTTGACCCCCCGGACGAAGACCGGGGTGTCGTTGACGTGCAGGGCGAACGGGGTGCCGTGCGCGTCGGGGGCGGTGTCGAGGCGTACGGAGCGGAAGCCGATCCGGCGGGACCACGTGTCGAGTGGGCGGGCGTCGGCGTCGTACAGCGTCACCTCCAGCGGGTGGCGGGCCTGGTCGCCGTACCCCCGGGGCCACCACAGCGCCGGATCGCGGACGGTGAGGGTCAGCGCGGCCGTGCGCTGCCCGGCCGGAATCGTCGCCTCGGCCCGCGCGCCGACGACGGTCGCCCGCACGCTCAGCGGCGCGTCCCCGGCCCGCTCGACCTCGACGTGCAGCTCCACCCGACCGTCGCCGGCCTCGACGGTCACCAGGGGACGCACGACGGCCAGCCGCGCCGTGGACCAGGCGTGCAGCCCGATCTCCTGCCAGATGCCGGCGGTGACCAGGGTCGGCCCCCAGTCCCAGCCGAAGTTGCAGGCCATCTTGCGGATGAACGGGAACGGCTCCGGGTAGGCGTTCGGCCGGTCCCCGAGCCGGTCCCGCTGCGCCTCGGCGTAGCGGTAGGCGGAGTCGAAGCGTACGGCCAGGGTGTTGGACCCCGCGACCAGCCGCGACCGGACGTCGAAGCGGTGGCCGCGGTGCATGTTCTCGGCGCGGCCGACCTCGGCGCCGTTGAGGGTGAGCGTGGCGACGGTGTCCAGGCCGGCGCAGACCAGGTCGACCCGCTCGTCGTCGCCCGGCTCGTGGCGGAAGGTGGTCTCGTAGACCCAGTCGGTGCGCCCGATCCAGGCCAGCGCCTTCTCGTTGTCGTCCAGGTACGGGTCGGGGATCAGGCCGGCGGCGAGCAGGTCGGTGTGTACGCAGCCGGGGACGGTGGCCGGCACCGCGCGGCCCGCTACCGCGGGCGGCACCTGCGGCCCCGGTACCGCCCGCAGGGTCCAGCCCTCGTGCAACGCTTGCCGGATCACGACTTCACCGCACCTTCCATGATTCCGCGGACGATCTGACGGCCGCCGACGAATAGCATCACCAGCAGCGGGAGGGTGGCGACCAGGGCGCCGGCCAGCACCCGCCGGTACAGCACGTAGTTGCCGCTGGCGAGGTCGGAGAGGGCGACCATCGAGGTCGGGTAGTCGGTGCCGCCGAGGGTGATCAGCGGCCACTGGAACTCGTTCCAGGTGGCGACGAAGGTCAGCAGGCCGAGCACCGCCATGGCGGGCCGGACCGCCGGCACCACCACGCTCCAGAAGATCCGCATGGTGCTCGCGCCGTCCATCCGCGCGGCCTCGACCAGCTCGTCGGGGACCGCGTCGAGGATGAACTGCCGCATGTAGAAGACGCCGAACGCGGTGACCAGGCCGGGCACGATCACCGCGAGGAGGGTGCCGTTCCAGCCGCCCTCGCCGGGCATCCGGCCCATCAGGATGTAGAGCGCGACGACGCCGAGCTGGTTCGGCACCGTCATGGTCAGGACGACCATGACCATCAGCGCGTTACGTCCCTTGAACCGCAGCTTGGCGAAGGCGAAACCGGCCAACGAGCAGAAGAAGAGCACCGACGCCGTCACCACCGACGACACGATCACGCTGTTGCCGAGCGACTGGAGGAAGAACACGTCCTGCATGGAGAAGACCTCCCGCAGGTTGGTGACCAGCTGACCGCCGGGCAGCACCTGGGGCGGGATCTTCGCCAGCGCCTCGTCGGTGTTCGTGGCGATGACGAACATCCAGTAGAGCGGGAACGCCGAGAACGCGATCACGACGCTCAGGAACAGGTAGGTCCAGACGGTGCCGGGCATGTGCTGCGGCGCCCGGCCCGTCAGCGCCGCCCGCCGGGAGTTCGAAACCTTCACCTGTACCTCCTTTCGTTCGCGGCTACGGGGCTCGCAAGCTCACTCCTCGCGCTCACCGCTTGCCACCTCCCAGGCGGTTGGTGATCAGGGCGTTGATCCCCGCGACGAGCAGGATGACCAGGAAGAGGGCCCAGGACATGGCGGCGGCGTAGCCGAGGTTGAGGTCCCTCCAGCCGACCTTGTAGATGAGCTGCGCGACGGTCTGCCACTGCCCGTCGTCGCCACCGAGACCCAGGGCCGGATTGGCGTCGAAGAGCATCGGCTCGGTGAACAGTTGCAGGCCGCCGATGGTGGAGAGCACCACGGTGAAGATGACCACCGGCCGGATCATCGGCACGGTGATCCGCCACAGCTGGCGCCACGGCCCGGCGCCGTCGACGGCGGCGGCCTCGTACACGTCGCGCGGGATGGACTGCATGGCGGCCAGGTAGAGCAGCGCGTTGTAGCCGATCCACTTCCAGTTGACCATGGTGGCGATGGCGATCCACGACGACCACTTGGCGGACCGCCAGTCGATCGGCGCGGTCTCGCCGATGCCGAGCAGCGACAGCGCCCAGTTGGCGATGCCGGTGTCCCGGGCGAAGACCACGGAGAAGATCAGCGTGGAGGCCGTCACCGGGGTGATGTACGGCAGCAGCACCCCGACCCGGAACCAGGTCTGGGCCCGCAGCTTCCGGTTCAGCAGCGACGCGACGACCAGCGCCAGCAGCAACTGCGGCACGGTGGAGAGCAGGAAGATGCCGAAGGTGTTGGAGAGCGCGTTGAAGAAGTCGTCGTCGGTGAACAAGCGGCGGAAGTTCTCCAGCCCGGCCCAGCCGGTCAGCGTCGGGTCGTCGAGCCGCCAATGGCGCAGGGCGACGACGCCGTTGAAGACGATCGGGAAGAGCCCGAAGACGGCGAAGAGCAGGAAGAACGGGGCGATCAGCAGGTACGGCACGTAGCGCATGTCGAAGCGGTGCAGCCGGGTGCGCCAGGGGCCGGGCTCGTAGGGGCGGTTCCGGTGGCTGGCCGTCGCGCCGGAGTCCCGGCCGGGCCGGGGCGTCTCGGGGGCGGCGCGGGTGGTGGACATCGGGGACCTCCAGGGGACCGGGTGGGACGGCCGGCCGGGACGGGGCGACCCGCCCCGACCGGCGTACGGTCAGGACTTGGCGGCCTTCTCGGCTTCCTTGACCGCCTCGGTCCACGCCTGGTCGGGCTTGCCCTTCAGGTTCCCGGTGGCCAGCCGGTTCAGGACGTTCTCCACCGCCACCCGGGTCGGGCCGTTCCGGCGGCCGAGGTACTGGGGGGTCAGGTTCTCCGCCGTCCTGGAGAAGATCTGGCCGACCGGGGCGCCGCTGAAGAAGGGGTTGGTGAAGTCCCTGATCGCCGGGTCCTGGTAGAGCGCCGGCTGGGAGGGCAGGTTGCCGACCTTCTTGAAGATCTCGATCTGCTGCTCGGGCTGGATCAGCCACTCGACGAACCTGTACGCCTCGTCGACGTTCCTGCCCTGCTTGGGGATGGTCAGGAACGAGCCGCCCCAGTTGCCGCCCCCGCCGGGGATGGCGGCCACGTCCCACTTGCCGCTGGTGCCGGGGGCGGTGTTCTTGATGTGCCCCTGCATCCAGGCCGGACAGGCGAGCACGGCGAAGTTGCCCTTGACGAAGCCGCTGTTCCACTCGGGGGAGAACGCGGTGAGGTTGGCCGAGAGATCGGCGGCGATGGTCCGGGCCGCCACGTCGAACGCGACCTTCGGGCCGCCGTCCATCTTCAGCGCCTCGCTCTCGTCGTAGAAGCCGACCGGCTGCTGCCCGAGGACGGGGTTGAAGATGTTGGTGCCGGCGTCGATGAACTTCTTGCCGCTCCTGGCCGTGTACTGCTGGCCGACCTCGATGAACCTGTCCCAGGTGGGCCAGAGCGCGGAGACCTGGTCGCGTGCGGTGGGCAGCCCTGCTGCCTTGAACAGGTCGGTGCGGTAGCACATGGCCAAGCCGCCGACGTCGGTGCCGAGGCCGATCTGGGCCTTGCCGTCGGGTGTCAGGGTCTGCTTCCACTTCCACGGCAGGTACTTCTGCTCGTACGTGCCGGCGCCCTTGTCGAGCAGGTTGACGAACTTGTCGGCCTGGCCGCGGAACTGAACGACGAAGCCCTCGTCGACGGCGGCGATGTCCGGCGCGCCGGAGCCGGCGACGAGCTTCTTCTGCAGGTCCTCGTGCTGGGCGTTGTACTCGCCGGTGTTCAGGCTGATCCTGACGTTCGGGTTCGCGTCCTCGTACTTCGTCTTGAGCTCGTCGAGCCCGAAGTCGCCCCAGAAGTTGATTTTGAGGGTGACCGGGCCGCCCGCCTGGGAGTCGCCGCCACCCCCGCTGTTGCCGCTGCACGCCGCGACCATGACCAGGCTGACCGCGCCGACGGCGGCCGCCCTGGCCCAGTGCGTCAAGGACCGTCTCATGTCATCCTCCGCGCCAGATGGGATCGCTCCCGACATCGAGAGCCGTTGACTGAACCGGATAAGTTCCGCCACCGTACGGTCCGGTTTCGACAGTGTCAACGGGCAGTCGCCACGGGCGTCTCGGGGTAATCTGCAACGACCGTGGGAGCGCGATCATGGGAGGTGGAACCATTTCGGCGAGAGACCGGAACGCGCGCCGACGGTACGGCCCGAGCCGCATCACGATCACTTAACCGGGAAAGTCGGCGACCGGCCCGGCGGCGCGCCCTGGTCGCGCCGGCCCGCTCCCGGGACGGTGCAGTAGCGTGGACCGCCGCCGGTCGCCCCGGCCTCGTGGTGACACCCGCCCGGGCGGGAGAGTGGAGGAGTACGCCGGTGAAGCGGCCCACGATCGCCGACGTCGCCCGCCGTGCCGGGGTGTCCAAGGGGGCGGTCTCCTACGCGCTGAACGGCCAGCCCGGGGTCTCCGAGGCCACCCGGCAGCGGATCCTCGCCATCGCCGCCGAGATCGGCTTCAACCCGAGCCGCGCCGCCCGCTCCCTCTCCGGGGCCACTGCCGACGCTGTCGGCCTGGCCCTGTGCCGCCCGGCCCGCACGCTCGGCATCGAGCCGTTCTTCATGGAGCTGATCAGCGGCGTCGAGGCCGAACTCTCCGCCCGGTCGTACGCCCTCACCCTCCAGGTGGTGGCCGACCAGGACGCGGAGGTCGCGGTCTACCGCCGGTGGTGGGGCGAGCGCCGTGTCGACGGCGTCCTCGTCTGCGACCTGCGCGCCGACGACCGCCGGGTGCCGGTGCTGGAGGAGCTGGGCCTGCCCGCGGTGGTGATCGGCGGCCCGGGCGGCACCGGCGGGCTGGCCAGCGTCTGGTCCGACGACGCGGCGGCGCTGGTGGAAACCGTGGAGTACCTGGTCGCCCTCGGCCACCGCCGCATCGCCCGCGTCGGCGGGCTGCCCGCCCTGCTGCACACCGAGATCCGCACCGAGGCGTTCACCCAGGTGTGCCGCCGGCTCGGCCTGGCCGACGCGGTCACCGTGCCGTCGGACTACACCGGCGAGGAGGGCGCCCGCGCCACCCGGCGGCTGCTCAGCTCGGCCGGCCGACCCACCGCCGTGATCTACGACAACGACGTGATGGCGATAGCGGGGCTGTCGGTGGCCCAGGAGATGGGCCTCGCCGTGCCGGGTGACCTGTCCATCGTGGCGTGGGACGACTCGCCGCTCTGCCAGCTGGTGCACCCGCCGCTGACCGCGCTCGGCCGGGACATCCCGGCGTACGGCGCGCACGCCGCCCGGCAGCTGCTCGCGGTGATCGGCGGCGCGCCAGCCGACCGCGTCCAGGACGAGACGGCCCACCTGACCCCCCGGGGCAGCACGGCGCCGCCGCGCGCCGGCTGAACGGCGGGCACCGGGGGCAGGTCGACGACCGCGAAGTCCCGCGCCGCCGCGCGGTCGGCCGCCACCGTCACCCCGGCGTGCACCACCACGGCCTCACCCTCCCCCGCCGCTTCGTACCAGGCCAGGCTCGGGCCGCTGGGGGCGACGCCCGCCTCGCCGAGGCGCCGGAGCCGCACCTGCCCGAGGGGTGAGCCCGAGTTCCTTGAGGACGATCACCCGGTTGAGCCGGTGCAGCTGCTCGGCCCGGTAGGACCGGTAGCCGCGGGGCGAAGTCCGCGGGCCGCCCGGTCAGCGCGAGGCCGAGGGGAACTCCTCGAAGTACGCCTCGACCCGCTCTGCGGTGGCCGGGCGGGCCAGCGCGAAGCCCTGCCCGTACCGGCAGCCGGCCCGCCGCGCGCCCTCGACCAGGTTGGCCGACTCCAGCTCCTCGGCCACGATGTCCAGACCCAGGCGGTCCCCCACGTTCACCACCACGTCGATCAGCGGGCGCTGCGGGTCCGCCGGGTCCACCAGCTGCGGGCCGACCTTGAGCAGGTCGATCGGCAACCGACGCAGCTGCGCCAGCGAGGCGTGCTCGGCCCGGAAGTCGTCCAGCGCGGTGCGCACGCCCAGCGAACGCAGCCCAGCCAGCCGGGCCACCACGGTCGGCAGCTCGGCGCCCACCCGGGGCTCCGCCACCTCGACCACCAGCCGGTCCGGCGACAACCCGTACGCGTCGAGCACGGCCGCCGTGCGCGGCACGAAGTCGGGCGAGGCCAGCTCCCGGACGGTCACGTTGACCGCCATCCAGAGCTGCCGGCTGCCCGCCGACCAGGCGGCGAGCTGCCGGCAGGCCCGGTCCAGCACCCAGCAGCCCAGCTCGCCCACGATGTCGAGGTCCTCGGCCACCGGCAGGAACTCGGCGGGAAGCACCGTGCCGAGCACCGGGCTGCGCCAGCGCAGCAGCGCCTCCGTGCCCACCGGCTGCCGGTCGGTCAGGTCGAGCACCGGCTGGTAGACGAGGTCCAGCTCGCCCCGGGCGACCGCCCCGGGCAGCTCCCGTTCCAGGTCGAGCCGGCGGACGAGCTGCTCCTCCAGGTAGGCGTCGTACCACTCGACCCGGTCCCGGCCGAGCTGCACGGCCCGTCGCCGGGCCAGGTCCGCCTGGCGCAGCACGTCCTCCGGGCCGCCGTTGCCGATCTCGGCCAGCCCGATGCCGGCCCGCAGCCGCAGCACCGCACCGGCCACCTCGTAGGGCTCGGTGAGCGCCGCGAGCAGCCGGGTGCCCAGCGCGTACGCCAGCACCGGCCCGACCTCGGTGACCACGGCGAAGCCGGTGGCGGTGACGTCGGCGAGCAGGTCGCGGGGGCCGACGACCGCGCGGGCCCGGCGGACGGCCTCGGCCAGCACGGCCTCGCGGCCCTGGTGTGCATCGGAGGCGGGGCCGGTTCCGTCGAGGTCGACGACGAGCAGCGCGCCGGCGGGGCCCGGCGCGTCGCGGAGGGTGGCGAGGGCCCGCAGCAGCGCGGGTCGGTCCACGGGCGCGCCGGAGCGGTCCGGGTCCGGCGGGCGGTGCCGGACCGGCGGGCCGTCGGGGCCGGTCGACCGCGCCGGGTCGTCCGCCCGGAGCAGGTCGCGGAGCACCAGCGGCGGGGCCAGCGCGAGGGCGAGCAGGACCGCCGTGAGGTCGGGCGGGCCGCCGTCGCGGAGCTGCCACCCGACGGCCGCCACGGCCGCGACGGCCGGGACCACCGCCCGGGGCCACACCCTGGTCGGCGGGGCGGGCGGGTCCGGCTCCGGGCGGGTCGCCCGCCGCGCCCCCGCCGCCGTCAGCAGCACCCCACCCACCAGCGGGGGTACGGCCACCAGCGCCGCCCGCTCCGGTGCCGTGCCCGTCTGCACCGCGGCCAGCACCATCAACCCGGACAGGGTGAGCGCCGCCCCGCCCCGGCAGCGGGCCGCGCCGGTACGCCGGTGCGGCCCGGTCAGCACCAGGAGCACGGCGAGCGCGAGCCCGGCCAGGGCCACGGCCACGGCGAACCGCACCGGCGGGTCGAGCGGGTCACGGGGCAGCAGCAGCCAGCCGGCGAGGACCAGCCCCAGGCCGGCGGCGGTCGCGTCGACGGCCCCGCGCAGCCGGACCCGGGCGGACGGGCGGGGCCGCCGCGCCGCCCGAGGCAGACCCGCGACGAACAACGCGGCGGAGGCGGCCAGCCCCGACACCACGACGGCGGACCGTTGGCCCGGTTCGGCGAGCGGGAGCACGGCGGCGGTGAGCCCCGCCGTCACCACCGCGGCGTCGAGCAGCACGGCGACGCGGCGGGGCGGCGCCGCGCGCCGGCGGGCGGCGCGGGACCGGGTCGGGACCTGGGCGGGGATGGGGGCCGGCGGCGGGGCGGCGGTGAGCCGGGAGAGCCGCGCGCCCGCCAGGGCGCAACTGGCCGCGCCGGCCAGCGCCACGACGGCCAGGGCGGGCACCCGACCGGCCGCGCCGGCGAGCAGGAGCAGCGCGACGGCGGCGAGGACGAGGGTGTCCGGCAGTGCGGGGCGGGGGATGGACGCGCGTTGCGGGTACGCGAGGGGCACGGCGGTCGCCTTCGTGAGGGGGCACGGGCGGTGCGACGGTGCGGGGCGCCGGACCCGGGGTCGGTCCGCTGCCCACCAGTCGCTAACGAACGGACACGAGGGCGGTGACGCCGGGTCCACCGTGATCCCCGTCACTGACGCTCGCGGTCCGCCCCGGTGCCGCCCGGCGCGTACCGGGGCCGGCGGGGGTGGGATCATCGGGGTGTGAGCAGCTCCGACACCGTCCACTTCCGGCACAACCAGGCCATCCTGGCCGCCGCGATCGTCGCCTTCTTCGGCGCCCTGCCGGTGGCCGGCGCCCGGTGGTACCTGCTGCCGGTGCTGCTCGTCCCGCTCGCCGTCACGGTGTGGGCGTGGCGGGCCGGCACCGACGCGGACGCCCGCGAGCTGCGCCTGCGGGCGCTGGTCGGGCAGCGCCGGATCAGCTGGGACCGGGTCGTCGAGCTGGCCGCCGACCCGCGCGGTCGGGCGGTCGCCCGGCTCGACGACGGCCAGCGCGTCACGCTGCCGGCCGTACGCGGCACCGACCTGCCCCGGCTGGTCTCGGCCACCGGCCAGACCCTGCCCGGCGCGGCCGGCTGAGCACCGCCGCGCCGGCACCGGTCAGTAGCCGTCCACCACCGTGTTGATCAGCGGCTCGCCGGCGGCGAACCGGCGGACCTGGTCGCCGACCAGCCGGTACGCGCGCGGCAGCAGGCCGCGCACCGATCCGGCGACGTGCGGGGTGAGCAGCACGTTCGGCATCGTCCACAGCTCGTGGTCGGCGGGCAGCGGCTCGGGATCGGTGACGTCCAGCGCGGCCGAGATCCGGCCGGTACGCAGCTCGGCGACCAGCGCCTGAGTCCGGGCCACCGGCCCACGGGCGGCGTTGACCAGCAGCGCGCCGTCCCGCATCGCGGCGAGGAACCTCTCGTCGACCAGCCCCCGGGTGTGCTCGGTCAGCGGCACCAGCAGCACCACCACGTCGGCCTCGGGAAGCAGCCCCGGCAGCTCCTCGACGCCGTGCACGCCCTGCTCCGGGCGGGCGGTCCGGGCCACCAGCGTGAAGCTCACCTCGAACGGCGCGAGCCGGTCCCGCACCGCCGTGCCGATGGAGCCCGCCCCGACGATCAGCACCCGCTTGCCGGTCAGCTCGTCGGTGGGGGCCACCTCGTCGTACGCCCAGTCGCGCCGGGCCTGCGCGCGGGCGAGGGCCGGGAAGCCGCGCAGCTGGGACAGGATCGCCGCGACCACCCACTCGGCGGTGGACGGGTCGTGCACCCCCCTGGCGTCGCAGAGCGTCACGCCCTGCGGGACCCTGCCGGCCCACGTGTCCGCCCCGGCGGAGAGGAGCTGCACCACGGCCAGGTCGGGCAGCTCGCGCAGCAGCGCGGTGGCGTCCCCGCCGGCCAGGAAGGGCGGCACCCAGAACCGGACGCCGGCGGTGGCCGAGGGGAGCCGGGAGACGTCCTCGGCCACCTCGACCGTGACCTCCGGCGGCACCTCACCGAGAAGTGTCCGGCCGGCCTGATGCGGGATCCATACCTTCACGCCCGCCGACGATAGCCCCCGGCGGGGGTGCCCGTCGGGCGGGGCGGCCCCCGGCACCCGGACGGGCCCGCCCGGCTCGGGTGAGGTGATCAAGGCGACGGTCCGGCGACCGCGTCGATTCTGGTCCGGAGGGGGTATAAGGGAGGACCGGAGTGCCGGTCGGCCTCCATCCGGCACGGACAGGTGGGTCAATGACCGACGGCTCCCGCGACGACGCCCCGGAGCGGGCCGACCCGATCGCGGCGCTCCGCGATCCCGACCGGCTGCGTTCCCTCGCCGAGACGCGGCTGACCGCCGCCCCCGACGAGGCGTTCGACCGGTTCGCCCGGCTGGTCGGGGACCTGCTCGACGTGCCGGTCGCGCTGGTCTCCCTGGTCGACGCCGAACGCCAGTTCTTCCCCGGCGAGGTGGGCCTGGCCCGGCCGTGGGCCGCCCGGCGGCAGACCCCGCTGAGCCACTCGTTCTGCCAGCACGTCGTCGACCTCGGCACCCCGATGGTGCTGCCGGACGCCCGGCTCCATCCCGCCCTGCGGGACAACCTCGCCGTGCCCGAGCTGGGCGTGGTCGCGTACGCCGGGATGCCGCTGACCGATCTGGAGGGACGCGTCCTCGGGTCGCTCTGCGCGATCGACGACAAGCCGCGCGACTGGACCGCCGAGCAGTTGCGGACGCTCGCCGACCTGGCCGCCGCGTGCTCCTCCGAGCTGCGGCTGCGGATCGCCCTGGAGGGCGCCGAGCAGGCCCGGCGGCGCGCCGAGGATGCCAACGGGCGGCTGGAGCTGCTGGCCGGGCTGGCGGGGACCCTGGCCGGGACGCTCGACGTGGCCACCGCGCTGCGCCACCTGCGCGACACGATGGTGCCGCTGCTGGCCGACTGGTCGCTGGTGACCCTGGTCGGGCCCGACGGGGCGCCGCGCGACGTGACCGCCGCGCACCGCGACCCGGCCCGCGCCCCCGACGTCGCCCGCTTCGCCGAGCTGATGCGCACGGGGCTGAGCCCCGACTCGATCACCCGGGCGGTGCTGCGTACCGGGCGGCCCGTGCTGGGCGGCGCGGCCACCCTCGCCGACGTGCGTCGGGGCACGATCGGGCCGGAGATGCCGGAGATCGCCGCCCGCCTCGGCTTCTCCTCGCACCTCAGCGTGCCGATCACCGACGCCGGGCGGGTGCTCGGCTGCATCACCCTGATCAACGGGCCGCAACGGCGGCACTTCGACGACAGCGACCTGCTCATCGCCGAGGACGTCGGCCGCCGGGCCGGACAGGCGATCGGCAACAGCCGGATGTACGGCGAACAGCGGCACGTCGCGCACGTCCTGCAACACAGCATGCTGCCGCGGCTGCCCGTCACCGACGACCTCGAACTGGCCGCTCGCTACCAGCCGGCGGCGGACCGGGTCGAGGTCGGCGGCGACTGGTACGACGCCTTCCGTCAGCCCGGCGGGGAGCTGATCGCGGCGATCGGCGACGTGGCCGGGCACGACATCGAGGCCGCCGCGACCATGGGACAGCTGCGCAACCTCGTGCGGGGCAACGCGTACGGCCGGCCCGACGCGGTCGGCGAGCTGATGAGCCGACTCGACGAGACGATCCGCGGACTGCACATCCCCGCCGCGGCCACCGCGACCCTCGTACGGCTGCACGCCGACGACGTCGGCGGCCAGCGGGTCACCTGGTGCAACGCGGGCCACCCCGCGCCGCTCGTGGTCCGGGCCGGGGGCAGGGTGGAGGTGCTCGCCGGGACGCCGGAGCCGCTGCTCGGGCTGAACCGTCAGGTGCGGCGGACCAGCCGGCACGCCCACCTGGCCACCGGCGACACCCTGCTGCTCTACACCGACGGCCTCATCGAGCGGCGGGACCGGTCCATCGACGAGGGGATGACCGAGCTGGTCGCCCGGCTGGGCGGCACGGACCGGCTGCCCCTGGGCGAGCTCTGCGACCTGCTGCTGACCGCCGCGCCCCGCCGGGAGGACGACGTCGCGCTGCTCGCGGTCCGGGCGATCTGACCGCCGCACGGAGCCGGTCCGATCCGTCGACCCCGGTTAGACGCCTCGGCGGACTACCCTGGGCCGGGTGAGCGCCCGTCCCCCGTACCCCCGCACCCACCGTCTCCGGGCGGCCCTGGCGGCCTCGTGCGCGGCGCTGCTGCTGGCAACCGCCGGTTGCAGCCTCGGCGAGCCGGAGCCCGACCCCGCCGGTGAGCCGCCCACCTTCCCGACGCCGTCGGCGACGGCGAGCCCTGGCGGCGCAGGCCAGGAGGTCGTCACCACCGTGCTGGCCAAGGGCCTGCGGGTGCCGTGGGCGATCGCCTTCCTGCCCGACGGCGCGGCGCTGGTCACCGAGCGGGACAGCGGCCGGATCCTGCGGGTCGGCCCCGAGTCGGGGCCCGACGGGCTGAAGGTCACCCCCGTGCAGACCATCTCAGACGTGGCGGCCTCCGGCGAGGGCGGGCTGATGGGCATCGCCGTCTCGCCCGACTACCAGCGCGACAAGACGGTCTTCGTCTACTACACCACCGAGCGGGACAACCGGATCGTCCGGCTGGAGCTGGGCGGCACGCCCACCCCGATCCTCACCGGCATCCCCAAGGCCGGCATCCACAACGGTGGCGGCCTGGCCTTCGGCCCGGACGGCCTGCTCTACGCGAGCACCGGCGACGCCGGCGACCGGCCGCAGGCGCAGGACGTCAAGCGACTCGGCGGCAAGATCCTGCGGATCACCAGGGACGGCAAGCCGGCGCCCGGCAACCCGTTCCCGAATTCCCCCGTGTGGTCGCTGGGCCACCGCAACGTCCAGGGCATCGCCTGGGACGCCGGCAAGCGGATGTACGCCGTGGAGTTCGGCCAGAACACCTGGGACGAGATCAACCAGGTGACCAAGGGCCGCAACTACGGTTGGCCGACGGTCGAGGGGCGCGACGACGACAAGCGCTTCGTCAACCCGATCGCCCAGTGGCCGACGTCGGACGCGTCCTGCTCCGGCCTGACCGCCGTGGACCGGCTGCTCGTCACCGCGTGCCTGCGCGGCAAGCGACTCTGGCTGGTCGAGCTGACCGACACCGGCACCGTGCTCGGCCAGCCGCGCGAGCTGCTGACCGACCGCTTCGGGCGGCTGCGGGCCGTGGCCGCCGCTCCCGACGGCTCGATCTGGGTCAGCACCTCCAACCACGACGGGCGGGGCCAGCCGCAACCCGAGGACGACCGGCTGCTGCGGCTGGTCTTCGCGGGCGGCGGGGCCGGCCGGAGCTGACGCACCGGCTCGTCCGGGTTTCCCAAGATCCTTCAGTGGGCAGGTCAGAATCTCACCATGGACGGCCAGGAGAACGAACAGCAACCGAACCGGGACGAGGACGCCCCGGCGACCGGTCCTGCCCCACGCCCGGCACTGCGGCGGGGTGGTGCCGACCGGACCGGTCGGCGCGCCCTCCGCGCGACCGGGGTGACCCTGGCGGTCCTCGTCGTCGCCCTGGTCGGCGTGGTGATCGGCGTGCTCGCCGGCGGGCGGGTCAGCACCGACATCGGCCCGTTCCAGGCCGACCTCACGGTCGCGCCGGCGATGGGCGGCGGCACCACCGTCGACATCCCGCCGCTGGGTGCGCTGCTGCTCGACAGCCACGACGGGCCGACCCACCTGACGGTGGAACTGGGCGCGCTGGACCAGAGCCGCACCGAGGCGCTGCTCGACGATCCGGCGAGCATCAACCGGGCCAGCCAGTCGGCCGTCGACGACGTCCGCGAGGGTGTGCTGCGCCTCGGCCTGCGGACGCTCGCCTCGGCGGTGCTGGTCACCCTGTTGCTGGCGCTGTTGCTCTTCCGCGACACCCGCCGGGCGGCCTGGGCGGGCGGGCTGGCGCTGGTGATCACCGCCGGCAGCCTGGGCGCCGCCGCGGCCACCATCCGGCCGGAGTCGATCGAGGAGCCGCGCTACGAGGGGCTGCTGGTCAACGCCCCCGCGATCGTCGGTGACGCCCGGCGGATCGCCAACGACTACACCCGGTACGCCGAGCAGCTCCAGCGCATCGTCGGCAACGTCAGCCAGCTCTACACCACCGTGTCGTCGCTGCCGGTCTACGAGCCCGCCCCCGGCACGACCCGCGTACTGCACGTCTCCGACATGCACCTCAACCCGACGGGCTGGCAGCTCATCCGCACCGTCGTCGAGCAGTTCGGCATCGACGTGGTGATCGACACCGGGGACATCACCGACTGGGGCTCCGAGCCGGAGGCCTCGTACGTCGGCTCGATCGGCCTGCTCAGGAAGCCGTACGTCTACATCCGGGGCAATCACGACTCGGGGCGGACCGCGGCGGCCGTGGCCCGCCAGCCGAACGCGATCGTGCTGAGCAACACGACCACCACGGTCGCGGGGCTGACCATCGCCGGTATCGGCGACCCGCGCTTCACTCCCGACAAGAACACCTCGCCCGCGGGCAGCGGGCTCACCCAGCAGACCGCGGACCAGCTCATCGGCGTCGGCGACCAGCTCGCGGCCACGGTACGCAGCTCGCCGCGCCCGGTGGACATCGCGCTGGTGCACGACCCGGCCTCCGCCGGCCCGCTGTCGGGCACGTGCCCGCTGGTGCTCGCCGGGCACACCCACGACCGGCAGGTCTCGAAGCTGCCCGAGGTGCCCGGGAAGGGCCCCACCCAGCTGATGGTGCAGGGGTCCACGGGCGGTGCTGGGCTGCGCGGCCTGGAGGGCGAGAAGCCCACCCCGCTGTCGATGACGGTGCTCTACTTCGACAAGGACAAGCTGCTCCAGGCATACGACGACATCACCGTCGGCGGCACGGGGCAGGCGCAGGTGAACCTGGAGCGGCACGTCGTGGAGGACCCGAAGGCCGGTGCTCCCGTCCCGGTCACCCCCACCCCGACCCGCTGACCCGACCCGCTGACCCGGCCTCCGGCCTCTGCCCCGGCCTGACCGTCCCGCCGCTGACTGCCCCGCCCATGACCGTCCCGCCCATGACCGTTTCGCCCATGACCGTTTCGCCGCTGACTGCCCTGTCCTGACGCTCTGGCCCTTGATCCTCATGTGTCGAGCGGTTGTCCTGGCCGTCACCGCGCTGCGCCCAGCCACTCACCCCGCGACTGTCACGGAAAGTAGCGGTACTCGCTCGCGGCCGACCACGCCCTCGGACGCTTTGCTCTGCAGCCATGGACGCACCAGTAACTCCACGTAGCGACCTACCGCCAACCCTCCACGAACACGTTTTGCGTTTTAGCTGGTCATCGGGATGGTGCGTCCGTGGCTGCAGAGCAAAGGGTGGAAGCGGGTGCCGCCACGCCCTTCACCCACCATCACACTCCGTCACGCGGTGCGGCAATCACTTTCGGTTATCTCGACGGCGATCGTCGGCTGGCCACGCGCCGGTGACCGTGAAGCTCCGGACGTTCGCTCGGCGATTCGCGATCGTGTCGCGGCTGCACCGCGGGGCGTCCAGGGTCCCGGCCGCGCTCCTGTGCCCACACCGGCACGCTCGCCGCAGCCGGCCGCAGCCGGCCACCGCAGCCGCCGCCGACCGCCCCGACGCATCGGACGGCCTTCGCACCAGGCCCCTGGTGGGCCAAGCACCGCAGCCAACCCACCCACCGCTGCCAGCCCTCAGCCCGCCACCAGTGAACCGCCCCCGCCGGCTCGCAGTCAGCGCAGGGACAGGGCCGCGAGGGCGGCATTGACGATGCTGCCGGGCAGCAGGTCGTGCAGGTCGTACAGCTCGTGGACGCTGCCGGACTGGCCGAACTCGTCCACGCCCAGCGGCACCGCCGGGGCGGCGAGCGCCGAGCCGAGCCAGGCCATGGCGTGCGAGGCGGCGTCGTGCACCGTCACCACCGGCACCCGGTCGGCGAACGCCGAGCGCAACGCGCCCGGCACGCTCGGCACGGTGGCCGTGCGTACGCCCTGGCGCAGGGTGCGCTGCCAGGCCCGGTAGAGCCGGTCCAGCGAGGTGACGTCGACGACGTGCGCGGCGATGCCCTCCTCGGCCAGTTCCGCCGCCGCCGCGAGCACCTCGGGCAGCACCGCGCCGGAGGCGGCGAGCTGCACCACCGGGGCGTCGGCCAGGTGCGGGTACGCCTCGTGGGCGTCCACCAGCCGGTACGCCCCGGCGACCGCCTGCCGGCGCAGCACCGCGTCTCCCAGCCGGGCCCGGGCCGCCTCGAAGGGCGCCTGGTCGATAGGGCGGGTGCTGAGCCGGAAGTAGTACGCGCCGTCCTCGGCGGGAGCGGCCGTCGCCGCCGGGGCGGCCCCGCCGGCGATCTGGCCCAGCGCGTCGCAGAGCAGCCAGTCCAGGGTGGCCGCGTACGCGGGTTCGAGGAACGTCACCCCGGGCAGCTCCAGACCCACCGAGGCGGTGATGGTCGACTGGTGGGCGCCGCCCTCCGGGGCGAGCGTGATGCCCGACGGGGTGCCCGCGACCACGAACCGGGAGCCGGAGTACGTGCCGTAGAGGAACGCGTCCAGGCCGCGCAGCACGAACGGGTCGTAGACCGTGCCGACCGGCAGCAGCGGCTGCGCCGACAGGTCCCAGGCGAGGCCGAGCTGCCCGAGCAGCAGGAACAGGTTCATCTCTGAGATGCCCAGCTCGATGTGCTGGCCGGCGGGGCTCTCCGTCCAGCGCAGCATCCGGTCCTCGGTCCAGGAGCGCTGCTCCGTCGGGGCGAAGACGCCGGTCTTGTTGATGAACCCGGCCAGGTTGGTGGAGGTCGCCACGTCCGGCGCGGTGGTCACCAGGTAGCGGCCCACCTCGGGGTTGCGGGCCAGCTCGACCAGTACCCGGCCGAAGACCTCCTGCGTCGAGATCGGCTTGTTCGCGCGTACCCGCGTCGTGTCCGGGACGGTGACGCCCAGCGCCCGCTCGCGGGGCGCGCGGGACAGCGCCTCCCGGCGCTCGCCGACCCGGATGCCCGCCGGGGACGCCGGGTCCAGGCGGTCCCACTCGGTCTCGCGCGTCAGCCCGTGCGCGGCGCGCAGCGCGTCGACCTGCTCGGTGGTGAGCAGCGCCGAGTGGTTGCGCGGATTGCCGGCGATCGGCAGACCCCACCCCTTGACGGTGTACGCGAAGACCACGCTGGGCCGGTCGGTGACCGCGTCGCACTGGGCGTACGCGTCGAGCATCGCCGCCATGTCGTGCCCGCCCAGGTCGGTCACGAGCGGCCCCAGCTCGTCGTCGCCGACGTCGGCGAGGAACGCCTCGATGCCCTCGGGCGCGCCGTCGAGGAACTGCTTGCGCAGCACCTCGCCGGTGACCCCGAACAGCGACTGGTACTGCTCGTTGGGCATCGCGTCGATCCAGTCGCGCAGCGCCTCGCCGCCCGGCCGGGCGTACGCCTCGGCGAGCCGTCGGCCGTACTTGACCTCGACCACGTGCCAGCCGGCGGCCTCGAACTGGCCCCGCCACTGGTTGATCCGCACCCCGGGCACCACCCGGTCCAGCGACTGCCGGTTGAAGTCGACCAGCCACGTCACGTTGCCCAGGCCGGTGGTGGCCGGGTCGGCGACGGCCTCCCAGATGTTCCCCTCGTCCAGCTCGGCGTCGCCGATCAGCGCGACGAACCGGGAGCGCGGTCGGGCGCCGAAGTGCGCGTCGACGTAGCGGCGGGTCGCGGCGGCGAATAGCGGCGCCGCCGCGCCGAGCCCGACCGAGCCGGTGGAGAAGTCGACCTCGTCCGGGTCCTTGGTCCGCGACGGGTACGACTGGAGCCCGCCCCGGGCGCGCAGCCTCGTCAGGTAGGAGCGGTCGAGGTTGCCCAGCAGGTACTGGATGGCGTGGAAGACCGGCGAGGCGTGCGGCTTGACCGCCACCCGGTCCTCGGCGTCCAGGTGCGCGAACCACAGCGCCGTCATGGCGGTGACCAGCGAGGCGCTGGAGGCCTGGTGCCCGCCCACCTTCACCCCGTCGCCGGTGTCCCGGTCGTGGTTGGCCGCGTCCACGATCCGGGTCGCGAGCCAGAGCACCCGCTGCTGGATCTCGTCGAGGACGTCGAGGTCGGGCTGGTTCACGGTGGCTCCATCCGGGCGTCGCCGTTGACGCCCTGCCGAGGGGGTGTGCGGTGCCGCTCCGCCCACCTGCCCACCCGGCCCCACCCGCCCGTGTTGATCATGAGGTTGACGGCAGTCGTCGCTTCAAACTGCCGTCAACCTCATGATCGACGGGGTGGGTGAGAGGGTGGGTGGAGGGTGGGGGGTGGGGGGGTTAGGACTGGGCGCCGAGGCGCTCCAGGATCAGCTCGCGGACGGTCTTGGCGTCGGCCTGGCCGCGGGTGGTCTTCATGACCGCGCCGACCAGCGCTCCGGCCGCGGCGACCTTGCCGCTGCGGATCTTGTCGGCGATGTCCGGGTTGGCGGCGATCGCCTCGTCCACGGCGGCGGTGAGCGCACCCGTGTCGGAGACGACCTCCAGGCCCCGGTTGGTCATGATCTCGGTCGGCGAGCCCTCGCCGGCCACCACGCCCTCCAGGACGGTGCGGGCCAGCTTGTCGTTGAGCTTGCCGGCGTCGACCAGTGCCTGGAGCTCGGCGACCTGCGCCGGGGTGGCCCCGATGTCGGCCAGCTCCACGCCGGTCTCGTTGGCCCGCCGGGACAGCTCGCCCAGCCACCACTTGCGGGCGGCGGCCGGGGAGGCGCCGGCGGCCACGGTCCGCTCGATCAGCTCGACCGCACCGGCGTTGAGCACCGACTGCATGTCCGCGTCGGAGAGGCCCCACTGCTCCTGAAGGCGCCGGCGGTGCAGCCGGGGCAGCTCGGGCAGGGCGGCCTTCAGCTCGGCGACCCAGGCGGTGTCCGGCGCCAGCGGCACCAGGTCGGGCTCCGGGAAGTACCGGTAGTCGGTCGCGGTCTCCTTGGAGCGGCCCGGCGTGGTGTCGCCGGTGTCCTCGTGGAAGTGCCGGGTCTCCTGGGTGATCCGGCCGCCCGCGTCGAGTACGGACGCCTGCCGGATGATCTCCGACCGGACCGCCCGCTCGACCGACCGCAGCGAGTTGACGTTCTTGGTCTCCGTCCGGGTGCCCCACTCCTCGCCGGGCAGGTTGAGGGAGGTGTTCACGTCGCAGCGCAGCGACCCCTCCTCCATCCGCACGTCGGAGACGCCCAGCGAGCGGATCACGTCGCGCAGCTCGGTGACGTACGCGCGGGCCACCTCGGGGGCCAGCGCGCCGGTGCCGGGGACCGGCTTGGTGACGATCTCCACCAGCGGGATGCCGGCCCGGTTGTAGTCGACAAGCGACTCGGTGGCGCCGTGGATGCGCCCGGTGGCGCCGCCGACGTGCAGCGTCTTGCCGGTGTCCTCCTCCAGGTGCACCCGCTCGATGCCGATGCGTACCAGCTCGCCGTTCACCTCGACGTCCAGGTAGCCCTCGAAGCACAGCGGCTCGTCGTACTGGCTGATCTGGAAGTCCTTCGGCATGTCCGGGTAGAAGTAGTTCTTCCGGGCGAACCGGCACCACTCGGCGATCGAGCAGTTCAGCGCCAGGCCGATCCGGATGGTCGCCTCGATGGCGGCCCGGTTCGCCACCGGCAGCGAGCCGGGCAGGCCCAGGCAGACCGGGCAGACCCGGGTGTTCGGCTCGCCACCGAAGTCGGTGGGGCAGCCGCAGAACATCTTGGTGTTCGTGCCCAGCTCGACGTGGGTCTCCAGGCCGATCACCGGTTCGTAGCGCGCGACGACCTCGTCGTACGCGGGCAGTGTCGTCGTCATCTGAGCTCCTGCCTCACAGTGCCGGTGGGGTGAAGGTGCCGACGACGCTCTCCAGCGCGGCGGCGACCCGGTACATCCGGTCGTCGGCCATCGTCGGGGCCATGATCTGGAAGCCGACCGGCAGCCCGTCGGAGAGCCCGCACGGCACCGAGATGCCCGGCCCGCCGTACAGGTTCGTCGGGATGGTGAACAGGTCGGCCAGGTACATCTGGTACGGGTCGGAGGTGCGCGCCCCGAGCGGGAACGCCACGAACGGGGTGGTCGGCGAGATCAGCGCGTCGACCTGCTCGAAGGCGGCGGTGAAGTCCCGGGTGATCAGGGTGCGGACCTTCTGCGCCTGCCCGTAGTAGGCGTCGTAGTAGCCCGACGAGAGCGCGTACGTGCCGATCATGATCCGGCGCTTGACCTCGGCGCCGAAGCCGGCCTCCCGGGTCAGCGACATGACCTCCTCCAGCGACCGGTTGCCGTCGTCGCCGACCCGCAGGCCGAACCGGACGCCGTCGAACCGGGCCAGGTTGGAGGAGGCCTCGCTCGGGGCGATCAGGTAGTACGCCGGCAGCGCGTACCGGAAGTGCGGGCAGGACACCTCGACGATCTCGGCGCCCAGCTTGGTCAGCGCGTCGACCGACTCGCGGAACGCCGCCATCACGCCCGGCTCGGCGCCCTCGCCGACGAACTCGCTGACGATGCCGAGCTTCACGCCGGTCAGGTCGCCGGTCGCGCCGAGCCTGGCGGCGGCCACCACGTCGGGCACCGGCTGCGGGATCGAGGTGGAGTCGCGCGGGTCGTGCCCGCCGATCACCTCGTGCAGCAGCGCCGCGTCCAGCACGTTACGGGCGCAGGGGCCGGGGGTGTCGAGGGAGGAGGAGAACGCCACCAGGCCGTAGCGGGACGTGCCGCCGTAGGTGGGCTTCGCGCCGACGGTGCCGGTGACCGCGCCGGGCTGGCGGATCGAGCCGCCGGTGTCGGAGCCGATCGCCAGCGGCGCCTCGTACGCGGCCAGCGCCGCCGCGCTGCCGCCGCCCGAGCCGCCCGGGATGCGGCTCAGGTCCCACGGGTTGTGCGTCGGCCCGTACGCCGAGTACTCCGTGGAGGAGCCCATCGCGAACTCGTCCATGTTGGTCTTGCCGAGCATCACCGTGCCGGCGGCGCGCAGCCGCTGCACGATCGTCGAGTCGTACGGCGGGCGCCAGCCCTCCAGGATCTTCGACCCGACGGTGGTCGGCACGCCCTTGGTGGTCAGCACGTCCTTGACGGCGACCGGCACGCCGGCCAGCGGGCCCAGCTCCTCGCCGGCGGCGCGGCGGGCGTCGACCTCGGCGGCGGCGGCGAGCGCGCCCTCCGAGTCGACGTGCAGGAACGCGTTCACCCGGTCGTCGACGGCGGCGATCCGGTCCAGGTGCGCCCGGGTCACCTCGACGGCGGAGGTCTCACCGGTGGCGACGAGCCCCGCGATCTCCGTCGCGGTCAGTCTGGTCAGGTCGGTCTGGGTCATGACGCCACATCCTCGTCCAGGATCCGCGGTACGCGGAACCGCTGCTCCTCGGCGTCGGGCGCACCCGACAGCGCCTCCTGCGGGGTCAGCCCGGGCACCACCACGTCGTCCCGCAGGACGTTGGTCAGCGGCACCGAGTGCGACGTCGGCGGGATGTCCGCCGCGGTGACCTCGCCGACCTGCGCGACCGCCTGGAGGATCACGTCGAGCTGGCCGGCGAAGGTGTCCAGCTCCTCCTCCGTGACGGCGAGCCGCGACAGTCGCGCCAGATGCGCGACCTCCTCGCGGGAGATGGCGGCCATCGGTGCCCCCTTCGTGACGGTGCTGCGGGTCGGACCGGGTGTCGGCCGCGCGGCCGACGTGCGTGACGCGCGGTGACCGGAGCGAGTCTATTGTTCCGCCCCGGCGGCGCGTCCCCGACTCCCCCTCCGGCGCGGCGAGCGCCCTCCACCGGCGGTCGCACCCGGGCGCGGCGGCGACTCAGCGGGCGTGCCGGCGGGGGATCTCCGCGTCGGGGCTGGGCGTCGGGCGGACCGGCCGGTAGCGGGCCAGCCAGCCGACCAGCTCCTCGGCCGGCATCGGCCGGGCGTAGAACCAGCCCTGCGCCGCGTCGCAGCCCGCCGCGTGCAGCATGCGCCAGGTGCGCTCGTCCTCGACGCCCTCGGCGACCACCCGCAGCCCGAGCGCCTTCGCCAGCTCGATCGTCGACCTGACGATCGCCGCGTCGTCGGCGTCCTCGGCCATGCCCAGCACGAAGGAGCGGTCCACCTTCACCTCGGACAGTGGCAGCCGCCGCAGGTGCTGGAGGGAGGAGTAGCCGGTGCCGAAGTCGTCCAGCGAGATGCCCACACCGATCCGGTGCAGCCGGGTGATGGTGGCCAGCACCCGACGCGGGTCGGCCATCAGGGCGCCCTCGGTGATCTCCAGTTGCAGCCGCTGCGGCGGTACGCCGTAGCGGGCGAGCCGGTCGGCGATCTGGTCGGCGATCTCCCCGGTGTGCAGGTCCCGCACGCTGACGTTGAGCGCCGCGGGCAGGCCCATCCCGGCGGCCGACCACTTGGCGAGCTGTTCCACCACGTCGTCCACCACCCGACGGGTGAGCAGCCGCATCACCGCGCTCTGCTCGGCGACCCGGATCAGCTCCTCCGGGTCCACCATCCCCCGTCGGGGGTGCCGCCAGCGCAGCAGCGCCTCCACCCCGACCACCTCGCCGGTCGCGATGGCGATCTGCGGCTGGTAGTACATGGTGATCTCGCCCGCGTCGACGGCCGGGGCGGTGTCCGCGTCCCGCCGGCCGGCCGCGTCGTGCCGGGCCACCCGCCGGCCCGTCGGGGCGCGGTCGCCGCCGCGGTCCCCCGCGCCGTCGTCGACGGGCGGGCCCTGCCGGCGTACGACCGCGCCGCCCTGCCCGCCGGGACGCCCGGCGCCGTTGCGGCGGCCGGGGCCGTCGCCCCGGTCGGGGCCGGTCTCCCCCGCGGCCAACGCCCGGCGGCGGATCGGGTCCGCGGCGGTCACGATCCGGTCGATCAGCTCGTCGCCGGGCGGCGGACCGGGCCGCTGCCGGCGGCGGCGCAGCCGCCAGCGGCCGGAGCCGGCGGTGAGGCCGGCGACGTCGGCCGGGAGTTCGGCCCCGTCCCCGCCCCGCGCGCCGCCGGCCCGCCCGTCACCCGGCAGCCGGCCGCCCGGCGTCCGTCCCGTCGGGACGGTCACCGCCCCGTCGCCCGGGGAACCGTCGCCCGGGGAACCGTCTCCTGGGGAGCCGTCTCCCGGGGAACGGTCGACGTCCCCGCCGGGCGGGACGCCGGCACCGTCCACGGCGGGCGGGGCGGTCGCGGGACGGCCCGCCTCCAGCACCCGGCGCAGGTCGGCGAGCAGGCCGAGCCGCTCGGCGGAGTTGTGGTCGGACTCGGCCGCGTAGACCGCCACGGTGTCGTTGCGGTGCTTGGCGTCGTACATCGCCACGTCGGCGTGGCGCATCAGGGTCGCGAAGTCCTCGCCGTGCTCCGGGAAGAGCGCGATGCCGATCGAGCCGCCCACGTCGAGCGGCAGCCCGTCCAGCGACACCGGCTCTGCCAACGCCCGGACCACCCGGCCGGCGAGTTCCCGGGCCTCGTCGACGTCGGCCAGGCCGGTCATCACGATGGCGAACTCGTCCCCGCCCAGCCGGGCGACCATGCCCTCACCGACCACGTCGGTCAGCCGCGCGCTCACCTCGACCAGCAGCCGGTCCCCCACCGCGTGCCCGAGCGCGTCGTTGACGTTCTTGAACCGGTCGAGGTCGATCAGGAGCAGGGCGAGCCGGGCGCCCGGCTCGCCGCGGGCCGCCCGTTCGGCGTGCACGTGCACCTGCTCGCCGACCTCGGCCAGCAGCGCCTTGCGGTTGGGCAGGCCGGTGAGCGGGTCCAGGGCGGCGAGCTGCTGCTGCTCGACACTGAGCCGGGCCATCCGGTAGACGGCGAACAACGGCACCAGCACCAGCGGGATCAGCGCCGCGCTGGCCCGCGCCGCCGCGACCAGCACCGGGGCGAGCAGCAGCAGCGAGCCGGTGGAGAGCAGCTCGAAGCCCAGCCCCTGCCGCAGGCTGGGCCACCACCGGTCGCCGAAGCGCAGCCGCACGGCCACGCTGACCAGCGCGTAGTTGACGGCGAACCAGGCCACCGTCGCGCCGCCCACCGCCAGCACGTCCGTCCCGCGCAGCCGGCCGTCGTCGAAGATGCTCCCGGGCCCCAGCCAGGTCACCGCGTACGCGGCACCCAGGGCTGCCGCGTACTGGGCGGCGTTGAAGGCGGTCCGCCACGGGGCGTGGCCCATCCGCCAGCCGGAGACGACGACGGCCACCGCCTGCACCAGGACCGCCGGGCCGAACCCCCAGCCGAGCAGGATGGCGAAGGTGAAGCAGGTGGACGGGAAGACCGCGGAGGTCTGCCGGCGGCCGGGCGGGACGAACGGGCGCGCGTCGCAGCCGACGGCCAGGGCCGCCATCACCCAGAACGCCACCGGCAGTCGCGGCAGCTCGGCCGGGAGGTCGAGCAGCGGGCGTACGCAGAGCACCGCCGCCAGCGCGACCACCGACCAGACGAAGGCGAAGAACGGGCGTGCCCGGCCAGGCGGAACGGAGTTTCGCGAGTCCGCGGACTCCATCACACCTCCCGAGCGCTCGGTCCACGGGCGTGACCGGTCGCACGCCGTGCCACCAATGAAACGCCCTCCGTGTCGTAATGCCCGGCACGACAGTCGCGAATCGGTCGTAGTCGTAATTAAGTTGGTATCTCGACCTGCCCCCGCCGGGCCGGTGGCGGCTTGCGCCCGGTCGTCACTCCTCGGTGCGGGCGACCTCCCGGGCGGCCTCCGGGCCGGCGTCGAGCAGCACCCGGAAGCCGTCCTCGTCCAGCACCGGCAGCTTGAGGCTGGCCGCCTTGTCGGCCTTCGAGCCGGGATTCTCGCCCACCACGACGAAGGACGTCTTCTTGGAGACGGAGCCGCTCACCTTGCCGCCCCGGCTCTGGATCGCCTCGGACGCCTGGTCGCGGCTGAACCCGGGCAGCGTGCCGGTCACCACGACGGTGAGCCCCTCCAGGGGGCGCGGCCCCTCGTCGACCGCCTCCTCCGCCATCCGTACGCCGGCCTCGCGCCACTTGCGGACCACCTCGCGGTGCCAGTCGACGGCGAACCACTCCCGGATGCTCGCCGCGATCGTCGGCCCGACGCCGTCGACCGAGGAGAGTTCCTCCTCGCTGGCCCGGTCGATCGCCTCGACGGAGCGGAAGTGCCGGGCGAGCGCCTGCGCGGCGGTGGGGCCGACGTGCCGGATGGACAGGCCCACCAGCACCCGCCACAGGTCGCGCTCCCTGGCCACGGCCAGGTTGTCGAGCAGCTTGACGGCGTTGCTGCCGAGCGTGCCGTCCTTGTTGACGAAGAAGGGCGAGCGGGCGAGCTGCTTCTCGTCCAACGAGAACAGGTCGCCCTCGTCGGTGATGACCTGGGCGTCGAGCAGCGCTGCCGCGCCCTTGTGGCCGAGGGCCTCGATGTCGAACACCTTGCGGCCGGCGAGGTGGTAGACCCGCTCGCGCAGCTGACCGGGGCAGGTGCGGGAGTTGGGGCAGCGGATGTCGACGTCGCCCTCCTTGGCCGGCGCGAGCGGCGTGCCGCAGGCCGGGCAGGTGGTGGGCATGACGAACGGCCGGGCGTCGGCGGGGCGCAGTTCGACCACCGGGCCGAGCACCTCGGGGATCACGTCGCCGGCCTTGCGCAGCACCACGGTGTCGCCGATCAGGACGCCCTTGCGTTCGACCTCGCGGGCGTTGTGCAGGGTGGCGTACGCGACGGTGGAGCCGGCCACCTTGACCGGCTGGAGGACGGCCCGCGGCGTGACCCGGCCGGTGCGCCCGACCTCGACGTCGATGTCGAGCAGCTTCGTGTTCACCTCCTCCGGCGGGTATTTGAAGGCGATCGCCCAGCGCGGCGCCCGGCTGGTCGAGCCGAGGCGACCCTGGATGGAGACCGGGTCGACCTTGACCACCACGCCGTCGATCTCGTGCTCGACGTCGTGCCGGTGCTCGGCGTAGTGGGCGGTGTATTCCGCGACACCGGCCAGGTCGGGCACCACCCGCCAGCGGTCGCTGGTCGGCAGCCCCCACGCCTTCAGCGCCGCGTAGGACTCGGACTGCGTCACCGGCTTGAAGCCGCGGCGGGCGCCGATGCCGTGCACCACCAGCCGCAACGGCCGGGAGGCGGTGATCCGCGGGTCCTTCTGGCGCAGGCTGCCCGCGGCGGCGTTGCGGGGGTTGGCGAACGGGGCCTTGCCCTGCTCGACCAGCCCGGCGTTGAGGTCGGCGAAGGCGGCCACCGGGAAGTAGATCTCGCCGCGGACCTCGACGAACTCCGGCACGTCGCCGAACTCGGCCGACGTGGCGAGCTGGCCCGGCACGTCTCGGATGCTGCGCACGTTGGCGGTGACGTCCTCGCCGGTGCGGCCGTCGCCCCGGGTCGCCGCCCGGACCAGCCGCCCGCGTTCGTAGGTGAGGTTGATGGCGAGACCGTCGACCTTCAGCTCGCAGAGGTAGGGCACCGGCCCGCCCGCGTCGCGCTCGACCCGCTCGGCCCAGGCCGCCAGCTCCTCGTCGGTGAAGGCGTTGTCGAGGGAGAGCATCCGCTCGGCGTGGGCCACCGGGGTGAAGTCGGTGGAGAAGGTGCCACCGACCCGCTGGGTGGGCGACTCGGGGGTGCGCAGCGCCGGGAACTGCTCCTCCAGCGCCTCCAGCTCGCGCAGCTGCCGGTCGAACTCGGCGTCGGGGATGGTCGGCGCGTCCAGCACGTAGTAGCGGTACTGGTGTTCCGTCAGCTCCTGGCTGAGCGTGGCGTGCCGTTCCCGGGCGTCGGGGGTCGGCTCGGCACCGGCCGCCGCCTCCTGTGCCGGAGTGACCTGCTGGGCAATGGCTTCCTCGGACACCGTGCGACCTCCCGTGATTCCGCTACCCCGGCACCGTAGCGGTCCGGTGGGACAGTCCGCCGGCCACCCGTCGCGCCCGACCGGCGCCGGGGCCCCGGCCGTGCGAGGATCGCCGGACGGCGGGGCCGCGGGGGCGGGTCGCTCCGCCGTCACACCCGCGGCGTCCGCGCCGCGCCCACTGACCAGGCGGGGGTACGGATGCCGGAATGGCTGCTCTGGGCGGCGGCGATCGTGCTGGCCGTGGCCGCCGGCTGGGCGTGGAACGACCGGCGACGGGGCGGCCGGGACGCCGCTCCGCGTCCGCCCCGGCGGCCGGGTACCCGGCCCGGCCGCAGGACGCCGTCGGGCGGTCCCGGCCGCTCCACCGCGCCGCCCCGCCCGCGTACGGCCGAGCGGTCCCCCGCCGGGGCGCCGCGTCCCGGCGAGATCTGGTGGGCCGACGTCCCGTACGCCGACGGCACCGGCTCGAAGGTGCGGCCCTGCCTGGTGCTGCGGGCCGACAGCCGGGGAGCCGACGTCCTGAAGATCACCAGTCAGGACAAGAGCGCCCGGGACGACCATGTCCGCATCCCGACCCGCGAGTGGGACCCCGACGCCGAACACGACAGCTTCGTCGACCTGGCCGAGCCGGCGCACGTCCCGCTCGCCGACTTCTCCCGCCACGCCGGCGCCTGCGATCCCGCCCTGTGGCGCCGCATCCGCCGCCTGCCCCACCTGCCCGGCGCCTGAGGCGCAGCGCACCCCCGACCGGGCCGACCGCGCCCCCGCGCCCCGGGCGCGACGGTTCCCGTCCGCGCGCCTCCGGGTGCGACGGATCCCGCCCGCGCGCCCCGGGGTGCGACGGATCCCGTCCGCGCGACCGGGGCGGGGCGCCGGCCCGGGCGCGGGCGTGGCGGGGTCAGTCCCAGGCCCGGGCGAGGGTGGTGAGCTGGTCGGCGTACTCGATGCGGTCGGCCCACGGGGCGGGCCAGGCCGCCATGCCCAGGGCGGTGCCGACGAAGGCGCCGGCCAGCGCGGCGATCGAGTCGGAGTCGCCGGCGGTGGTGGCGCCCCGGGCCAGCGCCGCCACCGGGTCGTCGGCGTGCCGGATCGCGCAGAACAGGGCCGTGGCCAGCGCCTCCTCGGCGATCCACCCCTCGCCGGTGTGCCGGCACGGGTCGCCGCCGTCGTCCGGGCCGGCGAGGGCGGCGTCGAGGCGGTCGAGGACCGCGAGGCACTCGTCCCAGCCCCGGGCGATGAAGTCCTCCGGCGCGTCCACGCCGGGGCGCTGCCACAGGTCGCCGAGCCAGTCGGCGCGGTAGACCCGCCGCTGGTCGCGGGCCCGCTCGGCGAGCAGCCGGGGCAGCTCCGCCAGCGCCGCGCCGTCGCGCAGCAGCCGCACCGCGTACGCGGTCAGCTCGCTGGCCGCCAGGCCGGTCGGATGACCGTGGGTCAGCCCCGCCTGGAGCTGGGCCAGCCCGGCGAGGGTGTCCAGGTCGACGTCGACCAGGCCGACCGGGGTGACCCGCATGTTGGCCCCGCAGCCCTTCGAGCCGGCCACCGTAGCCTCCTGCCAGCGCGCCCCACGCCCGAGTTCCGCGCAGGCGCGCAGGCAGGTCATGCCCGGCGCCCGGTTGTTCTCCGGGCTGGCCGCCCAGTCGAGGAAGCGGCGGCGCAACAGCGGCTCCACCGCCTCCGGGGTCGGCGCGGGCGCGTCGTGCAGCGCCCAGCCGACCGCCAGCGCCATCTGCGTGTCGTCGGTCACCAGCGCCGGGTCGCCGGCGAGCTCGCGCGGGCCGGCGGGCCCGTAGCGGCGAACGATCTCGGCGACAGTCAGGAACTCGGTCGGCTTGCCCAGCGCGTCACCGTAGGCGAGGCCGAAGAGGGAGCCGGCGGCCCGCCGGAGCGAGGTGTCGATCATTCCCGCGATCATGCCGCCCGCCCGCAACCCGCACCACTCGACGGAGTCGGCTGCGCCGGCGTGCCGGGTCGGCTCACTCGGGGAAGACCAGGCAGAAGGGATGGCCGGCCGGGTCGGCGTAGACCCGGAAGTCGTCGCCCTCGCCGGGCAGCCGCCGGGCGCCGAGCGCCAGCACCCGCTTCTCGGCCGCGTCCACGTCCGTCACCTGTACGTCCAGGTGGAACTGCTGGGGGCGTTCCGGGTCGGGCCACGCCGGCGGGCGCAGGTCGGGTGCCTTCTGGAAGGCGAGGCGGTGCCCCGAGCCGGCGACCACGACCCAGCCGTCGTCGCTGGCGTCGGGATCGACGGGCAGGCCCAGCAGCTCCGAGTAGAAACCGGCCAGGGCCCCGGGGTCGGGACAGTCGATGACCACGGTGCGCAGTTGTCCGATCATGTCGGCCTTCTGCCCCGCCCGTACGACGGGAAACCTCAGTCCTCGGCGAGCCGCCGTCCCGCGTCCCGGCAGGCGGCGAGCACCGCGCGCGCGTACTGCGGGGTGGCGTGGGCGAGGCCGCAGGCCGGGGTCACCACGACCTGCTCGGCGAGGCGCCGGCGGGGGAACCCGAGGCGGTCCCAGAGCTGGCGTACGCGGTCGGCGACCTGCGCCGAGGTCGGCGCGCGACCGGCGGCCGACGGCCCGGTGGGCGCGGCCCCGGCCAGCAGCCCGAGCCCCGCGTCGATCGCCTCGCCCAGCGGGTCCAGGTCGGTGACGAGACCGAGGTCGAGGGCCACGCCGACGGCACCGGTCGAGCGGATCAGCTCCAGCGGCACGTCCGGCGCGCAGCAGTGCACCAGGGTCGGCACCCCGGCCGCCTCGACGACGGTGCGCAGCAGCGACGCGGCGACGCTCGGATCCACGGCCCGGTACGCGCCGAGCCCGCTCTCGGTGGGCACCCGCCCGGCGAGCACCGTCGGCATCGACGGCTCGTCGAGTTGGAGCAGCACGGTGGCGCGCGGCAGCCGGCGGGCGACCGCCGCCACGTGCCCGCGCAGCCCCTCGGCGAGCGAGTTGGTGAGGTCCCGGACCGCGCCGGGGTCGCGCAGCATCCGGCCGCCGATCGGCAGCTCCAGGGACGCGGCCAGGGTCAACGGGCCGCCGGCCTGGACCTTGACGGGCCCCGCGTACTCCTCGGCCTGTTCGGCGAGCTGGTCGAGGTCGCGTTCCATCAGGTCACGGGCGCGGCGCACGTCCCGTCCCGGGCGCGGTGCGATCCGCCAGCGGGCGGCGTACAGCTCCACCGGCAGCTCGACCAGCAGGCCGGCGGTCCGGCCGATGAGGTCGGCGCCGGGGCCCCGGGCCGGCAGCTCCGGCAGGTGGGGCAGGGCGGGAAGCTCTCCGAGGACGATCCGCTGCGCCTCGGCGATGTCGGTGCCGGGAAGCGAACCGATGCCGGTCGCCGCGCCGGCCGGCCAGGGCCACACCTGATCTGTCACGGCCGAAGACTATCCGGTCCGCGGATCGGCGGGTGGGTCGTCAGCCGGCGATGGTGGCGGAGCCGAGCACGACGTCGCCGGCCGGGTCCGGCCGGTACGCCACGATGGCCTGACCGGCGGCGACCCCGCGGACGGGGCGGCGCAACTCGGCGCGCAGCCCGTCGGCGGTCAGCTCGACGGTCGCCGGCACCACGTCCCCGTGCGCCCGCAGCTGCACCTCGCACTCCAGCGGCGCGTCGGGGCGCGGGCCACCCGTCCACACGGGACGCTCGGCGCGCACCCGGGAGACCTCCAGCGCCTCGGCCGGGCCCACCGTCACGGTGTTGGTCTTCGGCGTGATTGACAGCACGTAGCGGGGCCGTCCGTCCGGCGCCGGGCGGTCCAGGTGCAGGCCGCGTCGCTGCCCGACCGTGTACGCGTACGCGCCGGTGTGGCTGCCCACCACCGCGCCGGTGGCGGCGTCCACCACCGCGCCGGGCGCCTCGCCGAGCCGCTCGGCGAGGAAGCCGCGGGTGTCCCCGTCGGCGATGAAGCAGATGTCGTGCGAGTCCGGCTTGTCGGCCACCGCCAGCCCCCGCCGCGCGGCCTCCTCGCGGACCTGGGCCTTCGTCGAGTCCCCGAGCGGGAAGATCGACCGGTCCAGCTGCTCGCGGGTGAGCACCGCCAGCACGTACGACTGGTCCTTGGGCAGGTCGACGCTGCGACGCAGCAGGCCGTCCGCGCCGAGCCGGGCGTGGTGGCCGGTGACCACGGCGTCGAAGCCCAGGGCCACGGCCCGGTCCAGCACCGCGGCGAACTTGATCTTCTCGTTGCAGCGCAGGCAGGGATTGGGCGTACGGCCGGCTGCGTACTCCGCGACGAAGTCGTCCACCACGTCGGCGTGGAAGCGGTCGGCCATGTCCCACACGTAGAACGGGATGCCGATGACGTCGGCGGCCCGCCGGGCGTCGCGGGAGTCCTCCAACGTGCAGCAGCCGCGCGCGCCGGTGCGGTAGGTCTGCGGGTTGCGGGCCAGCGCCAGGTGCACGCCGGTCACGTCGTGCCCCGCCTCGACGGCCCGCGCCGCCGCGACCGCCGAGTCGACCCCGCCCGACATCGCCGCCAACACCCTCACCGGCTCACTCCCTTCACCCCACCGACCCTATCCCCGCCCCACCCCCACCCCACCCACCCACCTGCCCTCCCCGCCCCGTCCTCCCGTCGATCGTGCAGTTGTGCTGGGGGACGAATGCCGCGGGAAGTCATGCTTCGGCACCACAACTGCATGATCGCCGCAGGGGTGGGGCGCGGGGCGGGGTGGGGTCAGCGGGGGGTGCGGAGGGCCGCGGCGCGGCGGGCGCGCTCGACGGCGGCCGGGAGGGCGGCGATGAGGGCGTCGACGTCGGCGGGGGTGCTGGTGTGGCCGAGGGTGAAGCGCAGCGAGGAGCGGGCGCGGTCGTCGTCGGCGCCCATGGCGAGCAGCACGTGTGAGGGCTGGGCCACCCCGGCGGAGCAGGCGGAACCGGTCGAACAGGCGATGCCCTGGGCGTCCAGCAGGAGCAGCAGGGCGTCGCCCTCGCAGCCGGGGAAGGAGAAGTGCGCGTTGCCCGGCAGCCGGTCGGTCGGGTCGCCGTTGAAGACGACCTCGGGCACCGCGTGCCGGACCCGCTCGACCAGGTCGTCGCGGAGCGCGGCGACCCGGGCCGCGTACTCCTGCTGGCCCTTGACCGCCGCCTCCAGGGCGACCGCGAAGGCCACGATGCCGGCCGTGTCGAGGGTGCCGGAGCGCACGTCGCGCTCCTGGCCGCCGCCGTGCAGCAGCGGGGTGGCCGACACGTCGCGGGCGAGCAGCAGGGCGCCCACCCCGGTCGGCCCGCCGAGCTTGTGCCCGGTCACGGTCAGCGCGGCGACCCCGTCGACGGAGAAGTCGACCGGCACCTGCCCGACCGCCTGGATCGCGTCGGTGTGGAACGGCACCCCGTGCTCGGCGGCGACCGCGGCCAGCTCGGCGACCGGCTGCACGGTGCCGACCTCGTTGTTGGCCCACATGGCGGTCACCACGGCGACCCGGTCGCCGTGGGCGGCCAGCTCGGCACGCAGCTCGTCGGGGCTGAGCCGGCCGGCGGCGTCGACGGAGAGCCAGCCCACGCCGGCGCCCTCGTGGTCGGCCAGCCAGTCCACCACGTCGAGCACCGCGTGGTGCTCGACGGCGCTGGAGACCACCCGGTCCCGCCGGGGGTCGGCGGACCGGCGGGCCCAGAAGATGCCCTTCACGGCGAGGTTGTCGCTCTCGGTCCCGCCGCCGGTGAAGACGACCTCGGAGGGCCGGGCGCCCAGCGCGGCGGCCACCCGCTCCCGCGACTCCTCCACCCGCCGTCGGGCACGGCGGCCCGCCGCGTGCAGTGAGGACGCGTTGCCGACCTCGCGGGCGGTGGCGACGTACGCCTCCAGTGCCTCGTCGAGCATCGGAGTGGTCGCCGCGTGATCCAGGTAAGCCATCACGGTTCAGCCTACGACCGGCGCCGGACCCGGCGGTGGCCGGAGTACGCCGTGCGGGGCCGGGGCGGAGGGCGTGCGCTCCCGCCCCGGCCCCGCGCCCGCAGCCGGAGCGGGGATCCGGTCAGGCCGGCACGGCGGTGACCACGATGTTGTCGCGGTACCGGCGTGCCTCGGCGTCGAAGGGCCCGCCGCAGGTGATCAGGGTCAGCCGGGGCTTGCCGTCCCGGGCGAAGTAGCGGTCCAGGGGGATCTTCGTCTTCCGGTACTCCTCCCGGGCGACGACCCGGTACTCCCTGCGGACGCCGTCGCCGCCGGTGGCGGCGAGGGTGTCGCCGCGGTCCAGCTCCCGGAGCCGGAAGAAGGCCCCCTCGCCCTGGGTGGCGCTGTCCACGTGCCCGGCGACGACCACCGACCCCGCCCGCGCCTCCAGCCCCGGGCCGTGGCGGTACCAGCCGATCCGGTCCACGCTGGGCGGCACCTCGAACTCGCCGGTCGCGCCGTTGATGCCCACGGCGTCGACCGTGGCGGTGACGCCGATGGCCGGGATGACCAGCCGTACGGGCGGGACGGTCCGCGTACCGCCGGGCAGCTCGCCCCGGGTCACCGGCACCGACGGGCCGGCGGCCGGCGGGCTCGGGGCGGCGCCGGCCAGGTCGGCGGCCTCGGTCGCGCCGACGTTCCCGGCCGGCCGGGAGCCGCAGGCGACCACGGTCGCGACGGTGAGCGCGGCGACGCCGGCGGCCACGGCCGCCAGCGCCCCGCGGTGGCGCACCGTCACCTGCGACCGGTCCGGGCGGTGGCCACCCGCGCCCCGCCGCCGACCAGGAGCAGCACGCCGGCGCCGGTCAGCACGTACCACCAGGTGTCCACGCCGGTGCCGGCCCGGCCGCCGTCGCCGCTGGGCACCCCGGCCGGGGCCGAGTGCAGACCGGTGATGGTCTGCGCCACGACGCCCAGGTTCTTCGCCTCGGCCGAGCCGATGGCGTACACGATCGTCGCGGTGCCCTCCTTGAGGTCGAGGTCCGCCGGCCCGATCGCCACGGTGTCGGTGCCGGCGAGCACCACGTCCGCCTTGACGGTGCCCGCGTCGACGTCGCCCTTGGCCTCGTTCGGGTTGGTGAGGCCCTCGAAGACCGGGGTGCCGCCGGCGCGTACGTCCACCGCCGGGGCGGCGGCGGTGTGCCGGACGATCAGCCGGGCCTTGCCGGCGGCGACCTTGCCGGTGTCGTTGACGAACGGCGTGATCTTCGGCTTGCCGGCGGCGTCGAGGTGGGCGGCGAGGCTGATGTTCGCCCCGCCCGGCACCGCGGCGTCGTCGACGCTGAGGATGGCCTGGGCGATCGGCTCGCCGGGCTTGGTGAGCGCGATGTCGTACGCGCCCTCCTCGAGGTTCAGCGGGCCGGCCACGTCGCCGGGCTTGAAGTTGTCCAGCGTCTTCTCGCCGTTGACGTAGACGTCGACCGGGGTGTCCGGAATGCCGTGCACGACGGAGACCTTCGACGAGGCGGCGTACGCGGGGGTGGCGGTGAGGGCGCCGGCTCCGGCGAACGTCAGCGCGGCGACCGCGCCGCCCGCGGCGACCCGACGGAAGTACGAGAGCTGCATGTCTGCCTCCTGGTGATTGGTACTGGTTCGTCAGGCCTGGTGTGCAAAACGAGTTACGCCCGGTCCACCACCGCCGGATGCGGCCGGCGGCGACTTCTTTTCGTCCGTCACAGCCGCATCCGTCCGCCGCCCGCGGAGCGAAGAGCTGCTGAGACCAGACCGACCGGAGAGGTGGGGCGATGGCTGTGGGAGCTACAGTCGGGCATGCCCCCAGGAAGGCGATCCGCCCTGTGACAGCGGCACGGCAGGAGCCGGACCCACCCGTGGACGACCTGGCCGCCCGCTTCCGTGCGGGCGACGAGCTGGCGCTGCGGGAGGCGTACGACCGGTACGGCCGGGCGGTCCTGCACCTGGCCACCAGCACGTTGGCCAACCGCAGCGACGCGGAGGACGTGACCCAGACCACCTTCGTCGCCGCCTGGCTGGGGCGGGACACCTTCGACCCGGCCAAGGGCTCGCTGGTCGGCTGGCTGCTCGGCATCGGCCGGCGCAAGGTCATCGACCGGCTGCGGGCCTCCGCCCGGGAGACCCGGGTGGTCGAGACGGTCCGGCAGCTGCCGGAGTCGGCGCCGGCCGGCCCGGATCCGGACACGGTGGTCGACCGGCTCGTGGTCGCCGACGAGCTGGCCCGACTGCCCGACGACCAGCGGCGCATGCTGGAGTTGGCGTTCTTCGACGACCTGACCCACCAGCAGATCGCGACGGTGACCGGGGTGCCGCTCGGCACGGTCAAGAGCCACATCCGGCGCGGCATGGCGAGCTTGAAACGCAGATGGGAGGTGGACGGTGCCGCACCTGGACCACGACCGGCTGGTCTTCCTGGCGCTCGGTGAGACCGAGGCGGACGCCGGAGAGAACACCCACCTCGACACCTGCGCGCACTGCCGGGCGGAGATGGAGACCCTCCAGCACGTGGCCGGCCTCGGCGCCGGCGCCCAGGGCCTGCACGACCTGCCCGACCCGCCGGAGCACGTCTGGCAGGGCATCGTCGCGGAGATCCGGGCGGCGGAGTCCCTCCCGGTACTGCCCGGGCCGCGCGCCGAGCGGTCGACCGACGAGCGCCCCTCGGGCGAACCGCCCTCCGACCGGTCGGGCGCGGTGCTCCTCGCGCCGAGGCGGGGGCGCTGGTCGCGCTGGGCCGTGACCGCCGCGACCGCGGTGGCCGCCGCCGCGATCGGCGTCGTCGGCACCGTCGCCGTGCTCGACGCGACCGGGTCGACGCCGGAGCCCGCGCCGCGGCGGGTGGTGCTGGCCAGCGCACCGCTGAAGGCGTACGGCGAGACGCCGCCGGACGCCAACGGCGAGGCCCGGGTCTTCGACAACGGCCGGCTGCACCTGCACGTGGCGAATCTCCCGGACGTCCCGGGGTACTACGAGGTCTGGCTCATCAACCCGCGGAACATGGAGATGTTCTCGGTCGGCGTGCTCGGCGACGCGACGGACGAACTGCTGCCGTTGCCGCCGAACGTGGACCTTGAGGCATACTCGGTTGTCGACGTCTCCGCCGAGGCGTACGACAACAACACCGCCCACTCCGGCAAGAGCCTGTTGAGGGGCACCCTGACGGGCTGATCGGCGGGCCGGCTCAGCTCCCCGGCCCGCCGATCAGCTCCCATCGCCCGCCCCGGCGGCCGGCGTCGCGATGCTGCCCGCCAGGCGACCGGCGGCCCCGGCGACCCGGCCGGCGGCTCAGCCGAGCCGGCGGCCGAAGCGGCCGAACCGCTTGTCGAGCGCGACGATGGCGGAGACCACGACGGCGATGCCCAGGATCCGCAGCCACGCCTGCCCGTCGATGGGCGCCGTGCGGAACAGGTCGTTCATCACCGGCAGGTAGGTCAGGGCGAGCTGGCCGAGGGCCTGCACCAGCACCCCGACGATCAGCCAGCGGTTGCTGAACAGGCCCAGGCGCCAGGGCGAGCGGGTCAGGGAGCGGCAGCTGAACAGGTAGAACGCCATCACGGTGACGAAGAGGTTCACCGCGGCGGTGCGCGCCTGCGCCAGGTCGGCCCCGCCGGAACGCTCCCACTCGAACAGCCACCAGGCGCCCACCACCAGCAGCGCGGAGACCAGCAGCACCCGGACCACCAGCGCGACGGTCAGCAGGGGCTGACCCGGGTCGCGGGGCGGGCGGTCCATGATCCCGGGCTCCCTCGGCTCGAAGGCGAGCGTCAGGCCGAGGAACACCGCCGTGGTCATGTTGATCCAGAGGATCTGGCTCGGCAGGATCGGCAGCGCCGAGCCGAGCACGATAGCGACGAGGATGACCAGCCCCTCCGCCGCGTTGGTGGGCAGCGTCCAGGTGATGAACTTGGTCAGGTTGGCGAAGACGCCGCGCCCCTCCGCGACGGCCGTCTCGATGGTGGCGAAGTCGTCGTCGGTCAGCACGACGTCGGCGGCCTCCTTGGCCACTTCGGTGCCGCTGCGGCCCATGGCCACCCCGATGTTGGCCTGCCGCAACGCGGGGGCGTCGTTGACCCCGTCACCGGTCATCGCGACCACCTGGCCGTCGGCCTGCAACGCCTCCACCAGCCGCAGCTTCTGCTCGGGCGAGACGCGGGCGAACACCGACGCCTGCCGTACCGCCGCGGGCAGTTCCCCGGCGGGCAGCGCCGCCAGGTCGGCGCCGGTCAGCACGTCGCCCGGCCCGGGCTCGGTACGCAGCAGCCCGAGCCGGCACGCGATGGCGCTGGCGGTGGCCAGGTGGTCCCCCGTGATCATCTTCACGTCGATCCCCGCGCGGTGGCAGGACCGGACGGCCGCCGCGGCGGCGGCCCGGGGCGGGTCGAGCATCGCGTGCAGCCCGGTGAAGACCAGGGTGCCGGCCAGTTCCTCCTCCGCGAGCCCGTCCGCCGGGCCGACCGGTCGCATCGCGGTGGCGAGCACCCGCAGCCCCTCGGCGGCCAGTTCGTGGGCGGCGGCCAGCACGGCCGGGGCGTCGAGTGGTCCGGTCGAGCCGTCGGGACGCGCCGCCGAGCCGGACCACTCGACCACCCGCTCCACGGCCCCCTTGACCAGCACGATCCGCCCGCCGTCGGGACGCTCGTGCAGGGTCGCCATGAACTGCCGCTCCGAGGTGAACGGGACGGCGGCCACCCGGGGCAGCTCCGTGGCGACCTCGTGCGCGTGCAGCCCCACCTTGGCGCCCGCCACCAGCATCGCCCCCTCGGTGGGGTCGCCCAGCACGACCCACCGCCCATCCCGCTCGTCCAGCCGGGCGTCGTTGCAGCCCACGCCGGCCAGCAGCGACCAGCGCAACGCGCCCTCCCCGGTCGGGGCCGGGCCGCCCCCGGGGTCCCGGATCTCGCCGGTCGGGGCGTAGCCGGTCCCGCCGACCTCGTAGCGCCCCTGCGGCGTCCAGAGCACCTGGACCGTCATCTGGTTCTCGGTGAGGGTGCCGGTCTTGTCGGTGCAGATCACCGTGGTGCTGCCCAGCGTCTCCACCGCCGGCAGCCGCCGGATCACCGCCCGGCGGCGGGCCATCCGGGACACGCCGATCGCCAGGGTGATCGTCACGGCGGCGGGCAGCCCCTCCGGGATCGCGCCGACGGCCAGCGCCACGGCGGCGGTGAACGTCTCGCCGGCGTCCTGCCCCCGCACCACGCCGATGCCGAAGGTCACCGCGGCGAGGAGCAGGATCGCCACGGTGAGCAGGCGGCTGAACCGGGCGAGCTTGACCGTCAGCGGCGTGTCCAGCACCTCCGCGCCGCCGACCAGGCGGTGGATCCGGCCCAGTTCCGTCTCCGCCCCGGTGGCGACCGCGACGCCGACGGCCGTGCCGCCGGTGAGCAGGGTGCCGGAGTAGAGCAGGTTGCGGCGGTCGGCCACCGGCGTCTCGGCCGGTACGACCAGCTCGTCCTTGCGTACGGGCAGCGACTCGCCGGTCAGCGCCGACTCGTCGGCCCGCAGTTCGGCGGCGCGGACCAGCCGCAGGTCGGCGGGCACCTTCTCCCCCGCCTCCATCAGCACCAGGTCCCCGGGGACCACGTCGTCCGACGGCACGTGGCGCTGCCGGCCGCCGCGCAGCACCCGGGCCTGCGTACGCACCATCGCCCGCAGCGCGTCGAGGGCCGCCTCCGCACGGGACTCCTGGAGGAAGCCGACGACGGCGTTGACGAGCACCACCCCGAAGATCACCGCCGAGTCGACGTACTCGGCGAGCAGCAGGGTGACCACGCCGGCGGCGACCAGCACGTAGATCAGCGGGTTGTGGAACTGCCGCAGCAGGCGGCGCAGGACCCCGCCCCCGGTGGCGCTGGGCAGCACGTTGGGCCCGTACCGCTGGAGCCGGGCCGCCGCCTCCTCGTCGGTCAGCCCGTGCTCGGTGTCGGTCCCGAGCAGCAGCACGACCTCGTGCACGGCGAGCGCGTGGTGGTCACCCTCGGACGTCCTGGCCGGCATCGGCACACTCCTGTTCCGCACGGGGACGGCCGCACCGGGTACCCGGGGAGAGCGTCTCCATCGTCGCAGGTCGGCGTGGGGGCCGTGGGTCGTTCCGGGCGGCGACCGGAGAAACGGCGAGGGCCGGGAACCGTGTCGCGGTTCCCGGCCCTCGCGCGGACGGACGTCAGCTCACTTGCGCTTGCGGATCTCCTCCGCGGCCTGCGGGACGATCTTGAACAGGTCGCCCACCACACCGAAGTCGGCCAACTCGAAGATCGGCGCCTCGCCGTCCTTGTTGACCGCGACGATCGTCTTCGACGTCTGCATACCGGCCCGGTGCTGGATCGCACCCGAGATACCAAGCGCGACGTAAAGCTGCGGAGACACCGTCTTACCGGTCTGACCCACCTGGAACTGGTGCGGGTAGTACCCGGAGTCGACCGCCGCGCGGGACGCCCCGACAGCACCACCGAGCAGGTCGGCCAGTTCCTCGACCAGCTTGAAGTTGTCGGCGTTACCGACACCACGACCACCCGAGACCACGATGCCGGCCTCGGTCAACTCCGGACGCGAGCCCTTCTGCTCGGCCACCCGGTCCACGACCTTCGCCAGCTTGTCGGTGTCGGTGACCGCGACGGTGAGCTGCTCCACCGCCGGGCTGGCCGCCGCCGGCGTCGGGTTGACCGAGTTCGGCCGCACCGTCACCAGCGGCAGACCACGGGTGACCTTCGACGTGACGATCGTGGAGCCGGCGAACGCCACCTGGGTGGCGGTGCCGTCGGCGGCCAGGCCGACCACGTCGGTCAGGATGCCGTTGTCCAGCTTGACGGCCAGCCGGGCGGCGATCTCCTTGCCCTCCTGCGACGAAGCCAGCAGCACCGCGGCCGGCCGCACCCGCGACACCAGTTCGGCCACGACGGTCGCCTTCGGCGCCACCAGGTAGCCGTCGATCTCCTCGCTCTCGGCCGCGTAGATCTTCTCCGCGCCGTACTCGCCCAGCCTGGCGCT